>CALUGA010000003.1 GCA_944320105.1 uncultured Prevotella sp. | reverse complement strand
GGTGTACCGCATAGGCGTGGCCTTCTCGTCGGCCACGCGCGGCATCAGCGAGTGGGTCGTGGAGTGACGGGGCCTGCTTCGGCATGGAAGTGCTGCGTTCCGCATTGTCGCTGTGGTGTGGCTTCGAGGGTAGGTTGGAGGCGGCCGCGATTCATTTTTCAAATGAAACGCTTGTATGTAGGTCGTTTTTTTGTAACTTTGCAGTCCGTATGAGCCTGTGCCGGTATGCGTAGGCTCGGGCAAGGATAGATTGCAGATGGAGACAACAGACATGAAGCAGAATGAGTTTGTGCGTCAGGTGGCCGAGCAGAAATATGAGTACGGCTTCACTACCGACGTACACACTGAGATAATAGACAAGGGTCTGGATGAGGACGTTGTGCGTCTCATATCGCAGAAGAAAGGCGAACCCGAGTGGATGCTCGACTTCCGCCTGAAGGCTTTCCGCCACTGGCAGGGCATGGAGCAGCCAGCATGGGGTCATGTCCATGTGCCGGAGATTGACTATCAGGACATTTCTTATTATGCCGACCCGTTGGCGAGGAAGAAAGAGGATAAGAAGGAGATAGACCCGGAGCTTATGAAGACGTTCGACAAGCTGGGCATTCCCCTTGAGGAACGCCTCGCCTTGAGCGGCGTGGCCGTGGATGCGATAATGGATTCGGTGTCCGTCAAGACAACGTTCAAGGAAAAGCTGGCAGAGAAAGGAATCGTGTTCTGTTCCATCGGCGACGCCATAAAGCTTCATCCCGACCTCGTTCGCCGTTACCTTGGCACCGTGGTGCCGTATCGCGACAACTTCTTTGCAGCCCTCAACAGTGCCGTGTTCAGCGACGGGTCGTTCGTATACATCCCCAAGGGGGTGCGCTGCCCCATGGAGCTTAGCTCGTATTTCCGCATCAACGCCCGGAACACGGGGCAGTTTGAGCGCACTCTCATCGTGGCCGACGACGACTCTTACGTATCTTACCTTGAGGGATGCACCGCCCCGATGCGCGATGAGAACCAGCTCCACGCCGCCGTTGTGGAGATAGTGGTGATGGACAGGGCCGAAGTGAAGTACTCTACCGTGCAGAACTGGTATCCCGGCGACGAGCAGGGGCGCGGCGGCGTGCTCAACCTCGTTACCAAGCGCGGCGAACTGCGCGGCGAGGGCAGCAAACTGTCGTGGACGCAAGTGGAGACCGGGTCGGCCATCACGTGGAAGTATCCGTCGTGCGTATTGCGCGGCGACAACTCCGTGGCGGAGTTCTACAGCGTGGCCGTGACCAACAATCACCAAGAGGCCGACACAGGCACAAAGATGATTCACCTCGGGCGAAACACCAAGAGCACCATAATAAGCAAGGGCATTTCCGCAGGCAAGAGCCAGAACTCTTACCGCGGGTTGGTGCGCGTGGCTCCCGGGGCCGATGGTGCGCGCAACTATTCATCGTGCGACTCGCTGCTGCTTGGCAGCGATTGCGGCGCCCACACTTTCCCTTATATGGACATACATAACGACACAGCAGTGGTGGAGCACGAGGCCACCACGAGCAAAATCAGCGAGGAACAGCTCTTCTACTGCAACCAGCGCGGCATTCCCACGGAGCAGGCCGTGGGCCTAATCGTGAACGGCTACGCCAAGGAAGTGCTCCAGAAGTTGCCCATGGAGTTTGCCGTAGAGGCCCAGAAACTGCTCAGCGTCTCGCTCGAAGGCACCGTGGGGTGATGGAAGTTGAAAGTTGGAAAACTGTAAAATATAAGTTGAAAGTTAAAGAAACAGCATGAAGTGCGGCATGATTGGGAGTGCGGAACATGATAGTGCCACTTGGCATGTTTTCTTAATTCTTAACTCTTAACTCTTAATTCAATCAATGTTATGTTAGAAGTAAAAGACCTTCACGCCAGGATAGGCGACAAAGAGATACTCAGGGGGATCAACCTCACCATCAAGGATGGCGAAACCCATGCCATCATGGGGCCTAACGGCTCGGGTAAGTCAACGCTCAGCGCCGTGCTCGTGGGCAACCCTCTCTACGAGGTTACAGCCGGGTCGGCCACGTTCAACGGCAAGGACTTGCTGGCGATGAAGCCAGAGGACAGGGCGCACGAGGGCTTGTTCCTCTCGTTCCAGTACCCGGTGGAGATTCCTGGGGTGTCGATGACCAACTTCATGCGTACCGCCATCAACGAGAAACGCAAGTACGAGGGCAAGGAGCCGATGGGCGCCGCCGACTTCCTGAAGCTGATGCGCGAGAAGCGCAAGGTGGTGGAGCTTGACAGCAAATTGGCCAACCGCTCGGTGAACGAGGGCTTCAGCGGCGGCGAGAAGAAACGCAACGAAATCTTCCAGATGGCAATGCTTGAGCCAAGGTTGTCGATTCTCGACGAGACCGACTCCGGACTCGATGTCGATGCGCTGCGCATCGTGGCCGAGGGAGTGAACAAGCTGAAGACGCCGGAGACGAGCTGCATAGTCATAACCCACTACCAGCGCCTGCTCGACATACTCAAGCCCGACGTAATCCACGTGCTCTACCATGGGCGCATAGTGAAGACCGCCGGCCCGGAGCTTGCCCACGAGATAGAGGAGCGCGGCTTCGACTGGATAAAAGCAGAGGTAGGGGAGGACTGACATGGTTGGCACAGATATGGCAAAACACACCGTCAACGACTCTGCCGCGCAGTATTTGGAGCTTTATTCCTCTTGCCGCGACATGATTCTGGGCCATGGCGCCGACGTCATGAACGCCGTGCGCGATGCCGCTTTCGAAGACTTCCGCCGCTTGGGCTTCCCCACCCGCAAGGTGGAACGCTACAAGTACACCGACATGGCGGCCTTGTTCGCCCCCGACTATGGGCTAAACCTCAACCGGTTGGAAATCCCCGTCGACCCCTACGAGGCTTTCCGCTGCGATGTGCCTAACCTCAGCACGTCGCTTTACTTTGTCGTCAACGATGCCTTTTACTCCAAATTGCAGCCCAAGGGCCATTTGCCCGAGGGTGTCGTTATTGGCTCTTTGGCCGACGAAGCCGCAAAAAATCCCCATTTCATCGAAAAGTATTACTCGCGTATTGCCTCTACTTCGGGCGATGCCGTCACCGCGCTCAACACCATGCTCGCGCAGGACGGCCTGCTCGTCTACGTGCCGCGGGGCGTCAAGGTCGACCGCGCCGTCCAGGTAATCAACATCCTGCGCTCCGACGTAGACCTCATGGCCAACCGCCGTGTGCTCATCATCGTTGAGCCGGAGGCCGAGATAAAGCTGCTCTTCTGCGACCATGCGGCCGACGACCGCCGCTTCCTCACCACGCAGGTCATCGAGGCTTACGTAGGCGACAACGCCGCCCTCGACCTCTACTGCCTTGAAGAGACACACGCCAAGAACACCCGCGTGAGCAACCTTTACATAGAGCAGCAGGCCGGCAGCCGCGTAAACCACAACATCATTACGCTCCACAACGGCATCACCCGCAACAAGACCGACCTCGCCTTCTGCGGCGAGGGGGCGGAGTGCAACCTCTGCGGCTGCGTGATAGCCGACAAGCAGCAGCACGTGGACAACAATACGCTCATCGACCACCGTGTGCCTCGTTGCACGAGCCGCGAGCTTTACAAGTATGTGCTCGACGGGCAGGCCACCGGAGCCTTTGCCGGGCGTGTGCTCGTGCGCCACGGAGCGCAGCACACCGTGTCGCAGGAAACCAACCAGAACCTTTGTGCCACGCGCGAGGCACGAATGTTCACGCAGCCCATGCTTGAGATTTATGCCGACGACGTTAAGTGCTCCCACGGGTCCACCGTGGGCCAGCTCAACGATGCCGCGCTCTTTTATATGCGCCAGCGGGGCATACCCTTGAAGGAGGCCAAGCTCTTGCTTGAGTTCGCTTTCATCAATGAGGTAATTGACCAGATGCAGCTCGCGCCGCTGCGCGACCGCCTTCACTACCTCGTGGAGAAGCGTTTCCGCGGCGAGCTGAGCAAGTGCGAGGGCTGCAAGCTCTGCAAGTAAGGGGCGTCCGCCCAGCTTTCCCAGTTCTCCCATTACTCCCAGTCCTCCCATTACTCCCATAAAAACAAAGATATGTACGATCTTAATGCCGTCCGCCAGGACTTTCCCATCCTCTCGCGCACAGTCTATGGCAAGCCGCTTGTCTACCTCGACAACGCCGCCACCACCCAGAAACCGCTCTGCGTGCTCGATGCCATGCGCGAAGAATACCTGAATGCCAACGCCAACGTACACCGGGGGGTGCATTACCTCTCGCAGCGCGCCACCGAGCTTCACGAGGAGGCGCGCGAGGCCGTGCGCCGCTTCATAGGTGCCGCAAGCACGAACGAGATAATCTTCACCCGCGGCACAACGGAGAGCATCAACCTCGTGGCATCTTCGTTCTGCGACGCCTTCATGCAGCCGGGCGACGAAGTGATAGTCAGCGTCATGGAGCACCACTCCAACATCGTGCCGTGGCAGCTCCAGGCAGCCCGCCGGGGCATAGCCCTGAAGGTAATCCCCATGGACGACCGGGGCGACCTCCGTCTCGATGAAATCGAGGGTTTGTTTACCGAAAGGACCAAAATAGTGAGCATTGCCCACGTGAGCAACGTGCTCGGCACGGTGAACCCCGTGGACGAGATAATACGCATTGCCCATGCCCACGGGGTGCCAGTGTTGGTGGACGGAGCCCAAAGCGCGCCCCACTTCAAGGTAGACGTGCGCTCGATGGATTGCGACTTTTTCGTGCTTAGTGGCCACAAAATGTACGGTCCCACCGGCATCGGCGTGCTTTACGGCAAGGAAGAGTGGCTCAACCGCCTGCCGCCCTACCAGGGTGGCGGCGAGATGATAGAGAGCGTGAGCTTCGAGAAGACAGTGTTCGAGAAGCTGCCGTTCAAGTTTGAGGCCGGCACGCCCGACTACGTGGCCACCCACGGGCTGGCCAAGGCCATTGAATACATCGAAGGCCTGGGGCTCGACTCCATCGCCGAGCACGAGCGCGAGCTTACTAACTACTGCATGGAGCAGCTTCGCACGGTCGATGGAATCAGGCTTTTTGGCGAGTCGGAGCACAAGGACGCTGTGGTTTCGTTCCTTGTGGGCAACATCCACCACCTTGACATGGGCACGCTGCTCGACCGCCTCGGCATAGCCGTGCGCACCGGCCACCACTGCGCACAGCCGCTTATGGACCGCCTCGGCATACTCGGCACTGTCCGCGCATCGTTCGCGCTCTACAACACCAAGGAAGAAGTGGATGCCCTCGTGGAGGGTGTGCGCCGCGTCAGCAAGATGTTCTGATGCCCGCACGGCGGCACTTCAGCAGCGCCGAGGCCAGCCAGCATACGCACACCGCCCGCAGGGCAATGTGGCAGTCGGACGGGAACACGGCCATCACGAAAGCCGCTTGCGCGTTTGTCAGCAGCAGGGCCTGCCTTGTGCTCACCTTTGTGCCGAGCACGCTCGAGTAATAGTTGGCAACGGGGGCAATCAGCCTTTGCACGGCCTTTGCGGCCATGGTGGCCATTGAAGTAGGGGCCTGCCCTTGGCAGGCGTTGGCGTTGAGTGTCAGTTCCTTTTTCATCTTTGTGGTTTTTTGCGGTTTATTGCATTGCTTTCTGCTGCAAAGTAACCTGCTTTTTGTGCACAAACAGTTCAAAACGAAAATAATACAGTTAACAATCCATAACCATTAACACCCTTTAGCAATTCAGCCATGCTTGCAAACCATTACCACGAAGGCCTGATAGAGGCCGGTTGCGACGAGGCCGGGCGCGGCTGCCTTGCCGGCAGCGTGTATGCCGCAGCGGTGATTCTGCCGCCCGACTACCATAACGCCTACCTCAACGACTCGAAGCAGCTCACTGCCCGCCGCCGCCGCGAGCTGCGCGAGGTGATAGAGCGCGATGCCGTGGCCTGGGCCTTGGGCGTGGTTACGCCCGAAGAGATAGACCGCATCAACATCCTCAACGCCAGCATCCTGGCCATGCACCGCGCCCTCGACGCCCTCGCCGTGAGGCCCGAGGCAGTGATTGTAGACGGCAACCGCTTCAAGCCCTACCGCAACCTGCCGTATGCCACCATAATAAAAGGTGACGGCAAGTACCTTTCGATAGCTGCCGCCAGCATTCTTGCCAAGACCTATCGCGACGAATACATAGAAGCCTTGGCCCTTGAATACCCCCAGTACGACTGGCATGGCAACAAGGGCTACCCGACGAAAAAGCACCGAAATGCGATAAAAACCTACGGAATCACCCCATTCCATCGGCGCACGTTCAATCTGCTGGGTGACGGCCAGCTGCCGCTGTGGCCGTCGGAAGAGTGACGGCGCGCCACGGCCCTGCGCCCCCGCCGGTTGCGCCGTGCCGTGGGAGCTACCGGCCTTCGGTGGGCTTGTATTCGGCGCAGATGGCATCGAAGTCGAAGGGGTCAATCTCCTCTGCTGCAATCTTGTCGCACAGCGCGGGGTCATCGGCCAAGTATTCTATCCAGAAATCCCTCCTTTTCTTCTTCGTTGGGGCCCCCTTGAATAGCAGCGTGGGCTCGGTGTCGCCCGGCTTGGCCGCATAGTAGGTAAAGTGTGCGCCCTTCACGGTGAGCGTGCCGCCCTTGTCGATGTAATAGTCGGTGCTCCGTGCGAACACCATGAGGTGGTCGCCGGCCCCCGCCACGGCCATCCACAGCTTGTCGTAGTAAACGAAGAGGTGCTTGGCGTCGGGCGCCTTTTCGTTCCAGGCCATCAGCGAGGCTATGTCCTCCGAGTCAATCTCGCGCTTCTGGCCGAGCGAGTCGCGTATGGTCACGTCCTTTGTCCCCACGTTGGGCAGCTTTGCCTCGCCCCTCACGGTGGTGCCGTCGGTGAGCGATGCCACCACGGGAAAGCGCTTTACCTCGCGCGACAGCTCTATCGACGTGGTTACCACCTGGCACGAGGCCATGGCCATGGCCGCCGCGCAGGCGGCCGCTTGCTTGATAATGTTGGTTTTCATGGGCATTACTTATCTTTTTGTCAATCATTCGGAGGCAGGAATCCTTCTCGTGCGGAAGTCGCTCGTGCGGAAGCCTACGCGCACGCCCACGCCCCAGTTGAGCTCCTTGCCCGCGTAGGCGGCCTGCGCAAACAGGCCCAGCGCCACCGAGCGGCCCACTTGGTGCTCGTAGCCCAGCCGGGCCATGGCCATCAGGCCGCTGTTGTCGTCGTCAGGCTCAAGCCTCTGCTTGCCCTCGTAGTAGGCGTGGGAGTATTTCACGAAGGCATAGCCGGCGTAGAGGGCGAGGTAGAAGCGGTCGATGTTGTTGCTCAGCAAGTCGAGGCACGGGCCGATGGCCAGCTGAATCTGCGTCTTGCTGTCGGCGAGGTTGTCCGTGTAGGGCAGTCCGCCGAAGTCAGTCTCCACCGTGGTCGAGCCTTCGTAGCGCGACATCCCCGCCACCACCGAGGCGTACAGCGGGCTGCGCCAGTGCACGTCCATGTCTGCGGCAATGGTGTATCCGCCCTTTTCGTAAGTGCCGCCAAAGCTCTCGTAGCTCATTGCCACCGAGTATTGCGACCACTCCCACTGCTGCGCCCGCAGCCCGGTGGCGGCGCAGCAGGCCATTGCGGCCATCAGCAGCAGGCGCCGGGGCGTCATGACGGGCCCCCTTTCCCCGCCGTTTGTTGGCGGTTGCTGCGCAAGGCCATGCGCACGTCGTAGCCATGGTTGGCGCGGGGGGTGTAGCGCCGGCAAATCTCGGCGAAGTCGAGCGCGCCCACCTCGCCCTCCTCAATGTCGCGGCACAGCTGCGGGTCGTCGCTGAGGAAGCCGCGCAGCGCCCTGCCCACCACAGCCCCGGGCCTGCCGCAGGTGGTGAGGTAACGGCCCTCGGCGCCGTCTTTCAGCCCTATTATGTAGGCATCGCCGTCGGCGAAGCTCACCGAGGTGAGTCTTCCGTCGCGGTCGTAGTGCCAGCTGGCCGCCAGCATGGCTATGCGCAGGTGGGGCCCGCTGCCGAGGCACACCATCCACGAGGCGGGTTGCAGGCTGCCGCCCCGGTCCTTGTATGGGGCGCAGATGAACGTAGCCCCGCCCCCGCCTTGGCCGCCGAACACCATCATGCCCACGCTGTCGGGGCTCAGCCTGAGCCTGCTCCCGTCGGTGGTGGCCAGGGTGAAGCGGTGCGCGCGGCAGTCGGGCAGCAGGGCCTTGCCCCTCAGCCTGGCGCCGTCGGCCATTATCACCACGGCGTCATGCCTCGCCAGCTCTTCCCTTGCAAGGCTGCCAACGCTGCACGAGGCCAGTGCCACGGCAGCTGCGCCGGCGGCCATGGCCATTGCCGCCCGTTTCATGCGGCTGCTGTCGTTGCTTGCCATGAATGTAACCATCGCAGTTTTTTTTGTTGAATGTCAGCGCAGCTACCGCCCTTGGCAGTTGGATGTACCTTAAGCGGTTGCCGCTTGGGCGCGCTGCGCAGCTTCCGCAAAGCGTCGGCTCCGGGCAAGCAGGGCGTCCATGGCGCAAATATACAAAATTTATCAATTGATAGCGCCACCCCCCCCCAGTTTAACTTAGGTTAACCGTTGGCTGCCCCGCCTGCCCGTTGCTGTGCGGGTGCTGGATAGGCAAGCCCCGAGCCCGCGTACAGCATGTGCGGTTCGGCTGAGGAACGCGCCGCCCGGCCACATGGAGACGGGGCGGAAGTGTAAGGAAAACGGAAAGGAAAGGGCATGGCCATGCAATCCGCTGACTGTCAGCGGATTGGCAAAGCGGGCCGTTTTGCCCAGCAAAACGGCCCGCTTCATCTTGCAAGACAGCCTGTTTCGCCCAGCGAAACGGCCCGTTTCGCTGGGCGGTGCGGCCAGCATGGCGTGACGGCCGCCTTTTTGTAAGGAAATGTTACCCCCGCCGCCCGCCGGCGGCCACCGGCTCGCAGGGACCGCCGGCGGGAGGCCCCTGCGGCCCCGCCCCCAAAACAATGGGGCAAAGATGCCCGATTCCGGATAATTTGTGCTACCTTTGCAGTCACAACAACATAAAAACTCAGCAATATGGGAAAAGTTATACTTACTGGCGACCGCCCCACGGGCAAGCTCCACCTGGGCCACTACGTAGGCTCGCTGCGCCGCCGCGTGCAGTTGCAGGAGGAGGGCGCGTATGACCGCATGTTCGTGTTTATGGCCGACGTGCAGGCCCTTACCGACAACGCCGACAACCCCGAGAAGATAAGGCAGAACATAATAGAGGTGGCGCTCGACTACCTCGCTGCGGGCCTCGACCCGCAGAAGTGCACGCTCTTCGTGCAGAGCCAGATAGCGGAGCTGGCCGAGCTTACCACCTACCTGATGAACCTCATCACCGTGTCGCGCGTGCAGCGCAACCCAACGGTGAAGACCGAGATAAAGATGCGCAACTTCGAGGCCAACATACCGCTCGGCTTCTTCTGCTACCCCGTGAGCCAGGCTGCCGACATAACGCTCTTCAAGGCCACCACCGTGCCGGCCGGCGAAGACCAGGAACCCATGCTCGAGGTGGCGCGCGAGCTTGTGCGCCGCTTCAACCAAACCTACGGCCCGGTGCTCGTGGAGCCAGAGATAATGCTGCCCGAGAACGCCACGGCGCGCCGCCTGCCCGGCACCGACGGCAAGGAGAAGATGAGCAAGAGCCTGGGCAACTGCATCTACCTCAGCGACTCGGCCGACGAGGTGTGGCAGAAGGTGCGCTCCATGTACACCGACCCTAACCACCTCAACGTGAGCGACCCAGGCACCGTGGAGGGCAACGCCGTGTTTACCTACCTCGACGCTTTCTGCACCGATGCCGACTTTGCCGAGCTGTGGCCCGAGTACGCCTGCCTCGACGAGCTTAAGGACCACTACCGCCGGGGCGGCCTGGGCGACATGAAGTGCAAGAAGTTCCTCTATGCCGTGCTCGAGAAGATGCTCGAGCCAATGCGCCGCCGCCGCCACGAGTGGGAGCAGGACATACCCGGCATTTACGACATACTGAAGGCCGGCACCGAGAGCGCCCGCGCCGTGGCCGCCCAGACCATGGACGAGGTGCGCCGCGCCATGCGCATAAACTACTTCGACGACGCCGAGCTTATACGCTCGCAGGCGGAACGCTTCGCAAAAAAGTGAAAGGCCGGAAAGCCGGAAAGGCAAAAGGCTGCGCCCACACGCACTGTGGGCGCAGCCTTTTGCCTTTCCTTTATTGCCGCATGGCGGCGGGTCACCTCGCGTTGGAGCGGCGGTAGGCCGAGGGCGAGAGGCCCACGTGCTCCCTGAAGTACTTGCCGAGGAACGACTGGTTGGGGAAGTTCATCTCCGTGGCTATCTCCTTTATGCTCTTGCTCGAGTTCTTCAGCATCAGCCTGAGCTCCAGGGTCACGTAGTTGTCTATCCACTCGTTGGGCGTGCGGCGGCTCACCTGCCTCACGGTCTCGGCCAGGTACTTGGGCGTGATGCACATCTGCGCGGCATACCACGCCACGCGCCGCTCGCTCCTGAAGTGGGCCTCCACGAGCCTTATGAAGTCGGTGAAGATGGCCTCGGCGCGCGGGCTGTGGCCCTCGGCGGCAGCCTTCAGGCGGCTTACCACTCCGCTGAGGTCGTAGAACATGGCGAGCACGAGTGCCTGCACCACCTTGCGGCGGAACGGGTGCTCGGTTTCGGCCGTCTTGGCCTTGAGCATGCGGAAGTAGCCCTTGAACACTTCGGCCTCGCGCTCGGTGAGGCTCACCACGGGGGTGGCCTTGGCGAAAATGAGCATCGCCGATATGTCGCTCACGTTGCGCACCGTTTCGTGGTAGAAGTCCATCGACATCACCATGCACAGCCCCCTGAGGCTGGCGCTCCCTGAGAGGCTCTCCACCACGTGGCGCTCGGATATTATCACCACGTCGTTTTTCCTCACCTCCTTGGCCTCGGTGTCGATGGTGTAGCGGGCGCTGCCCTCGGTACACAGGGCGATGAAGATGAAGGTCATGCGCCGCGGCCCTTCGGGTATCGGCGCCTTGCGTATGTCGTCGTAAAGCAGTATGTCGTTGCCAATGAAGTCGGCGTGGCTCAGCTCCACCTTGGCCGACGCGAAGTTGGTGTCTAAGATTTTTTCCATTCCTTTTTCTCCTCTTTTGTGGCCTCAGGCCCTTGTGCCGCCGCTGCCGGTGTGACAGCTTGCGGGCGCGCTTGTGGCCGTGTCGGCGCAAATATACTCATTTATTTTCATACCGAGCGAATAAAAGCGAATTTTAGAACACGAAAAACTATCGCCCGGTGCGCGGTTTTGCGCCGAATGTGCTTAACTTTGCAGCCCTAAACCATTGCTATGACTGCTATCTCGAATACTTTGCGCCGGGCCGCGCTGGTCTGCTGCCTGCCGCTGGCTGCCTGCGATGGCGTGTTTGACTACCACCCTTACGACGTGCGCTTCGATGGCGAGGACAACATCAACAGCCGCGCCGTGGAGCGCATAGAGGCCGCCATGGCCGGGCGCGACACGATGCGCGTGGCTTTCGTTTCCGACAGCCACGGCTGGTATTCGGCCACGGAGGACATGGTGGCCGACATCAACCGCCGCGCCGTGGCCGACTTCGTTGTGCACCTTGGCGACCTGACCGACTGCGGAACCGTGAATGAATACACGTGGCAGCGCGACATACTGGCCGGGCTCAGGGTGCCTTACGTGGCGCTGCTGGGCAACCACGACTGCCTCGGCACGGGCGAGGAGATTTACCGGCGGATGTATGGAGAGACCAACTTCAGCTTCATTGCCGGGCGCATCAAGTTCGTGTGCCTGAACACCAACGCCACAGAGTACGACTACGTGGCGGCCAACCCCGACTTCGACTACATGGAGGAGCAACGCACTGCCGACTCGGCCAGCTTCGACCGAACGGTGGTGTGCATGCACGCCTGCCCTTACAGCGACCAGTTCAACAACAACGTGGCCAAGCCTTTCCAGCTCTACGTGCGCCTCTTTCCGGGCGTGCAGTGCTGCATCTACGGCCATGACCACCGCCAGTCGGCTTCCGACATATTCGGCGATGGCTTCATGTACTACGGCGTTGATTGCGCCGACCACCGCAGTTATGTGCTTTTCACCTTTACACCCGACGGATATGAGTATGAGGTTGTTGGCTTTTAGCATCGCACTGGCCGCCGCCACGGCCTTGGCCTCGGCGCAGGGCGACACTTGCCGGACTTGCGGCGTGGCCCAGCCTGCCGCCACTGACTCGGTGGCGGCACCCGACACAGCCCGCAGCGGCTCCGTGCTTACGCGCTACGACCACCGCGTACACCGCTACCGCCGCCGCTGGCAGAGCCTCATTCCCACGCAGACCGTGGTGCAGTTTGCCGGCAACATGGGGCTGCTGTCGTTTGGCGTGGGCTGGGATTACGGGCGTCGCAAGCAGTGGGAGACTCACCTGCTCTTCGGCTTCCTGCCCAAGGCGCAGAGCGACCGCGCCAAGACCACCATGACCCTCAAGGAGAACTTCATCCCCTGGAGCTTCTACCTCAAGCGCGGTTGGGCCGTGGAGCCGCTTTCCGTTGGCCTGTACCTCAACACGGTGTTCGGCCCGGAGTTCTGGCAGAAGCAGCCCGCGCGCTATCCTGACAGCTATTATCCGTTCCTTTCTACCAAGATGCGGGTGAACGTTTTCGTTGGCCAGCGTGTGGAACTTACGCTGCCCCACAACCGGCGCAAGTTCGTAAAGAGCATAACGGCGTTCTATGAGCTGAGCACCTGCGACCTCTATATCCGCTCGCTCGTGCAGGACAGCCACGTGAGGCTTGTCGACATATTCGGCCTTTCGCTCGGCCTTAAGTTCCAGGTGTTCTGACGGTGGCCTGCCGCAGCCTATCGGAGCGGGCTGCGGCGGGTGTGCCTTTCTATCTCAATTGCTTCGACACTCATCACATTTTCGCGCGAAAAGCCCTTGGGGCCTGTCACTACGATGGTGGAAAACGCCTCAGTGGTGAAGCGCCTGCAGGCCTGTTCGTCGGTGCGCCCGGAGCAGATGTATGTCAGTCCGTTTACCCGTAGCGTGTCGCCACGGTGCATTCCGCGCAGCGTAAGCCTCACCCAACCCTCGCACTGGCGGCCAAGGTGGCACACGAGTGTGTCGCCGGCGGCTGCAGGCAGGGCGGGGGTGTATATGTGGCTTACGCGCCTTGCCTCGCAGGGAATCTTCATTGCGGCTATCGGCGATGGCGGCAAGCCGTGCTGCGGCTCGGCGTTGAGCCAGCCCATGACGGACGTATGGGGCAGGTTCCATGTGGGTATGAAGAGGTTGTCGTCGATGGTTTCGGTGAGTGGCGGGTAGGTAGGTGAGGGTGTAGGTGTTTTAGGTGTGGTAGGTGGAGGGGTAGGTTGGGTAGGGAGAGAGGTTGGTTGGGTGGGGAGTGAGTGGCAGGCGGGGGGTGCGGCGGGGTGGGTGTGCGCGTTGGCGGGGCGGCAGAGCCAGTCGACATCGGTGGTTATGGATATGGCTCCGCAGTCATGGCCCTCGGCAAAGAGGCTGAGGGCGAGCTGCTTTCGGCTTGGCTTGAGGGGCGAGTGCCATACCGCCACGACATTGGTGTCGGCGTGGAGGAAGCGCGCCACGTCGTAGGTGGTAAGCCTGATGGTGTCAGTAGGCCGCGCCGTGCCGGGCGTCATGACGTCTGTCGTGACGTTGTAGCCGTTGACAAACAGCTC
Source organism: uncultured Prevotella sp. (assembly GCA_944320105.1). GTDB lineage: Bacteria > Bacteroidota > Bacteroidia > Bacteroidales > Bacteroidaceae > Prevotella. The sequence goes on along the minus strand of CALUGA010000003.1, from coordinate 150,560 downwards.
GAACAGTCCGCTGCTGGCTATCGTTATGCGTGCTGCCTTGGGCGATTCGGCCAAGGTGAATGTGCGCCTGAACCATGCCTGGCCGTGCTGCCCGGCGGCGGGGCAGGCTATCCAACTCAGCCCCCAGTCTTGTGCTGCTGAGCTGAGTGTGGCCGTTAGCAGGGCTATGGTTAGCAAGTGGCGCATGGGGTAGGTAGGTTTTGTAGGTGGGGTGGGTAGGTTTGGTAGGTGGGGAAGGTTGGTTTTGTAGGTGGGGTAGGTTTTGTAGGTTTTGTAGGTGGGGTGTGGCGGCTTATTTGAGTGTAGCCGTTTCGCCCGGTTTTAGGTTTATTTCGGCCTGTTTCCCGTTGTAAGCCACGGTGGCGCGGCCGCCCTTTGCCGACGTGACGGTTGCGCGGGCAACCTTTCCTTTGCTCCACTCCATATTTATTGTGAAGCCGCCGCGTGCGCGGATGCCACTCACCGAGCCTTCGGCCCAAGCCTCGGGCAAGGCCGGCAGCAGTTCAATGCGCCCGGCGTGGCTCTGCAGCAGCATCTCGCACACGCCGGCCGTGCCGCCGAAGTTGCCGTCGATCTGGAACGGCGGGTGGGCGTCGAAGAGGTTCGGATACGTGCCTCCGCCCTTTGCCCGGCCCTCTCCGGGCGGCACGAATGCCAGCAGTCGGCGGTAGGTTTGGTAGGCGCGGTTGCCCTCATGCAGCCTCGCCCAGAGGTTGATGCGCCATCCCGTGCTCCACCCCGTAGTCTTGTCGCCCTTCATGCGGAGCGTGGTGGCGCAGGCTTGCATCAGTTCCGGTTGGGTGATGTGTGTGCCGGGGTAAAGCCCTATGAGGTGCGACTGGTGGCGGTGTCGCGGGTCGCGGTCTTCCCAGTCGTGGTACCACTCCTGCAGGTTGCCCTTTCGGCCTATGGCGTAAGGGTGGAGGCGGGCAGTGGCAGCGTCGAGGCTGTCGGCGAAAGGGAGGTCGGTGCCGAGCGTGCGTGCGGCCTCGGCGGTGTTGGCCAGCAGCTCGCGGATGATGGCAAGGTCGGCAGTGCCGCCGTAGCAGGTCATGCCGCAGTATCCGTCGGGTGTGAGGTACTCGTTCTCTGGCGACGTGCTGGGTGCCGTTATCAGTTCTCCCGGCTTCAGCGGGTTGTCTATGAGCCAGCCGAGGCAGAACTCCGCCGCCCCTTTCATGAGCGGGTAGGCCGTGCGGCGCAGGTAAGTGGTGTCGAGCGAGAAGCGGAAGTGCTCGTAGAGCGTGCCTACGAGCCACGCCCCGCCCATGTTCCAGTTGGCCCACTCGGGCTTCTCGCGTTTCTCGCCCACGGGGTTGGCCATTGCCCAGAGGTCGCTGTTGTGGCTTGAGCACCAGCCTTGCGCCACGCCGTAGTAGTTGCGGGCCACGTGCCGGCCGTTCTCCGCGAGTGCCGCTATGAAGCCGTCGAGCGGTCGGGCCATTTCCGGCAGGGCGGCCACCTCGGCCGGCCAGTAGTTTTCTTGCAGGTTGATGTTGACGGTGTAGTTGCCCCGCCATGGCGAGCGCAGCTTGTTTGCCCACAGCCCCTGTAGGTTTGCCGGCACGTTTGGTGTGCGCGAGCAGCTTATCAGCAGGTAGCGGCCATATTGCGCGTAGAGCGTTTCGAGGTAATGGTTGCGCTCTCCGCGCTCGGTGTATTGGCGCAGCTGCAGGTCGGTGGTGCGCCTGTCGGCCTCCGCCCGGCTGCCTATGCGCAGGCTGAAGCGGCCGAAGAGTGCGCGGTAGTCGGCCACGTGGCGGCTTCGGAAGTCATTGTAGCTGAGGTTGACGGTGTGCCATGCGCGGTCGGCAGCGCGCTCAAGGTAGGGCGCGCCTTGGCTTACGGGATGGCGGCGCGCGCCGTTGAAGCTCGTGGCGTTGACGATGTAGATGGTGGCTTCGGTAGCGTTTGCTATTGCAATCGTGGAGTCTGAGGCGCGCGTGGAGCCGCCGTTGGCCTCGGCGCGCACGATGGTGCAGAAGTGTAGGCTCTCCATTGGGTCGCCGAGGGCGTGGCCAGTCATGGTGAGTTGGCCCTTGCCGAACGCCTTCGCCTTGTGCGGCACCTGCGCCGAGAGCCTTACGAGGCAGTTGATGCTGCCCGGTTGCGAAGCCTTGAGGCGAATGGCGATGAGGCTGTCGGGGCATGAAGCGAAGTACTCGCGGCTGAAGGAGGTTCCGCCTCGGGTGTAGGAGTCGTGGCAGATGGCGCTGTCGATGTCGAGGCAGCGTGAGTATGCCGTGGCCTCTCCGTCGTTGAGGTCGGTTATTGTGAGCGTAGCCAGCGGCTGGTAGTACTCCGAGTTATGGCCCTGTACGCGGAGTTGCAGCGAGTCGGCAGCCCTGTAGTCCTCGCGGAAGAGAGCCTTGCGTATTTCTGGAATCCATCGTGAGGCACCCGCATCCTCTTGGTGGTCTACCGGCTTGCCCGTCCAGAAAGTGATGTCGTTGAGGAATATTACGTTCTCGCGGTCGCCTCCGTAGATGAGCGCGCCCATGGTGCCGTTGCCGATGGGCATGGCTTCCTCGAAGTGATGGGCAGGGGCGTCGTACACGAGGCGCAGGGGCGGCTGTCCTGAGGCGGCTGTGTGGGCGGCTGTTGCGGTGATGAGGAAGGCAGTGAGCAGGCTTTTCAGGGTCATGGTGGTGGGGTTTTGAGGGGGTGGTAGGTGAAGTAGGTGTTGTAGGGGGTAGTAGGTGTTGTAGGTGAGGTAGGTGTTGTGGTGGACGGCTTCAAACGGGCGAAGCCGCCGTGGCAGTCATTCGGCGTGGCGTGATGGCTGTTTCGGCGGCTTCGGTTCGTTTTGTTTGGTGCGGCGCGGCTATGCGTCGATGTTGGCGTAAGTGGCGTTCTTCTCGATGAACTCGCGTCGCGGCTCCACGTCGTCGCCCATTAGCATTGAGAAGATGTCGTCGGCCTCGGCGGCGTTCTCTATCGTCACTTGCTTCAGGAGGCGCGTGGCGGGGTTCATGGTGGTTTCCCAGAGCTGCTCCGGGTTCATCTCGCCCAGACCTTTGTAACGCTGCGTGTGGATGTTCTTGCCGTCGTCGATGCCCCCTCCCCATTTGTCGAGGAAAGCCTGTCGCTGCTGCTCTGTGTAGCAGTACTCGCGCGCCTGGTTCTTGTAAGTGCAGAGGTAGAGGGGCGGCGTGGCTATGTAGAGGTGGCCTTCCTGTATGATCTTTGGCATGAATCGGTAGAAGAGAGTCATGATGAGCGTGTCGATGTGCGAGCCATCGACGTCGGCGTCGGTCATGATTATTATCTTGTCGTAGCGCAGCTTGTCGATGTTGGCTTCCTTGTCGTCCTCTCCGTCGACGCCGAAGCGCACCCCGATGCTCTGTATGATGTTCATCACCGATTCGCTCTCGAACACCTTGTGCCACATCACCTTCTCCACGTTGAGTATCTTTCCGCGCAGCGGCAGTATGGCCTGAGTGTAGCGGTCGCGGCCCTGCTTGGCCGAGCCGCCGGCGGAGTCGCCCTCCACGAGGAATATCTCGCACTCCTTGGGATCCTTGTTGGAGCAGTCGGCCAGCTTGCCGGGCAGTCCGCCGCCGGTCATGGGGTTCTTGCGCTGCACGCTCTCGCGGGCCTTCCTTGCGGCTATGCGCGCTGTGGCGGCGAGAATCACCTTGTCGCAGATGAGCTTGGCCTCCTTGGGGTGCTCTTCGAGGTAGTAGTTGAGCGCCTCGCCCACGGCCTGCTGCACTGCTCCTGTCACCTCGGTGTTGCCGAGCTTGGTCTTGGTCTGGCCCTCGAACTGCGGTTCGGCCACCTTGATTGATATCACGGCTGTGAGGCCTTCGCGGAAGTCCTCGCCCGCAATCTCTATCTTTGCCTTCTCTATCTGCTTTGATATGGTCGGGTCGTTGTCGGCGTAAGCCTTCAGTGTCCGTGTGAGCGCGATGCGGAATCCAGTGAGGTGCGTTCCGCCCTCGATGGTGTTTATGTTGTTTACGTATGAGTGGATGTTCTCGTTGTAGTCGGTGTTGTACATCACGGCCACCTCGATGGGAATGCCCTGCTTCTCGGTCTTGAGGTAGATAACGTCGTCGAAGAGGTGCGTGCGGTGGCGGTCGATGTAGCGCACGAACTCCTTCAGCCCGTCCTTGGCGTGGAAAGTTTCCTGCTTAGTGTTTCCTTCCTCGTCGGGGCGCAGGTCGGTAAGTGTGATGGTGATGCCGGCGTTGAGGTATGCCAGCTCACGCATTCGCTTGGCTATGATGTCGTACTTGTATTCCGTAGTGGCGGTGAAGATGGTAGGGTCTGGCCAGAACTGCTGGCGCGTGCCTCGCAGCTGCGTCTCGCCCACCACCTTGACGGGGTAGAGAGCCTTGCCCTTCTCATATTCCTGCTGGTAGATCTTGCCGTCGCGGAACACCTGCGAGAGCATCTTTGTCGACAGGGCGTTGACACAACTCACGCCCACTCCGTGGAGGCCGCCGCTGACCTTGTAGGACCCTTTGTCGAACTTTCCGCCGGCGTGGAGCACGGTCATGACCACCTCCAGGGCCGACTTGTGCAGCTTTTTGTGCTCGTCGACGGGTATGCCTCGGCCGTTGTCCTGCACGGTGATGGAGCCGTCTTCGTTGATTGTCACCTCGATGTGGGTGCAGTACCCTGCCATGGCTTCGTCGATGGAGTTGTCCACGGTCTCGTTAACGAGGTGGTGCAGGCCCTTCTCGCCGGTGTCTCCGATGTACATGGCCGGGCGCTTGCGCACGGCTTCGAGGCCCTCGAGCACTTGGATGTTGCTCGCGGAATAGTTGCTTTCCTTTGTTATGTCTTCTGCCATAGGTTTGTCTGAGTGTTATCAGGCGCAAAGTTACTAAAAAAATGCGACTTGCCGAAATATTTCGTGGCAAAAAGCGCGGTGCTGCGGGCGGCTCGTCCGGGTGCAAAGCAAAGAGCCGCAACCCGTTTGTGCGGGCTGCGGCGATGCTTATGTGTGGTTTTGTTTTTGTGCCTTAGGCTTACAGCTTGTTCATGTGCAGCGCGAGGCTCGACTTGAGGTTGGCTGCCTTGTTCTTGTGGATGATGTGAACCTTGGCAAGCTTGTCGAGCATCTTCTGCATTCCGGGATACATCTTCACTGCCTCGTCCTTGTCCGTCAGGGCGCGGAACTTGCGCACTGCGTTGCGCATGGTCTTTGCGTAGTATTTGTTGTGGAGGGCCCGCTTCTTGTTCTGGCGGATTCTCTTCCATGCTGATTTGTGATTTGCCATCTTTTAAATTTCTTCGCTAAACAGTTTTTAATTGTAGTCCCTAGGAGAGTCGAACTCCTCTTTAGAGAATGAAAATCTCTCGTCCTAACCGATAGACGAAGGGACCCCGGTGCTTATTTTGCGGGTGCAAAGGTACTGCTTTTGTTCCAACCGACAAAATTTTTTAGCCTAAAAATTGGCTTTGTTGGCTTTTTTTGGCTAAAAGTCAGCATATTATGTCTCTTTGTGGCTTGGCGGCGCGGCCTTCGGTGCGTGTTGCATTCTTTTGGCGGCGGGTGCTTTTCTTCGGAAAATCTTCGTAACTTTGCCGCCGTTATGATGACGAATACCGATGCGATAGTGCTCCACGCCGTGAAGTATGGCGACGGCAAGCTCATTGTGGATGCGTTTACGCGCGAGTGCGGCAGGCTCTCGTTCGTGGTCAGCGTGCCGCGCACGGGGCGCGGCCGCCTGCGCAAGCAGTACTTCCAGCCGCTGGCGCAGCTCTCGCTTGTGGCCGACGTGCGCCCGCGCCTGCAGATGCACCGCGTGGCTGAGGCATCGGTGGCCTACGCCTACGCCACGCTGACGGCCGACAGCCGCAAGCTGGCCCTGGCCATGTTTGTGGCTGAGTTCCTGGGCCACGCGCTGCGCGGCGAGCAGCAGGGCGGCCCGCTCTACGACTACGTGGCCGACAGCCTGCAGTGGCTCGACGGCGCGGCCGGGGGCTATGCCAACTTCCACCTCGTGTTCCTCATGCGCCTTACGCGCCTGCTCGGCTTCCGCCCCAACCTCGGCGGCTACTCGCCCGGCTGCTGCTTCGACCTGCGCTCGGGATGCTTCTGCCCCGCCGCGCCGCTCCACGGCGACTTCCTCGCGCCTGCCGAGGCTGCCCGCGTGGGGCTGGTGATGCGCATGGATTACGCCACGATGCACCTCTTCCGCCTCTCGCATCAGGAGCGCAACCGCATGGTTGAGGTGCTGCTCAGGTACTACCGCATCCATTTGCCGGGATTCCCGCAGCTGCGCTCGCTCGACGTGCTGCGCGAACTGTTTGCCTGAAGGCAGCCCTCGGCTGGGGCTTTGCTTGGGTAAACAATGCTTACAAACCGCGCCTTGCAGCCCCGCCTTGCACCCGTTGCCGTGCAAAACGGCCTTTCCGGCACTCCCAAACGGCCTGTTTGGGCCATCAAAACGGGCTGTTTCGCAATGCAAAACGGCACATATCGCAACTCGCTGAGGCTCAGCGATATGTGGCGGATGGCCCTCCTTGCGAATAATCCTTACACATATTGCCTGCCATCGCCGCTGTTGTGCCGTGGGTGAACGCCAAAGGGCGGCCGGGCATCGAAGCCAGGCCGCCCTTTGGCTACCTTGTATATTAACGCCTTTGGCGCGCTTGTTGCTTTGGTGTGGGTGGCGCGGCACCTGCCCGCTACCTGCCGAGCCACGACTCGGGGTTGAGCTTTGCCTTCTCGCGGCGCAGTTGGAACTGCAGCACGTGGTCGCCCGCAACGGTGCCGAGTGCCTGGCGCGTGCTCACGTGCTGGCCCTTGCGCACGCTCACCGAGGCAAGGTTGAAGTAAACGGAGATGTACTTTCCGTGGCGCACCATTACGCCGCTACTGCCCGAGCCGGGTATGCTGAACACCGCGCTCACCTCGCCGTCGAAGATGCAGCGGGCTTGGGCGCCCTGCTTGCCCAGTATGCTTATGCCGTTGTTGTTGAGCCTCACGCCCCTAAGCCCGTCTACGTTGTACTGCCCGAAGTGGCTCACTATGCGGTAAGGGCCGGTGATGGGCATGGGCAGGCGGCCGCGGTTGCTCTCGAAGTTGCCGCTGATGCGGCGGTCTTCGGCGTTGAGGCTGAAAGCCTCCTCGCTCTTCTTCTTGGCCTCGGCCAGCTCGCGGGCGCGGCTCTTGGCCTCGGCCTTGGCCTTGCGCTCCGCCTCCTTGCGCTCGCGCTCGGCCTCGCGGGCTGCCTCCTCGGCAGCCTTCCGCTTGTCGGCCGTGGCCCGGCGGGCTGCCTCCTTCAGCTGCTCCTCGCGCCGCTTGGCCTCGGCTATGCGCTGCGCGTTGGCCCGGGCGGCAGCCTCTGCGGCCGCTTTCTTGCGCGCTATCTCGGCCTTGCGCTTGCGCTCGGCCTCCTCGGCGGCCTTGCGCTTGGCCTCGGCAATGGCGCGCTGGCGCGCCTTCTCCACCTCTATGGCCACGAGGCGGTCTATCTCGGCGTTGAGGGCGGCGTCGCGCTTCTGCTGCTGCGCTATCACCGCCTGTATGGTCTTCTGCTGCCGCTTGAGCGTGGCCACCACCTTTTCCTGCTCGGCCTGCTTGTCCTCAAGGGCGCGGTGCTCCTGCTCGCCTTTGCTCAGCAGCTCGTCCTTGCGCCGCCGTGCCGCCAGCAGCTGCTCTTGCTTTTGGCTTATCTGTGCCTGCTTGGCCTTTACGGCCTCGCCCTGCGCCCGCTGGTAGGTGGCGTACTCGCGGGTGAAGCGCAGGCGGCGGTACATCTGCGTGAAGCTCTTGGCGCTGAAGATGAACATCAGCTGGTTCTGTATGGAGCGGTTGCGGTGCATGTAGCGCATCGACTTCACGAACTTCTCCTTGCGGTCGGCAAGCTCCTTGCCGAGCGTGGCCAGCTGCCTGTCGAGCCGCGCTATGTCGGCGTTGAGCGTGCCGATGTCGCGGCGTATGGTGTCTATGCTCTTGCGCTTGTCGGCTATCTCGGTGTTGATCACCATGAGGTTCTGCAGCCGTTTCTTCACGTCGCGCTCGTTGTTGCGCAGCTTGCGCTGCTGCGTCTGTATCTGCTTCTTCACCTGGGCGCGCTCGTTGCGCAGCCCCGAGATGGTGGTGGGCTTCTTCTTGGTGGCCTTCTTCTTGGTGGTGCGCGTGGCCTGGGCCTTGCGCTTGGGCGTGGCCTTGCGCGTCTGGGCGTGGCACGGGGCCAGGGCCAGGGCGGCTATGAGCAGCAGTATGTGTAGGCGTCTCATGGGTGTTGGCGGTGGTTTCAGAGTGATGACAGCTTGCGCAGGATGTCGTCGAGCTTCACCTGCTTGTACCTCGATGACACTTCGGTGCGCGTTTCCCAGCCGCTGTCGTGGCCTATGCCGCCAAGCGTGTAGCTAAGCTTCACCGTGTGCTTGGGCGTGGCGAGGGTGACGTCGTTCCTTGTGGGGAACTTTTGGCTGCCCATCTGCTCGAAGCCGCCGTAGTGCCAGGTGAGCCTTGTGTCGCCGCGGGCGGAGTCCTTGTAGGTCACGTTGGCCGTCTTTATCTGCCCGTTGGCCTTGTCGGCCATCCAGCGGTAGGCCAGCGGGCCGCGCTCAAGGGTTACGGCGGCGTCGGTGCCGGCCTCGTAGGCGCTGAAGTCGGCCAGCGCCTGGCCCTGCAGGGTGGTGGATCCGGGCTTGAAGAGCTCGTTCCAGAAGAGCGCCTGCAGCGAGTGAAAGTTGAGGCCGCTTTCCCTGAGGAAGTCCACCTCGCTGTAGTTCACCTTTATGTACTGCTTGTTGATGCGGTCCATCACGAGCACGTAGTCGGGGGTGAACTCTATGCGGCCCGCCTCTATCAGCCCCAGGGCCACGAGCTGCAGGCGTATCACGTCGTCGCGCTTCATGCGGAGGTTGCCCGATAGCGACATCTCCTTGCCGCCGAGGCCGAGGCTCAGCTTTACCTTCGAGGTCACGAAGCGGGTGTCGGCGTGGCTCACGGCAGCCACCTTGCCCACCATTTCCTGCTTGTCGATGGCCTTGGCGGCTGCCGGTGCCTTGCTTCCTTCCACCGTCTTTGCCGAGCGGCACGACGCCATTGCCAGCGCCAGGGCCGGCAGCAATATCTTCATTAAGCGTAGGGTTCTCATTCCTTGATGTATTTCCGTTGTCTTATCTTCCTTGCGAGCAGCTTGTTGGCGGGGTCCTTGGCGGCGGCGCGGCGCCACAGTTCGAGCGCGGCGCCGATGTCGCCCGCCTTTGCGTGTATGTCGCCGGCGTGCTCCAGTATCACCGCGCTGCTGTCGGTGTCGTTCTGCACGGCCTGGTCGATGTAGATTTTCGCCTCGGCGTAGCGTTCCTGCATGAACAGTATCCAGGCGTAAGTGTCGAGGTAAGTGGCGTTCTTAGGCTCGGCTTTCACGGTCTTGTAGCTCATTTGCTCGGCCTTGTCGAGGCTGTCGCCGTTGATGCTCAGGTAGTATGCGTAGTTGTTCAGGCAGCCTATGTTGTCGGGCTTCCACTGCAGGCACGAGTCGTAGGCGGCGTAAGCCTCTGCGGGGCGGCCCTTGTCGAAGAGCAGGTCGCCCATGACGGCGTAGAAGTCCGACACGATGTCGGGGTCGCTCTGGCTGTTGATGACGCTTATGCCGTTCTGGAACGCGCTCAGGGCGCTGTCGTCATCGTCCTTGCGGAAGTGCGCCATGCCCTCGTAGTAGTAGAACGCCATCTCCTCGGGGTTGTACTGCCGCGCCGCCTTGCAAAGGGAGATGACGCGGTCGAGGTCGTCTCTCTGCCAGGCGTAGGCCACGAGCTGCAGGCGCGCGGCGGCGTTGTCGGGCGCCAGTGCGAGGGCTTTGGTGAGCACGCCCTCTATCTTTGCCTGCGGCATTTTCTTAAGGCTCATGTATGCCGCCTGCATTATGGCCATGTCGGCAGTGGCCTGGGGGCTGTTGGCCATGCAGTCGAAGAAGCGCAGTATCCTTGTGCTGTCGCCCCCGCCGTTCTCGCTCTCGGCCACTTCCTGGCGCATGATGTAAGCCCTCACCTCGTCGGCGGTGTTCTTGTTGAGCAGCAGCAGCGTGGTCATGGAGTCGGCCTCGGCCTCCATGCCCTTTTGTTTGTAGTAGGCCCTCATCGACAGTTGTGCGCGGTAGTTGGCCGGCTCGGCTTCCAGTATGTCGGCGTAGATGCCGAGGGCCTTCTTTTCCTGCCCGTTCATGAGCAGTGCGTCGGCATACATCCCGAGGTATCCGAGGTCGTTGGGGTATTGGTCGGCCAGGCTCTTCATCTCGTTGATGGCCGCGTCCTTGTCGCCCATCTGCGAGTAAATCTCGCTCTTGGCGTAGGCCAGGCGTTCGTTCTTGCCCTCAAGCGTCTCCAGCCTGTTGAGCGCTTTGATGGTGTTGGTGTAGTCGGCTTGCTGCCGGTAGAGCTGCACGAGCGTCTCGAGCACGTCGATCCGGCCCGTTTCCCTTGCCGTTATGCGCTCGAGCGTGGCCGTGGCCTCGGCCGGCTTGTTGTTGGCTATGTATGCCTGTGCGAGCGTTTCGAGGTAGGTTGTGTTGGCGGAGTCAAGCTCGGCGGCCCTCTTGAAGCAGGCGAGCGCCTTCTCCTTGTCCTTTAGCGACATGTAGTATTGGGCCAGGTAGAAGTGGACTTCGGGTGCTGCGGGGTTGATGGCCGCGCAGTGGCGCAGCAGGTCGAAGGCCGCGTCGCTGTGTCCTTTCTGCCGTTGCATCATGGCTTCGAGGAAGAAGTATTCGTAGCGGCTGTCCCCGTCGGCAGCCCTTGTGGCCGTGGCGGGCGCGGCCAGGGCCAATGCTATGGCCAGGGCGATAGCCTTGAAGGCCCCTGCGGTGTGCCTGGCGGCATTCGTGGTAGGCTTCATGGCTTTCATTTCACCCCCGTGTGGCCATACCCCCCGGTGCCGCGCTCGGTGTCGCCGAGGTCTTCAACCACTGCGAACCGCCCCTGCTCGTGGCGTGCTATCACCATCTGCGCTATGCGCTCGCCGTCGTTTATGGTGAAGTCTTCGGCCGAGAGGTTCACCAGCAGCACCATTATCTCGCCCCTGTAGTCGGCGTCCACCGTGCCGGGCGAGTTGAGCACGGTTATTCCGTGGCGCAGGGCCAGTCCGCTGCGCGGGCGTATCTGCGCTTCGCAGCCCTCGGGCAGGGCTATGTATAAGCCTGTGCCTATGAGCCTGCGCTCCATGGGGCGCAGTGTCACGGGGCCGTCGGTGCAGGCCCTGAGGTCCATGCCCGCGCTCTGCGCCGTGGCGTAGGTGGGCAGCGGGTGGTGGCCCTTGTTGATTACCTTTATTTCTATCATCTGTGGTTTTGGCTTGTTAGCTAAGGCGCAAAATTAGCCAATAATCTCCGAAAATGCAATGCTTTTGAGCCTAAAAGTAATGTTTTAACGGAAAAAAGCACTAATTTTGCGGTGGTGGTAATGATGGGCGGAGATGCAAAGGCCGGCGGGCATGGCCGCCGCGCGCCGGCTCTGCCGCGCTGGGCGTGGCCTTCAGGCTGTGCGCCGGCACGCTGAGCCTCCGCCCATATAATAAAATGTATATGATGAACTGGCAACAACTGATAACCGACAAGCGGCTGGGGCAGGAGCACCGCCACGGCCGGCGCCACGACGACCGTTCGGAGTTCAAGCGCGACTACGACCGGCTTATATTCTCGGCGCCGTTCCGCCGGCTGCAGAACAAGACGCAGGTGTTCCCCCTGCCGGGCAGCGTGTTCGTGCACAACCGCCTCACTCACAGCCTCGAGGTGGCCAGTGTGGGCATGTCGCTCGGCGCCGACGTGGCCCGCGAGCTGCTGCGGCGCGACCCCTCGCTGGCCTCGGCCCGCATTGCCGACATTGGGCAGATAGTGGCGGCGGCCTGCCTTGCCCACGACATGGGCAACCCGCCGTTTGGCCACGCGGGCGAGAAGGCCATGCAGACCTTCTTCACCGAGGGTGCGGGCAGCCAGCTGCGGGGGAGCGTAAGCCCCGCGTTCTGGAGCGACATAACCCACTTTGAGGGCAACGCCAACGCCTTCCGCCTGCTTGCCCACCGCTTTTGCGGCCGCCGCCCCGGCGGTTTCGTGATGACATACTCCACGCTGGCCTCCATAGTGAAGTATCCCCACAGCTCGCTCCTGGCGGGCGACAAGGGCAAGTTTGGCTTCTTTGCCACCGAGCAGGAGGCCTACGAGCGCATAGCCCGCGAGCTGGGCCTGCTGCGCCTCTCGGCCCCGGGCGAGCCGCTGCGATGCGCCCGCCACCCGCTGGTGTACCTCGTGGAGGCAGCCGACGACATCTGCTACGAGATAATGGACATAGAGGACGCCCACAAGCTGCGCCTACTCTCTTACGAAGAGACCGAGCGGCTGCTGCTGGGCTTCTTCACCGGCGAGGAGCAGGAGCGCATACGCCGGCGCATGGAAGAGGAGCAGGTGGACGACACCAACGAGCGCGTGGTTTACCTCAGGGCCTGCGCCATAGGCCGGCTGGAGGCCGAGTGCGTGCGCGCCTTCGTGAGCAACGAGCGGCTGATACTTGGCGGCGAGTTCGTGGGAAGCCTCGTGGGGGCCATGGCCGAAGGCGCCCGCGACGCCTACCGCCGCTGCGCCGACACGGCGGCCAACCGCATATACCGCAGCAAGCCCGTGCTCGACGTGGAACTGTCGGGCTACAAGGTCATGGCCACGCTCATGGAGCAGATGGTAGACGCCGCCCTGCACCCCGACCGCTACTACTCGCGCCAGCTGCTGGGGCGGGTGAGCAGCCAGTACGACATAGGCTCGCCCGACCTCGAGACGCGCCTCATGGCCGTAATCGACTACATCAGCGGCATGACCGACGTTTACGCCCTCGACGTTTACCAGAAGATGATGGGCATGGCGCTGCCAATCGTTTAAATTAGGAGACGGGAGACAGGAGACGGGAGACAGGCAAATGCGAGTTGGGATAAATCGCGTTCTACATATAGCCGCGACCTCTTTTATGAAAGCGGATATAAAGCAAATGTCTGTCTCCCGTCTCCTGTCTCCCGCCTCCATTTATTTAAAACACCGGCAGCACGAGCAGCTGTTGCATCAGTGTTTTGGCCATGCGCTCATGCCCGGCGTCGTTGGGATGCAGGCGGTCGGTGTCGGCCTTGTTGAAGAAGCGGGCATATTCGTCCATCATGGGGTAGAGGCCCGACAGGGCGTTGAGGTCTATCACAGGCACCGCCCAGATGTTGGCTGCCTCCTTCACCGACGTGACGTAGCTTTCCAGATACTCGCCGCATAGGTTGCGGTAGTCCTCGGTGGGCTGCCAGTTCTTTTCGTTGGCGTAGAAGCCGGCGCGGTGTATGGGCGTGAGGAGCACTATCTGCTTTGTGGGATACATCTTCTTCACCGCGCTCAGGGCGATGTTGATGCGCCCCCGGTAGGTGGCCTTGTCCATGCACAGGTGCTGCTGCTTGCGGTTCACGAGATGCTTAGGCTCGTGTATGCCCGCCATCACCTGCTCGTCGGTCTCGGTGAACCACTGTCCTATGGGCACCCCGGCGTTGTAGTCGTTGGTGCCAATGAAGATGATGATGGCGTCAACGCTGTCGCCGTGTTCGGCGCGCAGCTTCTCCGCCTGGCGCGGTATGTCGTTCCACTGCCGCCCGCTCACGGCGTAGACGTAGGGCGTTATGCCCAGCCAGTCTTGCAGGAACCCCCAGTATTTCTTTTTCGAAGCCTTGTTCCTCGGGTCGGTGATTGAGTCGCCCAAGTAGGCCACGCGCTTGCCCTGCCAAGGGTGCGTCATTACTGTTTGCGCCGCTGCGGGCAGCGCGATGATGGCGCACAGCAGTGCGCACAGGGCCTTCAGGCCCAGCAGTCTTGCTCTTTTTCCCATTGTGTTTTGTTGTTTTATGGTTGTTTCAGTCGTAGGTTGCCTCTTGCCCGTGCGTGGCGCGGGTGTTGCGGGTGGCGGTCCGGTTGCCGCTTGCGCATGGCAAAGATAGCAATCATTTTCCAAACGAGGCGCGCCCGCCGCGCTTTTTTTGCCATGCCAGGGGCGAAACTCGGCGCGCCTACGGTGCTGAAACATATTTACAAAGTAGCCCTCAGAACCTGCCCGTGGCCGTTTGGCATTGCGAAACGGCCTGTTTTGCGCAACGGAACAGCCCGTTTGGCAGTGCGAAACGGGCTGTCTTGCGCTGCCAAACGGGCTGTCGTGCAAGTTGCTGGATGCCAGGTGGTTATGGTGAACGGGGAATTTTTGGAAAGAATTTTACATATATATTTAGGAGTTCAGGAGGGTTAAAGGAGTTCAGGAGTTCAGGAGTTGCAGGAGTCCAGACGTATGCTTTGTTAGGAGAGTGGAGGAATGCATGAGTTCGGGAGTTCCTTGTATTTGTCTGAACTCATCGCATTTGTCTGTAACTCCTGAACTCCTGCAACTCCTGAACTCCTTTTCCCTCCTGCAACTCCCGCCTCCCGTCTCCAGCATTCACCCCTTTGCCTCAAGCACCATGTGCTTCATGGGGTGGCCGCCCCAGTTGTTGGTGCCGGCCGGCACGAAGCCCACGCTGGCGTAGAGCCGCTCGGCGCGCGGGTTGTTGCTGTCTACGAGCAGGCCCACAGGCCCGCAGCCTATCCTTGCCGCCCTCTCGGCCGTGGCCTTGAGCAAAGCCTTGGCGATGCCTTGCCCCTGCCATGCAGGCTCCACGGCCAGCGAGTCGAGGTAAAGCTCCCCGGCCGACGTTTCCTCGGGCATGGCCGAGAAGTCGCGCCCGAAAGCCTCCTTTACCGCATCGATGAAAGGCTGGCGCAGGCGGCGCAGCTCGGCGCCGTCGTAGCTCACGCTTACGCCCACCACGCGGTCGTCGCCGTCCACGGCGCACAGGGCGTTGAGGTAACTGTACTGAGTGTCCTGCCGCTCGGCCAGGGCAGTCATGAGCCGGTGGAAGTCATCGGCGGTGTTGGCGTCGCCGTAGAAGTAGCGGCAGCATTCTTCCGACATGGCCTGCATTATGAGCGAGGCTATTTGCGGGGCGTCGGAAGGCCGCCCCTCTCTTATCGTAGTCTTGCAGTGCATAGCTTCCCGCCGCGGCGGCGCTTATGCCCCGCGGCGCATTGCAAAATTACGCCCATCCTGCCGCATTGCAAAATGTTTTATTCTTTTTTATGAAATCCAGATGCCGCCTTGACGGATTTTATGCGTATCTTTGCCGCAGTGTCCGCATACGGCGGGCGCGGCGCGCAGGCAGCGCGCCGCCACATATTTTAAAATGGAAAAGACATGAACTACAACGACTTTGAGATTAAGGAAACAGTGCGCGACCGCGAGCTGCTGCTCTCGCGCGCCTTCCCTGCGCTCATGCGCAAGGTGTACGTATGGATGACGCTCGCCCTCGTCATAACCGGCATCACCGCCTATGGCGTGGCCACAAGCCCCGGCCTGCTCATGGCC
The DNA here is from genome assembly GCA_944320105.1 of uncultured Prevotella sp. Lineage (GTDB taxonomy): Bacteria > Bacteroidota > Bacteroidia > Bacteroidales > Bacteroidaceae > Prevotella. Next base: position 135,191 of record CALUGA010000003.1, on the reverse strand, counting down.
ATAATGGGCAACAAGATGCTCCTGCTGGGCATCGTGGTGGCCGAGTTAGCCCTGGTGTACGGCCTCTCGGCAGCCCTCCACAAGCTGTCGCTGCCCATGGCCACGCTCATGTTCGTGGCCTACTCGGTGCTCAACGGCCTCATGATGTCGAGCATCTTCGTGGTGTTCACCATGTCGTCAATAGCACAGGTGTTCTTCATCACCGCCGGCACGTTTGCCGTGATGGCCGTGGTGGGCTACACCACGAAGAAAGACCTTACCTCGATGGGCAAGATGCTCTTCATGGCCCTCATCGGCCTGATCATCGCCACGGTGGTTAACATGTTCCTGGGCAGCACCGGGCTGCAGATGATAATAAGCTACGTGGGCGTGCTCATCTTCGTGGGCCTCACCGCATACGACTCGCAGAAGATAAAGCAAATGCTCATCGACGCCGAGGACACCGGCGAGACGGCGCAGAAGCTGGCCCTCCTTGGCTCGCTCACGCTCTACCTCGACTTCATCAACCTCTTCATCCACCTGCTCCAGATATTCGGCAAGCGCGAGTAAGCAGGGCTAAAAGCCAAGCTAAACATGAGAATGGCAAAGACATTATGGCTGGCGGCGGCAATCATGGCCGCCACAGCCACAGCCACAGCCTCCGCCGCCACCTTGCAGTCGGCCTCCGTAATGGAGACTGCCGGCGAGGTGGCGGCTTATTTCATGCGCTCCTGCCCCGACGTGGGGGCCGAAAGCTACGTGGGCGGCAAGCGGCGCAACAGCCGCATCTGGACGCGCGGCGTGTTCTACGAGGGCCTGCTCAACCTCTACCGCGAGGAGCAGCGGCCCGAGTGGCTCGACTACGCGGTGGAGTGGGGCGAGTTTCACGATTGGTACAGCTGCACCGACAGCCAGAGGCGCCACGCCGACTTCCAGTGCTGCGGCCAGGCTTACATACAGATGTATCTGCTCGACACCTCGCACCCCGAGCGCATCGAGCACATAAAGATGCGCATTGACGACATGATGGCCACCGACAAGGTGGACGACTGGTACTGGGTGGACGCCATACAGATGGCCATGCCCATCTTCGCCATGCTCGGCGGCATCACCGGCGACGAGGCTTACTGGGAGCGGATGTACGATATGTATACGTACACGCGCAACCGCCACGGCGGCAGCAAGAAGGGCGGCGGCAAGCCGCTGTTCAACGAGCAGACGGGGCTGTGGTACCGCGACTACCAGTTTGACCCGCCATATAAAGATAAGGTGGAAACCGACAAGGACTGCTACTGGAGCCGGGGCAACGGTTGGGTTTATATGGCGCTGGCCCGCGTGATGCAGTTCACGCCCGGGGACGAGGCTCATCGCGCCGACTACGAGGCCGACTTCCGCATGATGAGCCGCGCGCTGCTTGACTGCCAGCGGGCCGACGGCTCGTGGAGCGTCAGTCTGGCCGCGCCGTCAAACTACGGGGCGGAGGGCAGCGAGGGTCCCGAGATGACCGGCACGTCGCTCTTCGTGGGCGGCATGGCATACGGCATACGCACGGGGCTGCTCGACAGCGCCACCTACATGCCTGCCGTGGTGCGCGGCTGGGAGGCCATGCGCCGCGCCGTGCATCCCGCCACGGGATTCGTGGGCTATATGCAAGGCTCTGGCTCAAAGCCCGAGGACGGCGGCCCCATAACTTACGACTCCAAGCCCGACTTCGAGGACTTCGGCATCGGCTGCTGGCTGTGGGGCGCGGCTGAGGTACACGCCCTGGCGCGCCAGATGGAGCAGGCCGAGGCCACTGGCATCACCGGGGTGTCTGCCCCAGGTGCCGACGCCCAACCGCTGTTCGACCTCATGGGGCGCCGCGTGGCCAAGCCGGAGCGCGGGCGTATATATATCAGCGGCGGCCGCGTGGTGGCATACTGATGCCCGGCGGCTCCACCACTGCCTTATAGCCCCCGCGCCATGGTTCCCGCCGGCCACTGCGCGGGGGCTTGCCGTTGCGCCGTGGCCGGCAGCCCCTTGGGCCGGAAGGTGGCCCAGCATCGCTGCGGGGCTGCGCCCGGCGGTGGCAAAAAAAGGCATCGCGTACAATAAAACCGCGCCGCAGGCGTTATTATCAATGTGTTAAAGCGTTTTCTCGCCATATCAACCGTAGCGGTGCTCGCGGCCCAGGCCGCGCGGGCGCAGTATGACCCGGCCTTCTCGCACTACTGGGCCATGGAGCCATCGTTCAACCCCGCCTCCGTGGGAAAGGAGCAGAAGCTCAACATAGCGGCGGCCTACGCCATGACGATGGTGGGCTTCGAGAACAGCCCGGCCACGATGTACGCCGGGGCCGACATACCCTTCTACCTGCTTAAGCTCTACCACGGCGTGGGAGTGCAGTTCATGAACGATGAGATTGGCCTCTTCTCCCACAAGCGCTTCGCCCTGCAGTATGCGCTTAAGTACCCGCTGCTGGGCGGCAACATAAGCGCGGGAGTGAACCTCGGCCTGCTCAGCGAGGGCTTCGACGGCGGCGCCGTGGACACCGAGACGCCCAGCGACCCGGCATTCCCAACGTCGGACGCCACCGGCACCGGCTTCGACCTCGGACTCGGACTCTACTATTGGCACCGCAACTGGTGGGCGGGCTTCTCCGTGATGCACCTCACCGGGCCTAACGTGGAGATTGGCGAGACGCAGAGCTTCAAGATAGACCCCACGTATTATTTGACCGGAGGATACAATATTAGGCTGAGGAATCCGTTCTTAACAATACACCCCAGCGTCATGGCGCGCTACGACGGAACGGCTTACCGGGTGGACGTGACTGGCCGCGTGAAGTACACCAACGGCAAGAAAGTGATGTACGCCGGCGTGGGCTGCAGTCCAACCAACTCCGTCACCGTCATGGTAGGGGGCAACTTCCACGGCGTAAGCCTCGGCTATAGCTACGAGGTGTATACCTCGGCCATAAGCATCGGCAACGGCAGCCACGAGATATTCATAGGCTACCAAACCGACATGGACCTCGGGAAGAAGGGAAGAAACAAACATAAAAGTGTGAGAATACTCTAATGAATATGGACAAAAGGACAATCATAACCTCGCTCTGGGCCGCCGTGGCCGCGCTCGCGCTCACCGGATGCTTCGGCGGCAAGTCGGCCATGTCGTCCGGCGGAGAGGTCACCGGAACCGGAGGCAAGGCTTTTTCCGAGCCTACGCCATACGGCATGGTGATGATACCGCGCGGACACTTGCGCATGGGCACCGACAAGCAGGACAGCCTCTGGGGCAAGCAAACGCCCACGAGGGACATCTCGGTGGAGGGTTTCTGGATGGACGAGAAGGAAATCACCAACTCGCAATACCGCCAGTTCGTCTTCTACGTGCGCGACTCCATCATCCGCGAGCGACTGGCAGACCCTGCTTACGGCGGCGACGAGACTTACAAGATAGAGGAGGACGAGAACGGAGACCCCGTGAAGCCGTACCTCAACTGGAAGAAGGCCATACCGCGCAAGCCTAACGAGGACGAGCTGAGGGCCATCGAGAGCGTTTACACGACCAACCCGGTGACGGGCGAGAAGATGCTCGACGCGAGCCAGATGAACTACCGCTTTGAAGTGTACGACTACACCGAGGCCGCCAAGCGCAAGTACCGCACCAACCCGGCGGAGCGTAACCTCAACACCGACGTGCGCCCCAACCCCGACGAGCAGGTGTGGATATCCAAGGATACGGCCTATATCGACGATGAGGGGCGCATCGTGCGCCAAACCATCAACCGCCCGCGAAGCGGCCCTTGGGACTTCCTCAACACTTACATCATAAACATTTACCCCGACACCACGTGCTGGGTGAACGACTTCCCCAACGCCGACAACGAGTCGTACCTGCGCCTCTACTTCAGCAACCCCGCCTACAACGATTATCCCGTGGTGGGCGTCACCTGGGAGCAGGCAAACGCCTTCTGCGCCTGGCGCACCGAGTTCCTGCTCAAGGGGCTGGGCAAGGCTGCGCAGTACGTGCAGCGCTATCGCCTGCCCACCGAGGCGGAGTGGGAGTATGCCGCCCGCGGCAAGAACCAGGATGAGTTCCCCTGGGAGATGGAGGCCACCGAAAGCGCCGATGGCTGCTTCTTCGCCAACTTCAAACCCGAGGGCGGAAACTACACGAAGGACGGCAACCTGATAACCTGCAAGACCGGAATCTACCAGGCCAACAGCAACGGTCTCTACGACATGGCGGGCAACGTGGCCGAGTGGACGAGCACCGTCTACACCGAGGCGGGCGTGGAGATGATGAACGACATCAACCCGCAGCTTGAGTACAAGGCCGCCATGGAAGACCCATACGCACTCAAGCGCAAGAGCGTGCGCGGCGGGTCGTGGAAAGACCCGGAGTCTTACATACGCTCGGCATGGCGCTCCTATGAGTACCAAAACCAACCACGGTCGTACATCGGCTTCCGTTGCGTGCGCAGCCTGGCCAACACCACAAGCGAGAAAATCAAAAAATCCAAGAAGAGATGACTGAATATAGCAAGTTCAACATAGTCTACCGGCTGCAGAAGTGGCTCGACAGCGTTCCCGGCCAGACATTCCTCAATTATGCATACAGCTGGGGCGCGTCAATCGTTATCCTCGGAACGCTCTTCAAGCTCACCCACCTGCCCGGGGCAAACATCATGCTCTACATCGGCATGGGTACCGAGGTGATAGTGTTCTTCATCTCCGCGTTCGACCGTCCGTTTGACAAGACGGCCGACGGAAAGGACCTTCCCACGCACGCCTTCGCCGAGGGCGTGGCGCAGGACGAGGCTGCCGGGCCGTTGCCAGAGGCCGCCGAGGCTCCTGCCGCTGGCGCACCTGTGGTGCAGGGAGGCGGCACTATAATAATAGGTGGCGCAGGTGGGCCGTCGCCAGTTGCGCCACAAGACGATGCAGAGGCCGCAGCCGAGGCTCAGCAGGGCGCCGGGCAGGCTTTGGGTCAGGGCGCATCGCCGGCCCAGGTGGCAGCCATCGCCGCCGGGCAGCCCTTTGTGGCACAGCAGCCGCAGGTTACTCCCGAGATGGAAGAGGCCGCCAAGGAGATGGAGGAGGCCACCGCCAACTACATCGACGAGCTGCGCAACCTCACGGAGATGCTCGCCAAGGTGGCCGAGCAGAGCCAGCGGCTCACCCGCGACTCCGAGGAGATGGAGAACCTCAACCGCACCCTCACCGGCATCTGCAAGGTTTACGAGATGCAGCTCAAGGGAGCCAGCGCGCAGATTGGCACCATCGACCAGATTAACGAGCAGTCGCGGCGCATGGCCGGGCAGATAGCAGAGCTGAACGCCATCTATTCGCGCATGATAGAGGCCATGACCGTCAACATGAAGGCCGCCGCCCCGATGCGCGACAATGGCCGGGCCGACACGGACCCGCTTCCGTTTTAACGAGTAGGGCGTGCCCCGCCGCAAGGCCGCTGCCGCCCAATTTGGAAATTACAACTATATGGCAATAAAGAAGAGACCGGTTTCCCCGCGCCAGAAGATGATCAACCTGATGTACGTCGTCCTCATGGCCATGCTCGCGCTGAACGTCTCCACGGAGGTGCTCAACGGCTTCTCGCTCGTGGAGGAGAGCCTCAGCCGCACCACGGCCAACTCGGCAAAGGAAAACCAGGTGATATACGATGACTTTGCGGAGCAGCTCAAGGCCAATCCCGCCAAGGTGAAGGCATGGTTCGACAAGGCCCAGGCCGTGAAGCGCATGAGCGACTCGCTGTACAACTTCGCCGCCGAACTGAAGCTGGCAATAGTCAGGGAGGCCGACGGAGAGGACGGCGACGTGAAGAACATCGTGGGCAAGGAAGACCTTGAGGCCGCCAACCAGGTGATGCTCGCGCCGGGCCGCGGGCGTGGCGGAGAGCTGTATGCAGCCATCAACTCGTTCCGCGAGCGCATCCTGCAGATGGTCACCGACCCCACGCAGCAGGCCATAATACGCAGCAACCTGTCTACCGACGTGCCTCGCAACATCCAGACCATGGGCAAAAACTGGCAGGAATATATGTTCGAAGATATGCCCGTGGCCGCCGCCGTTACGCTCCTGTCGAAGTTGCAGAGCGACGTTCGCTACGCTGAGGGCGAGGTTCTGCATACGCTCGTGTCGAACATCGACCTCAAGGACATCCGCGTCAACTCGCTCAACGCCTTCGTCATACCCAACTCACAGACCATAGTGCGCGGCGACAAGTTCTCCGCCCACATCGTGATGGCCGCCGTTGACACCACGCAAGTGCCTGAGATATACATCGGCAACCGCAAGATGGACCTCAAGGACGGCCTTTACGAAACCGTTTGCTCGCGCACCGGCGACTTCACCCTGGCCGGTTACATCGAGATGCTCAACGGCAACGGCGAGCGTGTGCGCCGCGACTTCAGCCAGAAGTACACCGTGGTGGATCCCAGCGCCACCGTTTCGGCCGACCTCATGAACATGCTCTACGCTGGCTACAGCAACCCGATAAGCGTCAGTGTGCCGGGAGTGCCGCTCAACAAGGTAACGGCCAGCATGACCGGAGGCACGCTGCAGCCCGTTGGCCCGGGCCGCTACATAGCCCGCCCCACGGCCATCGGCAAGGACGTTACCATCACCGTGATGTCAACAAACACAGGCCGCGCGCAGCAGATGGGGCAGTTCACCTTCCGTGTGCGCAAGCTGCCAGACCCCACTGCCTACATAGCCATGGCCGACGAGCACGGCAACCCCACCCGCTACAAGGGCGGCAACCTAAGCAAGGCGAGCCTCATGGCAGCCGACGGCATTGGAGCCGCCATCGACGACGGCATACTCGACATAGGCTTCCGTGTGCTCAGCTTCGAGACTGTGTTCTTCGACAACATGGGCAACGCCGTTCCCATGGTGAGCGATGGCGACAAGTTCTCTGCCAGGCAGAAGACCACGTTCCGCCGCCTGGCCCGCAACCGCCGCTTCTACATATCGCGCGTCACCGCCGTTGGCCCCGACGGGCTGCAGCGCACGTTGCCCACCTCGATGGAAGTCATAATAAAGTGAAACCATACATAAAGCCAATAGAGATATGAAAAGACTGTTGTTCTTTGCCATCATAGCGCTTGTGGCCGCATCGGCCACGGCCCAGCCCAAGGCGCGCCGCGCCCAGGCAGCCGCAAGGAAGGCTCAGCAGGCCTCGCCGCAGATGACGCGCCGCGCCCAGCTCATGTTCCCAACGGCCATCGACATGCCGCAGGACGTGGTGTGGCGCCGCGACATTTACCGCGAGATCGACCTCATGCAGGACTCCAACGCCGGCCTTTACTACCCCGTGGAGCCGATAGGCCGGCAGCTCAACCTCTTCACCTTTGTGTTCAAGCTCGCCCTCAACGGCTACATACCCGTGTACGAATACCGCCTCGACGGCAACGAGGCGTTCACCGACTCCGCCCGGGTGAAGATGAAGACCGTGCTCGACAACTACCACATTTATTACGAAGAGCAGAACGGCAAGCTGCGCGTGGACAACAGCGACATACCCTCGGCCGAGGTGAAGGCATACTACCTTAAGGAGAGTGCATACTTCGACCAGGCCAATTCCTCGTTCCATCGCAAGGTGATAGCCTTCTGCCCGGTGATGACGCGCGACGATGACTTTGGCGGCGAGCCGTCGAAGTATCCCCTGTTCTGGGTGAAGTATTCCGACGTTGAGCCATTCCTCACGCGCCAGGAGGTGATGACGAGCGACCTCAACAACGCCGCCACCATGACCATGGCCGACTTCTTCACCCTCAACCGCTACGAGGGCAAGATATACAAGACCACCAATATGCTTGGCCGCACGCTCGCCCAGTATTGCTCCACCGACTCCGCGCTCGCCAAGGAACAGAAGCGCATAGAGGCCGAGCTGGCCAAGTTTGAGAAGAACATCTTCGGCGACCCCGCGCGCCGCGACTCGCTCGACAGCATAGCCAAGGCCGACCCCAAGGCCCAGAAGGCCGCCCGCAAGGCCGCCAAGAAGCGCAGCCGCCGCTCGCGCCGCTCGTCGGTAGGGTCAACGCAGCGCGTGTCGTCAGGCTCCGGGGCGCCCCGTGTCACCGTGCGCCGCCAGCGCCACTGACCCCACGCGGGCGCCATGGCAGTCGAGGCCAATTGGACGGGCAAGCCCAATTGGCCTCGCTTGCGATATGACGACGATTTTTTACCCCATTATCATTAACTTAATTACAACGCTTATGAAGAAAATTTTTACTGCAATCATCGCCGCAGTGGCCCTCCTTACGGCCACCTCGGCACAGGCACAAATCAAGTTCGGCCTCAAGGGAGGTCTCAACGTAACCAACATGAGCTTCAGCCAGGACGTGGTAGGCAAGTCTAACCGCACGGGCTTCTTCGTTGGCCCGATGGTCAAGGTCACCATCCCCTTGGCAGGGCTTGGCCTCGATGCCGGAGTGCTCTACGACCAGCGCGAGGCTGAGGCCGGCGAAGAGGGCGACAAGCTCAGCGTTAAGCAGCGCAGCATCAACATCCCCATCAACCTCCGCTACAACTTCGGCTTCAGCAGCCTCGTGGGTGCTTACGTGGCCGCCGGCCCGCAGTTCGGCTTCGCCGTGGGCGACAAGAGCTTCCAGTGGGATGAGGACGTGAACTACGACGTGAGCAAAACCAACTTCAGCGTCAACGTTGGAGCCGGCGTAACCCTTTTCAGCCACCTCGAAGTGGGCTTCACCTACAACATTGCCTGCGGCAAGACCGGCGAGGTTAACGTGTGGGATGTGGCCAGCAGCACTTGGAATCAGGTTACCCGCGGCCGTGCCAACGCATGGCAGGTGTCGGCAGCCTACTGGTTCTAAAGAGATGTTCCGGCTCGCCGTTCGTTCCGTTTAGTGTTTGGGGCGAGCGTCGGCATTACATGAAATACGGTAAGTGGGCGATGGCAGTGCAGTTGTGCGCCATCGCCTACTTGCCGTATTTTCGTCTGTGCGCCATGGCCTGCATAATAAAGTAAACGCCAGTGGCGTTATAATACTGATGTACAAGTTCACGTTGTTGATTGTGGCTCTGGTGCTTGCCGCGCCGCTCAGGGCGGAGTTGCCTGCCGACACGCTTGTTGCCAACAGCCTCGGCCATATGCCGCTGGGGCGCGTCAAGCGCGTTGTAGACCGCGTGCTCGACCTGCGTGACCTCCACCGCCGCCCTCGCGCCGACACGGCTTATATCGTCCGCGCCCCCGAGCGGCTTCGCCTCAAAGTGTCATTGAACTCTTCTGGCTCCGACCTCGACACTCGATGGAGTGGCGAAGGCGATAAGTGCCGCTCGCTGCTTAGGGCGCAGGCCAAGAACACGATGAGCCTCACTGCCTCCTACCGTGGCCTGTCGCTCAGCCTGTCACTCAACCCCGCCAAGCTCGCCGGGCGCAACAAGGACTACGAGCTTAACCTCAACGCCTATGGCAACCGCCTTGGCGCCGACCTCATCTTGCAGTCGGCCAAGACGTATGAAGGCACGGTTGAGACACCCTCGGGCGTGGTTGAGGTACCTACGGGCAGCGTTAGCCAAGACATGGTGACGGCAAACGCCTATTATGTTTTTTCCGGCCGCCGCTTCTCGTTCCCGGCGGCGTTCACGCAGTCGTGGGTCCAGCGGCGCAGCGCGGGCAGCTTCATGCTCGGCGTGTCGTTTGTGGGCGGCCGCATCAAGACCGATTTTGCCGATGTGCTCGGCAGCGGCGCGGCCCGCCTGCGCGTGCTTTGCGGCAGCGTGGGTGCCGGCTATGCCTACAACTGGGTGGTAAAGGGGCACTGGCTGCTCCACATATCCACGCTGCCGCAGTTTGTCGTGGTCAGCCGCAACCGCATGGAGACGGCCGGCGGCGAGGAGAAGATGCCCTACCGCTTCCCTAACATGGTGGTGGCGGGGCGGCTCGCCGCTGTGCGCCACTTCGACAGATACTTCGCCGGGATGAATGCCGTGGTCAACACGTCGTTCTTGGGCGATTACGACGCGTTTGCCGTGAGCACGCTCAAGTGGCGCGCCCGCGTTTTCGTAGGCATCAAGTTTTAGTTGTTCGCCATGCAGCCCTTTGCCGTGCTGGCTCGGCGGCAAAGGGCCATGCCGCGTTCATTTGTGCCTTATCGTGGCCACGATGTACTCCGAGCGCGTGCCTATGCGGAACTTTCCGCCCCAGATGCCCATGCCCGAGCTTACGTAGTAGCGCGTGTGGCCGCGCTGCCATGGGCCTGCGGCGCACTCGTAGATAGACTCCGTAATCCAAGATATGGGCCAGAGCTGTCCGTGGTGGGTGTGGCCGCTCAGCTGGAAGTCGGCCCCGGCGCGCTCGGTGCGCTCAAGGTGGTAGGGTTGATGGTCCATCACGATGGTATATTTGTCCTTGGCGGCCATCCTCATCAGCTCCGCCACACTGCGGCGGGCCGGGTTCGAGCGGTCGTCGCGGCCAATGATGCACAGTCCGCCCACGTTGGCCACGCTGTCGGTCAGCAGCGTTATGCCCGCCTTGGCCAGGAAGCCGGCTGCCCCCTCCATGCCGCTGTAGTACTCGTGGTTGCCCGGGCAGGCATACACCGGTGCCTCTATGCGGCGCAGCTCGGCGGCCATGTCCTCCTCGATGATGGGTCGCAGGCTGCCGTCCACAATGTCGCCTGCGATGAGTACGAGGTCGGGGCGCTCCGCGTTCACCATGTCAACCCAGCGGGCAAGCTCCTTGCGTCGGTTGTGGTAGCCCAGGTGCAGGTCGCTCATCATCACCACGCGCACCTCGCGGCCAATGTCCTTGGCGGTGGTAAGCTCCAGCGGCTGCCGCACCTTGTGGCGGTAGTTAAAGTAGCCGTAGGCAAAGAGCGCGGCTATTACGGCGAAGAGCGTGGCCGCCACGGTGCCGTTGGCGTAGAGCCACTGGCGCGGCACGAGATGCACGAGCCGCCCTATGTCGAGCAGCAGGAACGCCAGCACCACGTACATGAGCACGAAGATGGCTGAGTTGCCCACCTCGTAGATGGCCGAGGCCAGGCCCAGCGGCATACTGTCGGTGGCCTTGGCGAAGTTCAGAGGGAACGCCAGCAGCGCCAGCGCGCACACCACCATGATGGCGATGCGTGCCGGCCCGCCGAAGGGCAGCAGGCACCAGATGTGCCACAGTGCGTAGGCCAAGCCCGCTATGGGCAGCACGAAGAAGATGATCATCCACATATTGATAGTAAGTCTGGGTTGTTTTGTTGTCTGTGTTTGGGCGGTGCTGCGGCCTGTTGCCGTGCTCCGTGCGGGAAAGCAGCGCGGCGTGCGGTGCACAGTGAGGTGCTCCGCACGCCGTTTGTAAGTGTGGTTGCCATGGCAGGCGCGGCTCATAGCCTCACGTCGGCCAGTATCTTGGCCGTGGCCCCGGTACACGAAGCCACGTATCCGGCGGCCTTCCGCCCCGCGTCGTGCAGCGCGTCGGGGCTTGCGTTGAGTTTGTCCATCACGCGGCGGAAGTCGTCGGCCGAGCTTACCTCGAATCCGCCGCCTGCGGCCATCAGCCCCTGTGCCTCCTGGAAGTGCTTGTTGTTTGGCCCGAAGATTACGGGCATGCCCCACACGGCGGCTTCGAGCACGTTGTGTATGCCCACGCCGAAGCCCCCGCCCACGTAGGCCACGTGGCCGTAGCGGTAGGCACTGGAGAGCAACCCGAAGCAGTCGATGATGAGGCAGCGTGCCTGGCGCGCCTCCTCGGGCGTGGTGGCGGTGTAGCGCACCGTGGCGCAGCCCGTGCGCTGCTCTATCTGCCTGAGGTGAGCCTCGCCTATCTCGTGGGGCGCAATCACCAGCTTCCAGTCGGGGTGCTCCTTGAAGTAAGGCATGAAGGCGTCGCCGTCGGGCGGCCAGCTGCTGCCCGCCACGAACACCTTTGCCCCCTCGGCGAAAGCCTCCAGTATGGGCAGGCTCTTTGCCTGTGCCTTTATCTGGAGCACACGGTCGAAGCGCGTGTCGCCCGCCACGGTCACGACGTTGATGCCGATCGAGGCCAACAGTTCGCGGCTCACCTCGTTCTGCACGTAGAAGTGGGTTATGCAGCGCAGCACCCCGGCGTAGCTGCGGGCCCAGCGGCGGAAGAACACCTGTCCCGGGCGGAATATGCTCGACACGCTGTATACGGGTATGCCGCGGTGCTTCAGTATGTGCAGGTAGTTATACCAGAACTCGTACTTTATGAAGAAGGCAGCCGAGGGCCTCACCAGGCGCAGGAAGCGTATGGCGTTGAGGCGCGTGTCGAGCGGCAGGTAGCAAACGATGTCGGCCCCGGGGTAGTCCTTGCGCACCTCGTAGCCCGAGGGCGAGAAGAACGTGAGCAGTATCTTCAGCTCGGGGTGCTCGCGCCGCAGCTGCTCCATGAGCGGGCGGCCCTGCTCAAACTCGCCCAGCGAGGCGGCGTGGAACCACACGTAGCGCGCCGCCGGGTCCACCTTGCGCTTGAGCACGTCGAACGCCTCGCGCTCGCCGCGCCACATCTTGCGCACCTTCTCGCTGAACAGGCTGGCCACGGCCACGCCCATCATGTAAATGTAAATGGCAATCTCGTACATGGCAGTTGTCAGCCCAGTGTGTTGATGGCCTGCCTCATGCGGGCTATGGTCTCTTCCTTGCCGAGGAACGCCGATATGTCGAACATCCCCGGTCCCTTGCCTTCGCCTACGAGTGTCAGTCGCCAGGCGTTCATCACGTCGCCCAGCTTGTAGCCCTTGTCCTGTATCCACTGCTCCACCACAGGCTCCTGCCCGGCCACGGAGAAGTCGGCTATGCCCTCAAGCACCTCGGCCAGCTCGCCCATCACCTGGGCCGAGTTGTCTTTCCAGCGCTTGCGCCGCGTCTTCTCGTCGTATTCCGTAGGTGCCACGAAGAAGAACGAGCAGAGCGGCCACAGCTCGCTAACGAAGTTCACGCGGTCCTTCATCATGGCCACCACGGCTTCCACCTGCGCGTCGGTGGCCTCCGGCACGTGGCTGCGCACTATGGGGGCGAAGAGCCGGGCCACCTCGTCGTTGCCCTTCATGAGCATATACTCGTGGTTGAACCAGATGCACTTCTTGTAGTCGAACTTTGCCCCCGCCTTGCTGCACTTGGTTATGTCGAACAGCCGACACAGCTCGTCGAGGCTGTAAAGCTCGCGCTCGGTGCCGGGGTTCCAGCCCAGCAGGGCGAGGAAGTTCACCACGGCCTCGGGGAAGTAGCCCTGCTCGCGGAAGCCTGCCGACACCTCGCCGGTCTTTGGGTCGTGCCATTCTAAGGGGAACACGGGGAATCCCAGCCTGTCGCCGTCGCGCTTGCTCAGCTTGCCCTTGCCCTCGGGCTTGAGCAGCAGTGGCAGGTGGGCAAAGCGTGGCATGGTGTCGGCCCAGCCCAGTGCCTCGTAGAGCAGCACGTGGAGGGGCGCGCTTGGCAGCCACTCCTCGCCCCTTATCACGTGGGTTATTTCCATGAGGTGGTCGTCAACGATGTTGGCCAGGTGGTAAGTGGGCAGCTCGTCGGCGCTCTTGTATAGCACCTTGTCGTCTATTATGTCGCTCTTTATGCGCACGTCGCCGCGTATGAGGTCGCTCACGTGTACGTCGCGGCCCGGCTCAACCATGAAGCGCACCACATACTGCGCGCCTTCGGCCATGAGCCGCTCCGTCTCCTCCTTGCCGAGGGTGAGCGAGTTGCGCATCTGCAAGCGCGTGTGGGCGTCGTACTGGAAGTTCTGCACCTCGCCTCGCTTGGCCTCCAGCTCCTCGGGCGTGTCGAAGGCGATGTAAGCCTTGCCGTCGTCGAGCAGCTGCCTAACGTATTTCTTGTATATGTCGCGGCGCTCGCTCTGGCGGTAGGGGCCGTGCTCGCCTCCGAACGACACGCCCTCGTCGAACTTGATGCCGAGCCAGCGGAACGACTCTATGATGTATTCCTCCGCGCCGGGAACGAACCGGCTGGAGTCAGTGTCTTCGATGCGGAACACGAGGTCGCCGCCATTTTGGCGTGCAAACAGGTAGTTGTAAAGCGCGGTGCGTACGCCGCCGATGTGCAATGCCCCGGTAGGGCTGGGCGCGAAGCGCACCCTTACTCTTCTCTCTGCCATGATGACAAAATCTATAAGTATCTGTTCAAAATTAATCGATATCACAATATCTGCAGATGTCCTTCATATCTTTGCCACCACCTTATGCACTCTTTTGGGCTGCATCCCAAAGTCTCATCGGTCGTGTAGCCCGCTACACTCCCTCTTCGGACTTTGGAATGCAGCCCAAAATAGCACACAATTTGATGGCAATTAATTTTGAACATCTACTTATTAGCTAATATTTTTGTGCAAAATTACAATATTTTTTCCACTCTTTAGACTTTTCCACCATTATTTATCCGAAATCGGTCGTTAGAGTGCAAAACGATTTCATTCTATTGTCGTGCAGATTGGCAGTCGCCTTTGTCGACGGCGTAGCGGGCTACGTCGAGACAAAGCGGCTGGCAAGATGCCGACAAGAGGATGGAAGCGTTTGGAAAGCCGGCCACATACATGAAAACAAGCGTTAGGCGGTCTAACGACCGATTTGGGTTTATCCGAAAAAGGGCAGTCAGGCAGCCCGCAAACGGCGCATTTGTGGCTGTGGCGCGCCAAGCCGGGCAGGGGGTGGCGGCCGCATCTTTATTGTAAAGATTATTCGCAATCTGCCCCGCCTTGCGTAACCGCCTGTGCGACAGTGTGTTGCCGGACGTGCCGTTTCGCATTCCCAAACAGCCCGTTTCGTGCTCCCGAACGGCCTGTTCCGCAGTGCCAAACAGCCTGTTTTGCAGTGCCAAACGGCAACGCCCCATCCTCAACCGCCCCTTTGTAAACATTTGTTTAAGTGCCGCCGCTTGCCCGAAGGGCATCCGTCTGTCTCCGGTCTCCCTCTTCCTGCCTCCTTGCATCCATCTGAACTCCTGAACTCCTTGAACTCCTGAACTCCCGAAGAGCATCCTCCCGCCTCCTTGCCTCCCCGCAAATGTCTTAACTCCTTAACTTCTTGTAACTCCTTAACCCCTTTTACAACTCCTAAAAAGCGAATGTCTGAACTCCTGCAACTCCTGAACTCCTGTAACTTCCAAAGCCGGAAATGTCTTAACTCCTTAACTTCTTGTAACTCCTTAACTCCTTTTACCCTCCCGCTCCCGCCTCCTGCTTCCCAAAAAACTCCCTCCCTGCATTGCCATCTCGATTTTTTTTAGTACTTTCGCAATCGTAATCAAGCAACCACAGCACAAAGACCGATGAGCACATTCAACCTGAAGGAAGACATGACGTGGCGCAACCTCCTCATAAGGCTCGCCATCACGATATGCACCGTGGCCGTTACGGTGTGGGCAATGCCCGGCGACAGCCGCAGCAACTTCCGCGTGGAGCAGGGCAAGCCGTGGAAGTATGGCGACCTTACGGCACCGTTCGACTTCCCCATCTACAAGTCGGAAGAGGCCATAAAGCAGCAGCGCGACAGCCTGCTGCGCGTGTTCGAGCCTTACTACAGGCTGAACACCGAGGCCGAGGGCGAGCAGGTGCGCAAGTTCGTATCCGACTACAGCAACGGCATACCCGGCCTCACCGACGACTACATAAGCATCATTGCCAACCGCCTGCACGCCCTCTACCGGCGGGGGATAATAAGCGCGGCCGACTACAAGAAGCTGGCCACCGACACCTCGCGCACCATACGCATAGTGAGCGGCAAGAACGCGGCCAGCGTAAGGCTCAACACGCTCTACACAACAAAGACCGCCTACGAGCAGCTCTTTGTTGACGAGACGCTTGAGCAGCACAGGCAGGTGCTGCAGAAGTGCGACCTGAACGACTACATAACGCCTAACGTGGTGTACGACAGCGAGAAAAGCAACTCTGCGCTGAGCGACCTCATGAACAGCATACCGCTGGCCGTGGGCGTGGTGCAGAAGGGGCAGAAGATAATAGACCGCGGCGCGCTCGTTGACGACAAGGCATACCTCATACTCGTGTCGTACCAAAAGGAGAGCGAGCGGCGCGGCCGCGACACCGCGCAGATGCGCCTCTCCACGGCTGGCGAGGCCCTCTACGTGCTCATCATCATCATGGCCTTTACCACATACCTGAGCCTTTTCCGCAAGGACTACTTCGAGAAACCCCGCAGCATAGCCATGGTGTACTGCCTCATCATCATCTTCGCGCTGCTCACGTCGCTGCTCGTGC
The DNA here is from genome assembly GCA_944320105.1 of uncultured Prevotella sp. GTDB lineage: Bacteria > Bacteroidota > Bacteroidia > Bacteroidales > Bacteroidaceae > Prevotella. The sequence goes on along the minus strand of CALUGA010000003.1, from coordinate 119,009 downwards.
GCAACACGCTGCTCCACGTCTACGTGTTGCCTTACGCCATCGTGCCTATATTCATACGCGTGTTCATGGACTCGCGCACCGCTTTCATGACTCACATGGCCATGGTGCTCATCTGCGCCTGCATGCTGCAGGGGCCGTTCGAGTTCATAGTGGTTGAGGCGGTGGCCGGCATGGCGGCCATATACAGCCTGCGCGAGCTGCAGTACCGCTCGCAGCTGTTCAAGGCCGCCATCTTCGTAACGGCCTCGGCCATGGCCGCCAACTTTGCCTTCGACCTCATGCAGGTATCGGCCATGGCCGAGCTTGATATGAGCAACTACAACTACCTGATAGTCAACGGTGTGCTGCTGCTCTTCGCCTACCCGCTGCTCTACCTCGTGGAGAAGGCATTCGGCTTCATCTCCGACATCACGCTCATAGAGCTTTCCAACACCAACAACGAGCTGCTGCGCCGCATGAGCGAGGTGGCCCCCGGCACCTTCCAGCACTCTATACAGGTGGGCAACCTCGCAGCGGCCATTGCCAACAAGATAGGGGCGAAGAGCCAGCTCGTGCGCACGGGCGCGCTCTACCACGACATAGGCAAGATGAACAACCCGATATACTTCACCGAGAACCAGTCGGGCGTAAACCCGCACGAAAACCTGTCGTATATCGAGAGCGCGCAGATAATAATCAGCCACGTCACCGACGGGCTGAAGATGGCCGACAAGTATAACCTGCCCTCCGTGATACGCGATTTCATCAGCACGCACCACGGCCAGGGCAAGACGAAGTATTTCTTCGTGAAGTACAAGAACGACAACCCCGACTCCGATGTGGACGAGCTTCTCTTCACATATCCCGGCCCCAACCCCTTCACGCGCGAGCAGGCTATACTCATGATGGCCGACTCGGTGGAGGCTTCGTCGCGCTCGCTCACCGAATATACCGACCAGTCGATACGCGACCTCGTTAACAAGATTGTTGACGGGCAGCTCGCCGATGGCTTCTTCCGCGATTGCCCCATAACTTTCCGCGACATCGCTTACTCCAAGACGGTGCTCATAGAGAAGCTCAAGACCATTTACCACACCCGAGTGAGCTATCCCGAACTGCAAAAGAAGGCTGCTCCGGAGGCCGGGCAGTAGCCCTTCGGCCTCACGCCCGGGCGCAGCCTTTGCCGCGATGCTGACCGTTGCGGCTGGCCTGCTGCTGTCAGGGGCGGTGCCATGGGCGCTGCCTTGCTTGGCAGGGTGGGGCAGACGGGTGTGTCCATACTGTGCTTTTGGTTGCACAAAGGGCTTGTTTTGTGCAATGACGGGGCGTCTATGGGTTAACAATCCTTAATAATTTATGTTATTTTCGGGTGGTTTAGGACAGTTTTCCTACCTTTGCAACCAATTTTTTAAACTTTGTTTGTAATGAGAAAACAACGATTTGCTGCCCTCGCCGCTGCCGTGGCTATGGCTGCCGCCGCCCCTGCCGGGGGCTTGCTCACCAACACCAACCAGAACATAGAGTTCCTGCGCAACCCCGCCCGCGACGCCGCCATAGGCATCGACGGCGTTTACAGCAATCCCGCCGGCGTGGCTTTCCTCGGCGACGGTTTCCACCTCTCGCTCAATTTCCAGAACGTGCGCCAGACGAGAACCATCCTCACGGGCCACCCTCTCTTCGTAAACAACGCCCAGACCCCGGGCCGCAGCGTCCACGAATTTGAGGGAGAGGCTTACGCCCCGGTGGTTCCGTCGCTCCAAGCAGCCTACAACAAGGGCCGCCTGAGCCTGCAGTTCGGCTTTGCCATCACCGGTGGCGGCGGCAAGTGCGAGTTCGACGGGGGCCTCGGGTCGTTCGAGCAGGTGGTGGCGGGGGTGTCCACCTACGCCTCGGCCATCACCGGTATGTACGCCCAGCTAAGCCAGATACCGGGCATGGAGGACATGGCCGGCCACGCCATGGGCGATAGTTACAGTTACCAATCATTCATGCGTGGCCGACAGTATTACTATGGCTTCACGCTCGGCGCGGCCTACAAGGTCACCGACCGCCTCTCGGTCTACGGCGGATTGCGCCTGCTCTACGGCACGGCCAACTACTACGGATACGTTAAGGACATCCGGGTGGAGCATGTCAACGGGGCTTCTTCGGAGATGGTCAATGCCTCGCGCCACTTCGCCCAGGAGAGCGCCACGCTCAACCAGCACGTTGGCCGCCTTGAGGCCATGGCCGAGGGGAACGACCCCGCGCTGGCTGCCATGGCCCAGCAGGCTCTGCCCGGTGTGCGCCAGGCTGCCGCAACGACGGCCCAGCTCAGCGCGGCCACGCAGGACATTGAGCTTAACTGCGACCAGACGGGGTGGGGCGTGGCCCCCATCATCGGCGTGGACTATAAGCTGGGCAAGCTGAACCTCGCTGCCAAGTATGAGTTCAAGACGCGCATGAGGCTCAAGAACAAGTCGGCCAACAGCCTCAGCGCCGATGGCATAGCCATGCTCGACAAGTTTGCCGACGGCCGCCGCGTACCCGAGGACTCGCCCGCCATGCTCGCCGTGGGCGCGCAGTGGGAGGTGCTCCCGCAGCTCCGCGTCATGGCCGGCTGGCACCATTTCTTCGACGTTGACACCGAGCAGTACACCAAGGAGATGCTCGGCGACACGAACGAATACCTCTTCGGGGCTGAGTATGACGTGACGGAGCGCGTCACCGTGAGTGCCGGCGGCCAGCGGACAAAGTACGGTTTCAACGACGCTGGCATGAACGACATAAGCTACAACGTAGATTCTTACTCCTTCGGCTTTGGCCTCGGGGTGAAGGTTACGAAGAGGGTGAAGGTTAACGCGGCCTATTTCCATACCCTCTACGACGACTACGACATGGCCACGGGCGAGGCTCCGGCCATCACCACCAACTCCTTCACCCGCACGAACAGGGTGCTGGGTCTCGGCGTAGACTTCAAGTTCTGAGCCGGCCTTGCCAAGGTCGTGCCGCCATTTGGCTTTGCTGCCGCAACGCACCGGTGCATGGTGCGTTGCGGCAGCATTTTTTTGTAGCTCTCAACTCCAAACTCCTACATCGGGTCCACGTCGAAATAAACCTGCACGGAGCGGAAGCGGGCGTCGGCGGTTATTTGTTTCTGCGCCTCGCGCAGGTAGCGGCGCACCTTGGGCATATCGATTCCAAGTTCCAGCTTCAGCACAATCTTGCGTATGCAGAGTGCCTTCACGCGGGCCACGGCGGGGCGGTCGGGGCCCAGCACGCGCTCGCCGAACCAGCTGCGCAGCAGCGCGCCCATGGCAGCGGCGGCGTGGTCGATGAGCGAGTCGTCGCGGTGCTTCATGTAAACATACGTAAGGTGGGTGAACGGAGGGTAGCCAAAAGCCCGCCGCTCGGCCAGCAAGTCGCGGTAGATGGCCCCGGCATCGCCCCTCACCACCTGCCCTATGAGCGGCGAGTCGGGGCTTTTGGTTTGCAGCACCACCATTCCGCGCCCACCCTTGCGGCCCGCGCGTCCACTCACCTGCGCCATCATCATGTATGCGTGCTCGTAGGCTCGGAAGTCGGGATAGTTCATCATGGAGTCCGCATCGAGTATGCCGACGACGCTCACGCGGTCGAAGTCGAGTCCCTTGCCAATCATCTGAGTGCCTATTAGCACGTCGGTGCGCCCCCGGGCAAAGTCGTCTATTATGCGCTCGTAGGCTCCGTTGGTGCGCGTGGTGTCGAGATCCATGCGCGCCACGCGCGCTTCGGGGAAGGCATCGCGCACGCGTTCCTCTATCTTTTCTGTGCCGTAGCCCTTGGCTATCAGCTCGTGGCTTTCGCAGGCGGGGCAAACGTCAGGCACGTCGTAGGTTGCTCCGCAGTAGTGGCAGGTTAGTTGGTTCATCCGTCGGTGCAGCGTAAGGCTCACGTCGCACCTTTCGCAGCGCGGCACCCAGCCGCACTGGCGGCACTCCACCATAGGCGCGAAGCCTCGGCGGTTTTGGAAAAGGATAACCTGGCGCCCCCCCTCTATGGCCTGCCGCATCATTGCGAGCAGCGGCGGCGACAGCGGGCCGCTCATCATCTTGCGGCGGCGCAGGTCTGCCACGTCGACCACTTGCACCTCGGGCAGCTCAATTCCCTTGTAGCGTTGGGTGAGGCGCACCAGCCCGTACTTGCCCGCCATGGCGTTGTGGTAGCTCTCCAGGCTTGGCGTGGCGGTGCCGAGCAAGGTCTTTGCGCCCGCCATGCGGGCCAACATGATGGCGGTGCTGCGCGCGTGGTAGCGCGGGGCGGGGTCCTGTTGCTTGAACGACTGCTCGTGTTCCTCGTCGATTATCACCATGCCCAGGCGCGTGAAGGGCAGCAGCACGGCCGAGCGCGCACCGAGGATTACGTCGTAAGGCTCGTCGGAGAGCTGCTTGCGCCATATCTCCACGCGCTCGTCGTCGGAGTAGCGCGAGTGGTATATGCCCAGCCTCCGGCCGAAGACGCGGCGCAGCCGCTCGGTTATCTGCACCGTCAGGGCTATCTCCGGCAGCAGGTAGAGCACTTGCCGGTGGTTGTCTATGGCCTCTTTGATGAGGTGGATGTATATTTCGGTCTTGCCGCTCGACGTAACCCCGTGGAGCAGCACCACGTTCTTTTCGGCAAACTGCGCCCGTATGGCGTCGCAGGCAGCCTGCTGCGCCTCGCCCAGCAGCTTCATGCGGTCGAAGGCGGGGTCGCCCCCGTCGCCCAGCCTGCCCACTTGCCGGGTGTAGGTGGCCAGGAAGCCGCGGTCTGTTAGGGCCTTGACGGCGGCCACGTTGGCGTGGCTGGCGTTCAGCAGTTCCTCGCGCGTCACCTCGCGTGTGGCTTCAGGAGTGCCGCCATCGGCGGCCTCGGCCCACCCCGACAGCTCAAGGAAAGTCTCGAAAACAGCCCGCTGGCGGTCGGCCCGCACCAGTATGGCCAGTGCCGTGTGCAGCGCGCGCGCACTGCACAGCCCCGGCTGCAGCCTCACGCACAGCTCGGTGCGCGGCTTGTAGCCCTCCTCGGCTTTCAGCCCTGCGGGCAGCGCCGCCTTCATCACGTCGCCTATGGGCGCCATGTAGTAGTCGGCCATCCATTGCCACAGCCTGTACTGCGTCTCGGTGACCACCGGCTCGGCGTCGAGCACGCGCAGCACGTTGCGCACGGCAATGCCCTCGGGCTTCACGTTGTGTGTGCGAATGACGATGCCCACGTGGGTCTTCTTCTGGCCGAACGGCACGAGGGCGCGCACGCCAAAGCGCGCCTCGCCCTCCATGGAGGCAGGCACGGAATAGGTAAACAGGCCGTCGAGCGGCACGGGCAGCAATATGTCGGCGTATGTCATCGGTTGCAAAGTTACTCAAAAATAGCTTACGTAGTATGGGGCGGCCTGCAAAATGCCCGCCCTGCGCGACAAAAAACAGCCACGGCGGCCTGCGCATTCAGCATTATTTAGTATATTTGCGGCGCGGGGCGCGTGGCATCCGCGCCGGCAAACGCCAACCTAAAGCATATCTATATGGAAGGAAAGAAAGACATACACCAGCTGCTGCACCTTGCAAAGGCTTTGTGGCAGGCTTTCGTGGGCCTGCTCAAGAGATTCTTCAACGCCAAGCCCGACCGCGAGGACGAGGCCACCGTGGTGGCCGCCATCAGTGCCGACGTGTCGTTCCGCGGTGCGCGCCTGTGGGTGCTCGTGTTCGCCATATTCATCGCCTCGCTCGGTCTCAACGTCAACTCCACGGCGGTCATCATCGGAGCCATGCTCATATCGCCGCTCATGGGCCCCATCATCGGCATGGGGCTGGCCGTGGGCATCAACGACTTCGAGCTGCTTAAGCGCTCGGTGAAGAACTACCTCGTGGCCACGGTGATAAGCGTCATAACCGCCACGGCCTACTTCCTGCTCACCCCGATAGACGAGGCGCAGTCGGAACTGCTGGCCCGCACCGCCCCAACGCTCTACGACGTGCTCATTGCCCTGTGCGGCGGCGCGGCGGGGATAGTGGCACTGGCCACCAAGGACAAGGGCAACGTGCTGCCCGGGGTAGCCATAGCCACTGCCCTGATGCCGCCGCTCTGCACGGCGGGCTTCGGCCTGGCCACGGGCAACGTGCTCTACTTCTTCGGGGCGTTCTACCTCTTCTTCATCAACACCGTGTTCATAGCTCTGGCCACCTATATGGGCGTAAGGATGCTGGGCTTCAGCCAGAAGGCGGCGGGCAGCGCCCGGCGGCAGGCCGACGTGCGCCGCTACATTGCGGCGATAGTGGTGGTGACGATGATACCGGCGGCGCTCATGACATTCCGCATAGTGAAGCAAACGCTCGTGAAGGCCAGCGCCGGCCGCTTCGTAAGCGAGATGCTCGACAACGCCGGCACCCGCGTGGTGTCTTACGATGTAGACGAGGACAGCCTTACGCTGCGCGTGGTGGCCGTGGGGCGCGAGCTTTCCGACAGTGCCATAGCCGCCGCCGACCGCCGCCTGGGCGACTACAAGCTGGGCCGCTACGCCCTCAGGGTGATTCAAGGCACGGAGTCGGACTCGGTGATGATGCTCAACAACCGCCTTACCACCATGCGCACCACCTCGGAGAACTACTCGGCCATGCTCCGTGAGAGCGCGGCGCGCATGGCCGGGCTGCAAGACCAGCTCAACGCCTACGTGCGCTATGATGCCGTGGCAACCGATGTGGCGCGCGAGGCGGGCGCGCTCTTCCCCGCCGTGGCCACGGTGAGCCTTGCGCTCACGGCCCAGGCCTCCGCCGACACGGCCACGCTGCGCCGCCTGCCATCGGCCATAGTGGGCTTGCGCCGTGGCTCCGCGCTCAGTGCGGCCGACCGCCGCCGCATGGCGGAATGGATGCAGCGGCGCCTCGGTGTAGACACGCTGGTGCTCGTAACCACCGCCGCGCCGCGCTGAGCTGTGCCGCACTGATGGCCGTGGGGCGGCGTCACATTTCTTTACAATTGCCGTCCGGCGGCGCACCATGCGCGCCGTTGCCTTGCGAAACGGCCTGTTTGGCACTGCCGGACAGCCCGTTTTGCATTCCCGAACGGCCTGTTTTGCAGCGCAAAACGGCATATATCGCAAGACCCTGGCATACAGCGGGTTGCGCGGTTGGCTCCGTATTGCGAAATATCTTTACCCATAATCGCTTTCATTCAACCCAAACCGGTCGTTAGAGTCCAAAATGATTCCATTCTATTGCCGTGCAGATTGGCTGTAGCCTTTGTCGAAGGCGCTGTGGTAGAGACGCGGCGCGGCGCGTCTCTACGTCGAGGCAAGCGGCCGGCAAGATACCGGCAAGAGGATGGAAGCGTTTGGAAAGCCGACCACTGGCACAAAAACATGTGTTAGGCGGTCTAATGACCGATTTGGGTTTAAGCCTCTTTCCGCTCTTCGCTCTTTTTAAATAATGTGTTGTATGTTCCGCTCAGATTTCAGAAGTGTGACATTGTTGGAATCAATTTGTATGTTAAGTTACTTTAACTTTTCGGGGGGGGTAAAATGTAAAAAGTGTTATACCTTTGCATCGCTCTATATGTTTAGGCGGTATACATGGATTAAAAACTAGTCATGTGCGCGTTCCGCATTCACCGTGCGAAGGACGTTGCAGGCCGCGATGATTCACTATTAAGGAAAGTGAGACTGAGAAATCTGATTGCAAGAACATTTGTTTGCCTCTGCATGGTAGCGGTGGCCGATGTTGGAAGGGCGCAGGTAGTAGACCGCACCCCGCGTACCGATACGCTCTCTTTTGCCGACCGACTGTCTGTCCGTGCCAACTTCGTTGACTGGACGTTCATGCTCCCCAATGTAGAGGTGGAGTTCAACCTCGGCGACAAGAACTGGAGCAGGTGGGCCGTGGGCCTGGGCCTCACCGGGAACTGGCAGACCTCGCATACGTTCAAGCCCGGCGTGGTTTACAACCTCATGGAAGTGAAGGCCGACCTCCGCTATTACTGGAGGCCGAGGCTGATAGGCACGCGCGGCGTAACCAAGCAGACGGGCCTGCTCGACCGCCTTTTCTCCTGCCGCCGCGACGTGGTAAAGCGCCCGTCGATGGTGTTCTACCGGGGCGCTTACATTGCCTATTCCGACTATTCGTTCAAGTTTGGCTCCGAGGGAAACCAAGGGTCGGCCATCACCTTAGGCGTTAGCTGGGGCGCGGTGCGCCCGCTCTACGTGTTCCGCCGGGGCAACAGCCTCGACCTGGAGCTGGGCGTGGGCGTGGGGTTGTGCTACAGGCGCAACGACAAGTACCGCCACGACCGTGAGGACGACTGCTACCCCATCACCGAGAAAGGCTCGTGGGGCATTGTGCCGTTTCCCGTGGTGAGCGACATCCGCGTGGGGCTGATATACCGTTTGGGCAAGTACCCGTCTACCTCGATGTACCGCTGGCGCTACGATGTTGACGCCGCTTACGCCGCGCTCAACGACAGCATCAACGAGGCGCGCGAGGTGGAGCGCATCAACAAGCATACTTCAGACAGCATAACCAAGCTTATTGACACCGAGTTCTGGCGCGTTTACAACGCCGCCGCCGGCAGGAACAAGGCCAAGGCCGACTCGCTCGACCGGGCCGACAGCAAGCGGCGCGAACTGCAGAAGGCAGCCGAAAAGGCCGCCAGGAAGCAGCGCAAGGAGACCGAGAAGCAGGCCGACACGGCCTCGGTGGCCCTGCCGAAAGACAGCATAACTGCTGCGCCGCAGGCCGACACCGTGGCGACCGACAGCACCGCCGCACCCCTGCCCATGGCGGCAAGCGCAGCTACGGACAGCACAGCGGCTGCACCGCAGGCAGATTCGGTGCAAATAGACAGCACCGCCGCGCCCCTGCCCATAGCGGCAAGCGCAGCTACGGACAGCACAGCGGCTGCGCCGCAGGCCGTCACTGTGGCGGCCGACAGCACCGCCGCGCCTGCTGCCAGCCAGCCGACAGAGGCTGTTGGGCAGGCCGACGGCGGCAACGGCAATAACGAGGGAGCCTCCGGCAATGAGGGTAAACCGTCCGGCGAGGAAAGTGATAAAAACAACGGCTCGGGCGGCGAGGCTCCCTCCGCCGCCGAAAGCGAAGGAAAGGAGGACGGCGATGAGGCTCAATGACAACATACTGCGGATGGCTGCCGCCACGCTTTCGGCCATGGCCGTGGCGTCGTGTACGGTAGATGTAGACCTCTGCGGCGACCCCATACACCCGCATTCGGCCGAAGTGGCCTATTCGTTTGATTTCGGTGGCATTGACGGCGAACCCGACACGATGATCGTCGTGGCCAACAGGGTGGTGAACCGCCGCATCAGTGCCATGAACGTAAGCACTGCCACGGGCAGCGGACGCTTCATCATTGGAGAGCTGCCTGCCCCTCCTGTTGTGCCGGAACCGGGCGATGGCGAGGGCGAGACCCCCGACGGCGAAGGTGGGGAGACCACCCCCGGTGGCGGCGAAGACACCCCGGATGGCGGCGAAGACACCCCGGATGGCGGCGAAGATACCCCGGATGGCGGCGAAGATACCCCGGATGGCGGCGAAGACACCCCGGATGGCGGTGAAGCCACGCCCGGGGGAGATGGCTCTGAAGTAGCCATAGGTGGCGGCGAGGCTGCCACAAGGGTTGGCGAGGACGCAGCTGGCGAGGGCGGCGAAACAACTCCCGGCGGCGAAGAAGAGACTCCCGGTGAGGGAGAAACCACTCCCGGCGAGGGTGAGGACACCCCGGGGGAGGGAGGCGAAGACACTCCCGGCGAGGGCGAGGATGCATCCGGCGGCGATCAACACGCTGAGTTCAGGTTGCCCGTCGGCACCTACCGCTTCCTCACTTTCAACATGGATACCACCGAATACATATACACTGACGTGGAAAAGTTCCTTGCCGGATCGGACAGCATAGCCATGGGCGACCTCTGCATAGAGTACCGCTCTTTCTCCAAGAACGACCCCGGCCTGCGCGGAACAATACCCGACTGGCAGGACTACAACCCCTATGCCGGATACATACAGCCCGACCTCAGGCCGCTATTCGTGGCCACGGCGGGCGCAGACCTCACCCACGGCCAGCAGTGGCAGTGCCGCTTCGCGCCCAAGGTGACGTCGCAAATAGTTGATGTTTATTTCGACATAACGAAATACGAGGGCGGCACGCCTTTCATCGTCGACTCCGTGGTGGCCGAAATCTCCGGCCTGCCATACAGGGTGAACCTCGTAAACGGCAACCTCGACATAAGGCGCACCAACAAGATGATGTTCCGCTTGGGTCTTGTGGACGCCGACGGCAACCCCAAGCCCGACACCTACGCCGCAACGTCGGCCACCTGCCACGCCACCATATCCGTGCCGGGCATAGTGCCGGGCAACTCCACCGACGTGAACACCGGCCCGGGCATAATGCAGGTGATGATCTTCATGCACAGCGAAAACCCGGAGAACCCCTCGGAGCCGCTATACAAGATGGTGCAGGGAAAGATAAACCTATACCATACGCTGCGAGAGGCGCGGCTCACCGACTATACCGACGACATGAGGTTCGTGCGCCGCACCTGCGACCAAGGCGAGCTTGACATAAACGCGCCGCTAATCATCGACGGCGACGCCATACAGGAAAGCCCCGACAACGACGGAGGACTGGACGCATGGCGCGCCTGCGACGACATAGTGGTCGACATCTGACGCTGCGGCGAACTACCCACGGGCAACCCCCTCAGCAAGCACATACGTTTCAACTCATAAGAATAAATAACCACGCCGGGCTGTGGCAATGGCCACGCTGCCCCAGGCAAAAACATAAACAAGAATGCGCAAAGACAGCAAAACAACGGCCGCGGCCATCGCGCGGCTCATGCTGGCAGCCGTGCTGCCCCTCGTCATGCTGGCAGCCTGCACCGACACATACCCCAACATAGTAAGCAACGACGGCAGCGGCATAGGCAACGACGAGACTTACGACCGCACGCCGATAATGCTCTACGTAAACGAGCCTAACTACTTCTCCATCATCGCCACGCGCGGCACGGGCGAACTTACCGTTGACAAGCCGGAGAAGTATTACAACTCCGTGGTACACGTGTTCGCATTCCGCGACGGCCCCGACGCGCAGGGCGTGTTCTCGGGCAACGCCGACATGACCCGCACCGTACACTCCACCCCCCGGGGGCAATACGACGCCCACCGCACCGACTGCCTGCTCGACGGCCCCGACTACAACCTGGGAATGCCAACGATGTTCAGCCGGGCCGAAAACGGAATGATAGAGATGCAGGAGCTTGACAGCAACTTCTGCTACAGCGCGCGCTACCAGGACGTGGGGTACAACTTCTTTGCATACCACATTGACGACCAGGCCATCGTCGATGCCAACACGCAGCGCCTTGCCGACCGCATAACATACAACATCAAGATAGACGGGGCGCAGGACATAATGGTGGGCAACGCGCCTAAGCTCACCCGCCGCGTGCTCGACGAGAAGATGGCGCCGGGCAACCTGCACATCAGCGCCACCGACCAGGAGAAGATTCTCAACATAGGCAACTACAGCACCTTTGCCGCCCACCGTGGCGTTAACCCTACCATCGACATGCGCCACCTGCTCACCATGTTCCGCTTCACGGCGTACCCGGGCGACCGCTCGGCGGCCAACATAAGGATAAAGGGCATACGCATGGAGAGCAAGTACCGCGGAGAGCTTACCGTGGCGGCCAACGACACGTCGCTCATCGGCATCAAGTTCGAAGAGGACAAGGACGAGCTGGAACTCCGCGACAAGACCGACGGCTCCGAGCCTGCGCCGCCACTCAAGGCCGAGGGCTACGTGGTGCAGTGGACCGACGACATGGCCAACCTTAACTGGCAGGCGCGCCCCGGCCTGAGGGTGGGCGAGTGCCTGATGGTGGCGCCCGACTCGCTCTACACGCTGACGCTCACCTACGAGCAGACCGTGAGCGTGGGCAACGGCCAGACCGAGGTGAGGCAGTTTGAAACGCAGTACCTCCTGCGCGCCGACAACTCCCGCCTGTACTGGGATCCACAGGAAGAGGTATACCGCTTCCGCCCGGGCTACTATTACGACATCAAGGTGGTGGTGTACGGTTTGCAGCCAATAAAGGTTGAAGTGGGCATCGAGTCGTGGGAAGATGGCGGCGACATACCGCTCGACCCCGACGATGAGGACTCCAACGACGAGTGGCTCGGCGACCAGGACGTGGCGGTGCGGTGACGCGCCTACGCACAGTTGATATAGGTTACAAGTACTATATAGTTTACATCATTAATTAAAACTCCATTCATTATGAGAAAATCGATTTTCTTCGCAGCCGCATTCGCCGGTGTGCTTTGCAGCTGCTCGCAGGATGAGGCCATCGAGGGTGGCATGGCGTCTGGCGCACAGGATGGGCTTGTTCCCATCGAGATTGGCGTGGCGCAGGTAAAGAGCGCCGTTACCCGTGGTACCGGTACGGTAGGCACCACTGACGAGGAAACCAACACTTGGGCTGGCCAGAAGTTCAATGTCTATATGTTCAAACAGGGAACAGTGACCCCCGCCGTTGATGTGGAAGGCTCCCCCATCTACAGCAACGCTGTGTTCAAAGCTCCCGAGGCTGCGTTGAGCACGGCTGAGGGCACGGCAACTGCCGAGGACGGGCGCGTGCAGTATTATCCCTCCGAGGGCAAGTTCGACTTCGTGGGCTACCGCACGGATGGTGCTGAGCAGGGCACTCCCAGTGCCAGCGCAGACGGAAACAGCCTTGAGTTGCCTATCATAATCGACGGATCGCAGGACGTGATGGTTGCCGACGCTGCCGAAACAGAACTCGGCGAGGTGCCTTACGACCGCACATTCTCTGCCTACTCGGCTCGCAAGGGCGTTGATCCCATGCTCACCTTTGAGCACTTGCTCACCCGCCTGCAGTTCACCATAATCGGCGGCAACGAGGGTTCGTGCAGCCACATGGGCACCGATGGCTCTACCGAGATGGGTGTTCGTGTGCAGTCTATCAAAGTGGAATCGATGACCAACGGCACCCTGACCGTGGCTACCGTGGGCGAAGATGGCCGCACAGGCAAGGGCTCCATCGCTTGGCAAGATGACGTCCGCGGCGACCTTACGCTTATGGAGCGTACTGGCGACGCCAACCAGAACCTCACGCCGATGAGCGAGGTGGTGCCTACATGGAACGAGGGAACCGGCAGCGGCGATGAGATGAAGGCCGGCGAGGCCCTGCTCGTGGCTCCCGCCAACGAGTACAAGCTCATCGTTACCCTTGCACAGAACGTTGTGGTTAACGATGAGGGCGACGTGGAGGAGAAGGAAATAACGCTTAACGACTGCATACAGCTTGATGGCGGCGCGGACTCACAGTTGCTGGGCGGACACTCGTACAACGTTAAGGTCACCGTATACGGCCTTGAGGAAATAACCATTGACACCAAGCTCACCCCCTGGGAGGATGGCGGTGTCATAGAGCTTAACCCCATGGACGAGCCTAACGTGCCTTATGCTGCCAATATGTAATGGCGCGGCAAATTACTTAACATAAAGATAAATGAACGGAAAAGATATGAAAAAGCAACTGTTATTCTTGTCTATGGCAGCCGTGGCTGCCCTCTCTTCTTGCTCTACCGATGAGGCTCCCGAAACGTCTGTGGACGTGCCGGTGGGCATGAGCGAGGTGCCTATCCGCCTCTCCACCGGCGTGCAGGGAACACGCGCCAGCATAGAGTCTGACGGGAACGGCCTCTTCGAGGTCGACGGGCTGGGCATCTACGCCCTCGCCCGCACCGTGATGCAGGTGAACCCGGCCCCGCTGCCCATCTCTTGGGCCGGCGACGCGCCCGGCACCAACACTTACGGCGTGCTGCTTGAGAACCTTGAGGCCAACGCGGTGAAGAACGAGGAGGGAACCCTCACCAACATAGAGTTCGCCGACGGCCAGACGTACTACTACCCCATGGGCAACTGGTACACCTACGGCTTCTACGGCTACTACCCCCGCACCGAGGCCATAGAGGCCACGGCTACCACACGCGTGGCTAACATCACCATCACGGGCAAGGAAGACGTGATCTACGGCAAGGCTGTGAGCGATGAGGCTTACGCCTACAGCGCGCGCTACTTCCGTCAGGAGGGCAACCGCGACAAGGTGCCTGCAATGCAATTCGACCACAAACTGATGCGCATAACGTTCAGCGCCGTGCCTGCTCCCGATGTTGAGGGCGGCGACACTTACGTGAGCGCGCTCAACATGAAGGTGCAGAGCGTAAAGGTGCTCCGAGTTCCCGTGAACGGTAAGCTGGTGATTGCCGACTATACCAATCCCGAGAACAATGGCAAGCTGACGTTCGACTGGGAGGACACTCTTGCCATGCAGGATCTCACGCTGCTCGATGCCAACGACCAGCCGCTCAACTCCGACAACTATTATATGGAGGTTGTGAACAACGACACCGTTGTGGAGAAGACCATCGGTCAGGGCATCCTGCTGCCGGTGCCGGAGCAGGGCAGCGATTACAAGTATCGCGTAGCCGTGACCCTGGCAGACCGCGAGGGCAACGTGTATGAGTGCGAATACCCGCAGGAACTGGAGCTGAGCGAGGGCGCATCGTTCCAGCCCGGCAAGTCGTACAACGTAAGGATGACCATCAACGGCCCAAAGGTGGTGTCGATGACGGCCAACCTCACGCAGTGGACTGACGGCGACGGTACCCTTACCGGCATCGAGTTCTGACGCCGGTACGAAAGCCAACCAACGCACGCCCGGCGGGGGAACTGCTCCCGCCGGGCATGCTTGCCACCCTTGCCGCCACCGGCGGACTGGGCGCGCAAGCCAAACCTCAGCGGGTCGGAATGCCCGTTAGCATAGTAACAAGAACAAAAAGAAGATGAAAAGACTGTTGACAGCTGCCTTGCTGGCTCTCTCCTGCCTCGCCGCGCGGGCGCAGATGGTGGCCGTGAGCACCGATGTGCTCATGGACGCACTGATGATTCCGCAGGTAGGGGCCGAGCTTGTGGTGGGCGAGCGCACGTCGGTGGGGCTGGGTCTCTTCGGCAGCAGCAAGCCTTGGGGCAAGCAGGTAAAGCTGGCCGGGCTGCAGCCCGAGTGGCGCTACTACTTCTCCGGGCGGCCCATGCACCGCCACTTCGTGGGCGTGGGCGCTCTCGGCGCCACCTACGACATTACCTGGAAAGGCAAGGTGTACGACGGATACGCCGTAGGCTTAGGCGTCACCTTCGGCTATGTGATAGCCCTCACCAAGCGGCTCAACATCGACCTGCACGCCGGAATCGGCATAGTGGGCTACAGGCAGAAGGAATACTTCGAGGCCGACAGCTACGAGCAGGACATGGACTACGGCGCCCCGGCGCAGGCCAACGCCAGCGGCTACGTGCTGCTGCCAACGCGTGTGGGAGTCTCCGTGACGTACATATTGAAGTAGTGCAGCCCCTGGGCGGTGGCTGTCGGCGCGCCAAGCCATGGCCTAACCTCTGTGCGGCGCATTGGTAGAGATGAGGGTTTCTTGCGCTTAAGGCCAAGGTACTCGCATCTGTGCAATTGCACACGGGGCATCCAGCCCAAGGGGATGCGTGGCGGGCTATGCGCTTTCCGCCTCTTCCCGCCAAACAACACAGCATAATATCACACCGTAAGATGAATACACATATATATCGGCAGATAGCCGCCGTGGCTTTGCTCTTCGTCCTGGCCATAGTGCCGGGACGGGTGGTGGCGCAGGACGACTTTAGGGAGGTGTCCTTCGCCGTCAACCTCGACAAAGGCGGCAAGCTGGCGCCCGAGGAAATAGAGTACGCGCGGTTCAAGAGCCGCAACGCAGCGGTGGCCGCGAGCAACCTGCTTAGGGTTGCCATAAGGAATGACTTTGGCTCCGGAGTGGAGAAAGCCATGGCCGACGTTGCCGAAAGCTCCAATGGCGGCTGGCAGCGATCCGACCACAACGGTATGTTCACCGTGCCGGTGATGGACGGCATGGCCATCCTCCTGTTCTGCGACCGCGAGGAGGTGAAGGTTGTCGAGATAGAGCCGGGCAAGGACAGCTACCCCGTTGTGGTGCAGCTTAAGACATCGCTCACCAACGTAGACGTGATATCCAAGCGTCTGCGCAGCGGAGTGACGTTTGGCAGCGGCATCTCCGAAGACGAGGGATCCACGGTTCGCTTCCAGGTGAAGGCCGATTTCCCCGCTGGCTATGGCCGCGACGACTCGCGCCTGATAGTGCAGCCGATGGTGGTTGACTGCCAGACCGAGGATACCATATCCTACCTCGACGGCATTGTTTACGAGGGAGTGGAGTACCATCCCATACAGGACAGGCGCATGCGCTTCCGCTACGACCCCAACGATCCGCTCCACCGGATTTACCGCAGCAACGTGGTGCTCCACGACAACCAGCCTTTCAGCGTCGATACCACTTACGTGTTCTCCAAGCCCAAGGGCGACCGCAAGGCCAAGGACAAGACGTACAAGTGCCTGTTCTATTGCGTACTTGAGGATTACCACAAGGCATACTACAACAACGGCGGCCAAGGCACAGGCTCGTGCAACACCTACCGCCGCTTCAAGTTCCTCGACTTTTCCGTCGCCTCTGCCGAGATGGACATCACGAAGTTCAGGCAGGAGGCCGAGGCAAAGTTCAACAGCGTGCCTCGCAACCTCATGCTCACGTTCGTGGTGAACAGCGACCAGCTCACCGACGACTCCACAAACCAGATAGAGTTCGACAACCTCACCGAGGAGCTTCGCTCATACGGCAAGAACCTCTTCCGCGTTACGGTGGAGGCAACGTCGTCGCCCGAGGGTGCCTACCAGCACAACATGGAGCTGGCCCGGCGCAGGGCAGCGCGCGCCCTTTCCATAATACGGCAGAACCTTGGCCGTGCCGACGTGCAGTTGCCTGCGCCAAAGGTGCGCGTCTGCTCGTGGGAAGAGCTTGTTGACGAGCTTGCCGGCAGTGTGGCCGACACCTCCATGGTGGCCATGGTGCGCAACGTGGTGGCCTCCAACGAGCCGCGCGCCGTCTACGCCAAGCTTCGCGCCCTTCCGTTCTACGATGCCGTGATAGCCCCCGCGCTCGTAAGGCTCCGCTCCATGACGTGCTCCTACACCGTGGAGACCAACCGCCCTATGACCGCCGACGAGGCCGCCGCCAAGTACTTTGCAAGCAAGGCCGACTACATATCAGGCAAAAAGAACTTCGGTGCTGACTTTTCCGACGGCGACCTATACAACCTTTACAACACCATAAAGGACACTCTTGAGCTTGACACCATCACCGACCTTGCCTATGCGCAACTCGTGAAGAAACGCTCATACGAGCTTTACAAGTTCGCCCCCTACCTTGCCAACCGCAAGGCCCTGCTCAACCTCAAGCGCGGTACGCCCGACCTCGAAGTGCTCAGGCCGTTCATACTCCTTGGCGACAACCGCATACCCATACGCAACCCCAACCAGCGGCAGGCCGACAAGAACTACAAGGAGATGATCATCAACCAGGCCATCACCTATTTCCAAGAGCAGGAGATTGACTCAGCGCAGTCGATGGTCAACTGGGTGCTCGGAGCCAGCCGCGTGAGAGACCGCAGCGACTCCACGCTCGCCAAGCTCGAAATGTTCATAACCCTGCGCAAGCACTATGGCCGCTACCTGCAAAACGCCTGCACTCCCGAGCAGCGCGACTCTGTGGAGGCCGCATACGAGTTCGTGGTGGAAAACAACATCGTGAACAAGGCTGCCATCTATGCAGAGTTCCGTACCGTGCTCGGCCTTTCCACCGAGGAGGTTGACCGCTACGTAGATATGCTCGACGACGGCAACGCCAAGAAATGGTACCTCAAGGGCATGATATGGAGCGACAAGGCCGGGCAGGAGCAGGCCGAGGAGCTTAACTCCCAAGCCTTTGTGGGCATGTCGGCCGAAGAGCGGGCGCGCTACAACGAGCTTACCGCCTGGGCTGCAGGCGACAACACCCCCCACTTCCTTGCCTACTTCCAGCACAGCTTCGACATTGAGCCGGGCTACAGGAAGCTCTTCGCTGTTGAGGGCAACGTTACCGACGAGGTGCGCGAGCGCTACCCTTACGACGACGACAAGGCCGACCAATACCGAAAGAAGTTCGACGCTCTCTACACCATATTGAAGGCCAACAAGGCCGTAGGCAAGGCTGCGGAAGCAAGCACCAAGCCAACTGCAGCCGCCCCGGCGCAGTCGGCTGAAGCCGTCGGTGACACGCAGGCAGGCGGCGAAGCCTCTGGCAGCGACAACACAAACGGAAACGAAACGAAATGAGAAAGCCATCAACAACGATACTGATTGCCGCGATAGTGGCTTCGGCCACCCCTGCGGGGGCGGCGCGCTTGCTGCAAACAGCGCCCTCAGCGGCCCTTGCCGCCGACTACGCCGCCGCCCGGTTGGCAGCCGACAGTGCCGCCGTGGCACCGGCCAAGCCCTCTGCCGACGGGCAGGCCGCCGACTCCGTAGCCAAGACGCGCCTCAACAGGGCCGAGGGGTTCAACGCCCTCGACTACGTCCTTGAGCGGCGTTACCTCAACCGTGGCGACGAGTTCTCTGGCCCGTGGTATAGCCACCTCTACCTTGAAGCCGGCCTTGGGGCCGAGCACCTTGACGCCCCCAGCGACGCTTACAGCTTCAACACCCTCTCGACGGTGAGGGTAGGCGTGGGCAAACGCTTCAGCAGGCTCCACTCAGCGCGCCTCACTCTGCACGGAGGCTTCGGCTTCGAGGAATCGTCAAACCTGCTCTTGGGCAAGGCCGGCGCGCGCCTCGACTACCTGTTCAACCTCTCGTCTTACTTCGACGGCTACAACCCCACGCGCTTCCTTGAGCTGTCGTCGGTGCTCGGCATCGGCGCGCAAGGCTCGCAGCTGCGCCGCAACTCGGCGTGGAAGCTCTCCGGCGAGGCCCACGTGGGCTTGCAGCTAAAGTTCTATACCGGGCCGCAGGGGGCTGTCAACATAGAGCCTTACATAGGCATTTCATCCGACCAGGGCGACGTAAGCACCGACCGTAACTGGCGCAAGTATGACGTGTTCTATGGCGTTGGACTCAGCTACGTGTACTATCTCGACAACACCCTCTCGCGCCAGCGCCGCCGCAAGCTCATTGACGCCCGTTCCAAGGCCGACGAAGTGGTGGGCGACTCGGCCTTGCGGTCGTGGCAGCAGCCGTGGTTCGTGGAGCTTGCCGCAGGCCCCCATTTCATGGACTCGCCTGAGCTGGGCTTCTTCTCCACCCTCGGCCACGAAACGGCCTTGTCGGTTGGCAAGTGGCTCTCGCCTGCCATAGGCGTCCGCTTCACCACCTCCTTGCGCTCGGCCACGTTCGGCAAGAGCCAGTTCTCTTCGCCCCGCCCCTCTTACGGCACTACTTATGAGCGCACATATAACAAGGTCTACGCCGGGGCGCGCGTCGATGCGCTCATCAATCCCCTTGGCTTCACCAAGAGCTTTGCCTGGGACAAACCCTTTGGCTTCCACCTGCTGTTCGGTGGCGAGCTGGGCCGCCTTGTGCGCTACGACCGCGACGAGCTGCTTAAGTGCTGGAGCGTGTCCTACAGCGCGGGCGCGCACTTCTGGGCGCGCATAGCCGACGGAGTGCAGCTCTTCGTCGAGCCGCGCGGCTCGTGGTACATCTACAACATACCTTACAGCGACATACGCACGCGCAGCATACGCTGCACCGACGGCGGCATGACCGTCAACGTGGGCCTCACTGTGAGCACCTACGACCGCAAGTACCGCCGCGACCAAGGCGAGGTGCGCCCCCGTGGCCGCTTCACTGCCGGTCTTGGCGGCGGCACCAACCTCATTTACCGCCGCACGGCGGTGCAGGGTGGCGGCATGGGTTACAATGGCCACGCCTGGCTTGAGTATGGCTTCGACCGCATCTCGGCCGTGCGCGCCTCGTTCGAGTATGTCTCCGTAGGCACCATGCAGAGCGCGCGTTTCTACGACTACAACATGGCCTACCCCGAGGATAACTACCTCCGCTCCACGCGCTACGGCGTATGGCACCGCCGCCTCAGCCTCGGCATGGTGTCGCTGGCCTATTCGCTCAACCTCACCGAGGCTCTGTGTGGCCCCAGGGGCAGGCGCCTGTTCGACGTCACGGCCTATGCCGGCCCCGCGTTCGTGATGCTCTATGGCGAAAATGCGAGCCTCGACGGCTCCGAGCGGCTGCAGCAGGGCCATGAGGCCCGTCTGGCCGCCCCGGCAGGCAATGAAACCGAGTTTGGCGCACATGCCGGCCTGCGCCTCACGGCCAACGTGGGCAAGGGCTGGGGCGTTTACCTTGCGCCGGCGTTATACGTGTGGAAACAGTTCAATATGCCCGGCGTGGAGGTTGTGCTTACCAAGCACGTGGAGACGCTCAACCTCGGCGTGCAGTACAATTTCTAACAAACCGACATTTATGCACTCCATGATGATACATCTGAGATATGCGCTCTGCGCCGCTGCCTTGTGGCTGTCGGCGCTTGGGGCCGGCGCCCAGGGCGACACCAAGGCCGCCCTTGAGGCCGTAGACAGCATCGTGCGCAAGTACTCCAACTACACGAGCGTGCTCGACCCCTACGTGGCCAAGATATGCGCCAAGCACAAGGACAGCCCCGAGTTCATGGTGGGCGTGGCCCGGGCCTACTATTCGTTCTCGCGTCCCAAGGGCCAGGCGTTCTACACCTTCCACACCCGCGACACCGCCAACGCCAGGAAGTACGTGCAGATGGCCATGCAGCTCGACCCCACCTACGTGCCGGCCTACATCTGCGGCGGCGACATAGAGCGCACGCAGTTCAACCGCGAGCCGGCTCTCGACTGGTACCGGCGGGCCATTGCGGCCAACAAGGCCGACCCCGCAGGCTACCTTGCCTATGCCGACTATGCCTCTGAGACCGACCCCGCCGAGGCCCTGCGCGTGCTTGAAGGTCTGCGCGACTACAATCCCGGCTACCCCGTTTACCTCGCCGCCGCCCGCATCTGCGACCGCCGGGGCGAGTGGGAGAAGTCGCTCGAATACTTCGCCAAGGCTGAAAAGGACAGCATGACGTATCAGGACTTCGTTACCTATGCCCTCAACTGCGAGCTTATGCGCGAATACCAGCAGGGTCTTGACGCCGCCCTGCTCGGCCTTGAGCAGTATCCCGACAGCGCTGCGCTCAACCGTCTGGCCATGAGGCAGCTCGTGATCCTTGACAAGTACGCCGATGCGCTCGTTTATGTAGACCGCCTCTTCAACAAGTCGGAGAACGCCAAGATAGGTTGGCAGGACTACAACTACGCCGGGCGGGCCTTCTACGGCGCCAAGCGTTACAGCGAGGCCATAGGGATGTTCTCCAAGATTACTGCCGACGACGAGCTTAAGCCCGTGGAGCGTTCGACGCTCGTGGACTATACGGCCAGGGCCTATGCCAATCTCGGTGATTACGACAAGGCCATAACCATGTACTCAGACTTCGTTGCCAAGCAGGAGCGCGACTCCCTGCTCTCGGCCGGCGACGTTTACAACCTTGCCAATATGTATATGCGCAAGGCGCAAGACTCCACCACCGTCAACCCCACCGAGGCATGGCTCAAGGCCGATTCCACCTTTGCGGTGATGGCATCGCGCTTCACCGCCAACGCCGACTTCGCACTTGCTAACCGATTGCAGATAGCCTACGTGCTCGACCCCGACTTCAAGACAGGCCGCTGCGTACCCATTGCCGAGCAGCTCGTGGCCGTGGTGACGGCCAAGGGCGAGGCCGACGATGCCTCTACCGCGCGCCTGCTCAACGCCTACCGCTTCCTTGCGTTCCACTATACCATCAACAAGAACCGCAAGCGCAGCCGTATGTATTGGCAGAAGGTGCTCGAACTCGACCCCGACAACGAAACGGCCAAGAACGTTTTAGGCATAAAAGGCTGAGAAGCCTCCATTCTCTTTTTCATACATTTTGTGGCTCAGCGGAGCCATCAGTCACGTTTATAGTTTGACACTCGGCCCGTCCTTGCACTGCAGGACGGGCCTTTTTGCATCCTCAAACATGCCGTTTCGCGCCACAAAACAGGCCGTTTCGCGTTGCAGGAAGGGCCGTTTTGCAATGCGCTGAGTGCCAGGTTGTTGCGCTGGTGCGTATTCCCAGGGGCGATGCACCGGCGAGACAGCACTGTATCCGTGCCGTTTTCTTTACAAGAGTTGTGCTGGCTCGGTGTAAGCAAGCATCGAGATTGAGCAGTGGAAACTTTCAGGTAGAGGCGCAAAACCTTGCGCCTCACCCACGCACGTTCTTTCTCACCCACGTTCAGGCTGGTTTTCAACCACTAATGGTTTGCAACCCGCGCCATGCTTGCTTTATTCACTTCCCCGGGTCGCAGACCCGGCCACGGGAGCTGGCGGGTCGCAGACCCGCCAGAACGTGGGTGAGAACGTGGTTGAGCACATGGGAGTAACGATGCGGGTTCGGGATAAGCAATCGTAAGGGCTCCTTAACTCCTGTAGCTCCTTAACTCCTATGACTATTTAATTCCTTGTCCGAACTAATAAAGAAAATTTCTTTTCCCAGTTTGGCTTTGTGGATAAAAATAATTACCTTTGCAAGGCTTTGTACAGAAACACTGAACTTTAACAATAACAAAAACAGCAATGAACGAAAACGAGAACAAGCAGCAAGGGCAGTTGCAGATAGAACTGCCGCAGGAGACAGCCCAGGGCGAATATGCCAACTTCGCTATAATAACCCATTCGAGCAGCGACTTCGTGCTCGACTTTGCCCGCATCCTGCCTGGCGTGCCTAAGGCTCAGGTGAAGAGCCGCGTAATCCTCGCCCCCGAGCACGCCAAGCGCCTGCTCATGGCCCTTCAGGAGAACATCATGCGCTACGAGCGCGAGTTCGGCCAGATAAAGCTCCCCAACCAGCAGCAGGCCGGCCCCCGCACCATAGCCCCGTTCAACGTGGGCAAAGGCGAAGCGTAGGAAATTAAAAGTTAAAAGCTAATAATTAAAAGAAATACCCCTGTGGATGGCTTGATGCTTCCGCAGGGGTATTTCGCTCACGCACTTCTACCCACATCCTCACCCGCCCACGTGTTCACCCACGTGCTTTTTCACCCACGTTAAGGCGGGTGAGCACGTGGGAGTAACGGCGCAGGTTCGGTATGATTACCCTTACCTTTTTATTATTTCGTATTTCCTGCTGCCCAGCCCTATCTTCTCGGCGTGGGCCAGGCACGTCTTGTATTCGGTGTTGGGGTTGGCGTTGTCGAAGTGGTCGTGGTGGTCGCAGAAGTGCGGGTCGGCCATGGCCTCGCTGAGCTGCGAGTTGGGCAGGGGCGCCTGGCGCAGGCAGGCGTCGGCGCAGGCTTGGTCGAGCGCGAGCGGGTCGAACGATGCAAACATACCCACGTCGGGCAGCATGGGCGCATCGTTGCCCGAGTGGCAGTCGCACGTGGGCGACACGTCGCACACTATGGATATGTGGAACGAGGGCCGCCCCCATACCACCGCCTTGGTGTATTCGGCCATGCGGCAGTTAAGCTCCTTCACCGCGGCATCGTTGGCGAACGAGATGGCGTCGAAGTTGCAGGCTCCCACGCACCGCCCGCAGCCCACGCAGTTGCTTGCCACCACGCTCATCTTGCGCGAGGCCTCGTCGAAGCAGAGCCCGTCGTTGGCGCATTCGGCCATGCAGCGGCGGCATCCCCGGCACAGCTGCGGGTCTATCTGCGGCTTGCCGTTGCAGTGCTGGTCCTTCTTCCCGGCGCGCGAGCCGCAGCCCATGCCGATGTTCTTTATGGTTCCGCCAAAGCCCGTCATCTCGTGGCCCTTGAAGTGGGTGAGCGAGATGAACACATCGGCGTCCATCACCGCCCGGCCAATCCTGGCTTCCTTCACGTATTCGCCTCCGGCTACAGGCACGGCCACGTCGTCGGTGCCTTTCAGCCCGTCGCCTATTATCACGGGGCAGCCCACGGTGAGCGGCGTGAATCCGTTCTCCCAGGCGCAGTAGAGGTGGTCGATGGCGTTCTTGCGGCTGCCGGGGTAGAGGGTGTTGCAGTCGGTGAGGAACGGCTTGCCACCGCGCTCCTTCACCATGTCGGCCACGGCGCGGGCGTAGTTGGGCCTCAGGAAGCTCATGTTGCCCAGTTCGCCGAAGTGCATCTTTATTGCCACGAACTTGCCGTCCATGTCAATGTTGTCGAAGCCGGCGGCCTTGATGAGCCGCTTGAGCTTGTGCGCCGGCCCTTCGTTTGGCCGACAGCGGAAGTCGGTGAAGTAAACCTTCGATACGCCTTTCGTTTCAGTTTCGTTCATGGTCATTTTCTCCTTGTAGTTTTGTTCATGAAGTATTCTATGGAAAGATAATGCAAGCGGGGGCAATGGGGAGCTTGCTCACGGATTGCCGGGCGCAGCTTAATCTCATGCAAAGTTAGCCATTTCCTTGTCATTCCGTGTAGACGCATTACTTTTTCTTTGATGGATGTCAGCAGTTTGCCAAACAAATGTAAATGTTGAGGCCGATAAGCATCTGCCCTCTGACTCCTCGTAACTCCCTCTGACTCCTTGTAACTCTCATCCACGTTCCATCCATGTTCTCACCCACGTTCTGGCGGGTTTGAAACCCGCCAGCTGCCTGTTGCGGGTTTGCAACCAGTGCCATGCTTGTTTCATTCACTTTCCCGGGTCGCAGACCCGGCCACGGGCGCTGGCGGGTTACAAACCCGCCAGAACGTGGGTGATAACGTGGGTGAGAGAATCTTTATCCCTAACTAGCGTAACTCCTTGTAACTCCCTCTGACTCCTTGTGCCTCCCTCTGACTCCTTGTAACTCCCTCTGACTCCTCGTAACTCCCTCTGACTCCTTGTAACATTTTGTTGAAAATCAGCCTGACATTTGTTGCTTTTCGAAATTTTGCGTATTTTTGTGCGTCAAACAGCAGTGGCGGGAAAGGGAAGCCAGTCAGCGGATGTTTCCTGCGGATGCGTTTTGTTTGCCAATAAAAACAAGATGAGAGCACATCCTGGCATCAAATCATGTATGTGCGGCAAGCCGTCTCCGCGCTTTAGGCGGTGGCTCGCCGGCATCATGGCTTGCGCCTGGCTTTGCATGCTGGCCGGTTGTGGCCGTGGCATCTCCGCGCGCCTTGCGCTGATAAACGACTTGATGGAGGAGCATCCCGACTCCGCCTTGGCCTTGATCAACGGCATCGACACCGTTGTGGCTTTTGACGGCGACAAAGACCGCGCGCTTTATTACCTCCTGGCCACCGAGGCGCAATACAAGTGCTACAAGCCGCTAACCGTGGCCGACAGGCTCGACTTCAGCATCAGTTATTTCTCGGCAGAGGGCAGCAGGGCCATGCTTGCCCGGTGCTACCATTACAAGGCCATGCACCTTCTCGGCGAAAAAGAGTATGCCCGTGCGGTGGAACTTTCAAAGAAAGCGGAGAAAGAGGCCGCCGAGGCGCGCGATACCGTCACGCTCGCCAAGGTCTACGAAGCGTTGGCGTTCGTAAACGATCGCCTCGGCAACCATTCCATGCAGCTCGGCTATGCCGAGCGGTGCCTTGCCCTTTCGCGCGCCTTGGGCAACAGCAGCATGGCCATCCAGGCTTACGCCTCAGCGTCAAAGGCTTTCCTGGACCTTGGCCAGCCCGACAGTGCGCGAGCCTGCCTTGCCCATGCCCGGGCGCTTTTGGGCAAGGTAGACCTCAGCGACAAGGCATACATACTTACCAACATCGGTTGTATGCAGATGCGTGAGGGGCGCGACAGCCTTGCCGAGCAAACCTTGCTGCAATCCCTGCGCCTGCAGTGGCGCCATAACACCATGGCAGCCCTCGCCGTCATATATACAGGGCGCGGCGAGCATGCCAAGGCCGACTCGTTATGGCAGCTGGCCTTGGCCACGGATCGCCCTAAGCTTAAGGTGGCCGTGCTCAACTCATACGCCGGTTACCTTTCGCAGCGCGGCCGCCTTGCCGAGGCCAACGAAGCCCTGCGGCAGCGCATGGCATTGTCCGACTCCATGGCGGCGGCTGAAAGCGACAAGTCGTTGACGGCCTTGCAGCTTAAGTACGACACTCAGGTGATAAGGGCTGGCCATTACCAAACGTTGCTGCGGCTTTCCATTGCAATCGGTGTGCTTCTGCTTCTTGTGGTTTGCGTAGTCCTTGTCTTGCTTCGCCTTGCCAAGAAAAAGGCGCGCCTCGAACAAGAGGTAGAGGAGGGCAAGGCTCTCATAGTTAAGAATCTGTCGAAGATAAGTCTGTTGGAGGCGATGGGCGATTCAGACAAAAAGATTATTTCCGGCCTTAAGTCTGAAATAGAAAAGCTGTCAAAGGACCATTTCAAGACTTTGGGCATTGGGCGTGAGGTGATGTTGCGCATCATGGAAAAAGATTTCGCTGGCTTGGCCAAAGCCAAAAGTTGGCGCCCTTGCCTGGTGTTGTACTATTCCATTTATAATTATAAGCTGTATTTGCAGTGGAAGCAAATGTATGCCGACCTTACCGATGGCTTGGCTCTTTACCTGATATTGTGGCAGCTTGGGTGCTCGGATGGCGACATCGTGCAGGTGCTTGGCGTGGCCGACACTACCGTAAGGACGGCAAAGGCAAAGCTGAAAAAGATGAAAGTCGATGATGCGTCGCTGCAAAGTGAAGACGAGTTGTGAGGAGCTATGCCATAAGGAGTTATGGGGAGTTAGATGGAGTTGTGAGGTATAAGGAGTTAGATGGAGTTGTGGGGTATAAGGAGTTACATGGAGTTATAAGGAGTTACCGCTCCACTGCGTTTCGCTGGGGAGTTAGAGGACAAATGCTTCTTCCCGCGTAAAGAGCTTGCCCCCGCTTTGCTGTGTGGAAAACGACTGTAAGTATAATTCTGCAGAGCATTGTCTCCCACGTTTCTTCCCACGTTTTCTCCCACGTTTTCTCCCACGTTTTCTCCCACGTTGTGGCGGGTTTGCAACCCGCCACCATCCGTTTCCGGGTCTCCGACCCGGCATTTCACCGTTAGCCCACTTAATCCCGAGCTCGCGTGTTTTTTTACTTCAGCGCTGTGGCCAATCAGCCTGTTTTTTGCCTGCAAATGTTCCTCAATGTTCCTCAAATGCACTTTTTTTGAGGGCGTTTTTGCTATATAAGTCGCTGATACACAATGCGAAAGCCCTTGATTTTGGCCGGGAACATCGAAGTGAAATTTATTCAAGAAAGTTTTGCGGAAAAGTTTTTCCTTCCTAACTTTGCTGCAACCAAAACAACCGAAAAGACATGAAAAAAGTTTTGTTTTTGGCCATGTTGCTCATGGCATTATGCAGCGCAGCAGCAAGCGCACAGACATCGGGTGGCGGCAACAACAACGAGCCGCCTACATTGCCCAAGTCAGACAAGGTACCCGTGGAGGAAATTGAGCATCCCTTTGAGGAGATAGAGCTTCCTCACAGCGATGTGGGAACGGGCGGCAACGGGCCTGTGGCATACCTTAACAAAGTTCAAGGCACACTTACCATAAGTACCGGTGGCAAGGATGTCACGCCTGTGATAAATGTATATAAGGACGGCGTCCTCGTGGCCCCATCGGTGCCTGGCGTGGTCAAGGCGGGCGGCATTAGCACAGACGTGGGGCAGTATGGCTCTGGCAACTATGTGGTGACTGTTGGCGACAAGAACCCGCTGTGGTGCTCGTTTGGCTTGTAGAGACTTCTGTTGGATTTTTTTGATTGGTATTATTTTGTGGCTGTGTGGCAGCATGGCAATGCCCCAGGGGCATGTCGTATGCAAGCAAGGCTTGCTGTGCTGCCGCCGGTTTTTAAATATGTTTTATGAATGTCAGCAATCAGCCAAGCAAATGGAAATATTGAAGTGGACAAGCATTTGTCCTCTAACTCCTTAGCGGAATGTAGTGGAGCGATAACTTCTTATAACTCCTTTAACTCCTTCGGATAGGAGCTTTGCGGATATTCAATTATGTTATTGTAGGTCATGAATGCGATGAAAAAGATAATGGCAATAGCCATATTGCTTGCCTTTGGCGCTGTCGGCGTTTTTTGCAGTGAGCCTGTGTCGGCAGAGGAGCTTGCGCTCCGTCCGGAGTATTGTGTTCCTTTCGTCATGCTGGGTGACGAAGCCCGCTCTTCGGCAGCCGGTGAAGAAGGCGACGGGGCGGTGGAAGTAATCCTCGATGCCGACACCCATTCCGTCACTTTCCACTTCTTGTGCGGTTTCGCTTCCGTTGGCATAAGTGTCTACAAGGACGGCCGCAAGGTGATGTCTGCCGTATGCTCGCCGATGCCTGGCGAGAGCTTCGTCGATGACCTCTCCCGCCATGGCCGCGGGCAATATTTGGTGGTGTTTGACTCCATGGAGGAGGGCGGCAGGCTGTGGTGCAAGTTTAGTTATGGAGACAGATGAACAAGGTTGTAATATCTATCATGGCAGCCGTAATGGCCGTGACGTGTGCTTTGGTGGGCTGCGACGGCGGGCGCAGCAGGATAAAGGACACGCTTGCCGGGATGCGCAAGCACCCTATAACGTTGCCGCTCGAAAGGATGCAGTGCCGTTTTGGGGTCAAGGATACTGTTGTGCAAGGCGGGGCAAAGCCCAAGCTGCGGATGGTAGTTTACATAGATTCCGCCTATTGCACCTCCTGCGCCCTCGACAGGATGAGGCAGTGGAACGGGCTTATAGCTGATGCCGCGAGGTATAAGGGCGATTTGGGGTACGTGTTCATTGCCGCCCCGAAGCCGGAGCAGGTGGAGGACACTTATTTCTCCATAGACTACTCGCAGCTCGACAGCCCTGTGTATGTGGACACTGCGTATGCCATGAGGGCGGCCAACCCGGGCTTGCCCGATGGCAGTGAGTATCATGTGTTCTTGATGGACGAAAATGGCAACGTGCTTTTCGTCGGCAATCCGCTTGGCGGGGAAGAACTGAAAGAACTATACAAAAAGACCGTAAGGTCTAATATTCATTAATAATTAAAATTTTACAATTATGAAGAAGCTTTTCGTGCCGCTTGCAATTGCGGCAGTGGTAGCCATGGGCTACATGGGTTATGGGGCATACAGCCCGCAGTCGGAGGAGGAAGCCTTGCTGCTTGAAAACGTGGAGGCGTTGACAAAATCTGACGATGAGTGCCATTATACTAATGGTTACACCGCTTTTACGGGCGATGCAGGCGGAGGGTATGATTGTTGTAGAGTATGGGTGAATAAGGCTCCTAACACAACGGAAGGCTATTGCCGCTAAACCTATTGAGCAGTTAAATATAAAGTCTGTTTGTTGTAAATGGTTTTTAAGAAGATGTTGTTCTTTATGCGAAGTCATGCTGCATTTGGTAATAGCTTATTATAGATTTTTTACGCGAACAGACTTTGTATTTAAAGAATATAAATCCGGCGCAGGAAATATCGACATTGTTTGCCTTACATTTATGCAAAATACAATATGGTGAATTTTAAATTAATGTTTTATGAAAGATAAATCTAAAATTTTAGCATTGCTTCTTGTGGGGTTTCTTGTCTATGGGTGTTCAGAACGAGAGGCCACTGTGAAATTCGTTGACGATATAGATTGTGATTCTGAAATCTCAGGCTATGCGAAAGACTCAATCCGAATTGAAGAGAATTTTAACTTGTGGGACTGGAAAATATCTGAGGGCATAGCCGTGCTTCGGACTTCGGAGGCAAGTAACTTTATTAAGGTATATACATATCCTGAATTTGATTTACTCTATACTTTTGGAGCGCAGGGCCGTGGTGCAGATGAGTTCATTACCCATAATTGGTGCAAAACTAAGAAGGCCGGTGAGTTGTCGTTATATGATATAATGAAGAGGTCGTTGTATGTGTTCGACATAAATAGAGATACAATAGTAAAAAAACATACATACCGATTGTCTGAAAATGGGGATGGGCTGTGTCGTCCGTATACTATTATGCTGGAGATTAATGATTCTCTCTTTCTTATGAAAGAGGATTTTGACAAGACAGTGTTGCACTTGACAGACATGAAGAGACGGGAAGACCTTTCCTCCTATGTTTGTTCTTATCGTGAAGAAAATGGCGGTGACGCAAGAGCCTACACCGCATACGATTATGATTTTGATTTAATAGGGGATAAGGTGCTTTTGGCTTACAAACATGCAGACAGAATGGAACTTTTGCAAATATCCCCAAATAATGAAATGTCCCCGATTGTCATAATGGGTGAAAGGAGTAAGGCAAAAGAAGAATATGTGTATTTGGATGTTTGCACAGATGGAATAAACTTTTATTGTCTGAAGTGTACAAATCACAAGAATAGAACGGGCAATGAATTGATTGTTGTTGATGTAGACGGTGATATAAGTCAAAAAATCTATTTAGATAAGGAGGTTGGTACTATTCAGTTCGATGCGACTGGCTGTTTGGTTGGCTATGCTGAACATGAAATAGGAGCTACTTTTTATCGATATGAAATGAATCTTAATGCATCATTGTTGAAATAAAAATGTCTTTGTGCCATTTTTCAAAGCAATGGAAATATTTAGGATCATACATCCTTTGCCTGCGATATTTCTTGCCTTTGCCCTCGCCTCCTGCACCTCCCCCTTGCGGCAGAGCCTCGACTATGCCGGCGACAACGCTGCTGAGCTTCAGGCTGTGCTCGACAAGTACGAGGCCGAGGGCGACGGCTTGAAATTGGCTGCGGCCGAGTTCCTCATAGGCAACATGCGGCAGCACGGCAGCAAGACGAGCGCGGCGGTGGACACTTTCGCCGCGCGGATGCTCGCCGCCGACACCCTGACCACGCGCGGGCTTGAACGGTGGTGGAAGGAGCTTTCGGCCTCCGACCGCCCCGCGTATGCCTCCGATGCCCGCACCCTGACCGCAGAGTACCTGGAGGACAACATAGAGGCGGCGGTGCGCACGTGGCGCGAGGCCCCGTGGCGCGGCGAGGTTAGCGAGGAGGCGTTCCTCAACTACGTGCTGCCCTACCGCATCGTGGACGAGCGGCTCTCGCCCATGGGCTGGCGCGACACGCTGCGCAACCGCTACAAGGGCGTGGTGGACACCATCACCGACCTTAGGCGCGCCTATTACGCCGTCTACCGCGCGGCCTCCACCGACGCCCGCATACGCCACATGGGCGGCCTGCCCTACCTGCTCAGTGCGGTGGACATAAGCCACATACGCCGCGGGCGCTGCCTGCAGCAGTGCGTCTACATAGCCATGGCGATGCGGGCCATGGGCATACCGGCGGTGGTTGACGGCATACAGCGGTGGGCCAACTACGGCACCACGGGCCACTCGTGGGTGGCGCTGGTGGCCGCCGACGGCACGTACACCGTGTATGGCGGCGACAGCGTGGCCCGCCGCCACAACCCCATCAACTCGTCGTCGTTCTCGCTCAAATATCCCGTGGAGGCGGGCTACCCCGTCGACCTGGGCTTCGTGAAGCGCGTGCCCAAGGTATGGCGCAACGCCTACGCCTACGCCGAACCCGACTATTCTGACGGCGAGGCCCCGAAGGGAGTCCTGCGCACGTTCATGCACCCCCATTCCGTCGACGTGTCGCATGAGTACGGCCTCGGCGGCACCTACGGCTGCGGTGCGCCTCTGTCGGCAGACTGCGCCTACCTCTGCGTGTTCGGCACCGGCGGCGGGTGGCTGCCCGTGGCCTATTCCGGTGTCACCCTCGGGCGTTGCAGCTTTGACGGGCTTGCCGACTCGGTGCTGTACTTGCCGGCCGTGTATTCCGGCGGCAGCCTGAGGCCCCTGGGCAGGCCGTTTTCCCTTTCCGGAGGGCGCGCCGTTGAGTTCGCGCCCGACACCACGCGCCTTGCCACGGTGAGCCTCACCCGCAAGTACCCGTTCGCCCGTAGCATACTGCGCCCGTGGCAGGAGACCACCGGCTCGGCGGTGGTGGCGGGGAGCAGGCCCGACCGCAGCGACGCCGACACCCTGCTGAAGATGGAGCGCACGCCGCTGTATCGCAACGTGGCCCGCGTCGGCGGCAAGCCATACCGCTACGTGTGGTACGCCTCCAACCCCCGCAAGCGCGGCTCCATAACAGAACTGAGGGTGTATAGCGGCGATTCCGTCCTGACGGGCAAGCCCTTTGCCCATGGGGCGGAGAACGCCGGGCAGTGCTTCGACGGCGAGACCATGACGGGGCTGAGCAAGCTGGAGGTGGGCTACGAGATAGGCATAGACCTGGGCCGCCCCGTGCGCATCGACTCCGTGGCCTACTACCTGCGCAACGACGGCAACTACATCGACCCCGGCGACGATTATGAGCTTTTGTATTGTTCGGGCGGAAGTTGGCTCTCGCTTGGCCGGCAGAAGGCTACTGGCGAGTCGCTTGTGTTTGGCGGTGTGCCGACGGGGGCTTTGCTCCTGCTGAAGAACCATACCAAGGGCAAGGAAGAGCGTCCGTTCACCTACGAGGGCGGACGGCAGGTGTGGTGGTGAACATAATTCGTGCAAGCCTATGGCAGGAGGAGAACGTGGAGCAAGAGGGCAACGCACGGCCCGCATCGCAGCAAGGCTGGCTTACGCCTTGGCCCTGGCCGTGGTGGGCGGGGCGTGCCTCTACGGCCTGCACCTGCTGCGGCGCGCGTTCGTGGCCGACAAGTTCATCATCCCGTCGGACTCCATGCGGCCCACGCTCGTGCCGGGCGACGAGGTGTGGGTGAACAAGCTGCTCATGGGTGCGCGCATATACACCGACTTCCACTTCAACAAGCACGGGGTGCAGCTGCAGAGCTTCCGCACGCGCGGCCTGCGGCCAATAACCTACAACGACATAGTGGTGTTCAACCGCGCCAACCACGGGGGAACAATCAAGTTCATCATCAATTATGTGTATTGCAAGCGCGTGGTGGGGCTGCCCGGCGATAGCGTGAGCATAGTGGATGGCCACTACAGGAACAACAACTACGGCGGGCAGTTGGGCCTTGAAGCCATGCAGCGGCGGCTGCAGGCCACCCCCGACAGCTTGCTGAGGCGCAGGCGGCTGCTGAGGTCACTGCCGCGCAATCCCCATGTCAGGTGGACAATACGCAACTTCGGCCCCATGTATGTCCCGAGGAAAGGCGACGTGATGGCTGTTACCCCCAAGTCGGCCACCATATACAAGGCAATGCTTGAGTGGGAGACGGGAAAGGACATCGACGTTGATTGGGAATCCGGCAAGGTGACTGCCAACGGCAAGCCTTTCGGCCGCCACCGCTTCAAGCACAACTATTACTTCATGGCCGGCGACAATGTGCTGAACTCCGACGACTCCCGCTATTTCGGCCCAGTGCCAGAGGAATATATCGTGGGGATAGTAAACAAGGTAATTAAGAATTAAGAGTTAAGAATTAGGAGTTAAGAAATTAAGAATTAAGAGTTAAGAATTAAGAAAATATGCAGCAGTGGCAATCACATAAACTCGCGCCGACATATAGGAATTAAGAATTAAGAGTTAAGAATTAAGAAAATATGCAGCAGTGGCAATCACATAAACTCGTGTCTCGAAAGTGGCAGGCCTGTACGTCTGCCTCCCGGCATTCTGTATACTGTCTTCTGGCTCCTGCATTCAGTCTCCTGTCTCCCGTCTTCTGCATTTGTCTGAACTCCTGTACTCCTGCAACTCCTGAACTCCTTAGAAAGCATTCGTCTGTCTCCTGTCTCCCGTCTCCTGTCTCCCGTCTTCTGTCTCCTGTCTCCTGCATTTGTCTGAACTCCTATACTCCTGCAACTCCTGAACTCCTTAGAAAGCATCCGTCTGCCTCCTGCATTCAGTCTCCCGTCTCCTGTTAAAATATGACCATTCGACAATATATAGGCATTGCGCTCCTCTGCTGTGGGAGATACCGTGGGCGGCTTGTCGCCGTCTTGCAGGTATTTACTGTTGCAGCCATAGTGGCACTCACGTTGGTAGACGTGGAGCGCGACTTGGGCGGCGAGCTGTGGCTGTCGCGGGCGGTGCCTGTGGTGATGGCCGTTGGCGCGGTGGCTTGCTTGGTGGCGGGGCGTGGCGTGATGCCTACGGCCATTGACGCCGTGGTTGCTGTATGGTGGACGGCGGAGGCTGCGCTGTGCTATGCCGGGTGCGGAGTGTTCGTCCCCGGGGCGTTCTGGGCTTTCAGCGAGTCGGTGTTCCTTTACTTCGCCTTGCGGCTGCTGTTCTCGGCGGGCAGGATGGCGGGGGTGTGGGTGGCTGTGCTCATCATGGCGGGCTGCCTCTATGAGTCTGCGCTCGGCATATATCAGCTGATTGCCGACACGAGCCGCCACGGCCTCTTCCCCATGACTGGTACGTTCCTCAATCCCGGCCCTTACTCGGCCTACCTTGCCGTGGGGGTGGCGCTTGCCCTTTCTTTTGGGAGGGCAATTAAGGAGTTCAGGAGTTACAGGAGTTCAGGAGTTCAGACGAATGCTTTCTTAGGAGTTCAGACGAATGCTTTCTCAGGAGTTCAGGAGTTGCAGGAGTACAGGAGTTCAGACAAGTGCATGGAGGCAGGAGACGGGAGGCAGAATGCTGGAGACGTAATGCAGGATGCAGGAGACATGATGCAGGAGGCGGACGTATGCCCGCAGCCCATGCCATCGCGCAGCCTTTTACCTTTTTACCATTTTACTCTTTTACTTTTTTATCTTTTTACTTTTTTACCTTTAATTGTTGCGTGGAGCCGCGCGGCGTGGGTGGCGGTGGCTGTGGTGGCGGCGTGCGTATATTGGCGACAGCTGGCGAGGTATAAATACGTTGTGCTGGCGTTGGCAGTAGTGGGTGGCGTGGCCGCCTACCTGCTGAAGCAGGGGTCTGCCGACGGGCGGGTGGTGATGTGGCTCGGTGCGCTTAAGGCCATTGCCGCTGACCCGTGGACGGGGGCAGGCATAGGCGGCTTTGGCGGGGCTTACGCCGAGGGCGTGGCCGCCCTGTTTGCCGATGGCGGTGCGCAGGGCCTGTTGCAGTCGGCCAACGTCACAGACAACGCCTATAATGAACTGCTCACCATCGGCGTGGAGCAGGGGCTGCCCGGCATGGTGGCTTTTGCCGCCGTTGTGGTGATGGCCCTGCTGCGCCTGCGCCGCTCGTGCCGCCCGCTGATGTACGGGCTGCTGGCCCTTGTGGTGTTTTCCATGTTCTCCTATCCGCTCCACTGCCAGCCTTACAGGATTCTGTTCGTGCTGATGTGCGCGTGGGGGGCAGCAGCCACAGCCCCAGCCCCCTCTAACTCCCCCATGAGGGGGAGAACCCCGAGTGGCATCACAGCTTCTCCCCACGGGGGAGACGGGAGAGGGGCGTTTTGCGCTTTTGTATTTGTGCTTTTCCTCGCTTCGCTCGTGGTGCGCGCTGACATGGAGCGGCGCGTGGCGGCCTCGGAGGATTACAGGCTGATGGCGGGCGTGGACGCTTCATATATGATAGACGACTATTACGAGCTGCTGCCGCTGATGGGCGACAACGAGCGTTTCCTCTTCGACTTCGGCAAGGCACTGGCTGGCCTCGGCCGACATAACGACAGCAATGCCATGCTGCGGTGGGGCGCGCAGCTCAGCGCCGACCCTATGTTCACCGTGCTCATGGGCAACAACTACCGCGCCATGGGCATGCCTGCCGAGGCGGAGCGGTGCTACCGCAGTGCGTTCAGCATTATGCCCAACCGCATTTACCCGCTCTACCGCCTCATGAAGCTATACGAGGAGCAGGGCCGACGGGCCGACTGCCTGCGCATGGCCCGCCGCGTGGCGGCGTTCGATGTCAAGGTGGAGTCGGAAGCCACCCGCGAGATGAAGCGGGAGGCGGAGAACATAGTTACAGCAGTAAAAAGGCAGCGAAACTTTTCTTTGGGTGGTATCCCGTGAAAATTTGGCTGAAAGCAAAATAATTATTAATTTTGGAAATCTTATAATGAGAAGTTCCGATAGATAACAGAAAATGGATGTCTGCAATCAGTCCAAACAAGTGGAAATATGGAAGCTCATCGGAATAAGGGCTTTGCGGATATTCAACTAATGTAATATAAGTTGAAAGAAACTTGGCAGATGACAAAGAATCGAAGCATGAAGATACGGGCAATGATGCTGGCCGCCTTGGCCGTATGCACGGGCGTGGCACCGGCGCGCAACTGGCTGTCGCTCAATGACGTGATACGCATTGCGCGGGAGCGGTCGTACAATGCGCAGTCGGCCCGGCTGGAGTACATAGCCAGCTACTGGACATACCGCTCGTTCAGGGCGCAGCTGCTGCCGTCGGTAAACCTCAGTGGCGACCTGCTCAACTTCGACCACTCAAGGGTGGAGGCGCGCGACGCCGAGAGCGGACTTATAAACTACGTGGACAACAACTCGCTCACCAACAGCCTCACGCTGTCGCTCGACCAGGAGATACCCGCCACGGGCGGTACCGTGTCGCTGCAGTCGTACCTCTACCGACTGGACCAGTTCAACTACGACATGACCACCTACAACTCGCAGCCCCTGCGCATAAGCTACACGCAGCCACTGAGGTCGTACAACACGCTGAAGTGGGAGAAGAAGACGGCACCGGTGGAGTATGAGATGGCGCAGAAGGAGTATCTTGAGGACATGGAGCAGGTAACGATAACGGCCACGCAGCTGTTCTTCGGGGCCATATCGGCGCAGACGGAATACAGGCAGAGCACCACCAACTATGCCGACCTGCAGCGTATGTACGAGACGGCGCAGAAGCGGTTCGGCATAGGCACGGTGACAAAGAGCGACATGCTGCAGCTGGAGCTGTCGGTGCTCAACGCCAAGGTGGCCGTGACGAACAACAAGCTGAAGCTCGACGAGCAGCTCTTCAACCTCTTTTCCTACCTTCGGCTTACCGACTACCAGGGGGCCGAGCTGCTGCCGCCGTCGGAGGTGCCAGACATTGCCATAAGCGCCGACGACGCCGTGGCCTACGCCTTGGAGAACTCCTCCCACGCCCCGTCGCAGCGGCTCACGCTGCTGCAGGCGCAGCAGGGCGTGGCCGAGGCCAAGTCGAAGCGCGGCATACAGTTGCAGCTGAGCAGCGAGGTGGGCTTCAACAAGACGGCTGACACCTTCAAGGGGGCATACGGCAACCTGAGGGACAACGAGGTGATAGGGCTGTCGCTCTCGCTGCCCATCTTCGACTGGGGCGTGAGCAAGGGCCGCGTACACGTGGCCGAAGCGCAGCTGGAGCTGGCCAACGTGGAGGTGGAGCAGGCCCGCGTGGAGTACGTGGAGGACATAAGGCGGCAGGTGATGCAGTTTGCCTACCAGGCGGAGCAGTGCCGCACGGCCAAGAGGGCCGAGGAGATTTCTGCCGAACGCTACGACATAAGCAAGCGCCGCTTTGAGGAAGGCACCATCACCGTGACCGACCTGAACACTGCCCTGCAAGAGGCCGAGACGGCCAAGTCGCAGTATATAAGCCAGTTGCAGACTTACTGGACTGACTACTACACGCTGCGCCGCGCCACGCTCTACGACTGGCAGCGCGGGGTGAAGCTCACGGCCGACTACGACAAGCTGATGGGGGAGTAGGAGGGTTGAGTTGCGAATTTTGAGTTACGAATTAGGAATTGTAGCTGCGTGATTATGATTTTTGAATTTCGAGTTATGAATTAACCATGGGAACAGGAGCTTTGCGGATATTCAATATATAATATATATATTATAATGGTGATGAAACAAACGATGATGATATGCGCGGCCATGGCCGTGATGGCGGCCTGCGGGTCGCCCAAGGAGAAAGGCGACATGGAGAACGCCGCCGTGGTGAAAACGGAGACCACGGTTGAGACGATGAGGCTGAAGCGGCAGACGTTCAGCCTGCAATTGGTGTGCAACGGCAAGTTGCAGGCTCTGGCCCGCAGCGAGATAACGTTCCCCTCGCAGGGAGTGATAACAGGCATCTATGTTGACAATGGCAGTCGCGTGGCCAAGGGCGACCTGCTGGCCGTGACCGACAGGAATACGGCGCAGCTGAACCTTGAAAAGAGCGAAAAGGACTTGGAGAAAGCCCGCATAGACCTGGCCGACAAGCTGATAGGGCTGGGCTACGACGGCAGCGGCAAGGGCGCGCCCGACGACGTGATGCGCCGCGCCAAGGTGACGTCGGGCTATTACTCGGCCGAATACCAACTGGCCGAGGCGCGCAAGGCATTGGCCGACTGCGAGCTGCGGGCACCGTTTGCCGGGCGCGTGGCCGACATGGAGTGCCAGCCTTACCAGAAGGCCGACAAGTTTGGGGTGCTGATAGACGACTCCTACTTCGACGTGGAGTTCAGCGTGCTGGAGGCCGAGCTGAAGTCGGTGGCGCGTGGGCAGACGGTGAAGGTGTCTCCCTTCGCTGATGCCGGCAAGACCTTCAGCGGGAAGATAACGCGCATAAACCCCACCGTTGACGAGAAAGGGCTGGTTAAGGTGGAGGCTCGCATCCGCAACACCGACCCGGCCCTCATCGATGGCATGAACGTGAGGGTGGTGGTGGAGAAAGATGTGCCGGGCTGCATCGTGGTACCGAAGACGGCTGTAGTGGAGCGCGACGGTTACTATGTAATCTTCGAGGTGGAAGACTCGCAGGCCGTTTGGACATACGTTGACGTGGAGTATGCCAACATGGACTCATACGCCATCACGGGCTGCAAGGCCAAGGGCACGGAGATAGAAGAGGGCGCGGAGGTGATAACGTCGAACAACCAGAACCTGGCCGACGGAACGAGAGTGATAGTCAGGAATCGGGAACCTTGAGTTGCGGCTACTCGTAATTCAAGACTCAAAACACAAAATTGGCGTAATGAACGTAGTAAGATATTTGATGCATAGGCCGGTGGCCGTGATGATGGTGACGTTGGCTGTCATTGTGCTCGGCCTGCTGGCCATCTGGAGGCTGCCGGTGTCGCTGCTGCCCGACGTCGACATCCCGCAGGTGACGGTGCAGGTGACGCGCCCCGGGGCCTCGGCATCACAGATAGACGCCCAGATAGTGAGGCCGCTGCGCTCGCGCCTGGCCCAGTTGCCCGGGTTGGCCGACATGGAGACCGTGGCCGGGATGGACGCGGCCACCATAACGCTTAAGTTCGACCCCGGCAGCAACATGGACCTGATATTCATCGACGTGAACGAGAAGATAGACATGGCCATGGGTACGCTGCCCAAAGACGTGGACAGGCCAAAGGTGATGAAGTCGAGCGTGACGGACATACCCGCGTTCTTCATCGACCTTACGCTCAAGGGTGGAGACGCCGGCATGAGTCGCTTTGCTGAGATGTGCGACTTTGCGCGCAGCGTGGTGAGCAAGCGTATAGAGCAGCTGCCGCAGACGGCCATGGTCGACATCAGCGGCACCGTGGGGCGGGAGATACTCATCACCCCTAACTATGAGCGAATGCGCAGCATGGGCATTGGCACCGACAAGATAGAGCAGGCCCTGGATGACAACGACGTGTACATTGAAACGCTGTCGGTGAAGGACGGACAATACAGGTACAACATTCACTTCGACTCGCAACTGCTCACCCGCGACGACATCGCCTCGATACGCATCAGTCACGAGGGCCGCATACTGCGGCTCGATGACTTCTGCCGGGTGGAGCAGGTGGACGGGGTGCGCAACGGCTTTGTGCGCCACGACGGCAAGCCCGCCGTTACCATGGCCGTGATAAAGCAGAGCGACGCCCGTATGGCCGACCTGCGCGAGGGCATCGATGCCACCATAGCCGACCTGCAACGGCAGAGCCCGGAGATTGACTTCGCCGTGACGCGCGACCAGACCCGCCTGCTGTCGTTCTCGATGGAAAACTTAGAGAGCAACCTCGCGGTGGGGGCCGCGCTAACGTGCTTGGTACTGCTCGTGTTCATGCGCAACTGGCGGCTGGCGCTTCTCGTGGCCGCCACCATACCCCTGTCGCTCGTGATAACCATGCTTGCCTTCAGCCTGCTGGGCATATCGCTCAACGTGATATCGCTGTCGGGCCTGATCCTCGGCGTGGGCATGATAGTTGACAACTCCATCATCGTTACTGACAACATAATGCAGAAGTGGACGCCGGGCCGCAAGCTGGCCGACGTGATACCACGCTGCACGTCGGAGGTTTTTGCGCCCATGCTCAGCTCCGTGCTCACCACCTGCTCGGTGTTTGTGCCGCTGATATTCCTTAGCGGGCTGGCCGGCGAGCTGTTCTACGACCAGTCGATGGGCATAAGCGTGTCGCTGTTCACGTCGCTCTTGGTGGCCACCACGATAGTGCCGGTGTGCGTCTACCGCATGTACAGGGGCAAGG
The DNA here is from genome assembly GCA_944320105.1 of uncultured Prevotella sp. Lineage (GTDB taxonomy): Bacteria > Bacteroidota > Bacteroidia > Bacteroidales > Bacteroidaceae > Prevotella. The sequence goes on along the minus strand of CALUGA010000003.1, from coordinate 78,775 downwards.
CGCGCCCTCACGACACCGAGCCTACGCGCATGGACAACGCGCTCATGCGGTGGTATGAGCGAGGCATGGCCTTCACGCTGCGCCACTCGCGGGCGGCAGTGGCCTTGTTCCTGCTTGCCCTGCCGGGGCTGGCGCTGGTGTATGTGCATACGGAGAAGGCGCGTATGCCGGAGGTTAGCTACGACGACGCGCAGGTGGTGGTGAACTGGAACGAGGGCATATCGGCTGAGGAGGGCGACCGCCGCATGGTTGCGCTCTTGGGCGCGGCCAAGGGGGTGGCGCAGACGACAACGTCGATGGCAGGCGCGCAGGAGTTCATCCTGTCGCACACGCAGACCATCACGGCTACCGAGGCCCTGGGATATGTTAAGTGCGGCTCGCCGTCGGCACTCGCAGAGGCTGAGAGGCGCATAAGGGCATACGCCGACTCGGCCTTCGCAAAGGCCACCGTGGCCTTTGTGCCTACGGGCAACCCCTTCGACCTTATGCTCGACACGAAGCAAAGCCCGCTCGTGGTGAGGCTGCAGAATGCCGACGGAGGCCGCCCCACGGTGGCCCAGGCGCGGGCTTTCACCGACTCGCTGCGGCGGCAGTTTCCCGGGCTGTATGTGCCTAAGGTGGAGGTGGACAACAACCTCGTGTGCAAGGCCGACATCTGGCAGATGGCCATTTACGGCATATCATACGCCCAGCTGTTGGGGCGGCTGCGCGAGCTGACCGGCACCAACAGGGTGATGGAGATAAGCGATGGCGACCGGGCAGTGCCGGTGATAATCGGCACCGGAGGCACTGACAGGGAGCAGATATTGGGGGCAAGCATACCTAACGGGCAGGGAGTTGACGTGCCAATATCCCTGATATTGAGGGATTCGGTGGTTGACGACTTCAAGCGGCTTCATGCCTCGGGCAGCGGCGAATATTATCCCGTGGCATTGGATGCCGATGGGGCCACGGCGCGGCAGGTGATGGAATATGCCGACGGCTTGCAGGCGCGAAACAAGGATGTGTCGGTGAATTACGCCGGCGACTATTTTGCAAGCCGCGAGCTTGTGGAGGAGCTGGCGGTGGTGCTCGCTGTGGCATTGCTGCTGCTGTTCTTCATCATGGCGGCACAGTTTGAGAGCCTTGTGCAGCCGCTGATAATACTGTCGGAGATAGCGCTCGACTGCTTTATGGTGTTGCTCGTGATGCAGGTGCTCGACATGTCGCTCAACCTCATGTCAATGATAGGTCTTGTGGTGATGAGCGGCATAGTGATAAACGACTCGATACTTAAGATAGACACCATCAACCGGCTGCGCCGCAGCGGCATGACGGTGCTGAGGGCGATAGTGACGGCAGGCCACGAGCGGTTGCGCCCGATACTCATGACATCGGCCACAACGGTGTTTGCCGTGCTGCCGTTCCTCTCGCGCGGCGACATAGGGTCGGACTTGCAGTACCCCCTGTCGATAACCACCATCGTGGGCATGACGGTAGGAACGGTGGTCAGCCTGTTTTTCGTGCCGCTGCTGTATTATGTGATTTATAGGAACAGAAGATGAGGGAGCCATCAAAGTTTACGGTGTGCCTCACCATGGTGATAGTGATGGTGGTGGGCGCGGCTCTGATACCGCTCCTCGACGTGGGCATAAAGCCACCGCCGAGGCAGGGCATGACGCTTACGGTGAACTTCAGTTGGCCGGGAGCATCGCCCAAGGTGGTGGAGCACAGCGTCACTTCGGTGATAGAGGGTGTGGCATCGGGAGTGAAGGGTGTGGAGAGCGTGTCGTCGGAGTCGTTTTTCGGCAAGGGGCGCGTAAGGATACAGCTGAAGAAGTCGGCCAACGTGTCGGCGGTGCGGTTCGAGATTGCCTCCATCCTCAGGCAGGTATATCCCAAGCTGCCCGAGGGGGTGAGCTACCCGTCGCTTTCGGGTGGCGAGATAGTGAACAACCGCGACCGGAAGAACCAGACGGTGACGCTGCTAACATACAACATAAACGCCGACCTGCCGGAGCACGAGATAGGCGAATATGCCGAGACGGCAATAGCCGAGAGGCTGAGGCGGGTGGACGGCGTGGCTGAGGTGGATGTGTCGGGAGGCACGGGGCGCTACATCGAGATAAGCTATGACCCCAAGTTGCTGAGCGGCTATGGCATATCGTCGGACGACATTGCCGAAGCCATACGCAATTTCACCGGCCAGGCCGACATAGTTGGCGACGTGATGCGCGGCGACGGCCAGGGAGGGCGCGTGAGGCAAACGCTATACCTTGCCACCGAGCCTGTGAGGCTTGCCGACATACCGATAAAGACCGACGACGGCCACACGGTGTACCTGAACAACCTCGTGACGCAGGAGCTGAAGCAGCGGCAGCCGGGCAAATACTACAGGGTGAACGGCATGAACACTGCCTACCTTAACATTAAGGTGAACAGCGAGGCCAATATGGTGAGCCTCTCCGACAGGCTGCAAAAGGTCGTGGAGGAGCTGGGAGGCGGACTGAAGCAGGGCGTGTACCTTACCTTGGCATACGATGCGGCTGCCGAGGAGAGGGTGGAGGTGTTCAACTTGGTGAGCCGCTCGCTGATGTCGCTGGCCATACTCCTGCTGTGCGTATGGCTGACGCGGCGAGACTGGAAGTACCTGTTTATCATAGCTTCCACGCTTGCTGCCAACATACTGATGGCCGTGATAGCGTATTATGCCTTCGACCTGCGGCTGCACATCTTCTCCATGGCCGGGATAACAGTGTCGATGGGATTGATTATCGACTCGTCGATAGTAATGGCCGACCATTACGGCTATTACCACAACCGCAAGGCTTTCCTGGCCATACTGGCGGCCATGCTCACCACCGTAGGCTCGCTCGTGACGGTGTTTGTGCTGCCTGAGAGCTGGCAGGCCGACCTCTACGACTTCGCGCGGATAATCATCATCAACCTCGCAGTGTCGCTTATAGTGGCACTGCTCTTCGTGCCGGCACTGACCGATACGCTGCGATACGACAGCCGGGTTAAGCGCAGGATGCGCCATGCACGGCGCGTGGTATGGTGGAACAGGCTGTACGCGTGCTACATCACCCTGCTGCAGAGGTGGCGGTGGGCAGGCTTTGCCCTGCTTGCGCTGGCTTTCGGCATACCGCTCTTCGCCCTGCCCGACAGCATAGGCGGCGACGGCGATGAAGAAAGCGACAATGCTTGGTATGAAAGCCTTTATAACGCAACGCTGGGCAGCGATTTCTTCATCAGCTACTGCAAGGAGCCGCTGCAAGGCGCAGTGGGTGGCAGCCTGAAGCTGTTTGTTGATGCCATTGAGGCGGCACGCGACCGCGACGACGACCGCAAGCCGGAACTGATAATAAGGGGCGAGCTGCCGCAGGGAGGCACGGCGGCTGAGCTCAACGGCAAGGTGGTGATAATAGACAACTTGCTGAAGAGCCTCGACGGCATCAAGCGATTCACCACAAGCATCAACGGGCGCGGGGCCACCATCGACGTGGAGTTTGAGGACTCTTGCGTAAGCACGTCGCTGCCATACATCGTGGAGAACAAGGTGATAGACAAGCTGATAAGCATTGGAGGCGCAGACTGGAGCACTTACGGCGTGAGGCAAATGGGCTTCAGCAACTCGCTCAACCTGCAATACCGCAGCAACAGGATATGGCTGAGGGGCTATAACTTCGACCGGCTGAGCCGGTATGCCATGGACGTGGCAAAACACATGGAGAACAATGCCAGGGTGAGGGACATTCGCATAGAGGTACCCGACCACGTGAGCGAGGAGCAGGAGCTATACATGGATTATGAACGTGAGCGCATGGCTCTTTACGGCGTGCGCCCGGCTGAAGTGCACTCTGCACTGGCCAACCTTCTGCAAACGCGCGAGATGGGGAAGTATGACGATGGGGCGGAGCGCACAGACGTGGTGCTGAAGTCGGCGCTGACAGACAGGTTCGACCGCTGGCAGATGATGAACTCGTATGTGAGGGTGGGCGACAGCGACCTGCGCATATCAGACCTTATGGCCGTGAACCGCCGTGACGCTACCGGGTGCATACCCAAGGAAAACCAGGAGTATGTGCTTTGCGTGGCGTTCAATGTGCTCGGCTCGTATTCATATACAAGGGATTATGTTGACGGGGTGATGGAGCATTTTAACGGGCGACTGCCCATGGGTTTCAAGTGCATGGAGACGACGTATGGGGGTGATGACGATGCTGAGGCACCTTACTGGGCGTTGGCCATTGTCGTGGTGGTTATCTTCTTTGTCTGTGCCGTGCTGTTCGAGTCGCTGCGCATACCGTTCGTCATAATTTCCCTCATACCGGTATCGTTCATCGGCCTGTTCCTTACGTTTTGGGCCACCGGCATACCGTTTGGCACGGGTGGGTTTGCATCGATGGTGATGCTGGCAGGCATAGTGGTCAACTCCGGCATTTACATAATCAATGAGTACCGGCTGTTCCTGCGCGACGGCCGGTTGGGGAGACTGCCTGCGGTGAGGGTCTACGTGAAGGCTTACAGCCACAAGGTGGTACCGGTAATGCTGACGGTTATGTCAACTGTGCTTGGCCTTGTGCCGTTCTTCTTTGACGGCGACAAAGAGCCTTTCTGGTTTTCGTTTGCCACGGGCGTAACCGGCGGGCTGCTCTTCTCGATACCGGCCATCGTCCTTGTAATGCCGCTCTTCTTGAGGCTGAAGCATAGGCAGGTAATGGCGAAAAAGGAACGAATGCAGGTTGTGTAATGTTAAAAATGTTATATATTATTAAATTCAAGTGTATGTGGCGTGAAAGACAAATGTAACATTAGGATTAATGAAATAAAGTTTGTACCTTTGCACCCCAAAAAGGGTCGAAGTGCCCTGATGCCAGCATTGACAATAATAACAAATATATAAAATTTAAAAATAAAACAAAATGCCTACAATTCAGCAATTGGTAAGAAAGGGCAGGAATGTGCTTGCAGACAAGAGCAAGTCGCCCGCGCTGGACTCATGTCCGCAGCGTCGTGGCGTTTGCGTGCGCGTCTACACCACAACTCCTAAGAAGCCTAACTCGGCAATGCGTAAGGTTGCCCGTGTTCGTTTGACAAACCAGAAGGAGGTTAACTCTTACATCCCCGGCGAAGGCCACAACCTGCAGGAGCACTCCATCGTGCTTGTGCGTGGCGGCCGTGTGAAGGACCTTCCCGGTGTGCGCTACCACATCGTTCGCGGTACGCTTGATACCGCCGGCGTGGCCAACCGCACGCAGCGTCGCTCTAAGTATGGAGCAAAGCGTCCTAAGGCTAAGAAGTAACCGACATCCGGAGAGGACAAAAGATTTTATTTAGATTAGTTTTGCTGGAGAATTGTTAAAAGGTTGAGTAAATGCCCGAGAGCGGGCGTTGAAGAACAATAGACAGCCCCATGCAGAATAAACATTTAAGACAAAAATGAGAAAGGCAAAACCAAAGAAGCGCGTGATCCTGCCGGATCCCGTGTACAACGACCAGAAGGTCTCAAAGTTTGTGAACCATCTGATGTATGACGGCAAGAAGAATACCTCATACAAGATTTTCTATCATGCACTTGAGGTCGTAAAGGCCAAGATGAGCAACGAGGAGAAGTCTGCCCTCGAAATATGGAAGAGCGCACTCGACAACATAACCCCGCAGGTGGAGGTGAAGAGCCGCCGCATCGGTGGAGCTACGTTCCAGGTGCCTACTGAAATACGCCCGGAGCGCAAGGAGAGCATCTCGATGAAGAACATGATTTCGTATGCCCGCAAGCGCAGTGGCAAGTCGATGGCCGACAAGCTCGCAGCAGAGATCATGGACGCATACAACAGCCAGGGCGGTGCCTACAAGCGCAAGGAGGATATGCACCGCATGGCCGAGGCTAACCGCGCTTTCGCCCACTTCAGATTCTAATAAATAGCATAAAGGTAAAAAGACAATGGCAAACCGCGATTTACATTTGACTCGCAACATCGGCATCATGGCTCACATCGATGCCGGAAAGACCACTACGTCTGAGCGTATCCTGTTCTACACCGGAAAGACCCACAAGATTGGTGAGGTACACGACGGTGCCGCTACCATGGACTGGATGGCTCAGGAGCAGGAGCGTGGTATAACCATCACCTCCGCCGCTACCACGTGCAACTGGACTTGGGGTGGAAAGGAGTACAAGATTAACCTCATCGACACTCCGGGACACGTAGACTTTACCGCCGAGGTGGAGCGTTCGCTCCGCGTACTCGACGGGGCAGTGGCCACGTATTCGGCTGCCGATGGCGTTCAGCCGCAGTCGGAGACTGTATGGCGCCAGGCCGACAAGTATAACGTGCCGCGCATTGGCTATGTGAACAAGATGGACCGCTCCGGTGCCGATTTCTTCGAGACCGTGCAGCAGATGAAGGACATCCTCGGTGCCAACCCTGTGGTTATGCAGGTGCCTATCGGTGCTGAGGAGAACTTCAAGGGCGTGGTTGACCTCGTGAAGATGAAGGCTATCCTGTGGCATGACGAGACCATGGGCGCTGAGTATTCCATCGAGGAGATTCCTGCCGACTTGAAGGATGAGTGCGACGAGTGGCGCGGCAAGCTGCTTGAGGCTGCTGCCGAGTACGACGAGACCATCATGGAGAAGTATTTCGACGATCCCAACACGATAACCGAGGACGAGATAATCAGCGCTATCCGCAAGGGTACTGTCTCGATGGCTTGCACCCCGATGATTTGCGGTTCTTCGTACAAGAACAAGGGCGTGCAGCCGCTGCTCGATTATGTGTGCGCTTTCCTGCCGTCGCCCCTTGACACGGAGAATATCGTTGGCACGAACCCCGAGACCGGCGAGGAGGAAGACCGCAAGCCTTCGGAGGCCGCCCCGACGGCTGCATTGGCATTCAAGATTGCCACTGACCCGTATATGGGACGTCTGGTGTTCTTCCGCGTATACTCAGGTAAGGTTGAGGCCGGCTCGTATGTGTTCAACACCCGTTCGGGCAAGAAGGAGCGCGTGAGCCGCTTGTTCCAGATGAACTCAAACAAGGAAATCCCGATGGACTCCATCGACGCCGGCGACATCGGCGCAGGTGTGGGCTTCAAGGATATCCGCACCGGCGACACCCTGTGCGACGAGGCTCATCCTATTGTGCTTGAGTCGATCACTTTCCCCGACACTGTGATTTCCATCGCTGTTGAGCCGAAGAGCCAGGCTGACATAGCCAAGCTCGACAACGGCCTTGCCAAGCTGGCCGAGGAGGATCCTACCTTCACTGTGCGCACTGACGAGCAGAGCGGCCAGACCATCATCTCGGGTATGGGTGAGCTTCACCTCGACATCATCATCGACCGCCTGAAGCGTGAGTTCAAGGTTGAGTGCAACCAGGGCAAGCCTCAGGTTAACTACAAGGAGGCCATCACCAAGACCGTCAACCTTCGCGAGGTTTACAAGAAGCAGAGCGGTGGTCGCGGTAAGTTTGCCGACATCATCGTTAACATCGGCCCGGTGGACGAGGACTTCAAGGAAGGCGGCCTGCAGTTTGTAAACGAGGTGAAGGGTGGTAACATCCCCAAGGAGTTCATCCCGTCGGTTCAGAAGGGCTTTGAGAACGCAATGAAGAATGGTGTGCTTGGCGGCTATCCAATGGACAGCTTGAAGGTGACACTGCTCGATGGTTCGTTCCACCCGGTAGACTCCGACCAGCTCTCGTTTGAGCTTGCAGCCCTGAATGCCTACAAGAACGGCTGCGTGAAGGCTGGTCCGGTGCTGATGGAGCCTATCATGAAGCTGGAGGTAATCACTCCCGAGGAGAACATGGGTGACGTGATTGGCGACCTCAACAAGCGTCGTGGCCAGGTAGAGGGCATGGACGAGGCTCGCAGTGGCGCCCGTGTAATCAAGGCAAAGGTTCCACTCTCGGAGATGTTTGGATATGTAACCGCACTGCGTACCATCACCTCCGGCCGTGCCACCAGCTCCATGGAGTACGACCACCACGCACCGCTGTCAAGCTCAATCGCCAAGGCTGTGCTTGAGGAAGTGAAGGGACGTGCAGACCTTGTATAACAACTAATAAAAATAAGGATTGGGCGGCGCTGCTTAGCGAATGACTCTTAAGCAGTGCCGCCATTCCCAACAGAAAACAATAACAACAAAAAGAAAATGAGTCAGAAAATCAGAATCAAGCTGAAGTCATACGACCACAAGCTCGTTGACAAGTCGGCAGAGAAGATCGTTAAGGCCGTAAAGGCCACGGGCGCAATCGTAAGCGGGCCTATTCCATTGCCCACGCACAAGCGCATCTACACCGTAAACCGCAGTACGTTTGTAAACAAGAAGGCTCGTGAGCAGTTCCAGCTCTCCGACTACAAGCGTCTCATCGACATTTACAGCTCTACGGCTAAGACCGTTGACGCGCTGATGAAGCTTGAGTTGCCCAGCGGTGTTGAGGTAGAAATCAAAGTATAGTATTTACAGTTCTTAATATTTAATTGAAATGCCAGGTTTAATTGGAAAGAAAATCGGAATGACATCCGTTTTCAGTGCCGACGGCAAGAATGTGCCGTGCACTGTTATCGAAGCTGGTCCTTGTGTCGTTACTCAAGTGAAGACCGTTGAGAAGGACGGTTATCAGGCTGTGCAGCTTGGATTCGCTGAGGCTAAGGAGAAGAACACCTCCAAGCAGATGATGGGCGTGTTCAAGAAAGCCGGTACGACACCTAAGCGCCACTTGGCCGAGTTCAAGTTTGACGAGGAGTACAACCTCGGCGACACCATCACTGTGGATATCTTCAACGATACGCAGTTTGTAGATGTTGTCGGAACATCAAAAGGTAAGGGCTTCCAGGGCGTAATCAAGCGCCATGGCTTTGGCGGAGTAGGCCAGAGCACCCACGGCCAGGACGACCGCGCCCGCAGGCCGGGTTCTATCGGTGCCTGCTCTTATCCTGCCAAGGTGTTCAAGGGTCTTCGCATGGCAGGCCACATGGGCAATGAGAGGGTGACCACGCAGAATCTGAGAGTTTTGAAAGTGATACCGGAGCATAACCTTATCCTTGTTAAAGGTAGTGTTGCTGGTTATAATGGTTCAACCGTTTTAATTGAGAAATAATGGAAATTAACGTATTAAATATCAATGGCCAGGAGACCGGGAGAAAGGTTACGTTAAACGAAGGCATCTTCGGAATTGAACCTAATGACCACGTTCTTTATCTGGACGTAAAGCAGTATCTTGCCAACCAGCGCCAAGGAACGGCAAAGACCAAGGAAAGAAGTGAGGTTTCGGGTTCCACCCGCAAGCTCGGTAGGCAGAAGGGCGGCGGCGGCGCTCGCCGTGGCGACATCAACTCTCCGCTGCTCGTTGGCGGAGGCCGCGTGTTCGGTCCGGTTCCCCGTGACTACAGCTTCAAGCTCAACAAAAAAGTAAAGATTCTTGCTCGTAAGAGTGCTCTGTCTTACAAGGCACAGGAGAATGCGATTGTAGTGGTTGAGGACTTCGATATTGAGGCTCCAAAGACCAAAGAATTCGTAAATATCTCTAAAAATCTCAAAGTTGACGGCAAGAAAGCCCTTTATCTTTTGCCAAATATAAATAAAAACGTATATTTGTCAGCTCGCAACTTGCAGCGCACCCAAGTTATGCTTGCATCATCGCTCAATACGTATAAAGTTTTGAATGCCGATGTGCTGGTAATCACGGAGAACTCGCTCAAGGAGATAGAAGGCGTATTAATCAAATAAGGAGACTAAGGAATTATGGCATTTATAATCAAACCTTTGGTCACTGAGAAGATGACCAAGATCACTGAGAAGACGTCTGTTGACAAGACTTATACTCCGAAGGCTGGCAAGCAGAAAGGCCAGCAGGTGACGAAGGTTGCTACGCCTAAGTATGGTTTCATCGTTAAGCCTGAGGCTAACAAGATTGAGATCCAGAAGGAAATTGAGGCAATGTTCAATGTTACCGTGATCAACGTGAACACGATGCGCTATTCGGGCAAGCGTTCCTCGCGCTATACGAAGGCCGGTCTTGTGAAAGGCCAGCGCAATGCTTACAAGAAAGCAATCGTCACTCTTAAGGAGGGTGATACCATAGACATTTACAGCAATATTCAATAATAGAAATGGCAGTACGTAAGTTTAAACCGGTAACTCCGGGTCAAAGACACAAGATTATTGGCACGTTCGAGGAAATTACTGCATCCGTGCCAGAGAAGTCTCTCGTTTACGGCAAGCGCTCTACCGGCGGTCGAAACAACACCGGTAAGATGACTGTCCGCTATAGGGGCGGCGGCCACAAGAGGAAGTTCCGTCTGATCGACTTCAAGCGAGAGAAGGATGGTGTTCCAGCAGTGGTGAAGTCAATCGAGTACGATCCGAACCGTTCGGCTCGTATCGCATTGCTGTACTACGCTGATGGTGAAAAACGTTATATTATTGCTCCCAATGGGCTGCAGGTAGGCACCACAGTGATGTCGGGTGCCGAGGCCGCCCCTGAGATCGGCAACTGCCTCCCGCTTGCCAACATCCCTGTTGGTACGGTGATCCACAACATCGAGCTTCGCCCCGGACAGGGTGCTCTGCTCGTTCGTTCGGCAGGTAATTTCGCTCAGTTGACTTCTCGTGATGGCAGTTACTGCGTCATTAAGTTGCCTTCAGGCGAGACTCGTCAGATTCTTAGCGCTTGCAAGGCAACCGTGGGTAGCGTTGGAAACTCCGACCACGCCCTTGAGCAGTCTGGTAAGGCTGGACGCTCGCGCTGGCTCGGCCGCCGTCCTCACAACCGTGGTGTTGTGATGAACCCGCACGATCACCCGATGGGTGGTGGCGAGGGCCGTCAGTCTGGTGGACACCCACGCTCACGCAAGGGCTTGTATGCTAAGGGTCTTAAGACACGCTCGCCCAGAAAGCAGTCAAGCAAGTACATAATCGAAAGAGCTAACAAGAAGTAATCAACTTAACCAAGCGTAAATTATGAGTCGTTCATTAAAAAAAGGCCCGTACATCAATGTCTCGCTCGAGAAGAAAATCCTTGCCATGAACGAGAGCGGCAAGAAGAGCGTTGTCAAGACCTGGGCCAGGGCTTCGATGATTTCCCCCGATTTCGTGGGGCATACCGTTGCAGTCCACAATGGAAATAAATTCATTCCTGTCTACATCACTGAGAACATGGTAGGCCATAAGCTGGGTGAGTTCTCGCTTACCCGCCGCTTCGGAGGCCATGCAGGTAACAAGAAGTAACAGGCTATCCAAAGAAAAAAAAGAATAAAATGGGAGCAAGAAAACATATTAAGGCTGAAGAAAGAAAGGCAGCCCGCAGAACTCAGTATTTTGCAAAGTTGAAAGGATGTCCGTCCTCTCCGCGCAAGATGCGCTATGTCGTTGACCTTGTCCGCGGCATGGAGGTGAACCGCGCACTTGGTGTGCTTCGGTTCACGAAGAAGGCAGCAGCGGCTGACGTGGAGAAGCTTCTCCGCTCTGCCATCGCCAACTGGGAGGTTAAGAACGACCGCAAGGCAGAGGATGGCGAACTGTTCATCACGAAGATATTTGTTGACGAAGGTGTGACATTGAAGCGTATGAGGCCCGCGCCACAAGGCCGTGGATACAGGATCCGCAAGCGTTCCAACCACGTTACCTTGTATGTTGACTCTAAAACTAATGATAAATAACAAGTAGAATGGGACAGAAAGTTAATCCGATAAGCAACCGCCTTGGAATAGTTAGAGGTTGGGATTCAAATTGGTTTGGAGGAAAGGACTTCGGTGACAACCTCGTGGAGGACATGAAGATCCGCAAGTACCTCAACGAGCGTCTGGCTAAGGCAAGCGTTTCCCGCATTGTCATCGAGCGCACGCTCAAACTGGTCACCATCACTATTTGTACAGCCCGTCCGGGTGTTGTCATTGGCAAGGGTGGACAGGATGTTGACAAGCTTAAGGAAGAGCTGAAGAAGCTCTACGACAAGGAGATCCAGATCAACATCTACGAGGTAAAGAAGCCTGAGCTTGACGCTACTATAGTGGCCAACAACATCGCGCGCCAGGTGGAGGGTAAGATTGCTTACCGCCGTGCCATCAAGATGGCCATAGCAAATACCATGCGCGCCGGTGCCGAGGGCATCAAGATTCAGATTACCGGTCGCCTTAATGGTGCTGAGATGGCACGTAAGGAGATGTACAAGGAAGGCCGCACTCCGTTGCACACGTTCCGTGCAGACATTGACTATTGCCAGGCCGAGGCTCTGACCAAGGTTGGCCTGCTGGGCATCAAGGTGTGGATATGCCGTGGCGAGCTTTATGGCAAGCAGGACGTTTCGCCTAACTTCACTCAGGAGAAGAGCAGCGGACGCTCTAACGGTAGCAATGGTGGCAGGAAGTTCCGCGGGAGAAAGAACAAGTAATTTTTAAAGTAAGAAGCTATCATGTTACAACCTAAGAGAGTAAAATATAGGAGACCCCAAGACGGCCGTGGCAACAAAGGCAACGCCCACAGGGGTACGCAATTGGCTTTCGGCTCGTTCGGCATCAAGACCCTTGAGGCCAAGTGGCTCGACAGCCGCCAGATTGAAGCAGCCCGTGTGGCTGTGAACCGCTATATGCAGCGCGAAGGACAGGTGTGGATCCGCATATTCCCGGACAAGCCCATTACCCGCAAGCCGGCTGACGTCCGAATGGGTAAGGGAAAGGGTGACCCCGCAGGATGGGTCGCTCCTGTGACTCCAGGTCGCATCCTCTTCGAGGTCGAGGGCGTTTCGTTTGACGTTGCAAAGGAGGCTTTGCGCCTTGCAGCCCAGAAGTTGCCCGTGAAGACTAAGTTTGTTGTTAGACGTGATTACGATAAAAACGCTTAATTATGAAGATCAAGGAAGTAAGAGAGCTGGATACCAAGGATTTGGCCGAAAGGTTGGAGGCAGAGATTGCCAAGTACAATCAGCTGAAGTTTAATCACTCTGTAAGCCCCCTCGAGAATCCGTCGGAGATAAGGGCGACACGTCGTAGCATCGCGCGTATGAAGACTGTGCTCCGTGAGAGAGAGCTTAACAAATAATTGTGGGTCACAGATGGAAAGAAATTTAAGAAAGACAAGGCAGGGTGTGGTTATAAGCAACAAGATGCAGAAGACCATCGTTATTGCTTCTAAGTTCAAGGAGATGCACCCTATTTACGGAAAGTTCGTGCAGAAGACGAAGAAATATCACGTGCATGACGAGAATAACGAGGCCCAGGTGGGCGACACCGTGCTCATCATGGAGACTCGTCCTCTGAGCAAGACTAAGAGATGGAGATTGGTTCAAATTGTAGAAAAGGCTAAGTAATTATGATACAGGCAGAAACAAGACTTACAGTATGTGATAACAGCGGTGCTCGCGAGGCTTTGTGCATTCGTGTGCTTGGTGGTACCGGCCGTCGTTATGCAAGTGTGGGTGACATCATTGTCGTAGCCGTCAAGAATGTCATACCTTCGAGCGAACTGAAGAAAGGTGCGGTATCTAAGGCTTTGGTCGTGCGCACTAAGAAAGAAGTCCGTCGTGCCGATGGATCATATATCCGCTTTGACGATAATGCCTGCGTGTTGCTCAACAACCAAGGCGAAATCAGGGGTAGCCGCATCTTCGGCCCTGTGGCCCGTGAGCTGCGCGCTGTCAACATGAAGGTCGTTTCGTTGGCACCTGAGGTTCTTTAACAATTTAAATTGCGAAAAGAGAAATGAATAAGTTCAAGATAAAGAAAAACGACATGGTGCTTGTCCTGGCCGGCAACGACAAGGATGTGAAGGGCCAAAACGGCAAGTACCCTGCTCCTCACAAGGTGCTCAAGGTGCTCGTTAAGGAGCAGCGCGCTATCGTTGAGGGTGTCAACATTGTCTCGAAGAGCATGAAGCCTTCGGCAAAGCACCCGCAGGGTGGCATCATCAAGCAGGAGGCTCCTGTCCACATTTCCAACCTGAGCCTTGTTGACCCCAAGAGTGGCGAGCCCACTCGCGTGGCCATCAAGCGCACCGAGGATGGAAAGAAAATCCGTATCGCTAAAAAGTCTGGGGAGGAAATAAAGTAATGAACACCGCACAGCTTAAGAAAACATACAACGAGGAGATTGCGCCTGCTTTGAAGAAGCAGTTCAACTATTCCTCCTCCATGCAGATACCTGTGTTGAAGAAGATTGTCGTTAACCAGGGTCTGGGAAGCGCCACTCAGGACAAGAAGATCATTGATGTGGCAGTGAATGAGATTACGGCCATCACCGGCCAGAAGGCCGTGGCTACCTATTCCAAGAAGGACATTGCCAACTTCAAGCTCCGCAAGAAGATGCCCATCGGTGTGATGGTTACTTTGCGTCGTGAGCGTATGTATGAGTTCCTCGAGAAGCTCGTCAGGGTGGCTCTGCCCCGTATCCGCGACTTCAAGGGCATTGAGTCCAAGTTCGATGGACGTGGCAATTATACTCTTGGCATACAGGAGCAGATCATTTTCCCGGAGATTAACATCGACGCTGTAGACCGTCTTCAGGGTATGAATATCACTTTCGTCACTTCTGCTCAGACCGACGAGGAGGGATATGCATTGCTCAAGGCTTTTGGCCTGCCGTTCAAAAACGCTAAAAACGATTAAAGAGATATGGCAAAAGAATCAATGAAGGCCCGCGAGGTGAAGCGTGCCAAGCTTGTTGCCCGCTATGCTGAGAAGCGCGCCGCACTCAAGAAAATCATCGCTACTACCGATGACCCCGCAGAGGCTTATGAGGCTGCCCGCAAGTTGCAGAGCATTCCCCGCAACGCCAACCCCATCCGCCTGCACAACCGTTGCAAGATTACAGGCCGTCCACGTGGCTATATGCGCCAGTTCGGCCTCTCTCGCATACAGTTCCGCGAGATGGCTTCGCAAGGGCTTATCCCTGGAGTGAAGAAGGCCAGCTGGTAATCATAAAGATAGCATTACATAAGTTTTTAATATTGTCGGGAAAGGCCCGATTAATTAAACAATCAATTTATGACAGATCCAATAGCAGATTATCTGACGAGGTTGAGAAACGCAATCATGGCTCATCACCGTGTTGTTGAAGTACCGGCTTCCAACTTGAAGAAGGAAATCACCAAGATCCTCTTCGAGAAAGGGTACATCCTGAACTACAAGTTCATTGAGGATGGCCCTCAGGGAACTATCAAGGTAGCCCTGAAGTACGACCCGGCCACAAAGGCCAGCGCCATCAAGTGCCTGAAGAGGGTGTCCACTCCCGGTTTGCGCAAGTATACCGGCTACAAGGACATGCCGCGAGTAATTAACGGATTAGGTATTGCGATTTTATCTACATCCAAGGGTGTAATGACTGACAAGGAGGCTGCTGTCGAGAAGATAGGTGGCGAAGTCCTTTGTTATGTATATTAATTTGGAGGATTGAATATGTCAAGAATAGGTAAATTGCCAATCGCTATCCCTTCAGGTGTTACTGTGACTCTCAATGACGGTGTTGTTAATGTCAAGGGTCCTAAGGGTGAGCTTTCTCAGAAAGTAGATTCTTCCATCATCGTTAAGATTGCTGACGGTCACATTACGTTCGAGGTTGACGAGAACAGCCCCGTCAACTATAAGCAGAAGCAGGCTTTCCATGGTCTCTACCGTGCGCTTGTCAACAATATGGTTGTTGGCGTGAGCGAGGGCTACAAGAAGGTGCTTGAGCTTGTCGGCGTAGGTTATCGTGTTTCCAACCAAGGTAATCTTTTGGAGTTCTCTCTCGGTTACACTCATCCCATCTTCATCCAGCTCCCCAAGGAGGTGAAAGTTGAGACGAAGTCTGAGAGGAACCAGAATCCTCTCGTGATCCTTGAGTCTTGCGACAAAGCGTTGCTGGGTCTTATCTGTGCAAAAATTCGTTCTTTCCGTATGCCCGAGCCTTACAAAGGAAAGGGTGTCTTGTTCCAGGGTGAAGTTATCCGCAGGAAGTCTGGCAAGACGGCCGCAGCTAAGTAACTTTAATTTATTACGATTATGACAACAAAGAAGATAGAAAGACGAATAAAGATAAAATACAGAATTCGCAAGAAGGTATTTGGTACACCGGAGCGTCCCCGTCTGAGCGTTTTCCGCAGCAACAAGCAGATCTACGCGCAGGTAATCAACGACGAGGAGGGCAAGACAATAGTTTCTGCATCTTCGCTTGGCCTTGAGGCTATGCCCAAGATCCAGCAGGCAGAGAAGGTTGGCGAGCTTATTGCCAAGAAGGCTGTTGAGGCCGGCGTTAACGCGGTTGTTTTCGACCGCAACGGCTACCTCTATCATGGCCGAGTTAAGCAGCTTGCTGACGCAGCACGTAAAGGTGGACTTAATTTTTAAACGATTATGGCAATGAACAGAGTTAAAGTAAATAGTGACGTTGAGTTGAAAGACAAGTTGGTTGCTATTAACCGTGTGACCAAGGTTACGAAGGGTGGCCGTACCTTTACTTTTGCTGCGATTGTTGTTGTCGGCGACGGCAACGGCGTCATTGGCTGTGGCCTGGGCAAGGCCGGCGAGGTAACGGCGGCTATCGCCAAGGGCGTGGAGGCTGCGAAGAAGAACCTTGTCAAGGTTACGCTCCTCAAGGGCACTTTGCCTCACGAGACTGAGGCACGCTTTGGCGGTGCAGACGTGTTCCTTCGTCCTGCCGCTGCCGGTACCGGTCTTGTGGCTGGTGGTGCTATGCGCGCCGTGCTCGAGAGCGTGGGCGTTAAGGACGTGCTTGCCAAGTCAAAGGGTTCGTCTAACCCCCACAACCTTGTTAAGGCAACGATTCTTGCGCTTACCCAGTTGAGAGATGCATATACCATAGCTGGCACTCGTGGCATCAGCATGGAGAAAGTGTTCAGAGGATAAAAGGAGATTGTTATGGCAACTATAAAGATCAAGCAGATTAAGAGTAAGATTGGTGCTCCCGCAGACCAGAAAAGGACACTTGAGGCTTTGGGCTTGCGCAAGATCTCTCAGGTAGTAGAGAAGGAGGACAGCCCTTCGCTCCGTGGGATGATCCGCAAGGTTCACCACTTGGTTACCGTTATAGAAGACTAATAAATTCAAACTTTAAAACGATTCGATATGAAACTACATAATTTGAAGCCGGCAGCTGGCTCCACTCATTACCGCCGCAGGATTGGCCGTGGACCCGGTTCAGGGCTCGGTGGCACGTCTACTCGTGGCCACAAGGGTGCCAAGGCTCGTTCAGGCTATTCGAGGAAGATTGGTTTCGAAGGTGGCCAGATGCCTTTGCAGCGCCGTGTGCCTAAGTTCGGATTCAAGAACATCAACCACAAGGAGTATCAGGCTGTCAACCTCTCCACTCTTCAGTCTTTGGCTGAGGAGAAGCAGCTCACCAAGATTGGCTTGGCCGAGCTTCGTGAGGCAGGTGTCACCAATGGCAAGAAGCTCGTCAAGATCCTTGGCAAGGGTGAGCTTACCGTAAAAGTTGATGTTGAAGCAAATGCTTTCTCAAAGACAGCAGAAGAAGCAATCAAGGCAGTAGGAGGTAACACAACTATAATCTGAGACAATGAAGAAGTTAATTGAGACACTACAGAACATTTGGAAGATAGAGGATTTGCGCCAGCGCATCCTCATCACCCTCCTTTTCACGGCAATATACCGTTTTGGGTCTTTCGTTGTGCTTCCGGGCATCAATCCGGCAATGTTGGACAAGCTACAGTCGCAGACCCAGGGGGGATTGATGTCGCTTCTGGATATGTTCTCTGGTGGTGCATTTTCCAATGCTTCTATCTTTGCCTTGGGAATAATGCCTTATATCTCAGCTTCTATCGTCATGCAGCTTCTTGCAGTCGCTGTGCCTTATTTCCAGAAGATGCAGCGCGAGGGAGAAAGCGGCCGGAAGAAAATCAGTATGTACACTCGGTGGCTCACGGTGGCAATTTTGCTTTTCCAGGCCCCGAGTT
The DNA here is from genome assembly GCA_944320105.1 of uncultured Prevotella sp. Lineage (GTDB taxonomy): Bacteria > Bacteroidota > Bacteroidia > Bacteroidales > Bacteroidaceae > Prevotella. The sequence continues at coordinate 60,885 of CALUGA010000003.1, read as the reverse complement.
ACCTGATTAACCTAAAGATGCAGGCTGGAGGTGCCCTTGCCACGGGCATTTCCTGGTCTGTATTCATGATTCCGGCCACGGTCATCCTTGCCGCTGGCAGTATGTTCATTCTCTGGCTTGGTGAGCGCATTACCGACAAGGGCGTGGGCAACGGCGTGTCCCTCATCATCATGATAGGTATCATAGCCCGCCTTCCCCAGGCGTTCATCCAGGAGGTCACTTCGCGCTTCACTGCCATTACCGGTGGTGGACTCGTGATGTTCCTCATAGAGATTCTCATACTTTATGCTGTGGTTTGCGCAGCCATCATTCTGGTGCAGGGAACTCGCAAGATACCTGTGCAGTATGCTAAGCGTATCGTGGGCAACAAGCAGTACGGCGGGGCGCGTCAGTACATTCCCCTCAAGCTGTTTGCAGCCAACGTGATGCCTATCATTTTTGCCCAGGCTATAATGTTCATCCCACTTGCCATAGTGCAATATTCCGCCCCCGAGAACTCCAGCTGGTTCATGACTTCGCTCATGGATCACCGCAGCCTGCTGTATAATGTGGTATTTGCTGTGCTTATCATAGCCTTTACCTATTTCTACACGGCCATTACGCTGAATCCTACGCAGATGGCTGAGGACATGAAGCGTAACAACGGCTTCATCCCGGGTGTAAAGCCCGGCAAGGACACCGCAGAGTATATCGACACCGTGATGTCTCGCATCACTTTCCCTGGGTCGTTGTTCATTGCATTCATTGCAATCATGCCGGCATTGGCCGGGCTGCTCAATGTGCAGGACGCTTTCTCGCAGTTCTTTGGCGGAACGTCGCTTTTGATTCTCATTGGAGTGGTGCTCGACACCCTTCAGCAGATTGAGAGCCACTTGCTCATGCGCCATTACGACGGCCTCCTCAATTCTGGCCGCATCCATGGCCGTGGAGGTGTTGCTGCATATTGATTGAGCTTCATCGATGAACATATTTCTGAAGACTGAGGATGAGATTGAGCTAATGCGCCAAGCGAACCTGCTCGTGGGCAGGACGCTTGGCGAATTGGCACACCACATAAAGCCGGGTGTTACTACCTTGCAGCTCGACCGCATCGCCGAGGAGTTTATCCGCGACAACGGAGCAGAGCCTACTTTCAAGGGCTTCCCCAATCCCTTTGGCGGCCCTTTCCCTGCGAGCATCTGCACATCGGTCAACGATGTTGTGGTGCATGGCATACCCGATGACGCTACGGTCTTGAAGGATGGCGACATCATTTCAGTGGATTGCGGTGTGCTGCTCAACGGCTTCAACGGTGACTCCTGCTACACTTTTTGTGTTGGCGAGGTCTCTGCCGAAGTCAGGCAGCTGCTCAAGGTTACAAAGGAGTCGCTTTACCTCGGCATTGAGGCAGCCATGGCTGGCAAGCACATTGGCGACATTGGCTGTGTCGTGCAGAAGTATTGCCAGAGCTTTGGCTACGGAGTGGTGAGGGAGCTTACCGGCCACGGCATTGGCCGAGAGATGCACGAAGACCCCAAGGTGCCAAACTATGGGCGTCGGGGCAACGGCGTGATGCTGAAGTCTGGAATGTGCATAGCCATCGAGCCAATGATAACCATGGGCGACAGGGCGATAGGGCTTATGCCCGACCGCTGGACTATCAAGACCCGCGACGGTAAACCGGCAGCCCACTTTGAGCACACCATAGCCATAAGGAAAGGCAAGGCAGACATTTTATCCTCGTTTGACGAAGTAGAACAAATAGAAGGCAAATTATATTGATATGGCAAAACAATCCGCAATAGAGCAAGACGGAACGATTCTTGAGTCGCTGTCGAATGCCATGTTCCGCGTTGAGCTGGAGAATGGCGTTCAGATCATCGCCCACATATCGGGCAAGATGCGTATGCACTACATCAAGATACTGCCCGGCGACAAGGTGAAGGTTGAGATGAGCCCCTACGACCTCACCAAGGGCAGGATAGTGTTCAGATACAAATAATCATTAGGCATAATATGAAGACAAGAGCATCATTGAAGAAGCGCACCCCCGACTGCAAGATTGTGCGTCGCAAGGGTCGCCTGTTCGTTATCAACAAGAAGAACCCTAAGTACAAGATGCGTCAGGGTTGATCAAGACAATCAAACATTTATCTTTTTTATTTATCAATTAACAAATGGCAATAAGAATTGTTGGAGTAGATTTGCCCCAGGACAAGCGTGGCGAAATCGCATTGACCTATATCTACGGTATAGGTCGAAGTAGTTCAGCAAAGATATTGGATAAGGCAGGCGTTAGCCGCGACCTGAAGGTCAGCGAGTGGACTGACGACCAGGCTGCCAAGATCCGTGAAATCATCGGCGCTGAATACAAGGTAGAAGGTGACCTCCGTTCGGAGATCCAGTTGAACATCAAGCGCCTCATGGACATTGGTTGCTACAGGGGAATCCGTCACCGTCTCGGTCTTCCTGTCCGCGGTCAGAGCACAAAGAATAATGCTCGTACCCGCAAGGGAAAGAAGAAGACTGTTGCAAACAAGAAGAAGGCCACTAAGTAATTAGGATTTTTGATTTAGAAATTAGGAATTATGGCAAAGAAAACAGTCGCTTCAAAGAAAAGGAACGTAAAGGTTGACGCAATGGGTCAGCTTCACGTACATAGCTCGTTCAACAACATCATCGTGTCTTTGGCCAACAGCGAGGGCCAGGTAATCTCTTGGTCTTCGGCCGGCAAGATGGGCTTCCGCGGTTCAAAGAAGAACACTCCCTATGCAGCCCAGATGGCCGCAGAGGATTGCGCAAAGGTTGCCTACGACCTTGGCCTGCGTAAGGTTAAGGCTTACGTCAAGGGACCGGGCAACGGCCGTGAGTCGGCCATCCGTGCCGTGCATGGCGCAGGCATCGAGGTTACGGAGATTGTGGATGTTACTCCGCTGCCCCACAATGGCTGCCGCCCCCCGAAGAGAAGAAGAGTATAGTCAACGAGCATATCACAACATTTTAGCATAACATATTATGGCAAGATACATAGGACCGAAATCAAGGATTGCGCGTCGTTTTGGAGAGCCCATCTTCGGCGCAGACAAAGTTTTGTCTAGGAGAAACTTCCCTCCTGGACAGCATGGCAACAACCGTCGCAGGAAGACTTCCGAGTACGGTGTCATGCTGGCAGAGAAGCAGAAAGCCAAGTATACCTACGGAGTGCTTGAGCGCCAGTTCCGCAATATGTTCGAGAAGGCTGCCCGTGCTGAGGGCATCACCGGTGAGGTGCTGCTGCAGAACCTTGAGAGCCGCCTCGACAATATTGTGTTCCGCCTCGGCATTGCTCCTACCCGTGCCGCCGCCCGCCAGCTCGTGGGCCACAAGCACATCACCGTCGATGGTGAGGTAGTCAACATACCTTCTTATTCCGTTAAGCCCGGCCAGATTGTGGCTGTGCGCGAGAAGTCGAAGTCGCTCGAGGTTATCGAGGCTGCCCTTGCCGGTTTCAATCACAGCAAGTACCCCTGGCTCGAGTGGGATGAGAACATCAAGGGGGGCAAGTATCTTCACAAGCCCGACCGTGCTGACATCCCAGAGAACATTAAGGAGCAGTTAATCGTTGAGTTGTACTCTAAATAAATCATTGAATTAATGGCGATATTAGCATTTCAAAAACCCGATAAAGTCGTAATGCTGGAGGCCACGGACAAATTCGGCAAGTTCGAGTTCCGTCCTTTGGAGCCTGGCTTCGGCGTCACCATTGGTAACGCCCTGCGCCGCATTCTTCTTTCATCGCTTGAGGGCTATGCTGTCAACACAGTCCGCATAGCGGGTGTGGAGCACGAGTTCTCGTCAGTTCCCGGTGTAAAGGAAGACGTGACCAACATTATCCTGAACCTCAAGCAAGTGAGGTTCAAGCAAGTAGTAGAAGAATTCGAGAACGAAAAAGTAAGCATCACGGTTGAGAACGCCACCGAGTTCAAGGCTGGCGACATAGGCAAGTATCTTACTGGATTTGAAGTGTTAAACCCAGATTTGGTGATTTGTCATTTAGACTCAAAGGCTTCAATGCAGATTGACCTTACCATAAACAAAGGCCGCGGATATGTGCCCGCCGACGAGAACCGGGAGTTCTGCACCGATGTGAACGTAATTCCAATCGATTCTATTTACACTCCTATCCGCAACGTAAAGTATTCAGTAGAGCCGTACCGTGTCGAGCAGAAGACCGACTACGACAAGCTGGTGCTTGAAGTTTCGACGGATGGTTCCATTCACCCGAAGGATGCGCTCAAGGAGGCAGCCAAGATCCTCATCTATCACTTCATGCTCTTCTCCGACGAGAAGATAACGCTCGAGAACACCGACGTTGACGGCAACCAGGAGTTTGATGAGGAAGTGCTGCACATGCGCCAGCTGCTCAAGACGCGCCTCGTTGACATGAACCTCAGCGTGCGCGCCCTCAACTGCCTCAAGGCAGCCGACGTGGAGACGCTTGGCGACCTTGTTCAGTACAACAAGACCGACCTCCTCAAGTTCCGCAACTTCGGCAAGAAATCGCTCACCGAGCTTGATGATTTGCTCGAGAGTCTGAATCTGTCGTTTGGAACCGATATTTCCAAGTATAAATTAGACAAGGAATGACGGGCATCGCAGGCGTGCTTTCACGGTGTGCCTGCGCCCCGCCTCTTGAAAAGTAAAGAAACAAAATGAGACATAACAAGAAATTCAACCATCTGAGTCGTACTGCAGACCATCGCGCTGCCATGCTTGCCAACATGACAATATCGCTGATCATGCACAAAAGAATCACTACGACTCTCGCCAAGGCAAAGGCTCTCAAGAAGTATGCTGAGCCCCTCATCACCCGCTGCAAGGACGATTCAACCCACTCGCGCCGCGTGGTGTTCAGCTACCTACAGAACAAGGAGGCCCTGAAGGAACTCTTCGGCACAGTGGCTGCCAAGGTGGGCGACCGTCCCGGTGGCTACACCCGCATCATCAAGCTGGGATTCCGCAAGGGTGATGGAGCAGAGTTGTGCTTCATCGAGCTTGTAGACTTCGACGAGAACATGGCTAAGACCGGTGCCAAGAAGAAGGCCACCCGCCGCTCGCGCCGCTCTGCCAAGGCCGAGGCTCCTGCCGCAGAGGCAGCTGCCGAGACCGCCGAGGCAACAGAGGCACCCGCTGCCGAGCCTGCACAGGCTGAGGCAGCCGCCGAGGCTCCTGCCAAGGAAGAGGCTCCCAAGGCTGAATGATGCTCTGAAAAGAAAGATAATTGATACTTTTATGAGCGCCGCCGGGCAACCGTTGCCCGGCGGCGCTTTTTTGTTTTGTCTTTTCTTTTTTGCATGGAGTGGGGAATACGTGTATAATGCGGGTTGCAAACCCGCAACAGGATGCAGGCGGGTTGCAAACCCGCCTGAACGTGGGAGATACGTTGGGTGGTACGTTGAAGATACGTGGGAGGTACATTGAAGATACGCGGAAGGCACATTGAAGATGCGTGTGAGGCAAGTTGAAGATGCGTGGAAGTCACATTGAAGATACGTGTGAGACTCATGGGATTTACGAGTGCATCTCCACGTAAACTCCCACGTTGCGGTGGGTTTGCAACCCGCCGCCTTCTGTGGCCGGGTCTGCGACCCGGTGAGGTGAAAAGGTAGCACAAAAAATCCTTGCCACGAATTACGCGGGTTCGGGATGGGTATTTTCGTTTGACCTACAAGAAACGCAAGCCTCACCCCTGCTGTCTGCCACTTGTAGAGACGCAAGATTTTGCGTCTCGGAGGGGCAATGCCTTGACCCCAAATCGCATTAGGCCGCCTATCACTTGTTTTGTGGGCTGTTATTGGCTTTCCAAGCGTTGACATCATTATGGCGGCATCTTGCCAATAGAGACGCGGTGCGCCGCGTCTCTACCACTGTGCCTTATACAAAACCGAAAATCAACCTGCCTGACAGCAGCACGAAATCCGACTAAAGTCTAACGACCGATTCGGGTTAAACTCTCTTGGTGTTGATCACCGAGCGCATCTTGCGGTAGTTGTCTTGGCTTATGCCCATCGTATCCATTGTTTGTTCTGCCGATTTCCCCATGTCTTCCAGAATGAGGAACACCTTTTGCCGGTAAGTAAGCCCTTTGTATTCGGTTTCAACCGCATGGGCGAACTCCTTGTTTACGGTCATGTAGTATTCCGTGAACCAAGCCATCTCTTTTTTCTTCCATTGCGCTATGCTCTCGCCCCGCTCCACTATTCCGTGCAGGAGGTGGCCGTTGGCCATTGTTTCCTCCATGGCCTTGTTCAGTGCCTCCACGGCCTTGTTGTGCTCAGCCTCCATCTTTGCCAACGCCTTTCTGTGCGCATCGGCCTCTTTCTTGCTTGTGGCCTTTATTGCTGCGAGTTTCTCCTTAAGTGCATTCAGCTGCCTTTCGCTCTTCTCCACACGCACTTTCGCCTGCCGCAAGTACTGCCTTGTTCGCTTAAGGTATATTACTGCTGCCAAGGCAGCCGCCACGGCAACAGAGGCCAGTACAGCCACTATGGCCATCCAGTTGCCGCGCTCTGCCTCGGCATCGCGCTCTGCTTGCAGCAGCTCGTGCGCCGCCATCACCCCTGCTATGCTGTCAGCCGTGTTCTTCCGCGCAAGGCTGTCGCGCATGGTTGTTGCCATTTTCAAGAGTCGTGCCGCTTCGCCGCTGTTGCCTTCCTTCTGTTCGTATTCGGCCAAGTCTTCCGTCATGCTTATGGTACGCATGAGTTCAGTGCTCGCCTTTATGCCACGCTTCAGCAGCCCCTTGGCCGCTTCTGTGCGCCCCTCCCTGTATGCTATGGCTCCGAGCAAGTGGTATGCGTTGGCATACGGCCTTATCTCCAGCGCTTTCCTTGCATATTTCTTCGCCTTGGCTGGGTCGCGGAACTCGTAGGCGGCCCCGATATTGGTCAGCGCAAACATCTTGCTGCTGTCTGGTAAATATCTTATTAGTGGAATATATTTCTCAGTGTAGAATATGGCACTGTCTTGATTCCCGAATCTGGCATATATTGCTGCAAAGTTGCTATAGCAGTACGTGAGCAGTTCCTTGTTCCCCGATTTCTCGCCAAAGTATATGGCTTTCCTCCCGTTTTCAAGTGCGAGGTGCCGTTCCCCGCCATTTATGCAAGTAGAGGTGATCGTTATGTATATCCTGCATTTAAGCGTGTTGTCGTTTGTATTAGAGGCCGCGCTTTCTGCCATGGTCATGCACCTTACGCATTCTTTTATGTTGCCGTTCAAGTCCGCAATTCGCCCTTTTACGTAATACGCCCTTGCGAGTTTGCTGTAATCTTTTGCCTTCCCATAAAATTCAATGCTTTGGTTTATGCCAGCGTATTCTGGCGGAGCTATGTTCTTCCTGAACATTATTTCTGCCTGAAGCAAGTTGTAATATGCCAGCTCGCTTTTACTTTGTATTTCCCATTTTCTCAGTTTTCTCAATGATTGATATGCCGAATCGGTCTTGCCGTGTGTTAATAAGGTGTCTATTAGGGCTGTGTCGGCATGGATCTGCTCATCCTGTCGGTGTATACTCAATGCAGTGCAAACGACAACAATGGTAGCAATTGCCGCCAAGAAATATTTTTTATGCCATAGGGTTGTGCCTTTGGTCTTTTTGTTCATATCTGTCATGACTTAGATTAACTTCTGCAAAAGTATGAAATTCATGCGGAATGGCCAAATGCCTCTATGATGAGTGTGAAAGTTTTAAGGGCGTTTTTGCCATGAAAACCATAGAAAACCCTTTGTTTATGGGGATTTCTACTTTTTTAAAAGTTCACAGTTGAATTTTATTTTCCATCAAAACTTTTGGAGCATTTGATTATAAACCATAAATTTGCCTGCAAGAATCAATTGAATATATTATGACACGAAACGTAATTTTTATTATTGCAGCACTGCTATTGGTGCAATTCTTTTGCTCACCTATGCAGGCAAGTGATGAGGTGACAAAGACAAAGGATATTGGTTTCAAGCCAAATTGGAATGTTGGTTCTAACCCAGTGGAGGTGTTCCACGAAAGCGGCAGCCGCACCATTACCATTGCTTTCAACCATCAGTCCGACGATGTTCGCGTGAAGATATTCAAGGAGGGCAAGCTCGTTGTAGATGACAAGGAGACGGCAAACAAGAACACTGTCATAGGATATACCTTTGCCGGGACTGATGCCGCCCAATGCACTGTGGTCGTTGAGACGGAAGGTGTGCCATGCTTAGCCGATTCTGTACAGATAGAGTGAGTGGCTTGTGTAGTATGAAAATCAGACCAAACTGACAAAAAGGAATTAATCATTTATGTTTAACATTTTAAATCAAGAGTTATGAACAAGAATCTGTTCAAGATTGATGCCATCGTTGAGAACGATAGGCTCAGTGACAATCTCATGTCTATGGTCATGGGTGGAACTTCAGGGGAGATGGGATGCTCGCCTCAGGTTGTTTGCCCAGAACTGGGATGCACTTGCAAGTTTAAGTTCTAATGGTGCTGCTGTCTGCGTATCATTAGATGATGCTTAACGCATATTGCGTGATTATGATTCATACTGTGAATGTAAAGTTTGCAGTATGAATCTTTAGAGAGTCTTCAGCCTTGATTTGTGGTATAAGTACTACATTTCGGTTTCATATAACTTAAAAATCTGGCTATGATAAGAAAATCTAAATACACATTTCTTTTCCAGAGGGAAGGAGAAAATCTAATATATAATGCGGCAAGAAATAGTTTTTGGTCTGTCAACCAGAACGTGTATGATTTTTTTGCCTCCATTGCCATTAAAGACATGGGTGATGTTGCCGACGTTGATATTAGGGAAAATGTCAATATGTTGCATTCCCTTGGCATTGTAACTACAGAACGGGAAGACGAGAGCGTGGCAAACCAAATTAGGCTGAAAAACTATCTCAGCGCATTTTCTGCCGATACGGTAGGAGTGACGCTTTTGCCGACAATATGGTGCAACTTGGCTTGTCCATATTGCTACGAGGAGGGTAAACCCAGAGGAATGATGTCTGACGAAACTTGCGACAAAGTGCTTGGCTTCATAAAAAGCCACACAAAAGCCAAGTGGCTGCAACTCATGTGGTATGGAGGTGAGCCGCTGTTGGGAATAAAGGTAATAGAGAGATTCCTGTCTAAAATTGACACCTTGGGTGACATAAAGCTGATAAACCATAGCTTGGTCACCAACGGAACATTTTTGGATAGTGACCATTGGAATGTATTTAGGCAAGTTCCGCTAAACAATATTCAGATTACATTGGATGGCAACAAGCAAACGCACGACAAACGCCGGGTGCGCCATGATGGAACTGGAACTTACGACTTGATAATGCGCAACATACTTCTGTTTGCCAATGAGTTTCCTGAGGTAAACATGTCTATAAGGGTCAATGTCGACAGGAATAACTGCAATGAGTTCATGGATGTTTATGACAGTGTGAAAGACGCCATGCCCGGGAAGAAGAACCTACACATATACCCCGGCATATTGCATGGTTGTAGTATGGGCAAGCCCGGGTCTCCATTCTTGATGCACAAAGAAACGGCAGAACTCATGAACGAGTATATGCGCAAGGGCTATCCGGTAGGTTACCCCGACTTGGAATGCCGGGGCTGTACAGCAACGCGAATGTCTGGCTATGTAATTGGGCCGAATGGTGAATTGTATAAGTGTTGGGAAGATGTGGGCAAGGCAAGTGAGGTTGTCGGCAACATCTTCGAGCATAAATACACTAATCCGCACATATTTGAAGATTATGTACTGAAAGGTAGCCACGTATCCAATAAAGAGTGTATTGATTGCAAACTTTTCCCAATATGTAGTGTCGATTGTGCCAGGCGTAGGCTCGACAACTTGTTGAAAGGGATGAGCTACGAGCTGTGTAGCATATATAAAGACAACGAAGATGCTTTGTTTGACATGCTGTATATGTATTATAAGTCAAAGCAAGCAAAGTGAGGCGTTTTCTTGCATATCGAGAAATTATTGACATAATTATATGCGAAATGTCTTTTTTTGTTCTTGTTTGCTCGATTTTTTACTATCTTTGCATATATAACATAAAATTGATGCCTATGAAGGGTTTTTGCTTAATAATTGTTGCGTTGCTGGCGTTTGCGGGCATTGAGGCTCGCGCTGCGGCTGCGGACAGCACGGCGCAGGCGGCGGGGCAGGACAGCATTTTCCGCGAAGTGGACCTCGGGGGCGTTACCGTGGAGGGGCGCATGGCCATACAGAAGGACGACCACACCAACTATATGCCCACCAAGCGGCAGGTGGATGCCTCGGCCTCGGGCATAAGCCTGCTGGCGCGCATGATGATACCAAAGCTGCTGGTAGACCACATAGGCAAGACCGTGAAGAACGCCGACGGCACCGCCCCCACCATCTATATAGACAACCGCATGGCCGATGCCACCGAGGCCGACCGCCTGAGGCCCAAGGACATAGTGCGGGTGGAGTACTACGACCGCCCGTCGCCCGACTTCCCCGGCGCACAGACCGTGCTCAACTTCATCACGCGCAAGTACGACCGCGGCGGCTACGTTGAATTGCGCACAAGTGCCTATGCCTACCCGTGGTCCGACTACGGCGACTGCTCATTGCAGGCGAGCCTCGACGTTAACAAATTCAACGTAACCCTCTACGCAGGCTCCGACTTCTCAAGGGAGGATACTCCCGGCACCACCGGCACTGAATACGTTGGCCTTGCCAATCCGTTTACCAAGCAGACTACCGCCCTCGGCATGGAGACAAAAACGCGAAACCACTACGGCCTGCTGCGCACCAAGTACCGCACGGAAAAGACCACGGCCATGCTCGACCTCGGCTTTAACTGGAGCGAGATGCCTACAAACCACGAGCGCTCCTTGGTGAGTTACTCGCCGCAGGCCTATCCCGCATCCGGCGCCGTGACCGACTCGCGGAGCCGCAACGCCACGCCCTCGGCGCGCTTCTTCCTCGAAACGGCTATCGCCAAGGGGCATAAGCTGCGGGTGGAGGCCAACGGCTGGTACGGCGACAACACCTATAGCCGAACATACACCGAGGGGGCGTTGCCCGCTGTCGTTACCGACTCGAAGGAAAAACAATACTGGGCTGAAGCCATGCTCAACTATAACGCCGACCTGAAGCACGACAACTCGATAGGGGCGATGCTGTATGGAAATTTCAGCAGCAACCGCACCACATACACGGGTACCATGGCTGCCGACCAGAGGATTGACGACGGCGTGGTGCTGTTTGAACCCGGCTACTCGCACACTTTTGCCAAGCGGCTCATGCTTTATGTGCGCATGGGGCTGTACTGGGACATCTACCGCGTGAAAGGCATTGGCACCGTGAGCAAGCTGCTGCCACGCCCCGGGGCAACCATAAACTACAAGATAAACGAACGCAATTCGGTATATGCATATTGGTACATGGCGAGCAACGTGCCGCAGATGGCCAACTACAACAACACGGAGCAGCGCGTAAACCAGTACACCGTGCAGCGGGGCAACCCCCACTTGGACATAACCAAGGTGCATTTCGTAAACGCCTCATACAACCTCTCGCTCAAGAACGCCAACATCTCGGTATATGGCAGTTCCACGATATATACCGACTACACGAAGCCTTACTACATGGATGAGGGCGGAACGCTGGTGAGCACCTACATTACCGACGGCAAGTTCATCTCATACGTCGCCGGCGTGTCGGCCTCGCTGTTTTTCTTTAAGCGCTCGCTGCAGCTCACGCCCACGCTACAGTACTCGGGGCAGCGCATCACGGGCCTAAACTCCACCGATTCCGGCCGCCCGCTCTTCGCCCTCACAGGCAACTACTACATAAAGAACTTCAGCATCATGGCGCAGTACGTTACCAAGCGGCGCAGCATCATGTGGGGAAGTTACATCCATGAAATGCCCCAATTCTACATGGTGGAGCTGTCGTGGCACCACAAGGGGCTGCACGTGGCAGTGGGCAGCCAGCTCTTCTTTGAGGACAGTTATGCCATGCGCACCTGGGCCGACCACGGCGTTTATCGCTTCGACAATAGCACCACAACCTCTCTCAACGGCCGTAAGGCTTACGTCAGCCTGTCGTACAGCTTCGACTTCGGGCGCAAGAAGGTAGAGCGCGAGAAAATGGAAGTGCAGAAAGGCTCATCGGGAATAATGAGACTGTGATATAAAAGTAAAAAGGTAAAAAAGTAAAAAGGTAAAACGGGCTGCGCTCTTTTAAAGGTAAAAGGGTAAAAAAGTAAAAAGGTAAAACGGGCTGCGCACTGTGATGGGGAAGCTGACAAACGTCTGTCTCCTGTCTCCCGTCTCCTGCCTCCTTGCATACGTCTGAACTCCCGAACTCCTGTAACTCCTGAACTCCTTAACTCCTTGTTTAAAATGAAACGCTTCCCCCTATATCTCCAGCACGATGCCATGCAGTGCGGCGTGGCCTGCCTCCGCATGGTGCTTGAGCACTATGGACGGCGGTGCTCCATGGCCGATGTAGAGGCTCTTTGCCCGCCCACAGCCGAGGGAGCGTCGCTGCTGGGGCTGAGCCGCGCCGCCGAGGCCATGGGGCTTCATGCAGTGTCGGGCCGCCTTTCGCTCGACGCTCTCGGCAAGGTGCCGCTGCCGGCCATCATCCATTGGCGTCAGCAGCACTTCGTGGTGCTCTACGGCATAAAGGGTAGTGGCAGCCGCGCCCGCTATCGCATCGCCGACCCGGCACGGGGGCTGGTGGTGTGCGGGCGCGACGGGATGGAGGAGTGCTGGCTCAGCGCGCGCTCCGGCGGCGAGGACAAGGGCATAGCCATGCTCATGGAGCCTACAGCCGACTTCAGGCCCGACGGCAGCACCGGGCGCACCCCTGAGCCGCGCTCGCTGCGCTTCCTGCTGGGCTACATGGGGCACCACCGCCGCGCCCTGGCCCACGTGGCGGCGGGGCTGGCTGTGGGCAGTGCCATCCAGCTGTTGCTGCCGCTGCTCACCCAAGCCATTGTTGACCGCGGCATTGCCCTGCGCGACATAGGCTTCGTGTGGCTCGTGCTCGCCGGGCAGCTCATGCTCACGCTCAGCTCCACGGCCATCGACTTCGTGCGCCGTTGGCTGCTGCTGCACGTGAGCATGAGGGTAAACCTCGCCATAGTGTCCGACTTCCTGGGAAAGCTCTTCACCCTGCCCATGGCTTTCTTCGACACCAAGCACACCGGCGACATAATGCAGCGCATGGGCGACCACGACCGTGTGGAGCAGTTCCTCACGGGCGGCGCGCTCACGGTGCTCTTCTCTGTCGCCACGTTCTGCGTGTTCGGCATTGTGCTGCTGGCCTACGATGCCGTGGTGTTCTGCGTGTTCATGGCCTTCAGCCTTGCCTACGGCCTGTGGATAAGGGCCTTCCTCGGGCGCCGCCGCGTACTCGACCGCGAGCGTTTCGGCAAGGCCGCCGAGGCGCAGGACACCACGTGGCAGCTCGTAACCACCATGCAGGAGACCAAGCTGCAAGGCTGCCGCCTGCGCCGCCGCCGCGAGTGGGAGGAGGCCGAGGCCGCCCTCTACGGTGTGCGCATGAAGGGCCTCAAGCTGCAGCAGGCCGAAGAGGCCGGCGGCGTGCTCATCAACGGCGTGAAGAACGTGGTGGTGACGGTGCTGGCCGCCATGGCCGTGATCGACGGGCGGATGACGCTCGGGCAGATGCTGGCCGTGCAGTACATCATCGGCCAGCTGTCGGCCCCGGTGGAGAGCCTGCTCGGCTTCGTCTATTCGTTGCAGGACGTGAGGCTCAGCCTTGAGCGCATAGGCGAAATACACCAGGCCAAGGGCGAGGGGCGCGAGGGCGCGCTCACTGCTTTCGCCACCGAGGGGCGCACGGTGAGCCTGCAAGGCGTAACGTTCCGCTACGACCCCAACGCCCCTGCCCCCACGCTCAGCGACGTGAGCCTCGACATTGCCGAGGGCAAGACCACGGCCATCGTCGGCGTGAGCGGCAGTGGCAAGACCACGCTGCTGAAGCTGCTGCTGGGCTACTATGCGCCCGAGGCCGGCACCATAACCGTGGGCGGGCGGCCGCTCTCAGACTACGACCCGCAGTGGTGGCGCAGCCGCCTTGGCGTGGTGATGCAGGACGGTGTGGTTTTCTCGGAGTCGATAGCCCGCAACATAGCCGTGGGCGACGGCGAGGTGGACATGGCGCGGCTGCTGCGCGCCGCCCGCATGGCGCGCGTGGACGAGTTTGCCGAGCGGCTGCCGCTTAAGTACGACACACGCATAGGGCGCAACGGCATGGGCCTGAGCGCGGGCCAGCGGCAGCGCATACTCATAGCGCGGGCCATTTACAAGGAGCCGGAGTTCATCTTCATGGACGAGGCCACCAACTCGCTCGATGCCAGCAACGAGCGTGCCATAGTAGGGGGGCTTGGCGCATTCATGCGCGGGCGGACGGTGCTCGTGATAGCCCACAGGCTGAGCACCGTGCGCGGGGCCGACCGCATAGTGGTGATGGAGCGTGGGCGCATAGTGGAGCAAGGCACCCACGAGGAACTCACTGCCTTGCGCGGGGCTTATTACAGGTTGGTTAAGAATCAGTTGGAACTATGAGCGACGAGAACAAAACTATGCCCAAAGGGCAGGGTTGCGCCGGCGGCGCGCCGGAACTGCGCGACGAGAGCCTGCGCCACGTGGTTGGCGCCATGCCCCGGACGCTCTTCGTGTGGAGCGCGGTGGCCTTGGCAGCCGGCATTGCCGTGGTTGTTGCGGCAGTGCGCATATTGTTGTGATTTAGCCGCCAAGCATTCAGCAAAGGTGGCAGCCAATCTGCACGACAATAGAATGAAATCGTCTTGGGGTCTAATGCGATTTGGGGTTGAACCGCAGCTATGCCTTGGCCAACGCAGGATGCGGCTTGCTGCGCGCAGCAACGCTTAGGCGGGCTTGCGGCCATTTGTGGCCGCAAGCCCGCCTAAGCGTGAGTGTTATTGAAGTGTTGTGCTTAGCCGGACGGAAGTCTGGCTATGGGTTATTTCTTTTTCCACTCGCCTGTGAGGCCGTCGCGCTTGTAGGTTGTGCCGCCGGTGGTGAACGAGCCGTCGGAGTGTTTCGTTCCCCAGTGGCCGTCGATGTTTGTCCACTGGTCTCCATTGTTGCTGTAGCCGCCACCGCCACTGCTGCTGCCCGAGCTGCTCGACATGAAGGCGTAGGCCACTATCGCCGCTGCGGCCATAAGCAGGTAGGGCAGCACGATCATGAACATGTTCCATACAAGGATCAACAGCACAGCCACGGCGATTATAGCCCCGAGGGCATATACGAAGTTGAACAATGTGTAGGCCAGGCCCGACGCCACGCCAAGCCCGCGGCCGTTCTTGTACCACGAATAGAGGGCGCACACTGCCATCGTGGCCAGGAACACTGTTCCTTGCACGAAGTCGCCGTAGTGCATTATGGCCACGATGAACGTAAGCACCAGTGCCAGCGGGATGCTCAAGAATGCCGTCTTCAGCGACAGCGAGCTGCCCGTAAGTTCTTCCAGCTTTTTCTTTATGCTTATGCCTACGTACAGCTGCACGGCCAGGGCGAGCATGGCGGGCAGCAGCGAGAATAGTGAAGCCCAGAAGCTATCGGAGTCGCACCACCATGTGATATCGTCGGTATATACAAGGAACATGGCCTCCACTATGCTTGCCACCAGCAGCGACCCCATCAGCGTGGCGAGCGATGGCAGGGCCTTGCCCATGGTGTCGGCTCGCCTCACCATCAGCATGGCTACCCCGGCCACCGCAAGGAGCACAAAGATGATGATAAGCGGCACCGGGCTGTAGAAGAAGTCGCCCATCGCCGAGTGGTAGCGCTCGTCGTACTCGTCCTGGGCCACGTTGCCGTCGCCCGCCTCATTGTCGCTCACGAAGCGCATGAAGCTGCCGTAGGTCTTGTATTGCTTGCCCTGGTATTCCACTATGGCGGCCTCGCCGTCCATGCCCGCCAGCCTCAGTGTGTCGCCGTTGGGCACCATGATGGTGGCGTTTCCCTTGGCTTCGGGGTTTTGTTCCACTGCCTCCAGCTTGATGGAGTCACGCGTAAGGTGGTCGGCCACGTACAGTTGGCCGTACTTCTGCCCTTGCCCCATCATTGTGGTGATGCAGAGCAGGAGCGTGATGATTGATAGTACTCGCTTCATGTTGTTTTGTGGTTAGGTGTAAACAGTAGGCGGCACGCATGCCGCGCGTATGATATAGTCTCGTGGTGCTAATGCTGTGCTTCCCCCTCGGGGACGGGGGAAATTGCTCATTGCTTTCTCATTTTCTGGCGTTAAAGATAATAAAAAAAATATTGTTGGCGTGTTTTAAGGGTGAAATTGTGCCGCTGGCGGCGTGTTTTTATGTTTATTTAACCAAAAGGTTGCGGGCGGATTCCATAAGCAGGTGCTTTTCCACAAACGGCTTTCAGCCCAAATGGGCGGGGAAACAGGCATCCGCAGCGCTGCTTTTACGTCTCTCTTGCCTGCCTCCTTGCGGCGGGCCGCTGTTCTCCATTCCCGCAGTTATGGCCTAAATGGCCGTTGCGCTTGGGCTTTGGGCAGGCATAGAGGGTCTTTTCACCTTTTTTATGATGCATCATTGGATTATTATTAGTATCTTAGCACACTGATACAAACTTGTGATGACATGAAAAAGGGCGTTTTACTCACACTTTGCGCCGCCTTGGCCCTGGCCTCGTGCGGCTCATACGCAGGGCAGGGGGCGGCCACCGGGGCCACCTTCGGCACCATACTCGGCTCGGCCATTGGCGGCATTGCTGGCGGCCCGAGGGGCAGCGACATAGGTACCGTGGTGGGCATGGCCGGCGGGGCTGTGGTTGGCGGGGCTATAGGCTCTGCGGCCGACAAGGCCCGCGAAGACCGCTACCAGAGCTACATGGACTACCGCAACGAGCGTTATGGCGACGGCTATGACAATGGCGGCTATGGCAATGGTGGCCACAGCGCCTATGTTCCACCGCAGCAGCAGGCCGACGAGAGCGGTTTCGACCCCACGCACAGCGGCGACGACCGCATAGTGATGGAGCATGAGGGCAGCGGGGCAGGCTCGGCAACCCACGCGGGGCGGCCCGTGGCGGCTCCGTCGGTGTCGGTAGACGAGCTGCGGGCCTCCATGCCGGGCTACAAGCTGGTACCGAACAAGGGCATTGAGGTGCGCCGCATCAGCTTTGCCGATGCCGATGGCGACGGTGCGCTGAGCCGCCGCGAGAGCGCCAAGCTGTCGTTTGAGATAATGAACTACACCGGCTCTACCATCTACGACGTATGCCCGATGGTGGTGGAGGCCACCGGCAACAAGCATGTCCATGTGTCGCCGCCGCTCCGCGTGGAGAGCATCGCGCCGGGGCGCGGCGTGCGCTACACGGCCTCGGTGTTTGCCGACTCGCGCCTTAAGGACGGTGTGGCCGTGCTGCGGGTGGCCGTGGAGCAGGGCAACAAGGAGATAACGTCGCAGGTTAGGGAACTGCGGGTGCCATTGCACAAGCGTTGAGGCTTGCGGGCGAATGCTGAAGGCGGGCTGCCAACCCCATGCGTGGGGTTAGCGGCCCGCCTTCTTGTCGGTTGATGTGGTTTTGTGCGGCGCGGAGTGCTTGCCGTGTTTTGCCTCGGCCTTGGCCTTCTTGTGTGGGGGGCTTGCCTGTTGGGCGGCCTTGCGCGGCGGGCGGCGGTTCACCTCCTTCATCTCGTGCCACGACGGCCTCAGGTGGTCTTCGATGTCGGTGCTCTCAAAGTCGAACTCCACGAGCCGCTTGTCGTCGCTCGGCTTGAACGGCACCACTATCTCGTCGGCCCGCGCCACCTCAACCATGGCCACGCCCTGCGAGAGCATACCCAGCTCCTTGGCAGCCCGCCACGACAGGTCTATGATCCTGCCTCGGCCAAAGGGACCGCGGTCTGTGACCCTCACCACCACCGAGCGGCCGTTGGCCGGGTTGGTTACCTTGAGCATTGTGCCGAAGGGGTAGGTGCGGTGGGCGCAGGTAAGGCTGTCGTGGTGCAGGCGTTCGCCGCTGCTGGTGCGCGCCCCAGTGGCACGCTTGGAGTAGTAGGTGGCCTTGCCCCGCTGCACGTCTTGCGCGGGCGCGGCTGCTGGCGCAATCGCCATGAGTGCCAGTGCCAGTGCTATTGTCTTATGTGTCACAATCTTAGGTTTTTATATAATAACGGGGTTAACCGCAGTTTTATTGCTTCCGGCGCGGTGCCGGGTGGCAATCAGGCTGCGGTTAACCCCGTTGTGGCTGCCCTTGCGGGCTTGCTGCCCCGGCTTATACTATGCCCTGGGCCATCATGGCGTTGGCCACTTTCATGAATCCGGCGATGTTGGCGCCCTTCACGTAGTCGATGTAACCATCCGGCTGCCTGCCGTACTTCACGCATTGGCCGTGTATGCTGTGCATGATGTAGTGCAGCTTGTCGTCCACCTCGGCCTCGCTCCAATTGAGGCGCATGGCGTTCTGCGTCATCTCCAGGCCTGATGTGGCCACGCCGCCGGCGTTGACGGCCTTGCCCGGGGCAAAGAGTTGCTTGGCGGCAACGAACTTTTCGGCTGCCTCGGCCGTGCATCCCATGTTCGACACCTCGGCTATGCACAGCGGCTTGTTGGCCAACAGCTGGTCGGCGTCGTTGCCGTTAAGCTCGTTCTGCGTGGCGCAGGGCAGGGCGATGTCGCACTTCACCTCCCACGGCTTGCGGCCCGGGCGGAACTCTGCGCCCTTGAACTCGTCGGCGTAAGGCTGGCACACGTCGTTGCCGCTGGCGCGAAGCTCAAGCATATAGGCAATCTTCTCGTCGTCGAGCCCTGCCGGGTCGTATATGTAACCGTCGGGTCCGGAGATGGTGATAACCTTGGCTCCAAGCTCGGTGGCCTTCTTGGCGGCTCCCCATGCCACGTTGCCGAAGCCGCTCAAGGCCACGGTCTTGCCCTTTATGTCGTGGCCGTGGGTTTGCAGCATCTGGTTAACGAAGTAGAGCGCGCCGTAGCCCGTGGCCTCTGGGCGTATGCGCGAGCCGCCCCATTCGAGGCCCTTGCCCGTCATCACGCCGTTCCAGCGGTGGGTAAGCTTCTTGTAAGCTCCGAAGAGGTAGCCTATCTCGCGCGCCCCAACGCCTATGTCGCCTGCGGGAATGTCCTCCTCCGGGCCAATGACGCGGTAAAGCTCGGTCATGAAGGCCTGGCAAAAGCGCATCACCTCGTTGTCCGACCGCCCTCGGATGGAGAAGTCGGAGCCGCCCTTGCCGCCGCCCATGGGCAGCGTGGTGAGCGCGTTCTTGAACGTCTGCTCGAAGCCGAGGAACTTAAGGATGGAGAGGTTGACCGACGAGTGGAACCTAAGGCCGCCCTTGTACGGGCCTATGGCGCTGTTGAACTGCACGCGGTAGCCAAGGTTTACGTGTACTTCGCCTTGGTCGTCAACCCACGGCACGCGGAACGTAACCACGCGCTCAGGCTCCACTATGCGCTCTATTATCTTGGCGCGCTCGAACTCCGGGTGCTGGTTGTAAACGTCGTTGACCGATACGAGCACTTCCCTTACTGCCTGCAAATACTCAAGCTCGCCCGGATGCTTCTGCTCCAGGGCTTGCATTATCTTCTCCACTTCCATAGTAATCCGATGTTTTAAAGGTTTAGTAATAGTGGTGTCATTGTGTCATTAAGACATCACAAAAATACGCAAAATCCCGAAATGTGCAAAGTGAAAGAGCGAAAAATTTCGCTCTTTCACTTTCTTTTTGTTTGTTTCAGCTTGTTTTTGCATCTCTGCCCTGCTGCCTTTTGTCGTAGGCAGCCCTCGGTTGTTGCTGTTGGTTAGGGCGTGGCGCACTTGCCAGGCTTTGATTGTTGAGGCTTAGTCCTATGCCTGTCTATCTCTATGGCGGCGGCGCATGCAACAGCAATCGTCAGGCATACGGCTTGGCTTGTTGCATTTCCGCTGTAAGCCAAGCCGTAAACGCAGGTGGCAATGGGGATGGATATGAGGCTGCGCGACAGTTTCCGCTCTTTTTGCGGCGCGCGCAACGGAGCGCACCCGCCCATTGTGCATATTGCGATTGCAAACAATAGCACAGCGACGGAGGCGCACACCAGCCTAAGTGCGTTCCAGTCGTCAACGCCAAATGCCAGTGCTAACGCAATGGCGATGCCGATAAGTACGGCCTCCAAGGCCAAGAGCGTATGCTTTTGTGCGGCAGGCAATTCGGCGGCTCGTTGCCTTTTGCGTAAATACATAAGCGCGTCTGTGGCAGGTATGAGTATGATTAGCAGCACCAGCCACCCATGCGACTGTGCAAAGCACGGCACAAGCATGGCGCAACCGGCCATGGCCGCGTCTGACGAAAGCGTGAGGTTCCACGGCTCGGCATCGTGGCGAGAGCGCAGGCTCATGGCAAACACCGCACAAACGGATGATATTATAAGCACTCCGCCTACTAACACCCACGCGCCCGACGCGGGTGCCAGCGCCATGATTGCCGCGCACACGCATATCGTGGCGATGTGGGCGGCTTGCCTGTCGTAATGTAATGTCATTGTTCTGTTGTTTTGTTGTTTTGTTTCCTCTTGTTGTCATAATTCCCATACGCGCACCACGTAGCTGCCGTCGCTGCGGCGGTAGAAGCCGAAGGGGCTTATCTGCCCGTTGGCCGAGCGCAGGCCGTAGCCCATGGGGCGCAAGCCGGGGTAGCGCGGCAGCAGTCGCTCGGTGGCAAGGCCGGTGCGGCGGTCGATGGTTACGAGCGTATAGTCGTTCGTCTCGGGACCGGGCTTCGCCACGTCGCGGCGTGAGTACATCACGAGGCAGCACACCTTGTTGGCATTCATGCGAGCGTGCATTATGCAGCGGTAGTAAAAGCGGTCGTAAGCCTTGAAGTATTCGCGGCGGTAGAACATGGCCGTGTCGGGCCGGGGGAAGGCCGCCGTGTCCACGGCAAAGGCCGAGTAGCTCTCCACAGGGCCGCCATCGATGCTGCGTGTGATGTGTACGGTACCCGAAAAACCGTCGGAATAAAGCAGCTCGTTGCCGTCGCTGTACATCAGCGGGTTCTGGAAGTAATAGCCCGAGCGGCCGGCCTCGGCGCAAGGCTCAAGCTCGGCGAACCGCCTTGCGAGCTTGCCCGTCTTGAGGCTGAACGCCGCCAGCCACGGGTTGCCGCTGCGGTAGAACTCCTCAGCGAAAGGGTTCATCCCTGGCTTGTGCTCGTACTCCCACCGCTCGTACTCCATGGGGAACGTCATCTTCTGGCAACTATAGATGATGTTGCCTTTGAAAGAGCAGAAGTTGAAGTGCTGGTAGAAGAACAAGGTGTCGTTTTCAATGTCGAAAAACGGCTCATAGAGTGGCAGCGGCTTAAGCGTGTTGAGGTCGCGCATGAGCAGCACCGGCTCGTTGTAAAATTTCAATATGTGGGCAACGGTGTCCTCGCTGACGTCGGGCAGCGAGTAAGACACGCCGATGCGTGTGCTGTCTATGATGTTTGTCGCAAGCGGTATGAACGACAACTCGTCGTCTGAAATACGCTTGCGGGTCTCTTTCCTGACGTTGATGAAGCGGTAGCGCTCGGTGCTGTCGGCAGTGATGTGCGCCTTGAAGCGCAGCGAGTCGCCGTCTATGTTGAACAGCATCACGCCCTCGCTTAGCTTGTCGGTGTAGTAAAAGTGGTCGCCGTCGAACTTCGGGATGTCGAACACGTGTGACAACATCTGCCCCTCCAAGGCCAGTGGATAGTCGGTGTAGGCAGTGCCAATGGGCGGGCATTGAGGGCGCTGCAGCTCCCATTTGTCCATGTCGGAGCCATTTTCGTCTATCGCGTAGTCGTGGGTAGGCATCCGTTCAGTCCACCGCGTCAGTTCCTTGGCGAACTCAGGCGTGACGAAGTAGTTTATCCCTCCCGTCAGCACTTCGCCTTTCAACTTGCAAATCTTGAACACGTATAAGCCCGAAAGCCCATTGGAGTTGAAGCTGAATATGTCGAGAAAGGCTTGGTTAGTGTCGTAGACGTAGTAATCGGCGGCATATTCCTTGGCCTTGTTGTAGGCGGCAGCCCGTGCAGAGTCGCTGTAAGTGGTGATGAGCACGAGCCTGCTTGCGGGCGACAGCTTCTTGATCAAGTCGCCCAGTCCGTTTATGAACACCTCGCATCGCGGGCAAAATCCCGGCTCGTAGAGCATGGCATAAATGGTGTCTTGGTCGGCAGTAACGCTGCTAAGGTATTTCTTTAAAAGGCCTTCCGTGCCGGGCTTTTGGCGTACTTGCAGCGAAAGCGACATCGTTTCCCGCACGAGAGGGAAGTCCTCCGCGCGGGAAACCATGCTTCCGAGCATTGCCATGAATATCAAAATTAATTTCTTCATGCTCGTTAGATATGTCATTGGTCGGTTTGTTGTGTTCCTTTTTATGGCAGTGGAGGGAATTCCTGCCCGTCTTCCTCTCCATCCTGTTCCGGCGCTCCGATGGTGATATTAGGGTCATGGATGCATCCTATAAGCATCCCGTTGAAGTATTTCCATTCGCCTATCACGTTTCCGTTTTCGTCAGTGATAATCTTGATGGTATTTATGTCGCCACTCGATGTGGTCGTTGTGTTTGTTTTAACATATCCGCATATTCTGGTTGTCCTCCCGGAGCAAGGGTTGAATGGCGTGTTGCCGGCTTTTGTTCCATAAAATACCTTTACTTCGTTTTTGCCGTCTGGGGCTTCTTGTGCGCTTGCGGCGCAGCATGCGGCTGCGAGCGCAGCAATGATAAGTGTCTTTTTCATTTTGTTAATGTGTTATTCCTGCTCCGTGCTGAAGCGTTAGGGGCGTTGCTTCCATTTTTCCGCGGATGGGTATGGATGCCCTTTTGTCCTTTTTCAGAGTTTAATGTAGCTTACATGAAGTATCCGTAGAGCCGCCGCCTGTCGGTGGTTATCTCTATCATGTACTTCTCTTCGCCGGCGATGTTTGGCGCGCTGATGGCCTGTACGCTTGGCGTGATGACGGTTGTGCCGCTGTACATCACCGTGCCGCTGGTGCCGGTGATGGTGACGTGGGCGGCCACCGCGCCCGAGTCGGTGCGCAGGTAAACGGAGTTGTCGTCGAACGGCACGGTGTTGTTGATTCCTGTGCGGCGTTCTTCTCTGCCTCTACTATGGGTGTTGTCTGTTTGCAGCGTCACCACGCCGCTGTTTGCGAGGCTTGCCATACTTATAAGTGTGGCGAAGCAGGTTGCGCTTAGTTTCTTCATAGCGTTGAGCTTTTTGTTCGTTGCAAAGGTAGAATTTTCATGTTTGAAAGCCAAGAAATCAACTTCGCAAAAACTTCGCAATCGCTTTAAATGGCAGAATGCAACTTCGCAGAAACTTCGCATTGGGCGCGCAACTGCCTTATATGTTGTCTATTACGCTGTCCCAGTCGGTTGCGCTGCCTTTCTTTCCGTATGAACGGAAGTATAGGCGGCTTCTTGCCGAGGAGAGGCTCGACAGTGCGAGGTTGGTAAGCTGCGCGATGTCCTTTAGCTTCAGCTTTATTTTTAGCAGCAGGCAGATGTGGTAGTCGCTTTCGCTCATGTTGCAAAGGGTATGCAGTTTTTCTCTGAATCCCGGGTATTGTTCGTTTATTATTGTGTCGAGTTGCAGCCAGTCGTCGCCTTTCATGTTCTTTCTTGTCTTGAGGAGTGCGTTTATCCGCTTGTAGATTTCAGACTCTACTACCATTTGGTGTGCGGGCTTGACTTCCTGTTTCTCGCGTTGAGCTTCGTAGATTTTGATTTCTTTGGTGAGTTTTCGGTTCTTGGTCAGAGCCTTTGTTAGCACTTAAGCCAAGGCGGCTATGGCGAGCAGGCCGAGCAGCGAGATTCCAATGAGTCGCCGTGTAGTCCTGTCGTTTTCGGCTTTCAGCCGCTCGTTCTCTTTCTCTCTTAGCGAATAGTCGTAGAGTGCGCCTATGTGCGCCACAGCCTCGGCGGCGTTATATTCATATAAAGAGTCGGCAATTTGTTCCCCTTGCTCAAACATTTTAAGTGCTTTTGGCACTTCGCCCTTGTCCATATAATACTCAATGAGGTTCCTGTATGCTGCTCGTCTTGTGGCTAAGGAATGCTCTTTTGCCAACAATTTATAATAATGTGCAGCCGAATCGGGTTGCCCTGTTTCATTATACAGATGCCCGGCTATTGAGTATACGGCCTCGTGTTCGAGTGTGTCGCCATATTCCAGTGCTGGCCTCAGGTGCTTCCACGCCAGCTCGTACTTGCCTTGGTTGACAAAAAGGCCCGCCATTTGGGTGTGGATGCTGGCCTCCATCTCATGGATGCCGTTCTGTTCGGCAATGCGCAAGCCCTTTGTGTAATACATCAGCGCGCTGTCGGGCAGGCCGAGGTCTTCGTAGGCCCGTGCTATGTCGCGCAGCACGTAGGCCATGCGGCGAGGCGATGCGAAGCCCTTGCGCAGGCGGTAAGATTGCCGGAAGGCTTCGAGGGCGCGGCTGTTGAGCCTCATGTCGGAGTAGAGGTAGCCCATCTGCGTGTAAGCCTTGCACAGTAGCAGGCGGTCGCGCAGGGTGTCGGCTGCGGCAATGGCTTCGAGGTAGCAGTCTATGGCCTGCGGCGCGTCGTTCATCTCGGAGTACACCCGCCCTGCAGCGTAGTAGGCGCGGGGCAGCAGGCGGTGGTCGCCATCGTGCTCGTAGTGGCTGAGCAGCGGGCGCACGGCGGAGTCGGAGCTTGGCGTAAGGTACAGTCGGTCGGCAGTTTCAAGGCACAGTAGGCGGTAGAACATCCGCGCGTCCTCGGCCCACGAGGCTGTGTCCTTTGCCATTTTTCCCAATAGCAGCTTCGCGCTGTCGGGCCGTTTGGCGACCATGCTGTCGGCCCGGAGCAGTGCTTGCGGGTATCTGTGGTGTCCGCAGGCGGCAAAGAACAGTGCGGCGAGCATGGCGATTATTATGGTTTGCGCGTGTTTCATGGTGCAAATATACGCAATTTTTATCTACAAAAAGACAATGAAATGCATATTTTGTGGTGAAAAAAGCAACAAAAACCACCCGCTTTGGGCACTATTTGTAAGATGCGCCGATGCGGGTGGCTTATAGTGTTGAGGCTTGTTTCGGCAATAGTCAGAGCTTGTCGAGGGCCTGGCGGATGTCGTCGAGGATGTCGTCCACGTCCTCAATGCCCACGGAGAGGCGTATGAGGTCGGGCGCAATGCCGGCCTCACGCAGCTGCTCGTCGGAGAGCTGTCGGTGGGTGTGGCTGGCGGGGTGGAGCACACAGGTGCGCGCGTCGGCCACGTGGGTCACTATGCTTGCCATGCGCAGCGAGTCCATGAACTTCACTGCGGTGTCGCGGTCGCCCTTAAGGCCGAAGGCTATCACGCCGCAGCTGCCCTGTGGCAGGTACTTCTCAGCCAGTGCGTGGTAGGGGTTGTCCTTCAGTCCGGGGTAGTTAACCCATGCCACGCGCGGGTCGGCGCTCAGGAACTCGGCCACCTTCTGCGCGTTCTGGCAGTGCTGGCGCATCCTGAGGTGGAGCGTTTGCAGGCCGATGTTGAGCAGGTAGCAGTTCATGGGTGCCGGTATGGATCCGAGGTCGCGCATGAGTTGGGCCACGAGCTTGGTGGTGTAGCCCATGCGGCCGAACTTCTCGGCGTACACAATGCCGTGGTACGAGGCATCGGGTGCGCACAGTCCGGGGTAGCGGTCGGCGTGGTCGAGCCAGGGGAAGTTGCCGCTGTCCACCACGCATCCGCCCACCTGCATGGCGTGTCCGTCCATGTACTTGGTTGTGGAGTGCGTCACTATGTCGGCCCCCCACTCAAACGGGCGGCAGTTGATGGGCGTGGCGAAGGTGTTGTCAACAATGAGCGGCACGCCGTGGCTGTGAGCCAGGCGGGCAAAGCGCTCAATGTCGAGCACCTTGCAGCCCGGGTTGGATATTGTTTCGCCGAACATCACCTTGGTGTTGGGCCTGAAAGCCTTGCTTATCTCCTCGTCGCTGGCCTCAGGGTTTACGAATGTGCAGTCGATGCCGAGCTTCTTGAGCGTAACGCCGAAGAGGTTGTATGTGCCGCCATAAATTTCGTTGGAGGTCACGATGTGGTCGCCCGCCTCGCAGATGTTGAACACCGCGAAGAAGTTGGCAGCCTGGCCCGACGACGTGAGCACAGCCCCCACGCCGCCTTCGAGTGCGGCAATCTTGGCCGCCACGGCATCATTGGTGGGGTTTTGCAGTCGGGTGTAGAAGTATCCTTCCTTCTTCAGGTCGAAGAGCAGGGCCATCTCGTCGCTGTCGTCGTACTTGAACGTGGTGCTCTGGATGATGGGCGGCTCCACAGGCTCGCCGTTCTTTGGCGTCCACCCTGCGCGCACGCAGAGCGAGGCCGGTCTTAGTTTCTTTTCCATTTTGTGCTGATTATGATGTTGTGCGCGCCCCGGCGGGGCGCGGGATGTTTTTTCCTTGGTTGGGGCGATAGGGGCTTATAAGGCTTATAGGACTTATAGGGCTTATAGGGCTTATAGGACTTATAGGGCTTATAGGCCAGGTGTGCGGGCGCAGCCTTAAAACCTAACACCTAACTCCTAACACTTAATTCCTAATTACCCTTTCCCCATGCTTCCAGGCGGTCGTATTCCTCCTTGGTGAGGCGCATGAAGGAGCCGTGCTGCGGTGCCTCCACGCCCTTGATGTTCTGCGGAGAGTGGAAGTTGCGCAGGTACTTGTCGGCGCGGCATAGGCGGTAGCGTTTGGGGTTTGATGAGTATTCGATGTAGCCTATCACCCACGTGGAGTCGCCCGCGAGCTGGAATGCCGACACCCCCTCGCACTTCTTGTTGCCCTCAAAGTCAACGTAGTCGTCATCCACGGGCTTGCTCCACGGGCCGGTGAGCTTTGGCGCGGTGGCGGTGAAGAGTCCGCGCTGGCCTCCCTCCTTCTTTATCATCATGTGGTAGAGGCCGTCGGAGGCAAGGTAGTTTATGTCGGCGTCGATGGTGGCGTAGCCCCAGTCGAAGAGCAGGCGGGGCTTGGTGAGCGTGGTGAACGACTCGTCGGCGTATGAATAATACATCCGGTCGTACTTCTCTTCGGCTCGGTTGAGCATGGAGAAGTAGATGAGGTAGCCGCCCTTGCGTCCGTCGGGCCACACGTAAGAGCCGTCCCAGAATATCTGCGGCGCCCACACGCGGTTTATCTTAGAGTAATCCTTGTAAGGGTCGGGGCTGTTTTTGTCGGAGAAGATTGCCGGCCCCTTGCGGAAGTCGAACGTCACCGACTTCCAGTTAATGAGGTCGTCACTGGTGAGGAGGTCGATTCCGTAGTTGTCCCACACC
Source organism: uncultured Prevotella sp. (assembly GCA_944320105.1). Lineage (GTDB taxonomy): Bacteria > Bacteroidota > Bacteroidia > Bacteroidales > Bacteroidaceae > Prevotella. The sequence continues at coordinate 33,567 of CALUGA010000003.1, read as the reverse complement.
TTGCTTTTGCCCACGCACATATCCGTTGTCACCATGAGGTAGCCCGAGCAGTCGTGCTTGCGGCAGATGTAAGCGTCGCGCGTGCCGCCTTCTATGCGGGCGTGCTGCGCCGGGTCGAACACGGGGCCGCCCCCGCGCAGGTCGTGGTAGTTAAGTCCGTCGCGGCTCAAGGCGTAGGCCGTCCATTCGCCTCGCCCGCTCATGTGGCAGAACAGGTAGCCGTAGTCGCCCTTTTGCGGGTTCTGGGCTGCGGCGTTGGGTGCGGCTGCCAATGCCATTGCAGCCGCCATGATGGAAATCAAGGTTCTTCTCATATTGTTGGTTTTTGTTGTTTTTGGGAGTTATGGGAGTTATGGGAGGGCTGGGAGTAATGGGAATTATGGGAGTAATGGGAGCTATGGGAGGCTTGTGGCACATTGATTCTTCACTTTTCACTCTTCACTTTTCACTTTTCACTCTTCACTCTTCACTCTTCACTCTTCGCTCTTCACTCTTCACTCTTCGCTCTTCACTCTTCGCTCTTCACTTTTCGCTCTTCACTTTTCATTTTTCGCCTTTATCCTTATCACTCGGAAGGAGTATGGCTCCATGTCTACGGTGTGCTTCCTGTTTATCGTTCCCGCTGCCGTCGCCGGTTTGGCGCGCGAGTCGGAGGGCGTGCCGGTTATGTGCTCCTCAACCATCGGCGTGCCGTCGGTCACCAGCGAGCCGAGGTTCAGCTTGCATTCCACTCGCACGGGCAGCAGGTTGGCCAGCTTCACGATGACGTCGCCCGTCTCCTTGTCGCGCACTATCGACTGCCCTATGCGCAGGCTCACGTCCTCGCGGGCGTTGTTGGCGGCCACGGTGGCAGGTATGTAGGTGTCGCCCGCGTTCTGCCCGAACATCCGCTGGATGTAGTAGTCGGTGGTGAAGCGTATGGACGTGTTGTCGAAGTACATCATGTCGGGTGTCCACTGCGTGTCGCCCCGCCGCGCCATTAGCGGCGCGTAGCTGGCCATGCTCACCACGTCGGCGTTGCGCTCAAGGTCGGTCATGTAGAGCGCCAGGGTGAGGGCAGTCTCCATGTTGTTGGGCCTTCGCGGCGCGTGTGATGCATATTCGCCGAGGTAGACCTTTGGCCCGCGGCGGTCGTAGTCGTCGTAGAAGTGTCGGTTGTGTATGAAGAAGCCCGGCGGGCAGTAGTAGTGCTCGTCAACCATCGGCACGCCCAGCTCCTTGGCGAACTGCCAGCCATACTCGTAGTCGGAGCCTTCGTAGAACGGCCCCACAGTGCCGATGACGGTGATGTCGGGGTACTTTGCCCTCACGGCATCGTAGATGAGCTTGAACCGCTCCTTGAACACCTCCGAGATGAGGTCTTCGTTGCCTATGCCGAGATACTTGAGGCCAAACGGCTCGGGGTGGCCGGCCTCGGCGCGCAGGCGGCCCCACTTGGTGGTCTTGTCGCCGTTGGCCCACTCAATGAGGTCGAGCACATCCTGTATGTACTCGTCCATCTCCTGGCCCAGGGGCAGGCCGCCCTGCTGTCCGTCGCCGCCTATCGACGAGTTCTGGCACGGCACTCCTGCGGCGAGCACGGGCAGCGGTTCTGCCCCGATGTCCTCGCAGAACTGGAAGTACTCGTAGAAGCCCAGGCCCATCGACTGGCGGTAGTTCCAGATGTTGTACATGCCCTTGCGCTCGTGCAGCGGGCCTATGGTGTTTTTCCACCGGTAGATGTTCTGCAGGCCGTTGCCGTGGGCCACGCAGCCGCCGGGGAAACGCACAAAGCGCGGGTGGAGGTCGGCTATGGCTTGGGCGAGGTCGCGGCGCAGTCCGTTCTTGCGGCCCTTGAAGGTGTCGTAGGGGAAGAGCGATAGCATATCTACGGCATAGCAGCCCGGCTCCTCGGGGATTACGGCCAGCTCGGCCTCAGGGTCGGATGCCGTGGCCTTGATGGTGGCCTCTATGCGCTTCCATCCGTCGCCAGGCAGCTTAACGGCCACCGAGCCTATGGAGCGGCCGTCCTTGCAGCGCAGGGCTATGCGCACGCGGCGGTTGGCGCCGCTCACCATGCGGCCGAACAGGGATACGCGGTACTTCTTGCCGTGCTCCACAGGAATGCCTCCGTAGCCCGTGTTGGCCAGCGCGCCGCCAGCCTTGCTCACGGTGAGCAGGGCGTAGTTGGCGTTGTTGGGGTGGATAGGCTCGTCGGCCTTTATCTCTACCGATGCGTCGCCGGTGGTGCGCCAGGCGTAGGTTGGCCCCCAGTCCTTGTGACGCTTGCGGCCCTCGGTGGTATATTCAAAGTCGCGGTTCTGAACCATCTCGCCGTAGAGTCCGCCATCGGCGGCATAGTTTATGTCTTCGAAGAACACTCCAAACAGCTCGGGGCTGATGGCCTTCTCGCCCCGGGGCTGCGCCGTTATGTTGACGCTTACGTTCTCAAGCCCCTTGAAGCGCGCGGGGTCGTCCTTCATCAGCTCTGCGTTCTTGGCCGCGCGGGCCGCTGCCAGCTCGCATCCGGCTATGGCCTGCTCTACCACCTGCTTCTCCACGCGGAGCACACGGCCCACGGCGCGGCTGCCGTCGGTAAAGGTCACGGTGTCGCGCGGCACGTTGCGGTTAGGCCCCATCTTCACCCGCGCCGACACATACTCCTGCGGTTTCCACAGCATCAGGTCGCGGCTCTCGGTAATGGCCATGGTCTGGCCGCCCTCCTTCACCAGCCACGAGCAGGCCCACGTGCCGCCGGGCATGCGCTCCAGCACGGGGTCGTACATGCGCTTGCCCCTGCCCCAGGGGCCGTAGTCGCTCTTTACGAAGGCGAAGTCGCCTCCAATCTTGTTCCACTGCTGCCCGTCGCGGCTCCAGGCGAGGTGCAGTCCGGTGGTGTTGTCGGCCTTTGGAGTGGTGTACGAGAAGAGCAGCAGCGAGTCTTGCGCAGACTCAGATGCCGCCGCTCCTGTGGCGCCTGCCGCCAGGAGCATGGCGCAAAGCATGGTTTTTTTCATCATTGTGGGTCGTATTATGTCAGTGATATCGTTTGGCTTGTTTTGCCGCATGGCGGCGTTGGCGCGTGCCTTGGGGCAGGGTAGCCCTGCGGCGCGCCTATATAGTGCAAAGGTAGCTGTTTTCTTGCTGTTTGGCGGGGTGGTGCTTGCTTTCTTAATTATATTTAACCCAAAACGCGGTTGGGGCTTCCTGCAGGTTTTGCGCTTCGGCACGGCCATGCCGTGCGGCTGCCTTGCTTCGGCCTGCGTTACGGTAACAAAAGTTGACAAAAGCCGCATGGGCAGCCCTGCCGTGGCGTTTGGCTGCGCAAAACAGCCCGTTCGGCATTGCAAAACAGCCCGTTCGGCGTTGCAAAACGGCCTGTTTGGGCACCCCAAACGGCCACTGTTGCAATGTGTTGAGGCTCAGATGGTTGCGCGATATGGTGCGCAAGGTAACGAATTCTTACAAAAACTGCGCATCGTGGGGCAGGCTGCGGAGGCTCCAACCGCCACGTGCGGAAATGGCTCTGCAACATTTATTTCTCTTTTTGCGGCGTTTTTCAGGTTCATTTCAGAATCGCCCCATACCTTTGCCCATGTAAAGACAAACATTGATAACAAACTAAAGTAAAAGGAGACACCATCATGAAGTACTGGAAATGGATGAGAGTGACGGCGCTCTGCGCCGTGGGCGCGCTGGTGATGACGGCGTGCGACGACGATGAGGACGACGGCTTCACCCGCGTTCCGGCGGCAGTGGAGGCGGCCTTCAACAGTCAGTATGGCGGCCAAGAGGCCGTGGAGTGGGACACTGAGCGCGGCGGATACATCGTGGCCGAGTTCCGCGAGAATGGGCGCGAGTGCGAGGCGTGGTACTCGGCAGACGGCAACTGGCACATGACCGAGACCGACTATGGGCGCAACCTGCAAGGGCTGCCGCAGGCGGTGCAGGACGGCTATGCGGCCACTTCGTACGCCCAGGACGGCTGGAGGGTGGACGACATCGACGAAATCCAGCGCCCGGGATATGAAACTGTATATAAGATTGAGATTGAAAAGCAGGGGCAGCCCGACCGCGACCTCTACTTCGACCTCGGAGGCACGCTCTTCCGCGATGTGCAGGACGACGGGCGAGGCCACGACAACAGCGGCATGATCCATGGGGGAATGTCCGGCGGCATCGAGGCTTACATCGAGGCTAACTTCCCCGGGGCCGCCATCGTTGACTTCGACCGCGAGGACGGCGGCTACTACGAGGTGGACCTGCGCCACGAGGGCAGGAGCGTAGAGGTATTGTTCGACCGCGACGGCAACTGGGTGAGGACAAAGACCGACTACGACCGCAACGTGCCGGCGGTGGTGACTGAGGCCGTTGGCCGCGAGCTGCCCGGCGCGCGCATCGACGACTGCGACCTCATAGAGACGCCAGAGGGCAGCTACTGGCTCGTGGAGACCGAGAGGCCCGAGCGCGACCTGCGCATAACGGCCGACGGGCAGGTGACGTTCCTGCCGTGATTGCCCCGTGGATTGATGGATGGAAACACCGGCGGCGGAATGCGTAAAGGCGCGTTCCGCCGCTTTGCTTTCATTGTTCCGCCATGCGCAAAATAGCGAGGCAGGCTTGCGTATGTCGGATTTTATGCCTACATTTGCATTGCGCTAATCCTTCGGCAGGGGGATGCCGGTGGCTCATGCCGTGCCACAGTCAATGCACGGCTGCCCGCCGCAGGCGCGATGACACTGAAAACCAAACGCTTATGAGAGCAAAGATACCGCCAGAGTGGAACAAATTCTACCTTAAGGACGTGTCGTTCGTCAACCTTATGACGCGCCGCATATTCAACGTGCTGATAGTGGCCAACCCCTACGATGCCTTCATGCTTGAGGACGACGGGCGCGTTGACGAGAAGATCTTCGACGAGTACATGGACTTGGGGCTGCGCTATCCGCCCACGTTCACGCAGGTGACTACCATCGAGGAGGCCGACAAGGTGCTCAAAACTACCGACATCGACCTCGTGATATGTATGCCGGGCAACGCCGACAACGATGCCTTCGACGTGGCACGCGCCGTGAAGGCCGCCTCGCCGGCCACGCCCTGCGTGGTGCTCACGCCTTTCTCGCACGGCATAACCAAGCGCATGGAGAACGAAGACCTTTCCGTATTCGACTACGTTTTCTGTTGGTTGGGCAACACCAACCTCATCCTCTCCATCATAAAGCTCATCGAGGACAAGATGAACATTGAGCACGACATGGCCGAGGCGGGCGTGCAGATGATACTGCTCGTGGAGGACGGCATACGCTTCTACTCGTCAATACTGCCCAATCTCTACAACTACATACTGCTGCAGGCAAAGCGCTTCTCCACCGAAGCCCTCAACCCTCATGCCGCATCGCAGCGTAAGCGCGGCAGGCCAAAGGTGCTCCTGGCCCGCACTTACGAGGAAGCCATGGAGCTGTACGACAAGTATGGCGACAACGCGCTGGGCATAATAAGCGACGCCCGCTTCCCGCGCGAGGGCAAGAAGGACTCCGAGGCGGGCCTGAAGCTGCTCCGCGAGATAAGGAAGCGCGACGAGTACGTGCCGCTGATACTGCAGAGCGCCGAGTCGGAGAACAGGGCCAAGGCCGAGGCCGAGGGCTTCCGCTTCGTTGACAAGAACTCGAAGAAGATGGACATCGACCTGCGCAAGCTCATGGAGGAGCACATGGGCTTCGGCGACTTCGTGTTCCACGACCCCAAGACGGGCCGCGAGATTCTGCGCATACGCACGCTCAAGGAACTGCAGGACAACATCTTCACCATACCCAACGACTCGATGCTCTACCACGTGAGCCGCAACCACATGAGCCGCTGGCTCTCCGCCAGGGCCATCTTCCCCGTGTCGGCATTCCTCAAGCACGTCACGTGGCACAAGCTGCAGGACGTGGACGCACACCGGCAGATAATCTTCGACGCCATAGTGCAGTACCGGCGGATGAAGAACATAGGCGTGGTGGCAGTGTTCGACCGCGGCAAGTTCGACGCATACGGCCACTTTGCCCGCATCGGAGACGGCTCGCTGGGCGGCAAGGGGCGCGGACTGGCCTTCCTCGACAACATCATCAAGCGTCACCCCGAGCTTAACCAGTATCCCGGGGCAGCCGTCTGCATACCCAAGACGCTCGTGCTCTGCACCGATGTGTTCGACGATTTCATGGACAAGAACAACCTCTACCAGATTGCCCTTAGCGATGCAAGCGACGAGGAGATACTGGCCCACTTCCTCAGGGCGCAGCTGCCCGACTCGCTGATAGCCGACTTCTTTACGTTCTTCGATGCCGTGAAGGCTCCCATCGCCATCCGGTCGTCGTCTCTCCTGGAGGATAGTCACTACCAACCCTTTGCCGGAATCTACTCCACTTACATGATTCCGTATCTCGACGACAAGTACGAGATGCTGCGTATGCTGGCTTCTGCCATCAAGGCGGTGTACGCCTCGGTTTACTATCGCGACTCCAAGGCTTACATGACCGCCACGCGCAACATCATAGACCAGGAGAAGATGGCCGTCATCTTGCAGGAAGTGGTGGGCCGCCGCTACGGCGACCGCTATTACCCGAGCTTCAGCGGGGTGCTGCGCTCGCTCAACTACTACCCCATAGGGGAGGAGAAGGCCGAGGAGGGGATTGTGAACCTCGCCCTGGGTTTGGGCAAGTACATCGTAGATGGGGGCCAGACGCTGCGCGTAAGTCCTTACCATCCGCGCCAGGTGCTGCAGACCAGCGAGATGGAAATGGCCCTGCGGGAGACCCAGACGCGCTTCTACGCGCTCGACATGACGCACGTTGGCGACGGATTCAAGGTGGACGACGGTTTCAACATACTCAACCTGCGCGTCAAGGAGGCCGACAAGGACGGCTCGCTTCAGTACATCGCCTCTACGTTCGACCCCTACGACCAGGTTATCCGCGACGGCATCTACGAGGGAGGGCGCAAGGTGATCACCTTCTGCGGGGTGCTTCAGCACGGCGTGTTCCCGCTGCCGGAGCTGCTGCAGATGGTGCAGCGGCTCGGTACGGAGGAGATGCGCCGCCCCGTGGAGATTGAGTTTGCCTGCAACCTTGCCGCCGACAGGACCGGCGAACTGAACCTCTTGCAGATTCGCCCGATAGTGGACAGCAAGCAGGTGCTCGACGAAGACCTTGCCGCGCTGCCCGACGAGCGGTGCCTCTTGCGCTCGCACAACTCGCTTGGCCACGGCATCAGCGACGACGTGGCCGACGTTGTGTATGTTAAGACGGGCGAGGACTTCACGGCGGCAAACAATCCTGCCATTGCGAGCGAGATAGAGTGGATGAACCGCAAGTTCCTTGCCGAGGGTCGGGGCTATGTGCTCGTTGGCCCGGGCAGGTGGGGGTCGAGCGACCCTTGGCTGGGCGTCCCGGTGAAATGGCCTCACATCAGCGGGGCCAAGGTAATCGTTGAGGCCGGCCTTAAGAACTATCGTGTTGACCCGAGCCAGGGCACCCACTTCTTCCAGAACCTCACTTCGTTTGGCGTGGGCTACTTCACCATCAACACTTACCGTGGCGACGGCCTCTTCCGCCGCGATGTGCTCGACGCCATGCCGGCCGTGGAGGAGACGCAGTTTGTGCGCCACGTGCGCTTCGACCGCCCCTTGAAGATAATGATGGACGGCAAGAAGCAGGAGGGCGTGGTGCTGTTCGGATGATATTTCAGGAATTCGGGAGGACTTTTTTAGGAGTTCAGGATGACCTTTTTAGGAGTTCAGTAGTACAGGAGTTGCAGGAGTTCAGACAATACCACAGTGGAAGGAATGCAGTCACGTTTTGTGGAATGTGTCGAAGTGCAAGCAGTATTGTCTGAACTCCTGCAACTCCTGTACTACTGAACTCCTAAAAAAGTCCTCCTGAACTCCTTGCTAATGTCTGAACTCCTGCAACTCCTGTACTACTGAACTCCTAAAAAAGCTCTCCTGAACTCCTTTTAAAGTCCTCCTGAACTCCTAAAAAAGTCCTTTTGAATCCAGGATGCTTGTCCCTTGTTACAAAACGCTCGGCGGGGCCTCACGTGATTGTGAGGCCCCGCCGAGCGTTTGGATAAATATCTCGTTACTTGTATTTCAGTATCTGGCCGGGCATCAGCCGCGACGTCTTGCTTATGTGGTTGAGGCGGCAGAGGGCGTTGACGGTGGTGTGTCGCTTGCGCGCTATGTGTCCGAGCGTCTCGCCTTTGCGCACCTTGTGGTAGCGTATGGTCTTCTGCACCTTCACTGCCGGTGCCGTGGTGGCCAGCTCCTCGTCCTCCCCGTCGTCGCTGTTCACCTTCTGTGCGCCCACACCGCGCAGGCGGTTGGCGGCGCGCCCCTCGCTCTGGTAGGTGCTGCGGCGGAACATATAGAAGTCGCTCACCACGTCTTGGTTAACGAAATCGAACATGAGGGTGGGGTTGAGGGCCACTCCGCAGAGCCTTGTCTCGAAGTGCAGGTGCGAGCCTGTGCTCCTGCCAGTGTTTCCGCCGAGTCCTATCGGCTCTCCGGCGCGCACCTCTTGGTTCTCCTTTACGAGCTGCTTCGACATGTGGCCGTAGATGGTCTCAAGGCCGTTGTAGTGGCGTATCACCACGTACTTGCCGTAGCCGCGGGCTTCGTAGCGCACTATGCGCACCTTGCCGCTGAATGCCGCGCGTATGGTGTCGCCTATGTACACCTTGATGTCGAGGCCCTTGTGCTGCCTTCCCCATCGCGCCCCGAAGTTCGACGTGAGCACGCGGCTCGTGGTAGGCATGCAGAAGCCGCGCAGGTCGATGCGGAACGAGTCGGGAAGCTCGGTGGCGCGGTGTGCGTATTTGTTGTCCCAGTCGTCGTAGAGGTCGGCAGCGGGCGAGCCTGTCTGCTCTATTTGGATAAGTCTGTTCAGTGCGACGGAGTCCACTGCTTTCATCTTTCTGTCTATCGGTGCCTGGCGCGCCAACAGGTCTTGGCCCATGGTGGGGAGCGCGCTAACTGACAATAAGGCTGCTATGACGGCTGTTTTGAATTTTCTGATCATTGACATCGTTATTGGTTCCGGTGAGAAAAAGCGTCCAACACGGGAGAAAGGCATAATAATTATAACCCAATTATAGCCATGCCATTTTCTCCTTTTAAGCATGAACGTTGCAAAGGTAGCAAATATTTCGTGAAAAGCCATCGTGGTTAACACTATTTGTTGGTTATTTAACACTTACGGCCTCGTTGATATCCCAGATGTTAACGAAACGTAACGCCGCGTGTCGGCTTGCTGGCGGGTGGTTCGGCGGCGGTTGGTGGGGCCGGGCCGGGCAGGATGCAGCGAGGCTGCCATGTGCTCAACGGCTTGTCGCCCGGTGTTGGATAAATCTTTACAAAGCCGCCCCAGCCAGCCCTCCCCTGCCGTTTGGCGATGCAAAACGGCACGTTTCGCGCTCCGAAACGGCCTGTTTTGGAGCCTAAAACGGCCTCTTTCGCAACGCCAAACGGCACGTATTGCCAATCGGCTGAGCGTCAAGTGGTTAGCAAAACAACGCCCTTTGATGAAAAATTCAGACAATGCTAAACCTCCCCGCACGCCCTCGTCCGTTGGCATCGCGGCGGACAGGCGGCCAAACTTTGCATCGTTTGGTTTGTCGGAGTGGCTGATTTTGTGCATCATTGTTTCACGAATACAGGCTATGATTCGGCCATGGGATGCCAAAAAACTTCGTTTTTTCTTGCCATTGCGCTCGTCTTTGCCTATCTTTGCATTGCGGTGGCGGCTGAGTGTGCATATCGGCCGCCTCCGGCAAGCACAACATCGACTACCAAACATTACCTTACAGATGAAAAAGACATTGGCCATCATCGCGCTGGCAGCCCTCTGCGCCGCCACGCCCGCGTCGGCACGGAAGTCCGGCGCACCCAAGGAGAAGGACATGGGAGCCTACCTCATGGTTTACCACAAGGACGACACGCACAGCCTGCACATGGCCGTGAGCTACGACGGCCGCACGTTCACTGCCGTGAACAACAACGAGCCTGTCATAGCCGGAGACACCATCGCCCTGCAGCGCGGCATACGCGACCCCCACATCTTCCGCGGGCCGGACGGTGCCTTCTACCTTGCCATGACCGACCTCCACATCTACGCCAAGCAGGCGGGATTCCGCCTTGGGCAGTGGGAACGCGACGGCAAGGAGTACGGATGGGGAAACAACCGCGCGCTCGTGCTCATGAAGTCGACCGACCTCATCAACTGGACGCGCGCCAACATACGCGTTGACAAGCTCGACCCCTCGCTCGCCGACATAGGATGCGCCTGGGCGCCCGAGACTTGCTACGACCCTAAGGCGAAAAAGCTCATGGTCCACTTCACCATGCGCCACCGCAACGGCAAGACCAAGCTCTATTACCTCTACGTGAACGACGACTTCAACCGCCCCGAGGGCAAGCCCGAGGTGCTTTTCACCTACCCCAAGGAGGGCAAGGAGGCCATCGACGGCAACATGATATGCAAGGACGGGGTGTACCATCTGTTCTATTGCTCGCACGACGGCAAGACCGGCATAAAGCAGGCAACGTCGAAGAGCATCACAGGCCCGTGGGAGTTCCGCGACCAACTGGTTGACCCTGAGAAGATAGGATGCGAGGCTCCAAGCGTGTTCAAGCTCATAGGCGAGGACCGATGGGTGCTGATGTACGATGTGTACCGCGCCAACCCCATGAACTTCGGCTTCTCCGAGACCACCGACCTGGAGCACTTTACGCCGCTGGGCCGTTTCGACGAGGGCGTGATGCGCCGCACTAACTTCGACGGGCAGAAGCACGGCGCGGTGACGTGGCTCACCCGCGACGAGGCAAGGCGCCTCGAGGAGTACTGGAAGAAAAACCAGCGCGACTTCCCCGGAAAGCTTAAGCTCTGAACCGTATGGCGTGAACGGCAGCTTATATAATAATGTTTGCGGTCCCGGGCAGTGCCTCTGCCCGGGGCCGCAACGCCTTTCTCACCCTGCCGTCCGCTCGAACTCGTCCATGATTGTTGCCAGTTCGGGCGTGAGCCGCGCGCGGCATTCGCGCTCCATCCACTCCGGCACGGGCCACCGCGCGGCTGCTATCCCTGCGGCGATGGCAGCCTGCGTGTCGGCGTCGCCGCCCAGCGAGATGGCCAGCCGCACGGTTTGCTCAACGCTGTCGGCGCAGAGGAAGGCTGTGATGGCCTCAGGCACGGAGCCTCGGCACGACACATCCCACCTGTAGCCCGGCCTTATCTCCTCTATCGTGCGGCTGAGGTCGTAGCCTGCCTGGTTCTCCACGAACGCCCGTATGGCATCGTTGCCCTCGCCGTGGCGCGCCATGTAAACCGCAGCGGCCACGGCCTGGGCTGCAGCAAGGGCCTCGGGGTGGTCGTGCGACACCGCCGCCGACACCTCGGCCAGCCGCAATGCCTCGTCCATCGACCCGGCGTAAAGCCCCACGGGGCTTACCCTCATCGCCGCGCCGTTGCCCCAGCTGCCGTAAGGGCGTGGCTCCCTGGAGGCCAGCCAGCGCGCAAAGGCAGGGCCGTAGCCCGCCCGCGGGTACTTGCGCCCAAGCTCCTGCATCGCCCTTGTGAGGTCTGCTGCGCCCTTGTCCTTGCTCTCCGTGAGCCAGCGGGCCACGGCGAGGGTCATCACCGTGTCGTCGGTGAAGCGGCTCATCGCCATGAACAGGTTTATCTTCTCGGGTTCGTAACTTTTCAGTCCGCACGACTCGTAGAACGAGCCGGCAATGTCTCCTACTATCGCTCCTAACATATCGTTTGGTCAAAATGGTTGGAAAAAGTCTCAAAAGGCTGTTGCGCCATCCTTGGCATGGCCTGCCAGGGGGCTAGGTTGTGCGCCGCGGGGGTGGCGGCAAGGCCTCGCGGCCTCGCCTTATGATATCGCTCCCCAGTTCACCTGGCCCTTGCGCAGCTGCCTTAGCCGCTCCCACAGCAGGGCGAAGCGCGCGTCCTGGCAGGTGGGGTCGGCCTCGATGATGCGCTGCGCCTCGTCGCGTGCCATCTGCACGAGCTGCCCGTCGCGCGCTATGTCGGCTATCTTGAGGTCGAAGGCCATGCCGCTCTGCTGCGTTCCCTCAAGGTCGCCCGGGCCGCGCAGCTTCAGGTCGGCCTCCGCTATGCGGAACCCGTCGTTCGTCTCGCACAGTATGTCGATGCGCTTGCGGGTGTCGTCGCTCAGCTTGAAGGGCGTTACGAGGATGCAATACGACTGGTCGGCACCCCTGCCCACGCGCCCTCGGAGCTGGTGGAGCTGCGAGAGGCCGAACCGCTGTGCGTCGAGTATCACCATCACCGAGGCGTTGGGCACGTTCACCCCCACCTCTATCACCGTCGTGGCCACGAGTATCTGCGTCTCGCCGCTCACGAACCGCTGCATCTCGGCGTCCTTCTCGGCCGGCTTCATGCGCCCGTGTACCTTGCCGAGGCACATCTCCGGGAAGACCTCGCGCAGTTGCTCGTAGCCAGCCTCAAGGTTCTTCAGGTCGCTCTTTTCGCTTTCCTCTATCAGCGGGAACACTATGTAAGCCTGCCGCCCGAGCCTTACCTGCCGCCTGATGCTGTCGTAGAGGCGCGGCAGCTGGCTGTCGTAAACGTGCTGCGTGGCCACGGGCTTGCGCCCGGGGGGCAGTTCGTCGATTACGCTCACGTCGAGGTCGCCGTACAAAGTCATGGCCAGCGTGCGCGGTATGGGCGTTGCCGTCATTACGAGAATGTGGGGCGGGCGGTCGCTCTTGGCCCAGAGCTTGGCCCGCTGGGCCACTCCGAAGCGGTGTTGCTCGTCAACCACGACGAAGCCAAGGCGCGCAAAGTGTACCGAGTCCTCTATCACGGCGTGGGTGCCGACTAATATCTGCACGCTGCCCGAGGCCAGGCCGTTGAGCACCTCGCGCCTGCGCTTGCCCTTTACGATGCCCGTGAGCAGTTCCACGCGCACCGCCATGGGGCCGAGGAAAGTGCGTATCGTTGCCAGGTGCTGCTCGGCCAGTATCTCAGTGGGGGCCATTATGCAGGCTTGGTAGCCGTTGTCGATGGCCAGCAGCATCGACATGAGGGCCACGAGCGTCTTGCCCGAGCCAACGTCGCCCTGCAGCAGGCGGTTCATCTGGCGGCCCGAGCCAACGTCGCGGCGTATCTCGCGGATGACGCGCTTTTGCGCCTCGGTGAGTGCGAAGGGCAGCCGCTCGCTGTAGAACGTGTTGAAGCACTGGCCCACGCGGGCGAACACGTAGCCCCGGTACTTGCGCCTTTGGTCGCTGGCGTAGCGCACTATGCCCAGCTGCACGTAGAAAAGCTCCTCGAACTTGAGCCGGGCGCGGGCGCGCTCCAGGCTCCGCGCGTCCTTGGGATAGTGGATTGTGCGCAGTGCCTCGTCGCGCCCCATGAGGTGGAGGCGCGCCAGCTGGCTGTCGGTGAGCGTCTCTTGGAGCGGCGCCTTGATCCTTTCCACGAGGCTCTTCGTAAGCCGCTCTATGGAGCGCGAGGTCAGTCCGGCCTTCTTCATCTTCTCCGTAGTGGGGTAATACGGCTGCAGCCCCATGGCCGAAAGTTCCAGCGTGTCGGCCTCGTCGATGTCAGGATGCACCACGTTGATGCGCCCGTTGAACACCGTGGGCTTGCCGAAGACTATGTAGAGCTTGCCGGGGTGGTAAGTTTTCTTGGCATACTTGCCGCCGTTGAACCACGTGAGGTCCATCACGGCGGTGCCGTCGGAGAAGTGGGCCACCACGCGTTCCTTGCGCGGCCCGGCGTCGAAGGTCTCGTAACTCAGTATCTTGCCGCGCACCTGCACGTAAGGCATGTCGCCCGTAAGCTCGCGAATGGAGTACAGACGGCTGCGGTCCACGTACTTGTATGGATAGTACGTGAGCAGGTCGCCGTAGGTCTCTATGCCCGCTTCCTCGGCGAGCAGCTTCTTGCGGGATGGCCCCACGCCCGGCAGGAACTGTATGTCTTGGCTCAGTATGTCGGTCACGGCTGCTTGTTGTGTCATGTGCGGCTGTGCGCCGGCCGCCCCTCTGCCTGCTGGCGGAGCACGGCCTCGGCCACGGCCAGGTCGAACGGTGTGGTTATCTTTATGTTCTCGCGGTTGCCTTCCACGAGAGTTACCTCGTGGCCTGCGGCTTCCACTACCGATGCGTCGTCGGTAAAGGCATCGCGGTAGGGCTGGGCGTAGGCCCGGCGGAGCAGGCCGAGGTCGAAAGCCTGCGGCGTTTGCACCAGCCGGTAGTCGGAGCGCGGCACGGTGTGGCCGCCGGCGTGGCGCAGCGTCTCCACCACCTGCGTAACGGGTATGGCGGCACCATGGATGCGCGCGGCTTCGTAGCAGGCGCGGATGGTGGCCACCGAGGCAAACGGGCGCACCCCATCGTGTACGCCCACTATGCCCTGCGCCCCTTCGGGTATGAGGCTGAGGCCGTTGCGCACGGAGTGGAATCGCGTTTCGCCGCCGTCGGCCACGGGGCAGTTTGCGCTGAATCCGTGCTCGTGGCACAGCTCCTGCCACAGCTCGTGCTGCTCCCTTGGCAGCACGAGCACAATGCCCACGCCGGGCAGAGCCTCGCGGAAGCGGTCGATGGTGCGCATGAGTATCGGCCTGCCGCCCACGCACATGAACTGCTTTGGCAGCGGCCCGCCCATGCGCAGCCCCTTGCCCCCGGCCACGATGATGGCGTAGCAGCGGGGCAGGTCGGTGTTGTTTGCGTTGTTGTCCATATAGTGCAAAGTTACGAATTTAATTTAAGAACTCATTTAAACTTTTTCCGAAATGTCCGATTTTGCTTCATCCCGGGTTTCTTTTCGGCCTGTTTCCTTGCCGTCATTTGTCACGTAGCCCGCTACGCTCCTCTTTCCGGCAAAAAAACAGCCACGAAAACATTCCCCGGACTGAAGTCGCAAAAAGTTTAAATGAGTTCTGACTTTAGTTCCAAAACCGCCTCTTTTATTTTCTGTCCAAGTGGTTGTAGGCTTGCATCCTGCCGCCGCCAGCCTGCGGGCGCGGGCGTATCAAAAATCAAGGTCGCCCATGTTGCATTGCAAAACGTGCCGTTTCGCCTTGCCAAACGGCCTATATTGCAAGCCGAAACGGCCTGTTTTGGAACGTAAAACGGTAGGTATGGCTAATCGGTTGAGGCTCAGTGTGTTATCGTTGAAGTTGCGTTGGGTCAAAAATTAGGGGTTGGGGCGATGCCTTGTGGGGTTGCGCCAAGGCTTGGCTGTGTGTATGGCTGTGCTTTGGGTGGGGCGTTGCGTAAGGGGCAAGGCGGTGGTTGGCATGGCCGTTGTGAGCGTAATTTTTATTGATTTAATATAGTTTAACTATCGGGGGGGGGTGATTTTAAACTTTGTTTGTATCTTTGCCGCAATTAAGAATGAGCGTCCCTCCCTGGCATCACGATTGCCACCGTTCCCGAGGGGGATGATGAACAAACAAGTAAAAAGCAAGTGCGGGTGCGCGGGGCGGGCTTCCGCAAGAAAGGAAACACCATGAAGAAAGTTTACCTTACATTGGCGTTGTGCCTCGGAGTTAGCCTGGCCAATGCCCAAATCACCACCGGCGAGACAACATCGAAGGTAGTGCGCACTGGCAACCGTGCCAAGGCTGGCAACGCGGGAATTTATGTCGGCGCTTCGTCCGACATGTTCAGGAACCTCTTTGACAAGGGCATGAGTTTCCAGTGCCTGCCGCTCATTAACCTTAAGTATATGTACACAGACCAGGTGGAGTTCCGCTTGGGCATGGAGTGGTGGAAGAAGTCAACCTCCAGCGAGCAGGATTGGGAAGATGGAGTGGAGAGCAAGGATTTTGAGAAGCGGTTCACCTTCTCGCCGGGCGTGGCCTACCACTTCTCTGACAAGAACCTGCTCGATGTCTACGTGGGTGGCGAGCTGCCGTTCGGATGGGGGTCGAAAGGAGGCGAGTATGATGGCGAGAGCGCGTCGACGAAGAACTTCCACATTGGCCTCGGCGCGTTCATCGGCTTGCAGGCCTACCTGGCCAACCTGCCGGTGGCCCTCGGCTTGGAGTATGGCGTGAGCACGTCGTACAGCCATGCGGGCGATGGCTACCTCTCTAAGGACGGCTTGTACGTAGACACCAATGAAGGATACGTGGAGGACTTCAGCCAGTCGCAGTGGAAGTTAGGCCAGCAGCTGCGGTTCACATTGTCGTACTACTTCGACCTTTAAGCACAAGAATGTTCACAATATAATCAGGGATAATCAATGAAGAGTATATTGAAGATAATTCCGGCGTTGGCCCTTGCGCTGTGCCTTGCTTCGTGCGGCACAACTACAAAGAGCGACCCGTTTTCGGTAAGCCCCTCGCTGGAGCTTAGGATGACCGACCTCGTATTCCTCGGCGAGTGTGAGATTTCTTGCGAATACGACACTTACATAGGCTTCATACGCCACCTAACCAAGGTGAACGGCGAGGACTACGTGCCGGGCGACAAGGTGAAGCTTAATGTGCCTGGCCGCGGCCTAGCGGTGTCGGGCAAGGGCATGGAGATTGCCGCGGCCAAGATGCTTGAGAAATACCCCGAGGCGCGTTTCTTCCAGGTGGTACTTGAGACCAAGGAAACCGACCGTGCTTTCCTCGGGTCAAGCACCAAGCGAGTGGCCAAGGTGCGCGTTTACAAGTTTAAGTGACCTTAACATAACTTTTTCATAGGCCGGGCCGGCAGCCCCGGCGCGCCAGTGCGCGCGCCGGACTCGTCGGCCTGGCATCACTCATCCACACATACCATGCGCAGATTCTTTTTGCTCATCTCGGTCGCAGTGGCAGCGCTGTGGCTGGCCTCGTGCGAGGAGGACTTACATGACCCCTCCGACGTGGCGTTGTTCGTCAGCCCATCTGCCTCTGAGGTACCCGAGGTGTATGTAGGCGACAAGCAGCTTTATGAGGTCGAGATGTACACCCAGCATTCTTACGTGGCGCGGGTGCAAGTCTCGTCGTTCGATGCTTATTTTGGCGAGCGGGTGCTCAAGGACACCACTTGGGGCGGCCCTGTGCCATCGTTCCGCTTTGTATATGAGGCGTTGCCCGCCGACCGCGACTCGCTCGAAGTCGAGCTTACGTTCAGGGCTTGGGACGATGCGGGCAGCACTTGCGAGGTGAGCCGCAGCCTCCTGGTGCTTGGCAGGGAGGTGCTGCTGGCTGAGAAGGCAGGCATCGTGCTCTATCCACCATCGAGCGGGCGGCCCGACGCCATGTCGTTTGCCGACCCCTCGCAAACGTTCTCGTGGCTTACGTCGCCAGACTCTGTGCGGGCCGACATGTATATCGATGCCGATGCAGGCCTTTCGCAGGTGACGCTGCGGAGCAACACTGCGGCAAAGTTCGTGCGCCACAACAGTTTTGATTATGCGGCGGCCACCGCCCCGGGCTTGCAGGCGGTCTACGCCAGCTCCAATAGGGTCGATGCCGTGGCATCGCTGGCCGTTAACGACATAGTGCTCGTGGGTCACGGGGAGCGCGCCGAGGGGGTGCTGAGGGTGTCCAACATCATCCGCGATCCTTATGGTGGCGAAAGCTGTGTGCAGATAGCGTTCAAGGGATTGGCAAGCGAGTGAGTTTTATTGCGGGCATGAATGCCTCGGGCCGCCCTTGCTCCAAATAGGCAGACAGACCGCAAGGCATGTTTCAGGCTTTGCTCGTTGGCTCTGGCCATTGTCTTTCCTCCAGGAAAAAGGTGAAGTTTCTTGTCTGACAGGCATAAAAACCAAAGTTTTTCATTAAATTTGAAATCGGTTGTGGACATAAGAATGGCTGCAGCCGATTGTTTTGTTGTGCCATGTATAAAGAATATATATACGAAACGCTTAGGCCGCGCATAACGGAGCGGGCAAGGGTTCTTGACCTCTTTGCCGGCTGCGGCGGATTGTCGCTCGGCTTTGAGGTGGCGGGATTCGAGACCATCGGCTACGAATGCGAGGAGACGGCGGTGAACACTTACAACCGAAACCTACAGGGGCATTGCCATTTGCAACGCCTTGAAGTAGGTTTTGATTATCCCGAGGCCGACATAATAATAGGCGGGCCGCACTGCCAACCGTTTAGCGTGTTTGGCAACCAGCGCGGCATGGAAGATGCGCGCGACGGATTCCCCATCTTCATCGATGCGGTCAAGCGTTTGAAACCGCGCGTGTTCCTCTTCGAGAATGTAAGGAACCTGGCTTATTCACACCGCTGGTATTTTGGACTTATCGTGGCCGAGCTGTCCAAGCTTGGCTACATCGTGGAGCACAAGTGCCTCAACGCAGTGAACTACGGCGTGCCGCAGAACCGCGAGCGGCTGATAACTGTGGGCCACAGGACCTCGTTCCGCTACCCAAAGGTTGAAAGCAGGAAAACCACTGTGGGCGAGGCGATAGGCGACTTGATAGACACCGTGCATGACGACGGCAAGATACTCACCCCAAGGCAGGATGAATACATAGCCGTTTACGAGAAGAAGTCGAACTGCATAAACCCCCGCGACCTCTACCCCGACCGCCCCGCGCGAACCCTTACGTGCCGCAACCTTGCCGGTTGCACGAGCGACATGCGGAGGGTGCGCCTCAAGGACGGCAGGCGCAGGCGGTTGGTGGTGCGCGAGGCCGCCCGCCTGCAGAGCTTTCCCGACTGGTTCGAGTTCTGTGGCACGGAGACAAGGCAGTTCTACCAGATAGGCAACGCCGTGCCGCCGCTCATGGCCTATAGGCTCGCGCTGCAGGTGAAGGAGGCTTGCAGGCTGCCGGAGCATGCGAGCTTTTGTGCGTCAAGACCTGCCGCGCCGTTGGCACGAGGCAGGGCATTGTTGTGAATGGCGTTTGTGGAGCGGCATTCCGCATTGTTGCCATTAAGCACAGAGCCGCCCCTTGCAGGCTCCATCGTGGGCTGCAAGGGGCGGCGCAAGTGTTTTGTAGGCAGTGGGCGGGGCCTTACTTGCCCTCCACCAGCTGCGTGTAGATCATGCCGTCGCGGATGGCTTGGGTGGCTTCTGCGCCCACGAACTGCTCCAGCAGGGCGTAGCTGTAGGGCAGCACGGCGGCCGGGCCGCGCCCGGTGGTGATGTTGCCGTCAACGGTGTAAAGCTCTGCGGTGTAGGTGGCGCCCGTCATGTACTTCTCAAAGCCGGGGTAGCACGTGGCCTTGCGCCCCTTGAGCAGGCCGAGGCCGCCCAGCACCAGTGGTGCGGCGCAGATGGCGGCTATGCGCCCCCCGCGCTCGTTTTGCGCCTTGAGAGCGCGGCGCAGACCCTCGTGCTCGTTGAGGTTGGTGGCCCCGGGCAGTCCGCCGGGCAGCATCAGCAGGTCGGCCGAGGTGGGGTCGATGTCTTCGAAGAGCACGTCGGCCCTGATGCCCACGCCGTGGGCCGACTCCACGATGAGGTTGCCAGTGATGCTCACTGTCTTTATCTCCACTCCGCCTCGGCGCAGTATGTCTACCGGGGCGAGGGCTTCCACTTCCTCGAAGCCCGTTGCAAGAAATTCGTAAACCATAAGAATTAAAAGTTAAGAATTAAAAATTAAGAAAATATGTTGCGTGGGCATTTGCCCTGCCCTGCTTGTTCAGGGGGCTTCTACGCGCGCTGCCGCCCTGTACATGGCTATCGTCTGGCGCAGGCCGAGGTAGAGGGCGTCGCATATCAGGGCGTGGCCGATGCTCACCTCGTCAACCCATGGGATGCGCCTGAGGAAGTAGTTGAGGTTCTGGAGGCTCAGGTCGTGGCCAGCGTTGAGGCCAAGGCCCAAGGCGCGGGCTTCTTCGGCGGCGGCCACGAAGGGGGCTATGGCCTCCTCGCGGCAGGCGGCGTAGCCCGAGGCGTAAGGCTCGGTGTAAAGTTCCACGCGGTCGGCCCCGCAGTCCTTTGCCCCTTCAACCATTGCCGGGTCGGCATCTACGAATATCGACGTGCGTATGCCAGCCTCGCGGAAGCGGCCCACCACGTCGGTGAGCAGCGCGCGGTTGCCCTTGGTGTCCCATCCGTGGTTCGATGTTATCTGGTCTTCGGCATCGGGAACGAGCGTCACCTGCGTGGGCTTCACCTCCAGCACGAGGCTCGTGAAGCGGTCTATGGGGTTGCCCTCTATGTTAAGCTCGGTGGTGATGAGCGGTCTCAAGGCTCTCACGTCGGCATAGCGTATGTGGCGTTCGTCGGGCCTCGGGTGTACGGTTATGCCCTCGGCGCCGAACATCTCGCAGTCTTGCGCCACGCTGAGCACGTCGGGGTTGTTGCCGCCCCGGGCGTTGCGGATGGTTGCCACTTTGTTGATGTTAACGCTTAATTTGGTCATCTTTGTGCAATTATGTGTCTTGTCTTAATGCCATATTCGCGATAATTATGTATTTTTGCATACGTTTTGCGTGGCATTGTCAAGCGCAAAAGTACTAAATGTTTGCCAAACGACGGCATTTGGCATGGCTAAAGATATATAAAAATACTGTTTTGCATGACAACGGACAGACTTAAGTTCGCCATCTTCGGCAATGTGTTCCAGCCAAGGAAGTCGGCATCCATAAGGCGGTTGCTGGCTTGTCTGGGCAAGTACGGCGACGATGTGGCCATGGACAGGGCCTTTTACGACTTCCTCTGCCGCTGCTGCGGCGAGGGGATCGGCGTGGCGCGGGTGTTCGACGATGGCGACTTCGAGGCCGACTTCGTAATCTCAATGGGGGGCGACGGCACCTTCCTGAAGGCTGCCTCGCGCGTGGGGCCAAAGCAGATACCCATCGTCGGGGTGAACATGGGGCGGCTGGGATTCCTTGCCGACGTAAGCCCGGACGACATAGAGGCGTGCATTGAGGCTCTGCATCGGGGCGACTATGCCATTGAAGACCGCGGCGCGCTGCTCGTAGAGCCTGTGGGCGGCAGTCTGGCAGGGCCTGTCTGTGCCCTCAACGATGTGGCGATACTGAAGCGCGACGATGCCTCGATGATTACCATCCATGCCTCGATAGACGGCGAGAGCCTTGCCACCTACCAAGCCGATGGTCTCATTGTGTGTACGCCCACCGGCTCTACGGCCTACTCCCTGAGCAACGGCGGCCCCATAATAGTGCCAGGCACGCCTGTGTTTGCCATCACGGCGGTGGCTTCCCACAGCCTTAACACGCGCCCCCTCGTGATCTCCGACCGCTCGGAGCTGACGCTGAGGGTGGAGAGCCGCAGCCATAACTTCCTCATTGCCGTTGACGGCCGCTCGGAGAAATGCGCCGACGGGGTGGCCCTGAAGCTGCGCAAGGCTCCATATAGCGTAAGGATCGTGAAGCGGCCGGGAGCCAGCTATTACGACACCCTGCGCGAGAAGATGATGTGGGGAGCAGACGGGAGGAGTTAAGAATTAAGATATAAGAATTAAGAAATGGGCTGCGCCGTGCAACTGGGCAGAACCGAGGGGAGCTAAGAATTAAGATATAAGAATTAAGAAATGGGCTGCGCCGTGCATCGTGTTTCCCTGTTCTCTCAGTTCTCCCAACTCTTCCATAACTCCCATTTCTAAAAAATCAAGCTAATGGGAAGAATCCGCAACATACTCAGATTGCAGAAGTCGCGCTACGGTGTGGCGCAGATACTGCGCTGGCTGTGGCTGGCCCTCAGGGGCAACCGGCTGCAGGCTGTGCTCAATGCGGGCGTGGGCCTGGCCGGGGTGGGCGTAACGCTGGCTTCGGTGTGGGCCGTGCAGCGGGCCGTCGACATTGCGGCGGGGGCGCGCCCCGGCTCGCTTTATGGAGCCGTGGGGCTTATGGCGTTCTTCATCGCCTGCGATTTCGGCCTCGGCATGAGCCGCGTTTGGATAAGGAACATACTCGGCATAAAGGCGCAGAACCAGATGCAGCAGCGCATGCTCGACCGCTTGCTGCGCTCCGAGTGGCGCGGAAAGGAGCGCTACCACAGTGGCGACGTGATGAACAGGCTGGAGCAAGACGTGGCCACGGTGGTTACTTTCGTCACCGAGACGCTTCCGGGCGCGCTCTCCGTGGCGGCCATGTTTGTGGGCGCGTTCTGCTACTTGCTGAGCATGGACGCCGTGCTCGCCCTGATCACCGTGGCCATGCTGCCGCTATTCATTGCCGGGAGCCGCTTTTACGTGGCGCGGATGCGCAAGTTCACCCGTCGGGTGCGTCGCAGCGACAGTAGGGTGCAGAGCCTGCTGCAAGAGACCGTGCAGCACCGCATGGTGATAAAGACGCTTGAGTGCGACAGCCTGGTGGTGAGCCGCCTCGACTCCACCCAGGGAACGCTGCGCCGCCACGTGCGCCGCCGCACGGTATTCTCGGTCATGTCGCACCTGCTGCTCAGCTCGGGCTTCTCCGTTGGCTACCTCGTGGCTTTCCTATGGAGCGCGCTGCGCCTGCAAGCAGGTACGCTTACTTTTGGCGGCATGACGGCATTCCTGCAGCTCGTCTACCGCATCCAGTCGCCCGCCCGCGACCTCACGCGGCTGGCTCCGGCGTTCGTTGGCGTGTTCACCGCCGCCGAGCGGCTCATGGAGCTTGAGGACATACCGCAGGAGGAGGCGGGTGGCGGCGAGCCTATGGCCGCCCCGTGCGGTGTGCGGCTTAGCGGCGTGAGCTATGCTTACGACGACGGCAAGGAGAACGTGATCGACCGCCTGTCGTTCGACTTCCGCCCCGGTACGTGTACCGCCATACTCGGCGAGACGGGCGCGGGCAAGACCACGCTCGTGCGCCTCATCCTCGCCCTCGTGCGCCCCACGGAGGGCAGCATAGAGCTTTACAACGTCGGCGGCTGCCTGCCCGTTTCGGCTGCCGTGCGCTGCAACTTCGTCTACGTGCCACAGGGCAACACCCTGCTGAGCGGAACCATACGCCAGAACCTGCTGCTGGCCAACCCCAAGGCCACGGAGCAAGCCATGATGGACGCGCTGCGCACTGCCTGCGCCGACTTCGTGGGCGAGTTGCCCGGCGGTCTCGACACCAAGGTAGCCGAGGGCGGGGGCGGCCTTAGCGAGGGCCAGGCGCAGCGAATAGCCATAGCCCGCGCCCTGCTACGGGGGCGCAGCGTGATGCTCTTCGACGAGGCTACGAGCGCACTCGACCCCGACACCGAGCGCAGGTTGCTGAAAAACATACTCAGCGGGCGCGACAAGACGGTGATATTCATAACCCACCGCCCTGCCGTAATAGACTACTGCGACCAAGTGCTGCGCCTCGGCTGAGGCGGGCAATGGCCGTCGCATTGTTTTACAAAATGAGTGTTGGAAAAGGAAACGTGCCGTTCGAAATCGCCGGACGGCCTGTTTTGTATACCAAAACGGGCTGTTCCGCAGCGCGGAGCAGCCCGTTTTGCATTGCCAGCCGCCAAGCCTCGGCAGGCGGCTGACTGTCAGTATGTTACCTAAGATGGTGCAACTTCATGCCCGTTGACGAAATATCTTTACGCTGGAGGCTTGCCGGCGGGTGGCATTCAAGCCTCTGCGGCACTTTATAGCTGCATGTGCAAGATGGGGTAGGGCTTGCCATCGCCGTCGAGTTCCGACCTCGATGCCACATGGAAACCGATGTGCTCGTAGAAGCCCACGGCCTGGGCGTTCTGCTCGTTTACGTCAACCTTGGTGGCTCCCATCTCGCCGATGGCATGGCGTATGAGTTGCTTGCCTATGCCACGGCCCCTGTAGTCGTTATCTACAAACAGCATCTCGATGTTGCCTTCGGCAATGCCGATGAAGCCCACGAGGTGTCCGTCGGCTTCAAGTCCGCGGAGAGTGACGTGTGGGAAGTACGATGGTACGTTCTCCTTATAATATAAGAAGTCTTCTTCCTTAAGGAAGTCGTGTGTGTTGAGCACTGCGCTTTCCCATATCTCAAGCAAGCGCGGATAGTCTGCGGTGTTGATTTCTCTTATCATGTCTTGTGGTTTTGTTGTGTTTGCAATGTTTGGCGGCCTGCCATTGCCTGCCGTTTGCAGTGATTGACCGGGTTTGCCGGGCGTCATTTGCCCTTGGCCATGTAGTTCTTTTCGGCCTTGATCGATATGCTGCGCCCGCGCTTGGTGAACGTAAGTTGCTCCATCTTTACCGATTGGTTGGCGTGGTCGAAAATCTTGGCCGGGTCGAAGGTCTGGCCGTTCACTCGGCACTCGAAGTGCAGGTGCTCAGTGGAGGCCCGCCCGGTGCGCCCGGTGAGGGCTATCACCTGCCCGGCCTTAACCACGTCGCCCTTCTTGACGAGGTTCTTGGAGTTGTGGCTGTAGCAGGTCTCTATGCCGTTTGCGTGGCGAATCTTGATGTAGTTGCCGTAGGCGTAGTAGCGTTGCGACATGGTTACTACGCCGTCGAAGGCGGCCAGAATCTTGTCGTGGGGCTTGGTTTTCAGGTCAACGCCGCTGTGCATCCGCCCGCCGCGGCGTCCGTAGCGGCTTATTACCTTAGCCCCGGGCAGCGGGTAGCACCACTCGCGGGGGTTGAGTTCGGCCAGGTTGATGCTGAACTTGCCGCCCTTGCCGAAAGGGTCGGCGGTGAACTCACGTACTTGCCGCTCGCGCTCCTTGGCCTTGGCAAGGGCTTGTTGCTCCTTGTCGGGGTGGGTCACGGTGAGGCTCACGTGGCTTCCTTCCTTCTTGCAGAGTATGGTCTGGCGCAGCAGTCGGTGGCTCTCGGGGCTTAGTATGGTTGATGGGTTTATGCGTCCGCCGTTGACCATGATGGCCAGCGAGCAGTAGGTGCGGCCGTCGCGGCCTCCCACTATGGCTATGGTTTGCCCGGCCTTTACGCGCTGCCCCACCTTGACGAGGTTCTGCGCGTTGCGGGCGTAGACGGTTTCAAGGCCGTTGTCGTGGCGCACCACGATGACGTTGCCGTGGCCTTGGGTGTGGCGTGCCAGGCGCACGGTGCCGTCGAACATGGCTTTCACGGCGTCGCCCTTGGTGGTTGAAATCTCAAGGGTGTTGTCCTTCAGCTGCCGGGCCTTGCCAACGGGCAAGGGGAAGCAGTAGTCTGCCTGGCCGAGGGCGGCGAAGTCAACAGTGAACGCGTTGGAGCGGGCAAACAGTCCGGGGGTCTCGATGCTTATCTGCTGCTGTTCGGGCAGCGTGAAGCTGTCTTTCTTGGCTGATGTCAGCGTGATGAGCGCCATCGCGGAGAGCAGCAGCAGCTTTATCTTCATTGTCAGTTGGGTGTTGCTTGTCATTGGCCTTGTCTTATGATTATGCCGGTGAAGATGCGTCCCGAGGCCGCGCCGAGGCGTCGGGCGGAAAAGAAGTCGTCGGCGTTGTTGTATGTGCAGATGCCCGCAACGGCCACGGAAGCAGGCTCAAGGTCCGCCTCGATGAGTTGCAGCCGGTTGCATTCCCACAGGTCAATGTGCCATTTGTCTGTGCGGTGGCTTATCCGCCCCATGTCGAACCCGGCGGTGGCAAACTGTGCGTACACTTCGTCGCCCACCTCGAAGGCGTCTGCCGATATGCCCGGGCCGATGACGGCGCGGAGCTGCCGGGGCAGGGTGGAGTAGGCATGGCACATGGCCGCCACGGCTTTTGGGGCTATGCGGGCTGCCGTGCCGCGCCATCCGGCGTGGACGGCGCAGCAGGCGCGGTGGACAGTGTCGTAGAGAATGATGGGGATGCAGTCGGCTGTTGACACCCCGACGCACACTTCTGGCACGTCGGTCATTACGGCGTCAACGCCTTCGAGCAGCATCCTGCGTGTGGATTGCGGCAGGCCGAAGAACTCTTCGGCTATCTGCCTTGTCTCGGTTCCGTGCGTTTGGTGGGGCATCACCACTCGCTCGGGGCTAATGTTAAGTATGTTGCACAGCAGCGAGAGGTTTTTCTCTGTGTCCTCGGGGGCATCGCCGCAATGCTTGTTTATGTTGAACTCGGCGTAGTTGCCACGGCTGAAGCCTCCGTGGCGCGTGGTACTGAAGGCTGTAACGCCGGGGGCGATGTCGTGGAACAGCAGCTGAGGCTCAACCATTGGCGTTCTCCTCGTCTTCGTATTCAAAGTCGTCCAAGTCCTCCAACTCGTCGATGTCAACCTCGTCGGCATCGTCGTCGAAGCCTTCGTCGAGGTCTTCGCCCTCGGCGGCCAGCTCTGCGGCGAAGGCGTTCATGTCCTTGTCGCGGTGTACGAGCGTGTCTTCGGCCGTTATTTCCTTCAGCTTGTTGCTCTCGCTGTTAAGCTCGCGCCAGAGGATGTCCTTCAGTTCGTCGAGCCCTGTGTGCGCCACGGCAGAGATGAACACCACCGGTATGTCGGTAGGTACGGTCTCGCGGAGCATCTCCACAAGCTCGTCGTCGAGCAGGTCGGCCTTGGTTACTGCCAGCACGCGGTGCTTGTCGAGCATCTCGGGGTTGAAGTTGCGCAGCTCGCCGAGCAGAATCTCGTATTCGCGCTTTATGTCGTCGGTGTCGCCCGGCACCATGAAGAGCAGCAGCGAGTTGCGTTCTATGTGGCGCAGGAAGCGCAGGCCCAGCCCGCGGCCCTCGCTTGCGCCCTCGATTATGCCAGGGATGTCGGCCATTACGAACGACTGGCGGTCGCGGTATTCCACGATGCCGAGCGAGGGTTCAAGCGTCGTGAATGGGTAGTTGGCTATTTTGGGGCGCGCGCTCGACAGCGCCGAGAGGAGCGTAGACTTGCCGGCGTTGGGGAATCCTACGAGGCCGACGTCGGCAAGCAGCTTCAGTTCGAGTATTACGGTCATCTCCTGCATCGGCTCTCCGGGCTGGGCGAAGCGCGGGGCTTGGTTGGTGGCGGTGCGGAACTGGTAGTTGCCCAGTCCGCCGCGCCCTCCCTTGAGCAGCATCACCACCTGTCCGTCGCGGGCGACGTCGCAGATGTACTTGCCTGTCTCGGCGTTGTAGGCCACGGTTCCGCACGGCACGTCGATGTAAACGTCCTTGCCGTCGGTGCCGTGGCACTTGTCGCGCCCGCCGTTGCCGCCGTGCCCGGCGCGTATGTGGCGCTCGTATCGCAGGTGGAGCAGCGTCCAGTAGTTATGGTTGCCGCGCAGGTATACGTTTCCTCCGCGCCCTCCGTCGCCGCCATCGGGGCCTCCGTTGGGGTTGTACTTGGCTCGGCGCAGGTGCATGGATCCCCTGCCGCCCTTGCCGGAGCGGCAGTATATCTTCACGTAATCAACGAAATTGGATGCTGCCATTGGCCTGATTATAAGTTGTCAATGACCTTGCAGATGTCGCTGAAGATGCGGTCCAGCTCGCCGAGGCCGTTGATGTGGTTGCGTATTCCTTCCTTTTCGTACCATTCGATGAGCGGTGCTGTCTGGTTGTGGTAAACGTCCAGACGCTTCTTTATTGTCTCCTCGTTGTCGTCCGAGCGGCCGCTCTCTTGCCCGCGCTTTACGAGGCGAGTCATAAGCTCGTCCTCAGGCACGTCAAGCTCAACCATGGCGGCCACGTTGTGTCCGCGCTCAGCGAGCATGGCCTTGAGAGCCTCGGCCTGTGCTATCGTGCGTGGGAATCCGTCGAATATCACTCCTGCGTGGTCGGCTCCGAAGCTGTCGTACACGCTTGCGAGTATGTTTATCATCAGTTCGTCGGGTATCAGCTGTCCGTTGTCTATGTAGCCTTTGGCCGTCTTGCCAAGTTCGGTGCCGTTCTTTATCTCGGCGCGCAGCACGTCGCCGGTAGAGATGTGTCCGAAACCGTATTTCTTTATGAGCAGGTCGCTCTGTGTTCCCTTGCCGGATCCCGGCGCACCGAATATCACAATATTCTTCATCGTAAGTCTTTTATGTTTGTTTTGTATATGTTAGTGTCGTTGGTTGCAGGCTTGCCCGGGCCTCCCGCATGGCCCGGTGCGGGCTTTTTGGCCGTTAGCCTTTCAGTGTGTAGATGTCGCGGAGCTGCCTTCCTTGTTGGTCGTAGTCAAGTCCGTAGCCGAGGATGAAGTCGTTCGGAATCTTGAATGCCACGTACTCGATGTCGAGCGGCACCTGCAAGCGGTCGGGCTTGAGCAGCAGTGTGCAGATGTGGACTGATTCGGGGTTGCGCGTTCCGATGCTTTCTATCATCCTTTTCATCGTCAGCCCGCTTTCCACTATGTCCTCCACGATTATCACCGTGCGCCCGGCCAGGTTTTCGTTGATGCCAATCACCTCTTTCACCGTGCCGCTCGACGTCACCCCTTGGTACGACGCCAGCTTAACGAACGATATTTCGCAGGGGATGGTCATCTCGCGCATGAGGTCTGCCGCGAAGACGAACGCACCGTTGAGCACCGCCAGCAGCAGTGGGTTCTTGCCTTCCATGTCGTGGCTTATCTGGTTGGCCACAGCCTTTACACGTTGCTTTATTTCGCTTTCAGGTATCGAAGTCTCAAACGACTTGTCGTGGATTTTGACTACACTCATGCTCCGTTTTTAGATAATTTGTGGCAAAATTACTAAAAATCATCCGAAGAATAACCAGTGGTTAGCATTAATTTTGTATTTTTGCACGGTATGAAGATTTTCACGAGCGCTCAGATACATGAGTTAGATAAGTACACGATAGAGCACGAACCGATAGCGTCAATCGACCTTATGGAGCGCGCCGCCAGTGCCATGGTGCGCTCCATAACCGCCGGATGGGGCGTTGAAACGCCCATCGTGGTGTTTGCCGGGCCAGGCAACAACGGCGGCGATGCGCTGGCCGTGGCGCGGCAGCTGGCCGAGCGGGGCTATGCCGTGTCCGCTTTTTTGTTCAACATCGCCGGCCATCTGTCTGCCGACTGTGCCGCCAACAAGGAACGGATAGCCGCAGTGGAGCGCGTGCGGCAGTTCGTGGAGGTGAGGCAGGAGTTCGACCCGCCTCGGCTTGATGCCTCCACGCTCGTCATCGACGGACTGTTTGGCTCCGGGCTCAACAAGCCGCTTGCCGGAGGTTTCGCCACGCTGGTGAAGTACATCAATGCTTCGCCGGCCACTGTGGTAAGCATCGACGTGCCTTCGGGCTTGATGGGCGAGGACAATGCGCACTGTGTACGTGCCAATACCATACGTGCCGATGTCACCTTGACCCTCCAGCAGCCCAAGCTCTCGTTCCTCTTCGCCGAGAACCAGCAGTACATAGGCCGCCTGGAGGTGCTCGACATAGGCATAAGCAAGGAGGGGATGGCCGCTGCCCAAGCTCGTTACCGCATAGTGGAAGAGAGCGAGGTGCGCCCGCTTGTCAAGGGCCGCGGCGACTTTGCCCACAAGGGCAGCATGGGCCACGCCTTGCTCGTGGCCGGGAGCTATGGAATGGCGGGCGCGGCGGTGCTTGCTTCGCGGGCTTGCCTGCGTTCCGGCGTTGGCAAGGTTACTGTGCATACGCCTCGGTGCAACGGGCCGGTGCTGCAGATTGCCGTGCCAGAGGCCGTCGTGCAGTTCGACCAGGAAGAGTCCGTTTTCTCCGAGGCCGTGGATTCCGGGCCTTTCACCGCGCTGGCCATTGGCCCCGGCCTGGGGCATGACGAGGCCACAGCCATAGCCCTCATAGCCCAGCTCAGGCGCACGCAATGCCCCATCGTGGCCGATGCCGACGCCCTCAACCTGCTTGCCAATCACCGCGCGTGGCTCCAGCAGTTGCCCGGGGGCATAGTGATGACCCCGCACCCCAAGGAGTTCGACCGCATGGCCGGAAGCTCTGACGACAGTTACGAGCGCCTTTGCAAGGCCAGCGACATGGCAGCCCGCCTCGGCGCTTACATCATACTCAAGGGCCATTATTC
Source organism: uncultured Prevotella sp. (assembly GCA_944320105.1). Taxonomy (GTDB): domain Bacteria; phylum Bacteroidota; class Bacteroidia; order Bacteroidales; family Bacteroidaceae; genus Prevotella. The sequence continues at coordinate 3,892 of CALUGA010000003.1, read as the reverse complement.
GGCTCTCTGCATGCCCGACGGCAGCGTGGCGTTCAATCCCACGGGCAATGCCGGCATGGCCACGGCCGGCAGCGGCGACGTGCTCACTGGCATAATAACGGCCCTGCTGGCGCGTGGCTACCGCCAGGCCGACGCTTGCGTGGCCGGGATGTACATCCACGGGCTGGCCGGCGACCTTGCAGCGCGCGAGATGGGGCAGGAGAGTCTCGTGGCCGGCGACATCATAAAGTATTTGCCCCGGGCGTTCATGAGCCTCCAGGGCTGACGCATACACACACAAACGAAATACATACTGAGATATGAGAAAGTTATTGATGGCGGGTCTGCTCATGATATGCAGCGTGGCTTTCGCCCAGACCGAGACAAGCATCTATAGGCCGGGCGTAACGCCCGAGGGTGCCGTGTATTTCCTGCCGAAGACAGTGCTGCGCTTCGTCGTGCGGGTGGAGAAGACCACTTACGAGCCGGGCGACTTCTGCCGTTATGCCCAGCGTTACCTTAGGCTGGCAGGTGTGAGCGACCAACCGTCCGTGAGCTACAAGCTCGTGGGCCTCGACATGACCACATTCGGCGAGGCCGACAAGTCGAAAGGTTACGCCGTGAAGTTCAATGCCAAGACTTCTGCCTGCAACATCGCGCTGGCCGACGACGGCACGCTGCTGGCCGTCAACGCCGCGCCGCGCCGCCCTGAGGCACCGAAGCCATTCAAGCCCGCGCCGAAGCCCGCGCCGGTGAACCCGCGCCAGTTCCTCAGCGAGGAGGTGCTTGCCGCCGGGAGCACAGCCAAGATGGCAGAGCTTACCGCGCAGGACATATACGATATTCGCGACAGCAAGAATTACCTCAACCGCGGCGAGGCCGACTATATGCCCAAGGACGGCGAGCAGCTGCGCATAATGCTGGCCAACCTCGATCGTCAGGATCGTGCCTTGACGCAGCTCTTTACCGGCACTACGGTCAGAGACACCACCGAGTACGTGCTCACCGTATGCCCGCAGCCCGGCATGGAGCGCCAGGTGCTCTTCCGCTTGTCGCAGAAGCTGGGCCTCGTTGATGCCGACGACCTCTCGGGCGAGCCTTACTACATATCCGTAGCCGACGAGAGCAGTCTGCCCGAGCCATCGCCCGAGTCAGAGGGGGGCAAGAAAAAGAAAGATAAGGAGGACGGCATCTACGTCAACATCCCAGGCAAGATAAGCGTCACAATATACAAAGGTGCCAACGAACTCGACACTTTCTCCACCCCGGCGGCGCAGTATGGCTATACCGAATTGCTCAGCGGCGAACTCTTCAACAAGCGATACACCACCCACCTTACGCTCAATCCCGCCACCGGTGCCATCGACAAGCTCGACGCTGAGCAGCCCAAGTGACAACTGCGGCAATGCCCGGCCTTGTGCTTATATGGATGCAAAGATAATGTTTTGGGAAAGCTGTTGCAAGTCTTTAGGGTGTACAATTTATTGAAGAATATAAAGAAAATGCGGGCTGCCATGGCGGGCAGCCCGCGTTATGTTGCCATGGTTTCGCACACTTATATGCCTGTCCTGCAGCGCATCATGTTGCAAATGCGCAAACACTGGAACTGCCAGATGGTTGCCGTGCTCCATGGTCTTGCTACACATCGCAGCCAATGCTCACGAAGAACTCCCGCAGGTCGTTCACGAACAGCTCGCGGTCGAACGTCTTGCGAATCTTTACTGGCAGCGGCATGGTTGAAACGTATTCCAGCGTCGTGCGGGCAATGATGTTGTAGCTCCCCATCTTGTCGGTCTCGAAGAACTCCTTGCGAACATCATTCAAGTCGATGTCAATTTGGAGCACATGATACAAGTGCATATTAAGGTATTCACTCCGTGGGTGTTTTGATATTTTGTCTTCAATATATTTCGGACGCTTCCGCCCAATACAGAAACTGCCACAGAAATATATTAAAACAATTTTCTCCACGTCGCATGAATACTTGCTTTTATTAGCCATAAAACGTTCCAGGCTATGGGTTAGTTCTAATGTTGATGACTGTTTCAAACCACTTAAATCATAATCAGCATCAATCATATAGGCATTGGTTACAAAATGTTTCATAACTATCCGAAGTTGTATATTTAGTTCCGTCAGACATCGCAGCCGATGCTCTGGAAGAACTCCCGCAGGTCGTTCACGAACAGCTCCCTGTCGAACGTCTTGCGAATCTTTACTGGCAGCGGCATGGTTGAAACGTATTCCATCGTCGTGCGGGCAATGATGTTGTAGCTTCCCATTTTGTCAGCCTCGAAGAACTCCTTGCAGTGGGCATTCAAGTCAATGTTTATTTTGAGTTCGCGTGAAAAATACATGTCAAGGTCTCTGTCACGCCAATTCTTTACAACCTTGCCCTCTATATATTTCGGCCTTAGGCGAGCCTTGAAGTACCGCCCGCAGAAAAAAACAATTTCTATGGTCGTAACATCTTTTGAATAACGATGGCCTTTGGTATCCAAAAAACGTTCCAAACTTCCGCATAAAGGTCTCATTTGCCTTTGTTTGTTTTGGGTGTCCAAGTTGTCAATGAAGTAGGAATTGACTCTAAAAAATTCCACTTCTATTTGTACAAATGTCATACGCTGTAAATGTTTTAAAGTGATTTTATCTGAATATCTTGTTGCCTGGCGGCAAAACACCATTTTTCAATATTAGTGCGCTGACCGTATTACAATACATCAATTTTATCAATAATAAACCTATCGGCAGAATTAAGTACGCACTAAATTAATTCCGCCAACGGGTTGCAATATAAAAATCCGTGCCATTGACTTCAGTGTCACTTTGAAGCCCGATAGTGTAGTTGGTGGGCATATTGCCGTTTCCAACAGATAGTGTGGCACCTGAGTTTTGTAACGTCCTGCTCACGCCGACCTTGTTGTCTTGGTATATTCTAAACTGGGAATGTATTGGAAGCGCAAAGGTAAGCGAAGCCAATAGCGAGATAGCAACTTGTTTCATTGGCATGGTTTTTAGTTCATGGCCCAAAGATACGGAATATCTATGGAATATCCGACGAAATTCGGCAGAAATGCGAATTTGAAATTGGGAATTAAGCAGTTAGGAGAAAATCGCAGAAGTTGGGCAAAGGACTGAAAAGCGTTTCAAAGCGGATTGCGGCAGGAAAACGGTTTCCTATTCGTTACCCGCCAGAAGTGCAGATTTAACAGTCGCCGCTTCGTTTGCTGCGTTCTGCGTAGGTTTGCTTGTCAAGGATTAACTCGTTGATTTATAGTTTTGCAAACAAAATTTGACAATACAGCAGGAACTAATTAAGAATAAGCTACTTATGAGCATTCCTCAAAAGGAGAGGTAATGACTTAGCAACGGTCGCAAATTCTGTGATATGCGGTGTATTTCTGTCAAACAATTCTTGTTCTATTTGCAAAATTAGTACTTTCTTTTGAAAAAGAATCAATATACCAAATGAAATTTTGTACCTTTGTAACCATCAGACAAAAGAATGCAAATATGAATCGAATTAGAGAGGTATTGGAAACTAAGGGCATTAGCCAAACGGAGTTGGCAAACAGGCTTGGAAAGACTTTCAACATGGTCAATCTATATGCAACAAACAAGGTGCAGCCTCCCATTCCTGTTTTATATCAGATTGCAGACATCTTGAAAATAGATGTGCGTGAACTTCTTATTCCCAACAAACTTGATAGAAAGAATAAATGAATGCCTTTATTGAATTAACTATGCATAATATAATTTGTTTTGAAACGGAATGGCTGTATAACAGTCACAAGGGTAATCAGTTCAATCTTGAAACCAAGTTGCTTTTGGATTGCTTGAGAAATTTCTACAAATGTGATATAATACATAGACATATTTTGTATAGAAAAGATTTACAATATTATATGGACTA
>CALUGA010000002.1 GCA_944320105.1 uncultured Prevotella sp. | reverse complement strand
TTTCAACTATAAAGGTACAAAATATTTGCGAGATTACCAACTTTTTTGGATACTTTCTTATCCCGAACTCGCGTATAGGTTGTTTTTGCACCCCAAAACGGCCGCTTTTGCAGCACGAAACAAGCCGTTCCACACTGCAAAAAGCACCGTTTAGCGGAATGAAACGGCAGGATAGCCGTATCGGATGCATATTGTAAACATTTATAATACAACGAAATGGGAAAATAGCAGGCTGAGGCGGCTTTCACACATATTATTCGTAACTTTGTGAGCCGCCTGCTGAAACTGGCACAGCGCCGGGCTGGCCGCGACACAGGAATGCGGCTCCCGGCATCAGCCGCAGGCGGCAAAACAGCTTAAAGACATCAGACATGGCTATGCAGACTAAACAATGGAGGCTGCGCCAGGCCACACCGGCCGACGTGGCGGAGATGAAAGAGATGTTCAGGCAGACGGTGAAGGGCATCGACGACAAAGACTACTGCAAAGAAGAGAAGGCCGACTGGGCTGCGTGCGCCGACAAACAAGGGCTGTGGGAACGGCTGGTGGAGACACTGCACGCCATTGTGGCCACAACGGAAGAGGGGAAGCTGGCCGGCTTTGCGGCCATTGCTGACAACGGACACCTGGAGCTAATGTATGTGGACACTGCCTGGCAGAGGCACAAGGCCGGCACGGCCATGCTCTATGAGCTGGAGGATTACGCCCGGGCGAGGGGCATAAAAGAGATAACCACGGAGGTGAGCATAACGGCACGGCCATTCTTTGAGTACCACGGATACATTGCCATAAAGAAGCAGAAACGCAAGGCGGTAGACCTGTGCCTGACTAACTTCCTGATGATAAAACGACTCCTCCCCGGCGTGCATGGGCAGGAAAAAGTCTGATAACGCCAGAACGCACAGGCCGCGGCCTTGAGACATGAAGCCCGCGGGCCACGCACACGGATGCAGAAAACCGCCACGCCTGCCACCCTACGCCACGGTAGGCAGCAGTGCGGAGCGGCTCCCGCCCAATGTTTCCGGCAGCCATCGCCGGGCCACCAACATCACCCCACCTCCTTGCCGGCAAGAAACACACGGCTGACAACGGGCGTGGTGTAGGCATAAGGGATAAAGTCTATCGAGGGAACAGGCTCGGTTATGAAGAAGTTGGCTACCTTGCCGACGTCTATCGACCCGTATTCCGAACTCAATCCCATGGCACACGCCGAATTAAGGGTGGCGGCATTGATGGCCTCGGCGGGCAGCAGGCGCATCTTTATGCAGGCCAGCGAAACGACGAACTTCATGTCGCCCGATGGCGTGGAGCCTGGGTTGTAGTCACTGGCGATGGCCACCGGCAGGCCGCTGTCAATCATCTTGCGGGCCGGGGCGTATGGCATATTGAGGAAGAACGACGTGCCGGGCAGTGCCGTGGGCATGGTGGCGCTGCCCCGAAGGATGTCAAACTCGCCATCGGTCATGTGCTCCAGGTGGTCGACAGACAGTGCCCCATGCCTCACTCCCACCTGCAACCCGCCGATGGAAGCCAGCTCGTCGACATGAATCTTTGGCTTCATGCCCCAGCGGGCGGCAGCATCGAGTATGCGGTCGGTGTCTTCGGGTGTGAAGAAACCTTCGTCGCAGAACACGTCGACAAAGTCGGCCAGCCGCTCGCGCCCCACCTCTGGCATCATCTCGTCAACGACAAGGTCTACGTATTCGGCATGGCTGTAGCCACGGCCTATGGCGTGAGCACCCAGGAAAGTGGACACCACGCGGGCCGGAACGCTCTCGCCGATGCGGCGTATCACACGGAGCATCTTGAGTTCGTCGACCGTATTGAGCCCATATCCGCTCTTTATCTCTATGCACCCGGTGCCTTTCTGCATCACCTCGCGCACGCGGCGCATGGCCTGGACGTACAGTTGGTTTTCGGTGAGCGTATGGAGCAGGTCGGCCGAATTAAGTATGCCCCCTCCCCTGCGGGCTATCTCGGCATAGCTCAACCCGCGAATCTTGTCAACGAACTCTCCCTCGCGGCTGCCCGCATATACGATGTGGGTATGCGGATCACACCACGACGGAAGCACTGTTCCGCCGCGTGCATCCACCACTACGTCAGCCCGCAGCCCCTCCGGCGGGATGCCTCCTTTCCCGCCGAAGGCTGCAAAGCGCCCGTCTTCAACGAGAAGCCATGCATTGTTGAGTTCATTGAGCACCGACATGCCGGCCCCGCAAAGGCGCAGCCGCCCTTCGTTGCCAATGCCGGCAAGCCGTGATATGTTCTCAACAAGCAGGCGCATTGTCTCTGAGGAAGTCTATCGAACGGGATATGTGGGGATACATCACTTCGTCATTGACGATGAAAGGCACCACGCGGCGGTAGGCGGCGTGCACCGACTCGACTGCCGCCGACGACTTGAGCGGGCGGCGGAAGTCGAGGGCCTGGGCGGCGTTGAACAGCTCGATGGCCAGCACCCTCTCGGTGTTGAGCACAACCTTGTATAGCTTGAGGGCGGCATTGGCCCCCATGCTGACGTGGTCTTCTTGCCCTTGGCTCGAGGGTATGCTGTCTACCGAGGCAGGGGCGCAGAGACACTTGTTGAGGCTTACGACCGACGCCGCCGTGTACTGCGTGATCATGAACCCGCTGTTTACGCCCGGGTTGGCCACGAGGAAGCTGGGCAGCCCCCTTGTGCCGGAAACGAGCTTGTAGATGCGGCGCTCGGAAATGTTGGCCAGCTCGCTTACGGCAATGGCAAGGAAGTCCATGGGCAGGGCTATCGGCTCGCCGTGGAAGTTGCCTGCGGAGATGATGATGTCGTCATCGGGACATACCGTGGGGTTGTCTGTGGCCGAATTTATCTCAATGTCAATAACCGAGCGGACATAGGCCAGCGTGTCTTTCACCGCGCCATGCACCTGCGGTATGCAACGGAAAGAATAGGGGTCCTGCACGTACTCCTTTGGCTTGGCCACTATCTCGCTGCCGCCGAGCAAGGCTCGCATGCGCCTTGCGGTCTCTATCTGCCCATGGTGGGGCCTCACTTGGTGTACCGCGTCAGTGAAAGGCTCCACAAGTCCGCAATAAGCATCGAGCGACATGGCCGAGATGGCATCGGCCCAGCCGCAAAGCCGCGTGGCATTAAGTATGGCCCACACGGCGAAGGCACTCATGTTCTGCGTGCCGTTGAGCAGCGCCAGCCCTTCCTTTGAAGCCAGCTGTATGGGCTTCCATCCATTTTTGCGCAGTGCCTCGGCGCCGCTCATCACCTTGCCGCGGAACTCTACCTCGCCCAGCCCCACGAGCGGAAGCGAAAGATGCGCCAGCGGCACGAGGTCGCCCGATGCCCCAAGGGAGCCTTGCATATATACCACGGGATAGACGTCGTTGTTGAAGAAGTCAACAAGGCGCTCCACTGTGTCGAGCTTGCAGCCGGAATACCCATAGCTTAGCGACTGCACCTTGAGCAGCAGCATTATCTTCACCACCTCGTTAGGCACACGCTCGCCCGTGCCGCAGGCATGCGACATCATGAGGTTTATCTGCAACTGGGCGAGGTGGTCCTTGCCGATGGATACATTGCAAAGCGAGCCGAAGCCCGTCGTTACGCCATAGATGGGTGAGTTGTTCTCGGCTATCTTGCTGTCGAGGTATTCGCGGCAGCGCACAATCCTGCACTTGGCGTCGTCGCTGAGCTTCAGCTTGTAGCCCTTGCCTATTATTTCGCCGATACGCTCTATAGTGAGGTGTCCGGCAGATATCTCATGAACCATGGAGGGGATTATTTGAGTTTTTCTTGATTCTTTATTTTTAATTCTTAATTAAATTGTCGAGCACACTATCGTCCACGAGGTTTGGCATGGTGACTGTAAGCCCCGGTGTACGCAGCATCTCGCGCTCGATGCTGCGCATTGAACCTTCGTTGCGCGCCCAACTGCGGCGGGCTATGCCGTTGTTAACATCCCAGAAGAGCATCTCGCGGATGTGGCGGTCGCTGTCCTCACCACCGTCGATTACCATGCCGAAGCCACCATTGATGACCTCGCCCCAACCTACTCCGCCACCGTTGTGCAGCGACACCCACGTCGCACCCCGGAAAGCATCGCCGATAACGTTCTGCACGGCCATGTCGGCGCAGAACTGCGAGCCGTCGTAGATGTTGCTTGTTTCGCGGAATGGCGAGTCGGTACCCGACACATCGTGGTGGTCGCGCCCCAATACCACAGGGCGACTTATCTCGCCCCGGCGTATAGCCTCGTTGAAAGCCAAGGCAATCTTGGTGCGTCCTTCTGCGTCAGCATAGAGAATGCGAGCCTGTGAGCCAACCACGAGGTGGTTGCGGCCGGCCTCCCGTATCCAGTGAATGTTGTCGTCGAGCTGGTGAGATATCTCTGCGGGAGCCGTCTGCCTGATGCCCTCAAGCACCTCAGTGGCGATGCGGTCGGTCACGGCAAGGTCGGCTGGGTCGCCCGAGGTACACACCCAACGGAATGGACCGAAGCCATAGTCAAAGAACATCGGCCCCATGATGTCCTGCACGTATGACGGATAGCGGAAGCTGCCGTCAGCCCCCATTATGTCGGCCCCGGCGCGCTGCGATTGCAGGAGGAAGGCGTTGCCATAGTCGAAGAAATACATTCCGCGAGCCGCCAGCTTGTTGATGGCAGCCACCTGGCGGCGCAGCGAAGCCTGCACCCTCAGCCGGAACTCTGCAGGATCGTCGGCCATCATCCGCTTCGACTCATCGAGCGTCATGCCCACGGGATAGTAACCTCCGGCCCATGGGTTGTGCAGCGATGTCTGGTCGCTGCCGAGGTCTACGTTGATGCCTTCTTCGGCAAGCCGCTCCCATAAGTCAACCACATTGCCTATATACGCCATCGACACCGTCCGCCTCTCGGCCACGGCCTTTCGTATGGCAGGCATAAGCTCGCCGAGGTCGTCGTGAAGCTCATCCACCCAGCCCTGCTCATAACGCTTGCGAGCCGCCAAGGGATTGATTTCGGCCACCACGCTCACCACCCCGGCTATGTTGCCAGCCTTTGGCTGCGCCCCCGACATTCCGCCAAGGCCCGACGACACGAAGAGCATCCCCCGTATGTCGGTGCGCCCTGACTCATTAGCCATCTTCATGCGGGCGGCGTTGAGCACTGTGATTGTTGTGCCATGCACTATCCCCTGCGGTCCTATGTACATATAAGAGCCGGCCGTCATCTGGCCATACTGGCTCACGCCGAGGGCGTTCATGCGCTCCCAGTCGTCAGGTTTAGAGTAGTTGGGTATCACCATTCCGTTGGTCACGACCACCCTCGGTGCATTCTTGTGCGAGGGGAAGAGGCCCAGCGGATGCCCGGAATACATCACGAGGGTCTGCTCGTCGGTCATCTCGCTGAGATATTTCATCGTCAACCTGTACTGCGCCCAATTCTGGAATATGGCCCCGTTTCCACCATATATTATTAGTTCGTGCGGGTGCTGCGCCACAGCTGGGTTGAGGTTGTTCTGTATCATCAGCATTATGGCCGCGGCCTGCAGCGAGCGGTGCGGGTACTCATCGATAGGACGGGCATACATCTCGTACCTCGGCCTAAAGCGGTACATATATATGCGGCCATACTTGTCAAGCTCCTCAGCAAACTCCGGTGCCAGCGTGGCGTGGAACTTCTTTGGGAAGTACCTCAGCGCATTGCGCAGCGCGAGGCGCTTTCCGGCAGGCGAAAGTATGTCCTTGCGCCTCGGGGCATGGTTAATGTCCGGGTCGTAAGGCATAGGTTCGGGCAGCACACTTGGTATGCCGGCCCTAATGTCGGCGGCGAATTGCTCTTTATCCATAAATCATAAGTTTTTATCTATTACCTTATCCACCATCGCCAGAATCTCCTGCTCGGCCTTGGTTGCGCCTGCAATGAGGCCGTCAGCCTCAGCCACGAGCGCCCCGGCAGCCTGCCTGTCCTTCAGCGAGGCAGCGTTGATCTTCACGTTAAGCCCGGCGCCGAGCACTGCGGCACGCACAGCCAGTGCGCCCACCCCGGCGTCAGACACGCTGTTAGGGTTGCCCGTCTGCACCATGGCGCGGCATACGTCGAACACCTTGGCCGCTGCCCTCATCGTGGCGAGCGGCACCTCGGCTGCCAAGAGCGTTGCTGCCTGTATGGCCTGCGAACGCGCCTGCCTCTCGGCCTCAGTACCCTTCGGCATGGCGAAAGCCTCCATTATGCGATTGAAAGCCGCCGTGTCCTCGTCCACAAGCCGCAGCAGCTCAGCCTCAAGCTCCGCTCCGCGCTCAGCCCACTGGCTGAACACCTCCCAGCGGTCGTCCCATCCAGGCTTGTGGGCCGAGAGATTGGCCACCATGCCACCAAGGGCGGCACCCAGCGCGCCCATGTATGCCGATGCCGAGCCACCGCCAGGGGCTGGCGACTCGCGCAGCGTCTCATGTGCAAACTCCTCCACGCTAAGCTGCGTGAGGCGCGTGGCGGCCTTGGCCTCAGGGGCATCGAGCAGACACTCTATCACCTTTTCCCCTGGCACGAAAGGCTTGAGGTCGCCAAGGCCAAGCGACTTCACGGCAATCTGCACCACATCCTCCTTGGGTATGCCCGTAGAGCGATGCTGCTTGCGCAGGAAGTAACGCCCAGCCTCCACCAGCGAACTCTCGGGTACCAACCCCACGATTTCGGTGCCAGTGACGCGCAGTCCGCGGACGGCAGCGCAGCGGCACACCTCCTCGAAAGCCACGTGCAGCGGCGTAGTCTTGATGTCGGTGATGTTCATCGACACCTGGGCTATGCCATACTCCTTGATGAACCATCCAATGGCCTTCGTTCCCTTCAGCGTGCCAGGGCGCATCATGGGGTTGCCGTCGGCGTCGCGCACTATCTCGCCCGTTATGGGATTGCCCTTGCGCTCGGGCCTGCCTTTCTCCCTCACATCAAAGGCCACAGCATTGGCCCTGCGCGTCGATGTGGTGTTGAGGTTAAAGTTCACCGCAATGAGGAAATCCCTCGCCCCCACAACGGTGCAACCAGTGCGAGCCATGGCCTCGTCGTAGGGACGCGCCCCGAAATCTGGCCGCTCAGCTTCGCATTCCATACGCTCGGCCACGGCCTCATACTCGCCCTTGCGGCACACGGCCAAGTTCTTTCGCTCGGGCCTCAAGGCAGCCGCTTCGTAGCAATAGCAGGGGATGCCCACCTCGTCTGCCAGACGGCGAGCCAAGCCACGGGCCATGTCGGCGCACTCCTCTATCGTTACTCCGCTCACCGGAACGAGCGGCAGCACGTCGGTAGCACCTATACGCGGGTGCGCGCCATGGTGGCGGCGCATATCAATAAGCTCAGCCGCCTTGCGCGCAGCCTTGAAGGCAGCCTCCACCACGGCCTCAGGCTCACCCGCAAAGGTCACCACAGTGCGGTTGGTGGCCTCGCCTGGATCCACGTCGAGCAGTCTCACGCCCTCCACAGTCTCCACTTCGGCCGTTATCTGCCTTATCACTGTCATGTCGCGCCCCTCGCTAAAGTTGGGAACGCACTCTATTATACGCCTTTCTGTTGACATAAAAACAATTATAAATAAAATGAATTCGGGAGACAGGAGACAGGAGACAGACAAATGCCTTGTGGCTGCGCATGGCCGGCATACTGCATGATACCAACTCCAATCTCACAATTTAAGAATTCAGGAGACAGGAGACAGACAAATGCCTTGTGACTGCACATGGACAGCATACTGCATAACACTAACTCCAAACTCCCAATTTAAGAATTCAGGAGACGGGAGACAGACAAATGCCTTGTGGCTGCACATGGACAGCATACTGCATAACACTAACTCCAAACTCCCAATTTAAGAATTCAGGAGACAGGAGACAGACAAATGCCTTGTGGCTGCGCATGGCCGGCATACTGCATAAATCCCAATTCCTAACTTCTAATTCCTAATTCATAACTCCCAATTCAAGATTCAAGACTCATATTCCGTAGTGTCGGTGATGCCCGCTTCGGCAAGGGCCTCACGGCGCTCCACGCACGTGCCGCAGCGGCCACAATGGCGCTCCCCGCCCTTGTAGCACGACCACGTCTCAGCATAATCTATGCCCAAAGCCTTGCCCCTGCGGGCTATGTCGGCCTTGGTCAGGTTTGTGTAAGGACCCTCCACGCTCACTCCAGCGTAAGTGCCGGCCCGGGCGGCGGCATCCATCGCGCCTACGAACTCCGGGCGGCAGTCAGGGTAAATGGCGTGGTCGCCACCGTGGTTGGCCAGGAGAACGCGCCGCAGGCCTTCTGATTCAGCCAGGCCCACAGCCACGGCTATCATTATGCCGTTACGGAACGGCACCACCGTCGACCTCATGTTCGGCTCCGCGTAATGTCCCTCCGGCACAGGCTCGCCGCCTACGAGCAGCGAACTCTTGAAACAGTGGCCAATGAAGCCGAGGTCTATCACAACATGGGGTATACCCAACCTGCGACAGTGCATGGCCGCCAACGGCAGCTCGCGCCCGTTGTGGCGACTGCCATAGTCAAACGAAACGGCCATGGCTATGCTCTCCTTCATGTCGTAGAGCAGCGTCACGCTGTCCATGCCGCCGCTCAGCACCAGTAGCGCATCCTTACCCATCATCGTGCGGCCACCATCTCAATCTCCACCAATGCCCCCTTGGGCAACGCCCTCACGGCAAAGGCCGAACGCGCAGGGTAAGGCTCGCTGAAGTACTGGGCGTAAACCTCGTTCATTGCGCCGAAGTCGGCTATGTCGGCCAGCAGCACCGTCGTCTTCACCACATTGGCAAGGTCAAGGCCCGCCGAGCGCAGTATGGCCTGCGCATTCTCTATCGACTGGCGCGTCTGCTCCTTTATGCCCCCTTCGGGGAAAGCCCCCGTCTTAGGGTCAATGGGCAACTGGCCCGATGCATAAACAAACCCTCCTGCCTCTATTGCCTGGCTGTACGGCCCTATGGCCGCCGGGGCCTCGCTTGTACTCAATGCTTTCATAATGCTTTAATTTAAAGAATAATGTTACGTTTGCTCTTTTCTCTTGCGTCCACAAAGATAATGTTTATCCGCCAATCATGCAAGCCCTGGCACAACATTTTTTGCGCCGCCGCGCCCCCACTGCGGCTTTTTCCCGTGCCGCCGAGCGCCGAGCGAAAACTTTTTGCTACCTTTGCAGCGCGCGGCACGCCGCGCCCAAAGCACAAATCAAAACAACAAAAAGAGAGATGATAGACTTCCCCAAAGCAAAAATCAACCTCGGCCTCAGCATCGTGGGGCGCCGCCCAGACGGCTACCACGACCTGGAGACCGTGTTCTGCGCCGTGCCGCTGGCCGACGCCCTCGAAATCCACCCCATGGACGAAGGCTTCCCCTCGGCCACAGACTGCGACATCAAGGTGACCGGCATCAATCCCGGCGGTGACGAACAGCAGAACCTCGTGGTCAGGGCCTACAACCTGCTCAAGGCAACCCACCCCCTGCCGCGAATCCACGCCCACCTCCACAAGGCCATACCATCGCAAGCTGGGCTGGGCGGAGGCTCCAGCGACTGCACTTCCATGCTCAAACTGCTCAATAACGCCTGCCAACTGGGCCTCGACAAACCCACTTTGGCCCGATACGCCGCCAAGCTCGGGGCCGACTGCCCTTTCTTTGTCTACGGCTCCGCAGCCTACGCCGAAGGCATAGGCGAAAGGCTCACGCCCATTGAGCTGAGCCTTGCCGGGTGGACGCTCGGCATAGTATGCCCCGGCATACCCGTGTCCACGCGCGAGGCTTTCGCCACGATAAAGCCACAGCCAGCAGCCGAAAACTGCCGCGACGTGGTTACGCTGCCCGTAGAGGCATGGCGAGGCAGGCTCGTCAACGACTTCGAGCAGAGTGTATTCGCCATTCACCCCGAAATAGGACACCTAAAGCAGCAACTCTACGACCTCGGGGCCGCTTACGCCTCGATGAGCGGCAGCGGCAGCAGCGTATACGCCCTCTTCCGCCAACCAGTCGACTTAAAGCGAGCCTTCCCTAAAGAACTCACCTTTACGTGCAAAATGTAAAAAAGGCAAATAGGGTAAAACGAAGAACGAAGAGGGAATAATCAATGAACTCATTTAACCCAAATCGGTCATTAGACCGCCTAACACATGTTTTTGTGCCAGAGGTCGGCTTTCCAAACGTTTCCATCCTCTTGCCGACATCTTGTCTGCCGCTTTGTCTCGACGTAGCCCGCTACGCCATCGACAAAGGCGACAGCCAATCTGCACGGCAATAGAATGGAATCGTTTTGGATTCTAATGACCGATTTGGGTTTAAACTTCTCACGGGCTGAAGCGGGGAAAAATATATTTCCAAATCGCATTGGAGTCTAAAGCGATATTATACCATTGTCGTACATACAGGCTGCCATCTTTGACTAAGCACTATAGTGGAAACGTGGCGCGCATGGTTTCTACGCCGAAGCTATGCGGATAGCAAGAGGCAGGCAAGAGGATGGAAAAGTGTGGAAAGCCAACAACAGGCCACAAAACAAGTGTTAAGCCGACCTATGCGATTTGGGTTAATCCAAACGCTTGCTCATCCCGAACTTGCGTTAGAACCAACGATTTTACTGCCAATATCGCGCGAGTTACATAATGGATGCAGCATTCTGCCCATACTTGCATATATGCAAGTAAAAACGCTCCACACCATCATGGTTCTCGTTATACACCATATCATACGACAAAACGGCACATATTGGGTTGCAATATGGCCTGTTTCGCCCGCCCAAACGTGCTGTTTTGGAAGCCCAAACAGCACGTTTCGCAACTCTTTGAATATCAGAAGGTTAGCCAAAGCGCCCATTGCCGTTGCGATTAACATAAAAATGTTAACCAATGATGATTTGGTGTCAATGCCTAAGGTCCGCTTTGACCATGGACAAAATCCAAACAATTCCTAAGCCATGCAACCCATGGGCAGCCATGATGCAGCCGCGACCTTAATTCATATAAGCGAAGCATCGGCACCATGACGCCCATCGTTGAGCATATGGTGCCGATGCTTATTCCTGGCAATGGGTCTCGTGGCAAGTGCCAACGGGAATCGCCACCGGGTAATGCGGGGCGGTTTACCTAAGCAGCAGTCCGTCGCCCACCCGTATCTGGTAGCTTTCGGGCAGCCGGTTGAGCTTGTAGAGGCTCTTGAGGCGTATGCCGTAGAGCTGGGCTATGCTGTGCATCGACTCGCCCGGCCTTACGTAGTGCAGGCGGCCCTTATAGTCCTTGGGTGCCTTGCTCTGCTTCTTCTTGAGGTAAATTATGTCGCCCTCGGAGAGCACTGCGTCACGGTCAAGCTCGTTGCGCTTGGCCAGTTTGCGGGCAGAAATGCCAAGCTCGCGCGACAGGCTGCGGAAGGTGTCGCCTTGCCGGGCCTTTACGTAGTAGTTTTTGTTGAAGGCATAGACGGGATGGAGAAGCCCACCTTGCGGCATATCCTTGGCACGGCGGGCAAAGAACTTGTCGTAGCCCCTGGCGGTGTCGTAGCGGTAGAGCTTGTAGAGCTGTATGATGTCGATGAGCTTGTCAGCGTAAGCGGGGTTGGTGGCATAGCCCGCCGCCTTTAGTCCGCGGGCCCAGCCTTTATAGTCGGTGGGCTTGAGGCTGAAAAGGCGTCGGTAACGACGGCCGTTGACAAGGAACTTGGAGTGGTCTTCGTAGCTATCATAGACGTTCTTGTAGGCGCGGAAGCACTCGTTGGGGGCGTCGTCGGTGGCACGGGTGGTGGCACCGCGCCAACCGTGGCACTTAATGCCGAAGTGGTTGTTGGCATTGCGCGCGAGGGAACTCTTGCCCGCGCCCGACTCGAACACGCCCTGGGCGAGGGTTATGCTGGCAGGTATGCGGTACTTGAGCATCTGCTCGATGGCCAGATCCTTGTATTGGTCGAAGTATTGTTGGTAGCTGCTGTTCCACCTCATCTGTGCCTGGAACGGGAGCGTGAGCATGAGCAGCAGCGACGTAAGTATGAGCCTGTTCATAGGAGTGATTAGCTTTTTTACGTGCAAAAGTAAGCAAAACTATTCAGTTAATGCCGCATTTTCATTAAATTTGCGACAAAATTAAGATTATTATGGAGGAAAGAATCATCAAGACGACCATCGGGGTGTATGCGATGGAAGAACTCTGCGACGCCGAGCGGCAGCTGGTGGAGGCAGCCATAGGGGCTACTGACAATTCTTACGTGCCTTACTCGCATTTCCGCGTGGGCTGCGCGGTGATGCTGCAGACGGGGGAAGTGATTACTGGGTGCAACCAGGAGAACGCCGCCTTCTCCGTGACGATTTGCGCAGAGCGGACTGCCCTGTTTGCCGCCGGGGCAGCGCACCCTAACACACCCGTGGTGGCAATAGCCATAGCGGCGCGCAACGAGCATGGCCTTACGGCTGAGCCGGTGACGCCGTGCGGCAGCTGCAGGCAAGCACTCGTGGAAACAGAGGTAAGGCACGGGCGCAAGGTGCGCCTGCTCCTCTACGGCACACGCCATGTGTTCGCCATCGATGGCATAGAGGCATTGCTACCGCTATCGTTCACCGACGGCCAGATGTAGGCGCAGCGGCAGGCCGCCACTGGTAACAACCAACATCGGGCAGGGAACCGCGCTCCGAGCCGTCGCGGTCGGCGGGGCAGCACTCAACGGGGGCTGCGCGGCCAATGGCGGTGGAGATGGAGTCAAGGTGGAAGTCGTAAAACTGGAGGTCGGCATCTACAGTGCGGAAGTGGGCCTCGCCCTCTACGGTGTCGCCAGGAGCCTCAAACACCACGTTGACGAAGCGGGCAAGCATCGTGGTGTCCTCGATGGCGGGAGTGCGCAGTATGCTGTTGGCAAACTGGTAGTTGAAAGCCACGAGCGAGTCGCCCGCCTCGCCCATCAGCTCGTCGTCGGCATAGCCAGTTACGAGGGTGTTAGCGCACTGGAGCAGGTGTAACGGATAGTCATGGCCATCCCTGCGGCACGAGAAGCGCAGGGCCACGCCGCGGTCGGCATCGAAAGGATAGAACTGGGCCAACGTGCAATATAGCATCGTAGCCCGGCCTCCGTAGATGGCCACGCAGTCGCCGAGGGTGTTGGTTATCTGGCAATTTACAAGGCTGACGTTGGCGTTGTAGGCTGCAAGACCCGCCCCCTGGCAGTTGTGGATGGTGACGTTGGTCAGCGCAAGGCGCATGGCTGTGGAGTCGAAAGCGGCGGAATCGCACACTATGCCGTCGGTGGCACTGTGGATGTCAGCATAAGTAAGGCTGTTGCCTGTAGAAGAGGAGTGGAAGCGGATGCCCTGCCACTGCCCGCTGACGCGGTCGTAAGGCAGGTAGTCGAACATTCGGTCGGTGCGGTCTCCGCGCATCACGACATCGTTGCCCGCCACACCGTTAACTACGAGCCGTCCATAGACGTCCAAGCCGGCATCTGCATGGAAGTAGAGAGTGGCCGGGGCACTTACGGTAAGCGTAGCGCCACTGTCCACACGCAGGCCGCCATATATTACTATCGGCTTGGCTGAGCTGATTATGGTGTCGCGACTTATCACCGCATCGCGCAGCATTATGGCATCCCAGGAGTATGCCCGCAGGCACACCTCCTGCTCCACACCGCTCTCAAGGGTGAACACGAGCTGGTCTTCAACAAGCTGCGGAACGTCGGAGTTGGTCTGTGCCGAGGTAAGCTCTACGAAGACGCGGATGCTGTCGCCGCCGCGCACCTCCAAGTCTCGGACGAAGCTCCCCATGGAGTTGTCGAGGTAGGAGCCATCGACGTTGACGCGGAAACCGCTCTGATTGCCGCGCTTAAGGCGCACACGGCTCAGGCGGATGCCGTCGTCGTTATGGTTGTACACCCAGAATGTGTATGTGGAGGTAGGCACCGTGCTGAACACCGTGTCCATGGAAACTGTGTCGCGCGAAAAAGTAAGCAGCGCGGATCGATCCGTGGTGAACGAGTCGTTGTCGTCGCATGATGCGAAAGCGATGGCCGATGCCAGGGCAAGGAAGAAAAAGAATAACCGTTTCATCTTAACTGATAAAACGGTTATTCTCTTGTTTTATTGTGCAGCGAGCCTGCTTGCCGTAAACAATAATTGGGCTTGCGGGTGCCGCAAGGAGACTAAAAGATAGCCACGGGGCTTATTTCTTGTCGCCGAAATAGCGCTCATAGAGGCCGATGAAGCCTGCGCAGTGGCGAGCCTCGTCCTTTGCCATCTCGTGAACGGTGTCATGGGTGGCATCCATACCGGCAGCCTTGGCGTTCTTGGCAATGCGGAACTTGTCTTCGCAAGCACCCTTCTCAGCTGCAATGCGGGCCTTGAGGTTGCTCTTGGTGTCCTTGAGCACATCGCCCAGAAGCTCTGCGAACTTGGAAGCGTGCTCTGCCTCCTCGAAAGCATAGCGCTTGTAAGCCTCGGCAATCTCGGGATAGCCCTCGCGGTCGGCCTGACGGCTCATGGCAAGGTACATGCCCACCTCGCCGCACTCGCCGTTGAAGTGAGCCTCGAGGTCCTTGATCATCTCCTCGGTTGCACCCTCCTTGCGGGCTGCGCCGAGAACGTGCATCGTGGCAAACGTTGCCTGGCCGTCGTCGTTAAGCTCTACAAACTTTGATGCCGGAGCCTTGCAGATTGGGCACTGCTCGGGGGCTGTCTCGCCTTCGTGTATGTAACCACACACGGTGCAAATGAATTTCTTCTTCATAATCGTAGTTGTTTAGTTGTTATGTCATGCAAAGTTAGCCATAAATAATGACTCTGGCAAGAGCAAGCGGAATTTTATGTTATTTTCATTCTTTCCACTTGGCTCCCTCACGCAGAACGAACTTTATTTCCTTGCCGGCCGGGATGGTTGGCTTGTCCCACTCTCCGGCGAAGAGCTGGATGGTGGTTGACTTGCCGCTTGGGGCGTTGTCGACTGCTTCCTGCACCGTGAAATAATCGCCTACGCCATTGCTCGCAACCGAGAGGTCGTAGTTTACGAGATGCCTCTTAAGCTCAGGCACCTCCTTGGTCACGGCCTCTGCCAGCAAGCGAGCCACCACATGAGCGCCATATACGTTGTAATGGGTGTTGTCCTGACGGCCCTTGGGGATTGAGGGAACCTCGCCGGGGTAGAACCACATGTGTAGCTTCTTCGACTTTTCGCGACCAAGCCCTTGCTCAAGGTCGTGCGTAATCTTGTTGGCATCGACAAAAGGCACGTTCATCTCCTTGGCCACATTGCGCGGCGAGAAGCGGTAGTCACCGTGGG
Organism: uncultured Prevotella sp.; assembly: GCA_944320105.1. Classification (GTDB taxonomy): domain Bacteria; phylum Bacteroidota; class Bacteroidia; order Bacteroidales; family Bacteroidaceae; genus Prevotella. Next base: position 173,540 of record CALUGA010000002.1, on the reverse strand, counting down.
TATCAACAAGTATTTCGCCCTCGTCCTCTGGCTTCTGCCCCTTCGTCATGCCGGTAGTCTTGCGCAAAGCCTCGTCGTCGTCAATCTTGGGAGCCTCTTTCATGAAGTTGCGGCGCACCACGCAGCTGAAGAGCACCGGCTTGCCGCCCTTCTCCCGGGTTTCACGCACAAACTTACGCAGGTTCTCATCGAAAGTCGTGCCGGGGTCGGTGTGACGGTCGGGCTTGGGTTTCTCGTCGTTGTGACCGAACTGTATGAACACATAGTCGCCTGGCTTTATCTTGTCGAGAACTTTCTGCCAGCGGCCTTCATTGATGAAGCTCTTCGAAGAACGGCCATTAACGGCATGGTTGTCCACCACTATCCCATCGTCAAAATAGCAGGGCAGAGCCATGCCCCAGCCCCGTTCAAGGTTTCCGCCCTTGAGGCTCTTGTTGGCCATGGTGGAGTCGCCTATCATGAAGATAGTCACTACGTTGTCACGCTTAAATGCAGACAGCACAAGGGCCACTATGGCTGCATAAGCAATTAGTCTGAGTTTTCTCATTTGTCTTGGTTTTTAGTTAAAAGCAAGGCGTGGCCTGCCAAGTGGCGGCCTGCACCCTGCCGTGGTTGTTCATTTGCCTTTCACCTCAGCGACAAGGGCAGAGGCATCTATCATGCGCTGCTCCCCTGTTGCCATATCCTTTAGCGTCACCTTGCCTTCATTAACCTCGTTCTCGCCTGCCATTGCCACAAAGCGAATGCCCTTGGCGTTGGCGTATGCCATCTGCTTTTTCATCTTGGCAGCGTCGGGGAACAGTTCGGTCCTGATGCCGGCAGCCCTTGCCTCGGCTGCCAGTGGCAGACAGTATTCCATTTCCTTCTCGCCGAAGTTAATGAACATGAGCTGCGTACCGTTCACTGCGTCGTCGGGATAAAGTTCCAAGGCGTTGAGCACGTCGAAAATGCGGTCGGCGCCAAACGATATTCCCACGCCGCTAAGGCCCGGCATGCCAAAGATGCCGGTGAGGTTATCGTATCGCCCGCCACCGGTTATGCTGCCCATGGGAGTGTCGAGAGCCTTAACCTCAAAGATGGCGCCAGTGTAGTAGTTCAAGCCACGGGCCAACGTAAGGTCAAGTTCAATGGCGTTCTTCAGACCGGTGCGCTTAAGCGTGTCGAGGATGTAGCGCGTCTCGCCCACCCCCTTCATGCCGGTCTCGCTGCCTGCAAGCACGTTCTCTATCACAGCTAGCTTCTCGTCGTTGCTCCCCGCAAGGTTTATTATCGGCTGAAGCTTTGCGATTGCATCATCAGATATGCCGGCAGCACGAAGTTCAGCGTTGACATTTTCAAGCCCAATCTTGTCGAGCTTGTCGATTGCCACCGTAATGTCAACTATCTTGTCGGCCTCGCCTATTACCTCGGCAATGCCTGTAAGAATCTTGCGGTTGTTGATCTTTATGGCCACACAGATGCCGAAACGGCTGAACACGGTGTCAACAATCTGCATCAGCTCCACCTCGTTGAGCAGGGAGTCGCTCCCCACCACATCGGCATCGCACTGGTAGAACTCGCGGTAACGCCCTTTCTGGGGGCGGTCAGCGCGCCACACCGGCTGGATTTGGTAACGCTTGAAGGGCAACTGAAGCTCGTCGCGGTGCATCACCACATAGCGGGCAAACGGAACGGTGAGGTCGTAGCGCAGCCCTTTCTCGCACAAACGCGGGGCAAGGTGCTGCGAGTTTCGCGAGCTAAGCTCCTCATCGGTCACCTTGCTCAGGTAGTCGCCGCTGTTGAGCACCTTGAAGAGGAGCTTGTCGCCCTCCTCCCCATACTTGCCCATGAGCGTCTGCAAGGTTTCCATCGCCGGCGTCTCTATCTGCTGGTAGCCATATAGCGCGAACACGCTCTTTATGGTGTCGAATATGTAGTTGCGCTTGGCCATCTCCTCGGTGGAGAAGTCGCGCGTGCCTTTGGGTATGCTTGGTTTCTGTGCCATCAGTCTCTCACGATTGTCTGTTCGCGGTCAGGGCCTATCGAGATTATCTTGATGGGCGTCTCAAGCTCTGCCTCAAGGAATGCAATATACTCGCGGAACTCCTTCGGGAAGTCGTCCTCGGAGGTGAACTTGGTCATGTCGGTCTTCCAGCCGCGCAGCTCCTTGTACACCGGTTCGATGCCTTCCTCAATGTTATAGGGGAAATAGTCAATCTGCTTGCCATGCTGCTTGTAGGCCACGCAAGCCTTTATGGTGTCGAAGCCGTCAAGCACGTCACTCTTCATCATTATGAGCTGGGTGACGCCATTCACCATGATGGCATAGCGAAGCGCAACGAGGTCAATCCAGCCACACCTGCGCTCGCGGCCTGTAACGGCCCCATACTCATGCCCGAGCTGCCTGATGGTGTCGCCCACCTCATCGAAAAGCTCAGTTGGGAAAGGCCCCGCGCCAACGCGGGTGCAATATGCCTTCATGATGCCGTACACGTCGCCAATCTTGCCCGGGCCGACCCCAAGGCCAGTGCAAGCGCCGCCGCAGATGGTGTTCGACGACGTGACGTATGGATAAGAGCCAAAGTCAACGTCGAGCATCGTGCCTTGCGCACCCTCGCACAGTACACTCTTGCCCTCGCGCAGCAGGTTGTTCACCTCATGCTCCGAATCCACAATCTTGAAATTGCGGAGGTATTCTATGCCCTCCATCCACTTCTTCTCAACCTCGGTGATGTCATACTCATAGCCCATCGACTTCAGTATGGCCTCGTGACGAGCCTTGCAAGCCCTATACCTTTGGTCGAAATTCTCGAAGATGTCGCCCACTCGCAGGCCGTTCCTCGATATCTTGTCGGTATACGTAGGGCCGATGCCCTTGCCCGTGGTGCCAACCTTGCTCTTGCCCTTGGCCGCCTCGTAAGCCGCGTCGAGCACCCTGTGGGTAGGCATTATGAGGTGGGCTTTCTTCGATATGTGCAAGTGGCCACGCAAGTCGTGCCCGCTCTCTTCAAGAGCCTTGGCCTCCTCCATAAACAAGTCGGGGGCCAGCACCACTCCGTTACCAATGATGTTTACTTTCCCTCCTTGGAAAATACCGGAAGGAATGCTGCGAAGGACATACTTCTGCCCCTCAAACTCCAGCGTGTGGCCGGCATTGGGGCCGCCTTGGAAACGTGCCACGACATCATATTGCGGCGTAAGCACGTCGACGACCTTTCCTTTTCCTTCATCGCCCCACTGCAATCCCAGCAGGACATCAACTTTCCCTTTGTTCATTATTGTTTCTTTTCCTTTTGTGGTTTCTGTTTCGTTTCGTTGCCTTTCTTGCGGGTAAGGCGAGCCTGGCAGGCACTGCACACACCATATATATATAATGAGAAGCCATCCTTGCGGAATCTCTTGAGGTGCAGGTCATTGATTGCCGCGCTCACCTCCGGCGACTTTATCTCAACCACCTTTCCGCAGATGGTACACACCTGATGGCTGTGACACCCGTTGTAGTAGCACGCCTCATACTTGGTTGCGCCCTGAAAGCGGTGGCGCATTACGAGCCTCAGCTCCATAAACAGCTTCAGCGTATTGTAAAGAGTGCCTCTGCTCACCGGGAAATGGCATTCATCCTCCAGCTTGGCGCTCAGTTCGTCCAACGTGAAATGCCCGTTTATGCTGTAAACGGCATCGAGTATCGCAAACCGCTCGGGTGTCTTGCGATAATTGTTAAGCTCCAGATAATCGCTCAATATCTGGTGCAAAGATGCCTTTGAGCTTTCTTTCATCTCACTGTTGAAGTCATAAACCGCACAAAGTTACACAAAATAGCCGAAACGAACGAATAAAAGACAAGAAATGACGCTCCGCGCTTAGAAACTGTTTTGATTTTTTTACAGCAGCTCTCTTTCTATGGCTAATGCTCACTTTGCCCATGGCTTGCGGTGTCTTTCCGGCTGTTTTTTGTTAGCGTTTTCATCATTTAGCCCGCCAAACTCTGTCAAACGCCAACAAAAAACATCACGAAAATCCACGGCAATCCATTGGACAAAAAAATCCAAACAGTTTCTTAGATTATCGCCCCAAGCCCAAGCCCCAACACAAAGCAAGCCCCTGCGCCAATGCCGCAGAGGCTCACATAATGTCATCGGGTTCCTCTTGGTACCGCCCTTTGCGGTCAATATGCCATCGGGAAGCCCCTATACCCGTTTCAGAACGAATAGCCCAAGGTGAAGAGCACCTGATGGCGCTTGTTGTCCACGTCCGTAGCCGTGCCAATGTTGGTCATTTCCACAGACTGCCCCGCAGTGCCGAAGTCGGCAAACGGATGGAATTCGCCTTTCTGCACCGAATACTGGTATGCCATGTCTACCGAGAACTTCTTCACCGTATAGCCCACACCACAGGTGATGCGGTTCGTCGACTTCCAGTTTGTGTAGTCGGTTGCCGAGGCATAATAAGTTCCGGGAGAATCGATGGAATAGTCCTTGAAACCGTTCTTGTTGTACATCGGCGACACATAATTGTACCCAAGGCGTATGGCCAGTGCGGCTTCGGGCTTGTACTCCAGGCCCACTTTCACCGTGCTCACCCCTTTCAGCGTGTGCTCCGTGTGAGTGTTCATGGTCCGGTCGCTGGTGCTGGTTTCGTAATACCCGTCGTAAGTCCAGTCGAAGCCTCCGCCCTCGTTGATGCGCGAGTCCAAGTTGCCATAGTCGGCATAATCGTAGCTTGCGCCAATGGCGAGATAGTTGCCCACCGTTGTGCCGAGGCTCAGCCCGAACTTCCATGGCGTGTTAAGTTTAAAGTCGTAAGTCTCGTTGCTTTCATAAGCGTCCCACTCCCCCATGGTTGAGTTGTTAAGCAATACCGTATGGTTGCTCGTGGTAAGGTCATACCACGTAGGCGTGGCCACCGAAAGGCCGATGCGGAACGGGGAATTCTCCACCGGGCGGAATATCACGCCCATCTTCAGGTTGAAGCCCGTGCCGGATATCACGCGGTCGTCGGCCACGGTAACGCCGCCTATCGATTGCCCCTCGGCATCAATCAGGTTCTCCGAATATTCGCCATAGCCGTTGTAGTTCACGTCGTGTATGCCCACGGTGAGGCCGAGATACACCCTATCGTTGATGTTGCCGCTGATGTTGAAGTCATATTCACCTATGTATCCACCATTGGCACGGTTGAAAGCGTAGCCAGTGGCCTCGTTGTAGCCAAACGAAGGCTCGCCAGTCTCACTGTCGTGCGACACGAGGAAACCATTATAATATATGTAATCAACAGAGTTGAACAGATTGTTGTTCCCCACATAGTGGTCAATGTCGTCCACCACCCCAAACATATCGTTCGCCCCCTTTAGGTACGACAGCTTGTTCTGCGAGGCCCCGCTCAGGCGGTTTGACGCCGAGAGTATCTGGTTGAAGTTGGTGCTCTTGTGGTAGTTGAACGCAAAGTTCACGAACGACTTGCGCGCCGTGCGCATAGAGTACACGAAGCCCGCCTGGTCGAAGCTGAGGTTCGTCTTGTCGGCATTGGCAAACCCCGTTGCCCCCTGCTGCGACACGAAGCCAAACGACACCTTGGCCTGCGAATGGCGGAAAAGGCCGATGCCGGCCGGGTTGGTGCCTATGGTCGAGAGGTCGGCGCCAAGTGCGTCCATGGCCCCGCCCATGCCCACGTAGCGCGCCGTGCCGTTAAGATCCTCGGTGGCCAAAGCGCGCGTTCTCGTATGTCTCCTGCGCTGTGGCCGCAACTGCTGTGAGCACGGCCACAAATGGCAATATGATTTTCTTCATGACAAAACTCCTTATAACTATAAACCTATTCATTGACTAACAACTATCACCTGCGCCCGCGGAATCCACCTCCGCCGCCACGGCTGCCGCCACCTCCCCGGCTGCCACCGCCGCTGCGGCTGCCACTGAAACCGCCGCCACTGCGGCTGCCGCCAAACGAGTTGCCGCTGCTATACGACGGCCGCCGCGTTGAAGAAGACGAGCCAACCCTGTTGGAGCTGCGGTTGCCAGAGAAATTGCGTATGTACTTCCTGCTGCCTCCCGACGAGCCCCTGCGTCCGGCGGTTGTGCCGCGGTAGCCGGTGCCACCGTTCCTCCGCCCGCCCCGGCTTACGAAACCATGGTTGGCAGTGCCGGTGATGCCACGGTAAGGTCTGTAGTAAGAGCCAACGTACCAATGGCGGTGATACGGATACCAGGCGTGGTAGTGCCACGGGTAGTAGCCCCATCCTGCGTAGAACCACGGGTCGTACCAATACCAGCTATACCACGGGTCGTTCCACCACCAGCTGTCCCAGCGCCCGTCGTTGTAGCCCGCCCAATAAGGGTCATACCACGAATAATCGTCGAAACGGCTCATCTGCCTCGTGCAGGCATAGTCGCCTAAGGTGTCGGGGTAAACGCCCACGGCCCCGTCAAAGTCTATGATGTCATTTCCGGCAGAGTCTATCTGCTGCACGTATGAGCCTCGACGATTGTACTCGTCCACATCGCGCTGACTGCCGCTGTAATACGTCTCCACAGGCTGTTCGCGCACTTCAGCCGCGCGCTCCACTTGTTCTTCTTCTGGCACGAAATACAAGTCATCCTGAGATATGGCCACCACGGGAACCAGCCATGCGGCGGCCAGTGCCATTGTCAGCTTGTTCATATAAAACCTCCCTTTCTTCATTGCTTAATTTCCGTCAATGCAAAGTTACATTGTCTCTACTTGCAAAAGTACGGAAAAAACCTAAACCTTAGTAGGGATTCCCCTATTTTTTGTATTTTTGCAAGGCTAATTAACATCAATGCATTCATGAGATACTACGAAGTGGAGTTCAGCGTGTCGCCAAAGGGCGATGGCCTTCAAGACGCGCGCGACCTCATCGCCGCCATGGCGGGCGAGGCAGGCTTTGAGGCTTTTGAGGAAACCGACGGCGGAACAAAGGGCTACGTGCAAGTGGCACTGCTCAACCGCGCAGCCCTCGACAACTTGAAAAACAATTTCCCTATGCCCGGGATGACTGTAAGTTACAACATAAAGGAAGCAGAATACCGCGACTGGAACGAGCAGTGGGAACAAGAAGGCTTTGAACCAATAACGATATGCGACCGCTGCTGCATACACGACGGCCGCCACCTGCCACAGAGCCACTACGACATAACCATAACCATCGACGCCAAGCTGGCTTTCGGAACGGGCACCCACGAGACCACACGCATGATTGTGGCGAGGCTCCTGGCCGCCAACATGGCCGGCAAGCGCATGCTCGACTGCGGCTGCGGCACGGGCATACTGGCCATAGCCGCGCTTAAGATGGGGGCGGCCATGGCCGTGGGCTACGACATCGATGAGTGGAGCGTGGACAACTCGCTCCACAACGCCCAGGTCAACGGCGTTGCCGACAGGTTTGAGGCCCTGCAGGGCGATGCCTCGGCAATAGGCAGGACGGGGGGAAAGTTCAACGTGGTGGCGGCAAACATAAACCGCAACATACTCCTTGCCGACATGCCTCGCTTCTGCGAAGCAATGGCCGACGGCGCGATACTGCTGCTCAGCGGTTTTTACGAAAGCGATGCCGCAGCCATAACGCGGCAAGCCGAAAGCCTTGGGCTAAGGCAAACCCACACCAGCGGCGACGGCGGCTGGGCCTGCTTGGAGTTCCGCAAGGGCGGGGCGACAGAATAGCCCCTGCCCGCCCCTGGGCCTCACTTGCCGCCCTTGCGGCGGTTGCACTCGCGGCAGAGCATCTGGCAGTTTTCCGCCACGGTGCGCCCGCCGTCGCGCCAAGGCGTGATGTGGTCGCCTTCCATGAACTCAAAGTCGAACTCGCGGTGGCACAGCGGGCAAACGTGGCCTTGCCGCTCCCACGCCGCCAGCTTCATGTCGTCGGGAAAGGCTCGCAGGTCGAGCCAGTGCTCGTCGCCGGTAAGTACGTAGGGGATTATGCCCACCGGCCGCTGAATCTCACTGTCGCGCATGAGCGCGCCTATGCGGCGTCCGAGCGAGGCGGTGTCGAGAGCCTCGCCGGAGAAACTGTCGTATAGCACGGCCCAGTCAACGCCCTTCATTATCTTCCTGAACCGCTTCGGGTCGAAGTTGGTTATGGCCCAGTTTATCACCGTCTGGAAGTAAGTCCACAGTTGGTTGGCGTTGGGGTCGTGCTGGTGGTCGGCCATGTAGCCCACGGCGGTCTGCCTGTGGCCTTGGCGCGTCTCGTGGCCGGCCATCCACTCTATGGCCTTTTTAAGCAAGTCCTGCCTTATGGGCGAGCCTGCCACAAAGTCGCCCGCAAGCCGCTTGGCGGCACAGTTGGTCTTTGAGAAGTGGCGCTTGGCGTCGCTCACAAAAGGGCCTGCATATACGGCGTTGCGTATTTCCTGCTCGTTGAGCGGCTTGCCGGCAATGTTTATTGTGCGGAACCACTCAAGCTTCTCCGACTCCTCGCCCTCGCACACGTATACGGTGAGGCGGTAGTTGAGTATGCGCTGCTGTATGTCTGGCGGCAGGTTGCCAAAGTTCTTGTAGTCAACGGCAAACTTGCCCGCCACATACTGGCAGAGCGAGAGGGTGCGCTGCTGCCCGTCCATCACCTCGTAGGGGCATTCGGCATCGTCGCTCCGCCTCACCCAGTACATCACGTTTAGCGGATAGCCGCAGAGCACGGTGTTGATTACAGCCCGCTGCTCCTTTTCGTCGTAAATGAACTCGCGCTGGTATGGCGGCCTTATGTCGAGCCTGCCGCCGTAGCCGCGCACCCCCTGCTCGTCGTTGTTAACGTAGCCGTCGCACACTTCGCCAACGGTAACTTCAATTTGATTGATGGTCATCATAGGGATATTAGTTTTGCAATTGTCTGTTACGTATCAATAATCTATGATATTTCTTTTGGCACAAAATGCCATTACACATCTTCTGACGCGATTTATACTCTTTGAATTTAGGCATTTTCATTAGCGTTTCCAACCTTATGCATGGTTCACAACAATCAATAATTTCAAATTGCAACGGATTAAAGAAATACAAAAATGTAATTGGCACTCCCATAATTCCGCCATAATCAAACGGCACAGCCAAAGAATCGGAAACGTCAATTGCATCAAAGTCTTCATATCTCGGATATTTCTCCGACGAATACCTGCACACAAGGTCAAGTTCTTCGCTGCGTTTGGGTATGTCCATGTTGGTGAACCACGTAACGCCCGATACGCGAATCATGTCCTTGCGGTGGTCGCCCGCCGTTGCGGTGTCTTCGTAAGGGGAATAGAAATGGGCGGCGGCACCCTTGAAGCCGTAGCCAAGCCACACCTTGTTATCCTTTATGAGTGGGAACACCTCCTTGTATGTTATGGCGTTTTGGTGGCCTACTATAAGGAACTTCTTGCCGTGCCTAACCAACTGCCCAATGTATTCGCGGAAGAGGGAGAATGGCGGGTTGGTCACTACCACGTCGGCCTCGTCCAACAGTTGGATGCATTCGCGAGAGCGGAAGTCGCCCGTTTGCAGGAGGGAGAGCACGTTGCGGTCGTTTTGCAGGAGGTAGCGCACATCCGAGAGGTCAACAGCCCCGTCGCCGTTCTCGTCTTTCACTTCGGTTATCTCCACTTTATAGGCCAGCTTGCGCGGCTCGGTGTCGAAGCCCTCGAAATGGAGCAGCAGCTCGCTGCCCTGCACCGGCGAGCCGTTGTAGCAGGTGCAGGTGAGCTTCTTAAGCCCGAGTTGGTTGAAGTTGAGTGCGAAATACTTGAAGAAGTTGCTCTCGTAAGGGTCGTCGCAGTTGCAGAGCACAGTCTTGCCCCGGAAGTGCGGCCAATAATGTTGCAGCTCGCGCTCGATGTCGGAGAGCTGAGTGTAAAACTCATCCTTCTTGGCGCGCTTGGCCGCATTAAGGTTTTTGTTTGGCATAACGATTGATAGTTTTAGAGCATAGACTATCAATCACAGACGGATAAAAGAAGCGCGGGCTTCTTATCCGTTCGACGGGTGTCTACCAAACCCCCACAAGCACGATAAGTTGCCCACGCTATTCTGCGTGAGCATTAACCTCATCGGTGCTTGTGGGGATTGGGTACACCAATCCTACTTAGTATTATTCTTTGTGGTTCTATACGAGTTTGGTAGACTTTGTCGAACGCGAATAATAGCTAATGCTTCTTGTTATACGATATGTTAAATATAAGTTTCCTTTCTGTTTCTTGCTTGTCCTTTCTTTGAATGATGGTTTATTCTGCTTGCAAAGATACGAAATATAACCCAAAACGGGCATGCCCCGCCCCATCTTTTTTGCAGGACCACCATAACCATCATGCACAGCCAACACCCTTTGCGAGAAGTTGTGCATACTGGGGGATGGCGGGTCACAGGATCGCTTGTTGGGCAGCGGCGAGTTGCAAACCAGCCGCAACGTTGTGTATACGTGACGATAGTTTGGGTAAAATGGTAAAGTTATTTCGCAGCGCTAACCATCGGAGGCAACAATCTGGTTCCCAATAAGTTACAAAACGTGCCATTTCACCCTGCAATACAGGCCGTTTGGCAATGCAAAACGTGCCGTTTGGCAAGCCCAAACAGGCCATTTGGCAAAGCAGGCAAGGCAAGGCCATGCCGCAAAAAGGAATTTGTAAAAAACATTGATGGCAAAACGGCGCGGCGACAAGCTATGGCAAGGCAAGTCACAAGCCCAGCCTCTACGCCTCAATCATACCACGACTCGTCTTCCTCGTCCTCGCGGCTGCCAATAGTAAGCTGCTGCAAGTCGTAGTAACTGCCGTTGTAGATGTCGAAATCAACGTAACCCTTGATGCCAGGCAGGCGTCCGCAGTCGGTGTGCTGCCAGAATTTCCACTTGCCTTTATATTCCACCGAGTCTACGTAATAATGCGCTATCCAATACGGATAGGCATCGAAGATAGAGTCGCCAAGGTAGGCCGTTTTAAATTTATAATAGGTGTAGATTATCGGTTTCACGCCGTAATGAGCCTCAACAAGGCGCAACCACGTAAGCACGCTCTCCTTGAACTGCTCCGGCGTTTGCGACTTGGCCTTGCGCTCCACATCGAGCACCGGCGGCAGGTCGCCCTCTTCAAGCTCAACCGTGCGCAGGAAATGCTCGGCCTGCGCCCTTCCGCTCGACGAGGTGCTCCAGAAGTGGTATGCCCCGCGCACGAAGCCATACTCGCGCGCCTGGTGGAAGTTTTCGCTGAAGCGGCTGTCTACGTTGCTGGCTCCCTCGGTGGCCTTGATCATTACGAAGCGCACGGGGTAGCGGCCTATCATGCCGTTGTTGCGCAGCACGGCCCAGTCGATGGCTCCCTGGTGGTGGCTCACGTCGATGCCGTGGATTTCATATCCCTCGGGATAGGACGCATCGCCATACAAAGCCCGCCAACGGAAACCGAACGGGCTTACAAAGAAATAGTAGAAAGCCCACACATACAGCCCCACGACCAAACCACCGCCCAGCAGCCACGGCCAGCCGGGCAGCCTGCGGAGCCGCCAAAGGTAAGGCGAATGGAAACGGGAACGGCGCGCCTGCCGACCGTATGCCGGCCTGCGGGCGCGCTTCCGCTTTTCGGTATGCTTGGACGACGAGCTTGGCATTGTAAGCTTCTGCAAGACAAGCGGCATGGCATCACGCACCGCCGACGCGCCTCAACGGAGCGCTGGCTGTGCGTGATGCCGCTTGCCTTAACAAAAATGTCAGTTGACGTGCTCCAATGCGAGCGTCATGGTTGGCTTGTCGCACACTTCGGCAGGCCCCCAGTACTGTATGGGTCCGGGGTAAACGTAGCACGTTTCCTTGGCCCAATGGTCGCGGTTGGCCACGAAGGTCTTGAAAGGATTGCCATCGAGGTCAACCAACGCCTTGCGTATCACGGGCTTCATCTTGCCGTTGCGGCGCTCCATGTTCATCATCATGGTGATAGGCACACCGCCAGCCACCCACTCGTCGGAGGGGCGCGTGGTGTTCTTCACTATGGCCATGTAGCCCGTCTTGCCGGCAGCTATGAGCTGTGCGGCGCTCGTTCCGAGTGCGTAGCAGTAGTCGGCGTCGAAGTTCGACGGCGCGGCGCAACGCCCCTCGTAGCCGAAGAAGTGATGCTGGGCGGCAAACTTGCCCACAAACTTGCCCTCGGCCTTCATCTTCTCAAGCCTTGCAGCGCACATGTCTGAAAGCAGCTTCTCGGTCTCGATGAGCGAAACCTGCACGTTGCCGTGCGGGTCGCGGTCGAGCGAGAGCTGGCGGGCCACCTCAACGGGCAGCGTCTCGAACGTGGCCACGTTCTCTGCCGAGAGGTGGGCGATGATGTATTCGCGCTGCGCCTGCACGTCGAGGTCGCGGTACTCGGAGCCGTGGGCGGCCAGCAGGTCGTTAAGCTCGTCAATGAGGCGGCCTATCGCCGGAATGAACTCTATGAGGCCCTCAGGCACTATCACCGTGCCGAAGTTGCAGCCATTGGCGGCACGGTGGGCAATTACCCCGCAGAGGTAGTCTACGATCTGGTTGAGCGTCATGTCGTTCTTTTCCACCTCCTCCGAAACAAGGCAAACGTTGGGCTGGCACTGCAAGGCGCACTCAAGGGCGATGTGGCTTGCGCTGCGCCCCATCACCTTTATGAAGTGCCAGTACTTGCGCGCCGAGTTGCAGTCGCGCTCTATGTTGCCCACAAGCTCTGAGTAGGTCTTGGTGGCAGTATCGAAACCGAACGAAATCTCTATCTGGCTGTTCTTGAGGTCGCCGTCGATGGTCTTGGGGCAGCCTATCACCTGCACACCGCAGTTCTTGGCCGCATAGTACTCGGCCAGCACACAGGCGTTGGTGTTTGAGTCGTCGCCACCGATGATGACAAGCGCCTTTATGTCAAGCTCACGCAGTATCTCAAGGCCCTTCTCAAACTGCTCAACAGTCTCCAGCTTGGTGCGCCCCGAACCTATCATGTCGAAGCCGCCGGTATTGCGGTATTCGTCGATGATGTCTTTGGTAAGCTCCTTGTAGTTGTGCTCTACGAGTCCGCTCGGCCCGAGTATGAAGCCGTAAAGGCGGTTTTCGGGGTTGAGCCTCTTGAGCTGGTCGAACAATCCGGTAATCACATTGTGGCCGCCGGGTGCCTGGCCACCACTGAGAATCACGCCAACATTTACACGGCAGTTGTTTGCCTCGCCGCTCTCGGCGAACTCTACAACCGGCATCCCGTAAGTGTTGGGGAACAACTTTTTAATCTCTTCCCTGTCTGCCACGCTCTGGGTAGGCTCGCCTTCCCTTGCTATGACACCGCCCTTGAGGGCCTTGGGCAACTTTGGCTGGTATGCAGCTCTTTCGGCCTGCAACGCGCTTCTTTCCATACTTGTCTCTTAAATGTTATATAATGTATGCTGATTTGTATCGGCAAAAATAAACAATTTTTATCAGAATGAGGTTAGGGAAAGTGCGCGATGCCTACATTTTAATATTTTTTTCACAGAAAGCCATTGCCCTTCGCAATAAATTATGTATCTTCGCAAAAGAAACAACAAAACAAACCAAACAACAAGGAGGAGACATCAATATGGCAAAAAGAAAGACTTTAAAGCGCAATATCAACCAAATCTGCACTGACCTTTTTGCTGAGTGCATTGCAATGTCGCTTTACGGAACCGACAGCGAAAAGGAAAATGCGGAGTCGCTGATGCACTCAATCATAAAGATTGAGAGCGACTTCATCAGCAGAATATCGCACACAGAGCCTGGGATGACCGCCAAGGCTTACTTCAAGGACCTTATAACCAAGTTCAAGGCGCAGATAACTGAAATAGCCGACCAAATAAGCATATTTGAATAAGGTATAAGGACAATATGCTGAAACATCTATGCAGCTGGATGCTGTACAAGCGGTTGGGGTGGACTACCAACATAACTGAAGCCCACCCCGACAAATATATCATTTGCCTCGCGCCGCACACAAGCAACTGGGACTTCATAATCGGCCTGCTGTACTCGCGAGCCGAGGGCATAAAGAGCAATTTCCTGATGAAAAAGGAATGGTTCTTCTGGCCGTTGGGGAGCTTGTTCAGAAGGCTGGGAGGCATACCTGTGTGGCGTTCGCGGCACACTAACATGACCGACAACCTGGCCGAGGAGGCCGGCAAGGCGCGCTGCTTCCACCTCTGCATAACGCCGGAAGGCACACGTTCACCCAACCCCGACTGGAAAAAGGGCTTCTACTACATTGCGGCTAAGGCCGGCATGCCCATCCTGCTCTACGGCGTTGACTACCGCAGGAAACTGATAGAATGCACAAAGACCATAGTCCCGAACGGCGACATCGACGGGCAGATGCGCGAAATAAAGCTTTATTTCAAAGGATTTGAAGGCCGGAAGCCCGAAAACTTCACCACGGGAGAAGTGTGAAACAAATGGACATAAGTAGGTGTTCAAAATTAATTGCCATCAAATTGGGTGCTATTTTGGAGATGCATGGCCAAGTCCGAAGAGGTCGCGTAGCGGGCTACGCGACCGATGAGACTTTGGCATGCAGCACAAAAGAGCGCACAATGTGGTGGCAAAGATATAGAGAGCACCTGCAGGGAATATTATATCGATTAATTTTGAACAGCTACTTAAGATACCACATCATAGCCTTCTTGCTCTGCATCGGGCCTGCCTGCCTTGCCCAAAATACAGCGCAAGAAAGGAAAATGGAGCAGAAGCTCAATGAATATTTCGCAAAATACAAGCCAAAGAAACAGGAACTGCCACAAGCCCCGCGCATGACGGGATGCAACGTGGACAACGGCAGGAAGGCCATTACAATCACTGCCGACGGCAACTTTGCTGCGCAGGAGTTCTCGGAAAAAACCGTCAACGAAATATACAAGCGGATAAGGAAAACCTTGCCCAAGCCTTACAGGAAGTACAGCATAACGATTGTGACCAACGGAATGCCCATAGAAGACCTCGTGCCGCACAGGCTGACGAGGAAGAAGGGCGTGGCCAACCTGTGGGGCGACATCGAATATGATGGCGAGCCGTGGGTGAGCAATGCCTCGGAGCCTTTCACCCCCACCCACGGACTGCAAAACAGGCACATCGCCTTGTGGGCCAGCCATGGGCGATACTACGACCAAAAGAAAGGCAAATGGCGCTGGCAAAGACCTAAGCTCTTCGGAACTACTGAAGACCTCTTCACCCCAAGCATCGTGGTGCCATACCTTATACCCATGCTCGAAAACGCAGGGGCTGTGGTATTTACGCCACGCGAACGCGACATTCAGACCAACGAGGTGATTATCGACAACGATGATGCCACGCACGGCACACGATACATTGAGGTAAGCTCAAAGAACCCATGGACTACAACCGCAACGAAAGGCTTCGCGCAGCACTCGGGATGGTATTCCGACGGCGAGAACCCGTTTGTCGCCGGCACCGCCCGCATGGCCAAGGCCACGGGGAGCAAAAAAAAATACAGCCTCATTTCTTACCAGCCGGACTTCCCCGAGGAGGGAAGATATGCCGTGTATGTAAGTTACCAAACATTGGAGAACAGCATTGACGATGCGCGCTACACCGTGTGGCACAAAGGCGAGCGCACCGAATACAGGGTAAACCAGCAAATGGGCGGAGGCACTTGGGTCTACTTGGGAACGTTCGACTTTGACGCCGGCAGCAGCGAATATAACCGCGTGGTGCTCACCAACCAAAGCTCAGGCCGTGGAGTTGTCACGGCCGACGCGGTGCGCTTCGGCGGAGGCATGGGCAACATAGAACGAGGGGGGAGCACCAGCGGACTGCCACGATGCCTCGAGGGAGCGCGCTACTACGCGCAATGGGCAGGCATGCCCTACTCCGTTTACAGCACACGAGAGGGAACAAACGACTATGCCGACGACATAAACACGCGCTCGCTGATGACGAACTATCTCGGTGGCGGCTCATGCTACATGCCTACCACCGACGGGAAGAAAGTGCCACTGGAACTCTCGCTGGCCATACACAGCGACGCCGGATTTGCCAAGGACGGCCTGGGAATAGTTGGTTCACTGGCCATCTGCACCACGGGCTTCAATGGCGGAAGGCTCAACGCGGGCATCTCGCGCCTTGCCTCGCGCGACCTCGCCGCCGCACTGCTGTCGAATGCGGCGCGCGACCTGCAATACAAGTATGGCCGATGGAACAAGCGCGACCTGCTTGACCGTAACTATTCGGAAACAAGGCTGCCGGGGGTGCCGAGCGCAATCCTTGAAACAATGTCGCACCAGAACTTCCCCGATATGCGGTACGGCCAAGACCCCAACTTCAAGTTCACCCTCGCAAGGTCTGTCTACAAGACAATCCTGCGCTACATTGCCGACCAGCACGGGAGACCTTACGCCGTAACGCCTCTCACGCCAAAAGATTTCTGCATAGAAATGAACGAAAAAGGCGAGGCCACACTGCGATGGACACCGATGGACGACCCGCAGGAGGCAACATCGCACCCCACAGGCTACATAGTGTACACGGCATACGGGCATTCTGACTTCGACAACGGCACATATATCCGCGGACGGAACAGCCTCAACGTAGAACTCGAACCGGGCGTGCTCTACAGCTTCAAGGTGGCGGCGGTGACTCGCGGCGGAAAGAGCTTCACAACTGAGGTGCTGTGCGCCATGTACAACCCCGGGGCGGAAAAGAGCGTGATGATCGTGAACGGATTCAGGCGGCTGTCGTCGCCAGCGGTGCGCGACGACGCTTCAGGCCAAGGCTTTGACTTCGACGCAGACCCCGGAGTGACGCTTGGGCCGACCTGCGGTTGGGTGGGCAGGCAAGTTAACTTCGACCGCAACCGCATGGGAATAGAAGACGAAAGCGGCCTCGGCTGGAGCAACGACGACTTCGCCGGAAAGACAATCGCAGGCAATGACATGGACTACGTGCGCTGCCACGCTGAGGCAATGGCGGCAAACAAACGGTATAACATACTGAGCTGCTCATACGGGGCGGTGGAAAGCGGCAGCGTGAACCTTGCCCGCTACCAGATGGCCGACCTGCTACTGGGTCTCGAACGCAACGATGGCCACAGCCTGCAATACTACAAGACATTCTCGACGACAATGCAACGCAAGCTGAAAGAATACGCCTCGCGGGGCGGCGCACTGCTCGTGAGCGGAGCTTACTTGGGCAGCGATATGCTGAAGCCGGCCGAGAAGCAATTCACTGCTGACCTGCTGAAGTTCAATTACGCAGGCAACAGCGTCACGCGGGGCGACTCAATATATGGGCTGAACACAACCATAAGGATATATGACAGGATAAACGGCAAGCATTATTGCGTAACCTCGCCCGAAGTGCTCAGCCCTGTGTGGCCGGCATTCGCCGCCATGCGGTATCCCGACGGGCGCGATGCCTGCGTTGCTTACCGGGGGGCTGACTACCGCTCGCTTGCAATGGGCTTCCCATTCGAATGCATCATCGACGCAGACAAGCGCAAGGCAATAATGCAAGGCATACTGAACTTCCTGCTTGAATGACAAGCCTGCCTGCTGCCATCACCTGCTAACACAACAAACAGGCCACGCGGAAGCATCTGCCGCCGCAACAAACGGGGTGGCAAAACCGCAAAAATTATCCGCAAAAACTTGTACATAAAAAATAAAGTATTTACATTTGCAGCATCAAAAACAATACAAGCAAACAGAACAATGAAATCACAAGGAGCCAAAAAAGCACTTACTCTGAAGACATTGACCAAGAACAATGTCTGGTACTTGCAGGAGAACGACATTTTCCGCTTGCTCGACGGCATTGACAAGGACGCGGACTTGAAAGACAACCTGCGCCACTATACCGACATAATGCGCGGGGCTTTCACCATAGAAGAATTAAAAGACGACTCGGCCACGATAAAGACTAAATACGAAAAGCAAGGCTACAAGGTTGGGAACATAAGGATTGACGAGAACACACAGACCACTTGGGCAGTGAAGAAACGACCGATAATGCGCGTAACCGACCTGACCTACGAGAACATACACCACATATCGGCCTCGAAGCTCATCGAAGTGCTTAACCGAAACTTCGGCGGTGGCTGGGATTCCCTGTCGCAAAGCATAAAGGACATCATCGAGAGCGGCTTCGACATATCTACGACCACGCTGCCCAAAGACAGGCTGCACAAGCCCGGCGGCACGTTCGAGAAGAAAGTGGCCGACGGCTACGAAGTGCTAGAAATAGCCAAAGGCACGTGGGTGGAAGCCATCTTCGCCAAGGCAAAGCCAGAGATGGAGAAGCCACGGCTGACGCTCCAAGCCAAGGACGACGATGACTTGCAAGACGATGACTATGACGACGCGGAGGAGGAAAACGACGAGCCGGATGCCGACGAGATGTTCAACGAAGACGACATCACGGAAGACAACTACCGCACAACGTTCGAAATAGACGCCGACCCGGATGAAGAAGCCGACGGCATAAGCGACTTTGAACCGGAAGACTGACACACAAAAGGTGCACGGAGCTGGCTTAGGCCACCTCACGTGCGCCTTTTTGCATCTACCTAAAACAAAACATCAATAACTAAAACATACTATGACTATGAACATTCCATTGGTATTTTGGATTATCCCTGCGGCGTCTGTGTGCGCACTCGGAATGGCGTGGATATTCTTCCGCCAAATGATGAAAGAGGACGAAGGCACCCCAAGGATGCGGGAAATAGCCGGCCACGTGAGGCGAGGCGCAATGGCCTACCTCAAACAGCAATATAAAGTAGTGTGCCTCGTGTTCGTTGTGCTGGCCGTGATATTTGCATTCATGGCCTATGTGATGCACGTGCAGAACCCATGGGTACCCTTCGCTTTCCTCACCGGAGGATTCTTTTCGGGCCTGGCAGGCTTCTTCGGCATGAAGACAGCCACATACGCCTCGGCGCGCACGGCCAACGCTGCCCGCAAGGGGCTTGACCGCGGACTGAAGATAGCCTTCAGGAGCGGGGCGGTAATGGGGCTTGTGGTGGTAGGACTTGGCCTGCTCGACATCGCCCTGTGGTTCATCTTGCTCGAATACTTCTACCGCGGCGAGCACATGGCGCTCGTAACCATAACCACAACGATGCTGACATTCGGCATGGGCGCATCGACCCAAGCATTGTTTGCCCGCGTTGGAGGCGGAATATACACAAAAGCCGCCGACGTAGGGGCAGACCTCGTTGGCAAGGTGGAGGCAAACATACCCGAGGACGACCCACGAAACCCGGCAACCATCGCCGATAACGTGGGCGACAACGTGGGCGACGTGGCCGGAATGGGAGCCGACCTATACGAGAGCTACTGCGGCAGCATCCTCAGCACCGCAGCCATCGGAGCCACGGCATTCGCCCTTAACGCCGACATGCAACTGAAAGCAGTGATAGCACCGATGATAATCGCCGCCGTGGGCATATTCCTGTCGCTGGCAGGAATATTCCTCGTGCGCACCAAGGAGGGAGCCACGATGAAAGAACTGCTCCACTCGCTGAGCCTCGGCACCAACGTGTCGGCTGCGCTGATAGCCGTAGCCACGTTCGCCATCATGTACTTACTGCAGCTTGACAACTGGGTAGGCGTATCGCTGTCGGTGCTCAGCGGACTTGCCGCCGGCGTGGTAATAGGCCAGGCCACTGAGTATTACACAAGCCACAGCTACAAGCCTACGCAGAAAATCGCCGAGGCATCGCAGACCGGCCCGGCTACTGTCATCATCAAGGGCATAGGCACAGGCATGATATCTACGATGATTCCGGTAGTCACCATCTCGGTGGCCATAATGCTGAGCTACCTTTTCGCAAACGGCTTTGACCTCTCGATGAGCGCCAACAGCATATCAAAGGGTCTGTATGGCATAGGCATAGCCGCCGTGGGGATGCTCTCGACGCTGGGAATAACACTCGCCACCGATGCATACGGCCCCATAGCCGACAACGCCGGAGGCAACGCCGAGATGAGCGAGCTGGGAGAAGAAGTGCGCCAGCGCACCGATGCGCTCGACGCGCTCGGCAACACTACGGCGGCCACAGGCAAGGGCTTCGCCATCGGCAGCGCGGCCCTCACCGCCCTTGCGCTGCTCGCGTCGTATGTAGAGGAGATAAAGATAGCCATGCAGCGCGCTGTCAACGAAGGCCAGACATTCATCGACAGCGCAGGCAAGCTGTTTGACCCCTCATCCGCAAACATGATCGACTTCATGGACTTCTTCCAAGTAAACCTCATGAACCCCAAGGTGCTGGTAGGGGCGTTCATTGGCGGAATGGCCGCTTTCCTCTTCTGCGGCCTCACCATGGGAGCCGTGGGCCGCGCCGCACAGACCATGGTCAACGAGGTGCGCAGGCAGTTCAGGGAGATTAAGGGAATACTTGAAGGCAAGGCCACGCCCGACTACGGGCGCTGCGTGGAGATAAGCACGAGGTCGGCCCAGCACGAGATGGTGCTGCCAAGCCTGCTCGCCATAATAATACCCATTGTGGTAGGAGTGGTGCTCGGCGTAGGCGGAGTGATGGGCCTGCTCGTAGGCGGGCTTACCACGGGATTCACCCTGGCTGTGTTCATGGCTAATTCCGGCGGAGCATGGGACAACGCCAAGAAGATGGTAGAGGAAGGACACTTTGGCGGCAAAGGCTCTGAGTGCCACAAGGCCACGATAGTTGGCGACACGGTAGGCGACCCGTTCAAGGACACTTCCGGCCCGTCGCTCAACATCCTGATAAAGCTCATGTCGATGGTCAGCATCGTAATGGCGGGCCTTACCGTTGCCTGCATCTGACGACCACCAAATTCAAACCCAAACAAACAGCAACAAGGATGCCTCCTTGCGCCGTTGCACACCATTTGCAACACAAGCGCAGGGAGGCTTCCTGCGTTAACAACGATGCGGCGCAAGCATACTATTTTGGTTTAGCCAAACGCTTACCGCATAGCCTTTGCATCATTTCCCCAACCGCAGCAGTGCGGTGAGAAGTACAAAGATGCAGCCTCAGTTGTTAACCGTCATGTGGAAACAACCTTGTTTCACCTCGTACTTTATATAACAACGCCCACTCTCCCTGAAATCGCGCAGCACCTCGCTCAGCACCCACTTGAGCGTGTCGTTGCGCACTTGGCGCCTCGGCGGGCCGGCAGGGTCTTCCACAGTCTTGTAGCGGTTGTAGCATATATCGAACGTAGTGCCATAAAGGTGGCAGCTGTTTTCTGTGGCATTGCCGTTCCTCGTGCGCAGCCGGGCCACGTCGGCCTTTGTGCGTAGCACACTCGTCACGATTATCTTGTGCAGCGGTATGCCCTTTATGTAAAGGCTGTCAAAATACGCCCGGCCAATGTCCTGCAAAAGCATGGCCGCCTTTGGCACAAGATATGGAATGCTGCTACGCAGCGGATCGACATAATAATAAGGATTGCTGCCCACATATACAAGCTCCGCCATGCGGTGCTCCGCTTCATTGCGGTCGGCCACAGGCTTCACCCCATTGCGCACCGCCGCCTCAAGCTGCACGTCGTTGTTGTCGGGAAACGTTCCCTTGAACGACGGAACACTGTATATCCTATGCTTTGCCTTGCCGCCACCGGCAAGGGAATTACGTCCCGGCTCCCAAGCACTGACGCCCGACGGCAAAGCCCCGGGCGTGCCGGTACTGTCGGCCACGGAATCGGCAGCGGTGGCGCCATCTTTTACCACAGGCTCCGCAATGCCCGGGAACACGCATCTGACAAGAGCCAGCACAAGCACCGAGGCAAGGAAACCTTGCAAATATCTGCTTTTAGTTATCTTCATACGAGTTGCAGCGCAATTAACGCGGATGCAAAGTTAACACTTTTATTCCAAACGAAACCGCCTTTGAATGAAAATGAAATTGCGCTTATGCAAAAACAGTAGCCCCAAAGGCAGGTTTTGGGCAAATCAACACCTGCGGGCAGTCCACCCGCCCTGCCCCACCATCGCCCCCCGAACTGCCATTAACTATTTTATGTTAACGATGCCCGGAATCCTCGTTTCGGTTATGTGCCTGGCATTCAGAGCATTGCAAAACATACCGTTTTAGCTTGCAAAACGTGCCGTTCGGGCTTCCGAAACAGGCCATATTGCAGCCTCAAACAGGCCGTTTGGCGGGGCGGCATGGTGCCAGCCGGAAAACCATGCGTTGGAGAGCGTTTTTTAGTTGCATATTTGCAAATAAGTGCAGACTGCCGGTATCCATCCAAGCTGCATCGACGCCGAAAACGAACAACAAGTCAACAATACACTGAAAAAGAACATAAAAAGTGGCAAGATATTGAAAACTTTCTGTAATTTTGCAGATTGAAATCAATCAAGCACGAAATTGATAGAGAAACATATCGTCCTTGAGGACATCGACCCAGTAATATTCTACGGCGTGAACAATGTTCACCTGCAGATGATAAAGGCCCTGTTCCCCAAATTGAGGATCGTGGGCCGCGACAACGTGATACGCGTTCTGGGCGACGAGGAGCAGATGGCCAAATTCGAGTCGAACGTAGAAAACATGCGCAAGCACATACTGAAGTTCAACTCCCTGAAAGCGGAAGACATCCTCGACATAGTAAACGGACAAAAGACTCAGGACGAGATACCCGAAGGCGTGGTGGTTTACAGCGTAAGCGGCAGGCCGGTGAAGGCAAGAAGCGCCAACCAACAGAAGCTAATCGACACCTATTTCCACAACGACATGGTATTCGCCGTGGGGCCGGCGGGAACGGGCAAGACGTACCTTAGCATCGCGCTGGCTGTGAAAGCCCTCAAGGAGAAAGCCATAAAGAAAATAGTGCTCAGCCGCCCCGCTGTGGAAGCAGGCGAAAAGCTCGGCTTCCTGCCCGGCGACATGAAAGACAAGATAGACCCCTACCTACAGCCGCTGTACGACGCCCTTGAGGACATGATCCCCGCAGCAAGGCTGCAAGACCTCATGGAAAAGCACGTCATACAGATTGCGCCGCTCGCATTCATGCGGGGAAGGACGCTAAGCGACGCCGTTGTGATACTCGACGAGGCCCAAAACACCACCCCCGCCCAGATAAGGATGTTCCTTACCCGAATGGGCTGGAACACGAAAATGATAATCACAGGCGACCTGACGCAAGTAGACCTGCCGCGCGAACAGAGCTGCGGACTGAGGGAAGCGCTCAACATTCTGGAGGGCATCGACGGCATAGGGGTGGTGCGACTCAACAAAAAAGACATCGTGCGCCACAAGCTCGTAACGCGCATAGTGAACGCATACGAAGCCTACGACAGAGAAAGGAAAACAAAAAACAATAGCAACAATGAAAGCATTAACAAGGACTGATTTCAACTTTGAAGGCCAAAAGAGCGTGTACCACGGCAAAGTGCGCGACGTGTACAACATCAACGACGACTTGATGGTAATGGTGGCAACCGACCGCATATCGGCATTCGACGTTGTACTGCCAAAGGGAATACCGTTCAAAGGCCAGGTTCTAAACCAAATCGCCGCCAAGTTCCTTGACGCCACAAGCGACATCTGCCCCAACTGGAAGCTCGCCACACCCGACCCAATGGTGACCGTGGGACTCAAGTGCGAAGGCTTCCGTGTGGAGATGATCATCCGCTCCATACTCACCGGCTCGGCATGGCGCGAATACCAGAAAGGCTGCCGCGAGATATGCGGGGTGAAGCTGCCCGAAGGCATGAAAGAGAACCAAAGGTTCCCTGAGCCTATCATAACCCCAACGACAAAGGCCGACGAGGGTCACGACCTCAACATCTCAAAGGAAGAGATAATAGCCCAAGGCATAATGAGCGCCGAAGACTACGCTGTGGTTGAGGACTACACGCGCAAGCTCTTCGCAAGGGGGCAGCAGATAGCAGCCAAGCAAGGGCTTATCCTTGTTGACACGAAATACGAATTCGGAAAGAGGGACGGCAAGATATACCTCATCGACGAAATCCACACGCCCGACTCAAGCCGCTATTTCTATGCCGACGGCTATGAGGAGAAGTTCAAGAACGGCGAGCCGCAGCGCCAGCTCTCCAAGGAATTTGTGCGCCAGTGGCTCATTGAGCACGACTTCATGAACCAGCCGGGGCAGGTAATGCCTGAAATCACCGACGAATATGCAGAGAGCGTGAGCGAGAGATACATCGAACTGTACGAGCACATCACCGGCGAGAAGTTCGACAAGGCAGCCGAAGAGGGCGACATCGCCGCCAGGATTGAGAAGAACGTGGCCGCTTACCTCAAGACAAGGTAAGCCTGCCGCCACGCCACAAGCCAACACCAAGGCAACGCCAATGTACAAGCAAGAGGAAATAAAGCCATACGGCAGCAACGAGAGCAAGGGCAAGCAGGTCGAGCTTATGTTCGACCAGATTGCCCACTCTTATGACACGCTGAACCACAGGCTCTCCTGGGACATTGACAAATGGTGGCGGCGCAAGGCCATAAAGCAGCTCAGGCAACGCAGCCCGCGCACCATCCTCGATGTGGCCACAGGCACAGGCGACTTCGCCATCCTTGCAGCCAAGATGCTCAACCCCTCAAAGCTCGTTGGGGTCGACATCAGCGAGGGCATGATGGCCATAGGCAGCAGGAAGGCAAAGCAAGCGGGGCTCAACGGCATAATATCGTTCGTGAAAGGCGACTGCATGCAGCTCCCGTTTGCCGACGGCAGCTTCGACGCCGTAACGGCCGCCTTCGGCATACGCAATTTTGAAGACTTGGACAAGGGGCTGACGGAGATGTGCAGGGTACTGAAGCCGGGCGGCGCGCTCTGCATAATAGAGCTGACCGCCCCAACGCACTTCCCTATGAAGCAACTCTTCAAGCTCTACACCCACACCATCCTGCCCGCATACGGCAGGATGATATCCAAAGACAAGAAAGCTTACAGCTACCTCACCGCCACGATAGAGGCATTCCCACAAGGCGAGACAATGGTGGGCATACTGAAAGCGGCCGGTTTTGAGTCGGCTTCATTCAAGCGGCTTACTTCGGGCATCTGCACTATGTACCTCGCGACAAAATAAACAACATCAACATGGATAAATACGGTCTTATTGGTTTCCCGCTCGAGCACTCTTTCTCCAAGAGCTACTTCAACCAAAAGTTCAAGGACGAAAGCATAGATGCCTCTTACGAGAACTTCGAAATACCTACGATAGACTTGCTGCCGGAGATAATCGACTCAAACCCGAATCTCCGCGGACTCAACGTAACCATCCCCTACAAGCAGAAAGTGATGCCTTTCCTCGACTACATAAGCCCCGAGGCAACGGCCATCGGGGCGGTGAACGTCATCAAGATAATCCGCGACGGCAACAATGTGTCGCTCAAAGGCTACAACTCCGATGTGATAGGCTTCACCAAGAGCATTGAGCCTATGCTCGACCGGTACCACAAGAAAGCCCTCGTACTTGGCACAGGGGGAGCCTCGAAGGCCATCGACTACGGACTGAAGTCGCTCGGCATGGAGACCGTGGCCGTGAGCCGATACCAACGTCCGGGCACCATACAGTATGAAGACGTCACCGCCGAAGTAATCAAGGAGTACAACGTAATAGTCAACTGCACACCGTGCGGGATGTACCCCAACACCGAGGAATGCCCCAAGCTGCCCTACGAGGCCATGGACAGCCACACCATCCTTTACGACTTGATATACAACCCCGACACCACTCTATTCATGAAGAAAGGCGCCGAGCAAGGCGCAACCACCAAGAACGGCCTTGAGATGCTGCTGCTACAAGCCTTCGCGAGCTGGGATTTCTGGACGGGAAAAGGCGAATGAGGCACAAAGCACGACACCAAAGCAAACCACACACTCAACAATAAAGGCTTATGGACAACACCAACAGATACATGATGCGCGGGGTCAGCGCCGCCAAGGAAGACGTACACAACGCCATCAAGAACATAGACAAGGGCATATTCCCGCAGGCGTTCTGCAAGATTATACCCGACATACTGGGAGGCGACCCTGAATATTGCAACATAATGCATGCCGACGGAGCCGGAACAAAGTCGTCGCTCGCCTACGCTTACTGGAAGGAAACAGGCGACCTGGGCGTATGGAGGGGCATAGCGCAAGACTCCCTCATCATGAACACCGATGACCTGCTCTGCGTTGGGGCAGTGGACAACATACTCGTGTCGAGCACCATCGGCCGCAACAAGATGCTTGTGCCGGGAGATGTGATCTCGGCCATCATCAACGGAACGGACGAACTGCTAAGGCAGATGCGCGAAATGGGCATCGGCATATACGCAACGGGCGGCGAGACGGCCGACGTGGGCGACCTTGTGCGCACCATTGTGGTGGACACCACGGTGACGTGCCGCATGAAGCGGAGCGACGTAATTGACAACGCAAACATCCGCCCGGGCGACGCCATCGTCGGGCTGGCTTCGTTTGGCAAGGCCACTTACGAGGATTCCTACAACGGCGGCATGGGAAGCAACGGCCTCACCAGCGCGCGCCACGACGTGTTTGCCAAGTACCTGGCAGAGAAATACCCCGAAAGCTATGACCACGCCGTGCCAGAGGAGCTTGTGTACAGCGGCCACTACCACCTCGACCAAAAGATTGACGGACTCGATGTAAACGCCGGCCAGCTGGTGCTCTCGCCCACCCGCACCTACGCCCCGGTGATAAAGAAAATCCTCGATGCCCACCGCCACGAGATTCACGGCATGGTTCACTGCACCGGCGGGGCGCAGACCAAGGTGCTCCACTTCGTTGGCGACAACTGCCACGTGGTGAAGGACAACATGTTCAGTGTGCCACCACTCTTCAGGATCATCCACGAGGAAAGTGACACCGACTGGAAAGAGATGTACAAGGTGTTCAACATGGGCCACAGGATGGAAATATACGTAAGCCCCGAGCTTGCTCCGAGCATCATCGAGACAAGCGAGAGCTTCGGCATAGCGGCGCAAGTGGTGGGCCACATTGAGGAGGGGCGCAAGGGCCTCACCATCAAAAGCGAATACGGAACATTTGAATATCAATGACATTTATGCCCGACAACAACAGCATACTCGAAAAGCTCGACGGCCTTGTGAGCCGATATGAGGAAGTGGCAACGCTCATCACCGACCCTGCCGTGATTGCCGACCAGGACCGCTACGTGAAACTTACGCGCGAATACAAGGACTTGGGCGACATCATGGACGCGAGGAAGAGGTACGTGGCGTGCCTCAACTCCATTGCCGAGGCAAAGGACATACTGGCCAACGAAAGCGATCCCGAGATGAAGGAGATGGCCCGCGAGGAACTCTCGGCCAACGAGGCGCTTCAGCCAAAGATAGAAGACGAGATAAAGCTCGCGCTTGTTCCCAAGGACCCTGAGGACGCAAAGAACGTGCAGATGGAGATACGCGCCGGCACAGGCGGCGACGAGGCCGCCCTCTTTGCAGGCGACCTGTTCCAGATGTACAAGAAGTTCTGCGACTCCAAGGGGTGGTCGCTCTCAGTGACAAGCGTCAGCGAGGGTGCCGTGGGCGGCTTCAAGGAAATAGACTTCGCCGTGAGCGGCGACAGCGTATACGGCACACTGAAATATGAATCGGGCGTACACCGCGTGCAGCGGGTGCCCGCCACCGAGACGCAAGGCCGCATGCACACCAGCGCAGCCACCGTGGCAGTGCTGCCAGAGGCCGACAAGTTTGAGGTGAACATCAACGAGGGCGACATAAAGTGGGACACATTCCGCAGCTCGGGAGCCGGCGGCCAGAACGTCAACAAGGTGGAGTCGGGCGTGCGCCTGCGCTATCCGTGGAAGAACCCCAACACCGGCGAGACCGAGGAGATTCTCATAGAATGCACCGAGACGCGCGACCAACCGAAGAACAAGGAGCGCGCCTTGTCGCGCCTGCGCACTTTCATATACGACCGCGAACACCAGAAATACATCGACGACATAGCCAGCCGCCGCAAGACACTCGTGTCGACCGGCGACCGCAGCGCCAAGATACGCACATACAACTTTCCGCAAGGGCGCGTCACCGACCACCGCATAGGCTACACCACGCACGACCTGCAAGGCTTCCTCGGCGGAGACATACAGGACATGATTGACGCACTGACCGTGGCCGAGAACGCCGAAAGGATGAAAGCAAGCGAACTGTAACAGCACCAACAACACATACGACATGGACAGACACGAACTGACAGCACAGATATTCGCCAAGAAAACGTTCTTGTGCGTGGGTCTCGACACCGACATGAAGAAAATCCCGCAACACCTGCTGGGCGGCGAAGACCCAATATTCGCATTCAACAAGGCTGTGATAGACGCCACTGCGCCCTTCTGCGTGGCCTACAAGCCAAACCTCGCCTTCTACGAGTCGGCCGGGCTTAAGGGCATGGCCGCGTTCGAGAAGACCGTGGCCTACCTCAAGGCAACCTACCCGCAGCACTTCATCATAGCCGACGCCAAGCGCGGAGACATCGGCAACACGTCGGCGATGTATGCCCGGACATTCTTCGAAGAGTACGGCGTGGACGCGCTTACCGTAGCCCCGTACATGGGCGAAGACAGCGTTACCCCTTTCCTCGCCTACAAGGGCAAATGGGTGATACTGCTCGCCCTGACGAGCAACAAAGGCTCACACGATTTCCAGCTTACGGCCGACGGCAACGGCGAACGGCTTTTCGAAAAAGTAATAAAGACATCGCAAGGCTGGGGAACAGACAAGGACATGATGTACGTGGTAGGCGCGACGCAAGGCAGCATGTTTGCCGACATACGGCGCGTGGCCCCCACCCACTACCTGCTCGTGCCGGGCGTGGGCGCCCAGGGCGGAAGCCTTGAGGAAGTATGCCGCTACGGCATGACAAAGGACTGCGGCCTGCTCGTCAACTCGTCGCGTGGAATCATCTACGCCGACAGCGGCGAAAGCTTCGCTACAGCAGCAGCCGAAAAGGCCCGCGAGCTGCAAGCCGCCATGGCAGGCGAGCTGGCGCAGCTTTAGGCCCGGCCTTGCATAACGCCCCGTAAAAGGACTCCGCCCACCGCATAAAGCCGGTGGCGGATTCCTTATTTTGTAAAACAATGCGACAACATTATGGGGTTTATCCATCAGCCTGAGCCTCAACCACTTACAGAATATGCCGTTTTGCCTTGCAAAAACGCCCGTTTGGAAGCACGAAACAGGCCGTTCGGCAATGCGAAACAGGCCGTTTGGCAAAGCAAGGCAATGCCCGGGGTCTGCCAAGAGCCGTTATGTAAGGAAAAAATCAGGCCAAGCAGACAGCCTCAGCCACACTCTGCAACTTTGCAATGACGCGGCAGTGAAGCATCCCCTGCCGCGCAACGAAAGACAGCCCGGCCCTGCCTGCACAACGAAAACCGCCACGCCCATGGACGATTACAAAATCATAAACGACCCGGTGTTCGGGTTCATAAAGATACCGCGCGGACTGCTGCTCAGCATCGTGCAGCACCCGCTCATGCAACGCCTTACGCGCATCAACCAGCTGGGCCTTGCCTCTGTGGTCTACCCCGGGGCAAGGCACTCGCGCTTCCAGCACTCCATAGGCGCCTTCCACCTGATGAGCGAGGCCATAAACACGCTGCTGCAGAAGGGCAACTTCATCTTCGACAGCGAGGCCGAAGCCGTGGAAGCCGCCATACTCATGCACGACATAGGCCACGGCCCGTTTAGCCACGTGCTCGAAAACACCCTCATCAAAGGCATCTCGCACGAGGACATCTCGCTGCTCATGATGGAGCAGGTAAACCGCGACCTTGGAGGGCAGCTCAACCTGGCGCTGAAGATTTTCAAGAACGAGTATCCCAAGAAGTTCCTTCACCAGCTTATAAGCAGCCAGCTCGACATGGACCGGCTCGACTACCTAAGGCGCGACTGCTTCTTCACCGGCGTAAACGAGGGCAACATAGGCAGCGCACGCATAATAAAGATGCTCAACGTACACAACGACAGCCTCGTGGTGGAGCACAACGGCATCTTCTCAATAGAAAACTACCTCACCTCGCGCAGGCTGATGTACTGGCAGGTTTACCTGCACAAGACCGCCGTGGCCTACGAAAGCGTACTCATAAGCGCGCTAAACAGGGCCAAAGCCCTCGTGCGCAGCGGCCACGAGGTGTTTGCAGCCCCGGCGCTCCACTATTTCCTGCGCCACGAGGCAGACGCAGATTGGTTTGCAGCCCACCCCGAAACGCTCCAGATATACCAAGAACTTGACGACAACGACATCTGGAGCGCGCTCAAGGTGTGGACACACCACGACGACAAGATTCTTGCCACACTGGCCAACGACATGGTAAACCGAAGGGTGTTCAAGGTGGAAGTTAGCCCCACGCCTTTCACGGCAGAATACACCGACGGAATACGCATGGCCATAGCCCAAAGCCTCGGCATAGACAATGCCGACACGGACTATTTCGTTGCCATGAACACCGTGGAGAAAGACATGTACGACATGGAGGACGACAGCATAACAATCATATATAAAGACGGCACCACAAAAGACATATCGGAAGCCTCTGAACTGCTTAACGTGGAACTTCTTTCTAAAAAAATAAGAAAATATTACCTCTGTTATCAGCGTATATAAATAAATATTGCTATATTTGCAGAATTAATAAGCCCAACATAACTAACAATATGGAATTTTCAGCCAAGCAAATTGCAAGTTTCATAAACGGAAGAGTGGAAGGCGACGAAAACGCCACAGTAAACTCGTTCGCAAAAATCGAAGAAGGCAAAAAGGGAGCGATATCATTCCTCTCCAACCCCAAATACATTCACTACATCTATGACACTGAATCGACAATAGTGCTCATAGACAGCAACATGGAAATAGAAAAGCCCGTGAAAGCCACGCTCATAAGGGTGGACAACGCATACGAGTGCGTGGCCAAGCTGCTGCAACTATACGAGTCGTTCAAGCCAAAGAAGAAAGGCATCGACCCGCTCGCCTCCATATCGCCGTCGGCAACCATCGGCGAGGAGGTTTACGTTGGCCCCTTTGCCTGCATCGGCGACGGAGCGTGCATCGGCAACGGCACCCAGATATACCCAAACACCGTTGTAGGCGACGGGGCGACAGTGGGCAACAACTGCCTGCTTTACCCCAACGTCACCATCTACCATGACTGCAAGGTGGGCAACAATGTCACGATACACGCAGGCGCAGTGGTCGGAGCCGACGGGTTCGGCTTCGCCCCAGGGCCGGAGGGATACGACAAGATACCGCAAATAGGCATCGTTACCATCGAGGACAACGTGGAGATAGGCGCAAACACCTGCATCGACCGCTCAACCATGGGCAGCACGGTGATAAAGAAAGGGGTGAAACTCGACAACCTCATACAGGTGGCACACAACGTTGAGGTGGGCGAAAACACGGTGATGTCTGCCCAAGTGGGTATAGCCGGAAGCACAAAAATAGGCTCGTGGTGCATGTTCGGCGGGCAAGTGGGCCTGGCGGGCCACATACACATCGGCGACAAGACGTCG
The DNA here is from genome assembly GCA_944320105.1 of uncultured Prevotella sp. Lineage (GTDB taxonomy): Bacteria > Bacteroidota > Bacteroidia > Bacteroidales > Bacteroidaceae > Prevotella. The sequence continues at coordinate 142,119 of CALUGA010000002.1, read as the reverse complement.
CTCGGGGCGCAATCAGGTGTACCGGGCAACATCAAGGGCAACCAGACACTCATCGGCACGCCGCCAATGGAACCCAAGGCTTACTTCAAGTCACAAGCCATATTCCGCAGGCTGCCAGAGATGTACAAGGAAATAAACGAGCTGAAAAAACAAATAGAAGAATTAAAAAACAAATAAGCACTACCAAGGATGAAACAGATGACGCTGAAAGGCAGCTTCTCGCTGTGCGGGAAAGGGCTGCACACAGGGCTGAGCCTTACGGTTACATTCAACCCGGCCCCTGAAAACACAGGTTACAAAATACAACGCATCGACCTCGACGGAATGCCTACTATCGACGCCGTGGCCGAGAACGTGGTTGACACTCAGCGCGGCACGGTAATCGGAAAGGGCGACGTAAGGGTGTCAACGGTGGAGCACGGCCTCGCGGCACTCTACGCACTCGGCATAGACAACTGCCTGATACAAGTAAACGGGCCGGAGTTCCCCATCCTTGACGGCAGTGCCGCCATGTTCGTGGAGAAGATAAAGGAAGTTGGCGTAGAAGAGCTGAACGCTCCGAAAGACTGGTATGTAATAAGGAAGAAAATAGAGGTAAAAGACGAGGAAAGCGGTTCGAGCATAACCATTCTGCCCGACGACGAGTTCAGCCTCACGGCCATGTGCTCCTTCAACTCCAAGTTCATCAACAGCCAGTTTGCCACTCTCGACCGCGTTGAGGACTTCACGACTGAAATCGCCCCCGCCCGCACATTCGTGTTCGTGCGCGACATCGAGCCGTTGCTCAAGGCAAACCTCATCAAGGGAGGCGACCTCGACAATGCCATCGTGATGTACGAAAAGCAAATATCGCAGGAACAGCTCGACAAGCTGGCCGACATGCTCAACGTGGAGCACCGCGACGCTACCGAGCTGGGCTACATACAGCACAAGCCGCTCGTATGGGAAAACGAATGCACACGCCACAAGCTGCTCGACATCATCGGCGATATGGCACTGATAGGAAAGCCCATCAAGGGCCGCATCATTGCCACACGCCCCGGCCATACCATAAACAACAAGTTTGCAAGGCAAATGCGCCGCGACATACGCAAGCACGAGATACAGGCCCCGATCTACGACCCGAACGAGGAACCGGTAATGGACATCAACAAAATCCGTGAGCTATTGCCCCACCGCTACCCCATGCAGCTGGTGGACAAGGTCATCTCGCTCGGAGCCACAAGCATCGTGGGAGTGAAGAACATAACCAGCAACGAGCCTTTCTTCCAGGGCCACTTTCCGCAGGAACCCGTGATGCCGGGCGTATTGCAGATAGAGGCCATGGCTCAATGCGGCGGCCTGTTAGTGCTCAACACCGTAGAGGAGCCAGAGCGGTGGTCTACATATTTCATGAAGATAGACGACGTTAAGTTCCGCCAGAAAGTCGTTCCGGGCGACACACTCCTGTTCAAGGTAGACCTGCTTGCCCCTGTACGCCACGGCGTGTCGTCAATGAAAGGCTACGGTTTCGTGGGCGACCGCATAGTGGTAGAAGCCACCTTCACAGCGCAAATCGTTAAGAACAAATAAGAACAGAGCACATGAACATCATAAGTCCAATGGCTATCGTCGACCCGGAAGCCAAGCTTGGTGACAACAACTTCATCGGCCCATTCTGCTGTATAGACAAGGACACTGTCATCGGCGACAACAACAAATTCTACAACAGCGTAACAATCCACGCCGGAGCGCGCATCGGGAACAACAACGAGTTCTTCCCCGGGGCGAGCATAAGCACCAAACCGCAAGACCTTAAATACAAAGGCGAGCGTACAACGTGCGAAATCGGAGACAACAACAGCATAAGGGAAAGCGTCACCATCAGCCGCGGAACGGCCAGCAAAGGCAAGACCGTCATCGGCTCGGGCAACCTTTTGATGGAGAACGTCCACATTGCGCACGACTGCGTTGCGGGCAGCGGACTGATAATAGGCAACTCCACAAAGATCGCCGGCGAAGTGACCATCGACGACAACGCCATCATCAGCGCCACAGTGCTTTGCCACCAGTTCTGCAGCATAGGCGGCCACGTGATGATACAAGGCGGCTGCCGCTTCAGCCAAGACATCCCGCCATTCATCATTGCCGGCAAGGAACCGACAAGGTACTGTGGAATCAACATCATTGGACTGCGCCGACGCGGGTTCAACAACGAGACCATCGAGACCATCCACGACACTTACCGCATCATATACGCCAACGGAATAATAAAGGATGGCATCCAGGAAGCAAGGGCAAAATACCCCGGGGTGAAGGAAGTGGAGTATATCTGCACATTCATCGAGAACTCCAAACGGGGCATCATACGGTAAATGAACACGCTGATAGTGGTCACAGGGCCAACGGCTGTGGGCAAGACCGAGCTTTGCCTTGAAATCGCCGAGGCATTAGGCATACCCATAATAAACGCCGACTCACGGCAGATGTACAAGGGAATGAGCATCGGCACCGCAGCGCCTACGGCCGAGCAAACAGCCAGGGTGAAGCATTATTTTGTCGGAAACCTGCGCCTGGACGACTACTACAACGCCGCCATTTACGAGCAAGACGCCATAAGACTGCTCGAAAAACTGTTCATGCAACAGCAAGAGCGGCTTGGGCAACGCTTCGCCTTGATGAGCGGGGGCAGCATGATGTACATCGATGCCGTATGCAACGGCATCGATGACATTCCCACCATAAGGCCGGAGACCCGTAGCCTGGTAAAGGAAAGATTGGCCGAAGAGGGGCTTGAGGCTCTCTGCGATGAACTCAAGCGGCTTGACCCGGAATATTACAACATTGTGGACAAGAAGAACACGCGCCGTGTTGTGCATGGTCTTGAAATCTGCTTACAAACGGGCAAGCCTTATTCCTCGTTCCGAAAGAACAGCAAGAAAGCGCGTAGCTTCAACACGAAGAAGATTGTATTAAACCTGCCAAGGGAAGAACTCTATGCCCGAATCAACGCAAGGGTAGACAAGATGATGGCATCCGGCCTGCTTGAAGAAGCGCGCTCGCTCTATCCTCTTAGGGATTTAAACGCTCTGAACACCGTAGGATACAAAGAACTTTTCGAGCATTTCGACGGCAAGTATCCCCTTGATGAAGCCGTCAGCCGCATCAAGGGAAACACCCGCAGGTACGCCCGGAAGCAACTTACATGGTTCAGGCGCGATGCAGAAGCACGCTGGTTCAGCCCCAACGACAAAGACTCTATTATGAAATTCATTTCTGAACTATGAGCAAGACAAGGAAGAACAACAGCAAAGCCATGGCATTCCTTGGCTTTTGCAAGAAGATAGCAAGCAAAAGCTGGCATTGGTACAAAGGCTTGTATAAAGGAAGGCCGTGGTATATAAAGGCACTTTCAGCGTTCGCGTCTCTGATAGTTGCGTTCCTCCTGTATCTCGGCGCCGTAGACATCAACTTCCTTTGGCTCTTCGGGAAGTCTCCCGACATGGAGACAATAAAGAATCCCATGACCAACCAGGCGACCGAAATATACAGCGCAGACAGCGTAATGATTGGCAAGTTCTTCAGCGAGAACCGCACCCCAGTAGAATATGAAGAAGTGAACCCCGTGTTTTGGAAAGCCCTTGTCGACACTGAGGACGAGCGATTCTACAGCCATTTCGGCATTGACTTCCAAGGAGTGTTCGCCGCCATCAAGGATTATGCACTGCACAACGACGCCCGCGGAGCATCCACAATCACCCAGCAGCTGGCAAAGAACATGTTCCGCGTCCGCACACAATACTCCACCGGCCTGCTCGGAAACATTCCCGGCCTGAAGATCCTCATCATGAAGAGCAAGGAATGGATAACAGCAGTGAAGCTGGAGAGCCAGTTCGACAAGAAAGAAATCCTCACGATGTATGCCAACACGGTAGACTTTGGCTCCAACGCCTTTGGAATCAAGACTGCCTGCAAGACCTATTTTGGCATCACCCCGGCCGAGCTTAAGCCTGAACAGGCAGCAGTCCTTGTAGGGATGCTGAAGGCAACGACATACTACAATCCCCGCCTCCACCCCGAGAACAGCCTCCGTCGCCGGAACACTGTGCTAAACAACATGGTAATGCACGGCGACCTCACGGCGGAACAATACGACTCGCTGAAGAACATACCCATTGCCCTGGACTACAGCGTGGAAAGCACCTACGACGGACAGGCCACGTATTTCCGCGAGGCCGTGGCCAACTACCTGCGCGACTGGTGCAAGGAAAACGGCTACGACCTCTACAACAGTGGCCTGAAGATATACACCACGATTGACACAAAGATGCAGAAATACGCCGAGGAGGCAGCCCGCAAGCAAATGAAAGTGGTGCAGCGCAACTTCAACAACCACTGGGGCAAAACAAATCCGTGGCAGGACGAGCACCACAAGGAGATACCAAACTTCATCGAGAACCTCGCAAAGAAGCTGCCTATATACAAGCACCTCGCCGAGAAATACCCCAACGACCCCGACTCCATAACATATTGGCTCAACAAGCCACACACCGTCAAAGTGTTCGACTATGACAAAGGAACAATCGAGATGGAGCTTAGCACGATGGACTCCATACGCTACATGGAGCGCTTCATGCACTGCGGCTTCGTCGCCATGGAGCCTGGCACAGGCCATGTGAAAGCCTGGGTGGGCGACGTTGACTTCAACACATGGAAGTACGACAAGGTTACTGCCATGCGGCAGCCCGGCTCAACGTTCAAGCTCTTTGTCTACGCAGAGGCCATGAACCAGGGTCTCACCCCCTGCGACAAGCGTCGCGACGAATACTTCAGCATGAAAGTGTACGACAAGCAGCAGAAGAAAGAGGTGATATGGGCGCCAACCAACGCCAACGGCTACTTCACCGGCGACTCCATGCCGCTCAAGGCAGCCTTTGCGCAGAGCATAAACTCCGTAGCGGTAAAGCTCGGGCAGGAAGTAGGCATAGACAATGTGGCCAACACGGCGCAGGCAATGGGCATCGACAGTCCGCTTGACAACACCCCCTCGCTTGCACTCGGCTCAAGCGACGTAAACCTGCTTGAGCTTGTAAACGCCTACGGCACAGCTGTGAACGACGGCAAGGCACACGAGCCGATACTCGTGACGAGGATACTCGACCGCGACGGGAACGAGATATACACCGCCCCGACAGAACAGCACCAGGCCATACCATACAGGAGCGCATTCCTATTGCAGCAGTTGCTGCTCGGCGGACTGCGCGAGCCGGGGGCCACGAGCATGAGCCTGTGGCGCTATGTCGGCAAGTTCAACGACACCGAGTTTGGCGGCAAGACCGGCACGTCGAACAACCACTCCGACGCCTGGTTCGTGGGCGTAAGCCCCAAGCTCGTGGTCGGAGCGTGGGTTGGCGGCGAATACCGCAGCATACACTTCCGCACGGGCGCGCTCGGACAGGGCAGCCGCACGGCCCTGCCCATCTGCGGCTACTTCCTCGAATCCGTGCTCAGCGACCCGTCGTTCCAGAGGTATCACGGCAAGTTTGCCAAGCCGACCGACGAGATTGACTATGAGATGTACAACTGCGCCAGCTACTACAGGCAGAAGAAGGATACCGACTCAATATCCATCGACAGCATCGGCGCAATGATCAGGGAGCAAAGCATAACCATCGACGGCGGCCTTGGCGGCGAAGAACAAGTAGGCAAAGCAAGCCCCGAGGCAGGCCATGCAGACGGCAACCAGCCACAGGCCGCGCCAAGCAGGAAAGAGAAAGCCAGCAGGAAGCCGACCTACGAGGACGTTTACTTCTGATTGCCAACACCCTACGATGGAGTTAGACCTCGACAACAAAGAGTGGCAGTCGGCCCTGAAGATAATAAACACTACCCGCCGCTCGCTTTTCCTAACAGGAAAAGCGGGCACGGGCAAGTCAACTTTCCTGCGCCATGTGGCCCAGACCACCAAGAAAAAGCACGTCATACTAGCCCCCACCGGCATCGCCGCCATAAATGCAGGGGGCAGTACGCTGCACAGCTTCTTCCGCCTGCCCTTCCACCCACTTATCCCCACAGACAACCGCTACAGCCCGCGCAACATCAGGAAAACGCTCAAATACAGCGGCGACCACTGCAAGCTGCTGCGCGAAACCGAGCTTATCATCATCGACGAGATAAGCATGGTGCGCGCCGACACAATAGACTTCATCGACAAGGTGCTGCGAATCTACTGCCGCAACATGCGCGAGCCATTCGGCGGGAAGCAACTGCTGCTCGTGGGCGACATCTACCAGCTTGAGCCGGTAGTCACCGAAGACGACCGCCGACTGCTCCAACCTTTCTACAGTTCCTTTTATTTCTTTGCCGCAAAGGTATTCAACGAGATGCAGCTCGTAAGCATCGAGCTGAAGAAAGTGTACAGGCAGAAAGACAGCACCTTCATCAGCATACTCGACCACATACGCAACAACACTGCCGGCGACACGGAGCTGCAGGCCCTCAACGCCCGCGTAGGCCAGAACCTCAGCACCAACAACGGCTCACTGGCCATAACCCTGGCCTCAAGGCGCGACACCGTTGACTACATCAACGAGCAGCAGCTTGCCCAAATAGAGGGTCGGCCAACCATATTCAACGGCGAGATCAGCGGCGAATTCCCCCTGACGTCGCTGCCAACGCCGATGGAACTGCACGTAAAACCCGGCGCGCAGGTCATCTTCATAAAGAACGACAAGGAGAAGCGGTGGGTAAACGGCACGCTCGGCGTAATCGACGGCATCGACGAAACCCAGGGCATAATAACCGTGATAACCGAAGACGGCAACGAGTACGACGTTGAACGCGACATCTGGGAGAACATACGCTACACCTTCAACGAAAAAGAACAGAAGATAGAAGAGCAGCCGCTCGGCACTTACCGCCAGTTTCCCATGCGCCTGGCATGGGCCATCACAGTACACAAAAGCCAGGGGCTTACGTTCCGGCAGGTAAACATCGACTTCTCCGGCGGGGTGTTCGCCGGAGGACAAGCCTACGTAGCCCTGAGCCGATGCACATCGCTCGAAGGCATAACCCTCAGGGAACCCCTCAGGAAAAAGGACATTTTCGTCCGCCCCGAGGTGGTTAGCTTCGCCCGCCAGTACAACGACAGCGCCATATACTCACAGGCCCTGCACGAGAGCAAGGCCGACGCCGAATACCGCCAAGCCGTGAAGGCATTCGACCGCCACGACTTCGACACCTTCATTACCTATTTCTTCAAGGCCATCCACAGCCGCTACGACATAGAGAAACCGGCGGCCAAACGGCTCATCCGCCGCAAGCTCGGCACCATAACGTCGCTCACAGCCGAGGTTGAGCGGCTCAAGGCCGAGCTGCGCTCAAAGGAGACATTTCTCAAAAAGCTTGCCGCCGAATACACCCTGCTCGGCAAGGAGTGCGAGCAAGAGCACATGACCGACGCCGCAGTGGCCAACTACGCCAAGGCCCTTGAACTTTATCCAGATGCCCCGGAAGCCCGGCGCAGGATGGAAAAGCTGACAGGCAAGCAGCAAAAGCGTTGACGCACAAACAAAACAAGCGGGCGCAACAGCGCCGCCCGCCCTATCCCATCATGGCAGGCACGAGGCTGCTCACCATTACATACCCCGCCCCTACAAGCCAGCAGTAGAGTATCAAGGCCAGCACAAACGGCTTGGCACCGGCGCGGCGGAACTTGTCGATGCTCGTCTCGGCGCCCAGCGCAGCCATGGCCATGGTAAGCAGGAACGTGTCGAACTCATTGATGAAGCCTACCACCGACCCCGGCAGCAGCCCCAAGGAGTTGAAGCCGATGACAACGAGGAAGAGCACCGCAAACCATGGCACCTGCACCTTGGCACGGCTTGCGTCGCCCGCCCCACTCACCGCCGCCCTATGCACGGCATAGCCAATTACGAAGAGCACCGGCACGAGCATCATCACCCTTATCATCTTAACTATGATTGCCGTGTCGGCCACTGCCTTGCCCATGGCATTGCCCGCCCCCACCACGTGGGCCACCTCATGAACCGTGGCTCCGGTAAACAGCCCCATGGCCTCGGGCTGCAGGCCCAGCAAGCCACTGCGGTAGGCAATGGGGTAAAAAAACATTGACAGAGTGCCGAAAATCACCACCGTGGCCACGGCCACAGCCGTCTTGTAGGGCTTCACCCTTATGGCCGACTCTGTGCCGAGTATGGCCGCAGCCCCACAGATGGCGCTGCCCACCGAGGTGAGCAAGGCTATGCCACGGTCCATCCTGAGCAACCTGCCCACAAGCAGGCCAACGCCAATGGTGGTGGCCACTATGGCGGCATCTACCACAATGGCCGGCAGCCCCACCGCCACCACGTCCTGAAAGGTGAGCCTGAATCCATAGAGTATTATGCCCAGGCGCAGCACTCGCTTTGAGCAGAACTGTATTCCCGGCACCCACGTGTCGGGGAGGTTGTTGCGCAGGCTGTTGGCATAAAGCATGCCAAGGATAATGCCCACTATCATCGGACTGAGCGAAAGGGCCTTTACAAAGCCCATGCCGCCAATGTAAAACGCCGCGCACGCAAAGAGCGCCATGAGCAACACGCCGTGCAGCATGCTGCTACGCTGTTCTGTAAGTTTAATCATCTCAATTTATTATTAATAAGAAATGCGATTTCCCGAGGTGCTCAAGCTCCCCGGATGTAAAAATTATTCATCAATCGCAGCATCGGCAAGCAGTTATCTGCAAAGCACTGACTCTAAGGCAGTTAGCCATATATGCCTTTCCATCGTGCAAAACAGCCCGTTTGGCAGCCTGAAACGCACCGTTTGAGCTTGCGAAAGCGCACGTTTTGCAAGGCGGCAACGGCCGAACGGCTCACCTACTGCATTTATGTAAAGAAACACGAATGCCATCAAGGCAGACCAACGCCTCCCCAGCCCACTTGCCGAAGCGCGCAGCCAGCGATGCACCGGACAGCCACGGCCACGGCATCAGGCACAAAGGTGGCTCACCAATATCTTTACGCCGATGAGCAACAGGATTACACCGCCCACGAGGTCGGGCTTAAGCCTGCGGGCAATGGCGCAGCCAAAGCGTGCCCCAAGGGCAGTACCCACCACCGACATAAGCAGCGAAACAAGCCCAATGACAAGCAGCGGCAAGCCCAACTGCGACAGGTTGCTGTAGCCGAGGCAGGCAAAAGAGATGCCCACTGCAAGCGCGTCGATGCTCGTGGCCACTGAGAGCACAACCTGCGTGCGCAGCCTCTCCGGCTCAAGGTGGCGGCACTCGTCGTCGCCGGAGAATGAATCGCGCACCATCTTGCCGCCCAGAAAAGCCAACAAGCCAAAGGCTATCCAATGGTCAACCGACTCTATGTACACGCGGAAGTGGCTCGTGGCAAGCCACCCAACGAAAGGCATGAACGCCTGGAAGAGGCCAAACAGCACCGCCATGCGCAGTGCCACCCCGGCCACAAAGCGGCGCATTATCACTCCGCTGACCATCGAAACAGCAAAGCAGTCCATGGCCAGGGCAAACGCCAAAAGGCAAATGTCTAAGAAACTCATATTCACTGATTCATAAAGCGTGTGCAAAGTTACTATTAATTTCAGTAATTACACCATGACCAAACGCAAAAACAAGCCCGCCACTACTCTTTGCCTGCGCAGCCGCACCTGCCGTGGCGCATGCCCGAGGACACACAGCTTCTGCCCATTTTTACCTTTCTTTAAAGACTTTGTAACCGTATTGTAACATATAATACCGAACTTTGCGGCGTGAAACAAGTGCTGCGGAAACCTGCACAACGCTAACCCACCGAGCACATAAAGCCAGAAAGGAGCAACAAAAAAGAGCCAACACATGAAAAAACTTTTGGCCATATTGGCACTGACGGCAAGCATCGACGCCGCAGCACAGTTCAAGCCGGAAATACACGGAACCATCCGCGGCAAGTACGAATACCAAACCGAGGAAGGCAAAGGCCGCTTCCAAGTGCGCAACGCCCGCTTCAGCCTTACGGGAAAGGTGGTTGACGCCGTATCGTACAAGGCTGAGATTGACCTCTCCGATGAGGGCAAAATAAAGATGCTCGACGCATATACGCGCATATCTCCATGGAAGACGCTCAACTTTACCATCGGCCAGATGCGCGTGCCGTTCACCATCGACGCCCACCGCTCGCCCCACCAGCAGTACTTCGCCAACCGCTCGTTCATAGCAAAGCAGGTGGGCAACGTGCGCGACGTGGGCGCAACGCTCGGCTACACGTTCACCCCCGGTTTCCCAATAATACTCGAAGCCGGAATATTCAATGGCTCCGGGCTTACCGAGCAAAAGGACTTCTGGACGAACAACATAAACTATTCGGCCAAGGCACAGCTGCTCTTCCCGCGCGGGTTCAACCTAACGCTCAGTGTGCAGAAGATAAAGCCCGAGACGACCAACATCATGATGTATGACGCGGGGGCCTATTACCATGGCAACGGATGGCACGTGGAGGCCGAATACCTTTACAAGCACTACTCCGACGATGCCTACGGAGCTGTGCATTCGGTCGACGGATTCGTGAACTACGACATAAAGGTTGGCGGAAAGAAGCCGCTGATAAAGAAAGTGTCGCCGCTGGTACGCTACGACTACATGAGCGACCACAGCGACGGAACACTCAACGAAGACGGACTGCTATACACCACCGACTATCGCCGACAGCGCATAACAGGCGGCGTAACGCTGAGCCTCTCTACCCCGTTCGTATCAGACATACGACTGAACTACGAGAAATATTTCTACCGCGAAGGAGCAATAGCCAAGCCGTCGGAACGAGACAAGATAGCGATAGAGTTCATGACACGCTTCTGAACATAACCCAACACAATTGCTGACATGACAAAAAGAGGGCAAGGCCGCAAGCCTTGCCCTCTTTGCATAAACCCGAATCGGTCGTTGGACTTTAGTCGGATTTCGTGCTGCTGTCAGCCCCTCTCCCGTCTCCCCATAATGGGAGAAGCTCGGTTTTGTATAAGGCACTGTGGTAGAGACGATGTGCACATCGTCTCTACATCGAGAAAAAGCGGAAAGCAAGATGCCCGCAGCAGTGCGGAAGACGGCTGAAGAGTCAACAATCAAGTGAAATTGTTGGTTTTGCGGTCTAACGACCGATTCGGGATAAATGCCCACGCTGCCGCCCGGCTCAGCCGAGGCCAAGCTCCTGGCGCAGGAAGCGCGGCGTAAAACCCTTGTCGCTCATGGCCACCTGCTCGGGAGTTCCTACGGAAAGCACATAGCCGCCCTTGCGTCCGCCCTCGGGTCCCATGTCGATGATATGGTCAGCCAGCTTTATCACGTCGAGGTTGTGCTCTATCACGATGACCGTGTTGCCGCGATCCACCAGCTTCTGCAGCACATCCATCAGGATTCTGATGTCCTCAAAGTGCAGGCCGGTGGTTGGTTCGTCGAGTATGTAGAGCGTCTTGCCCGTGTCGCGCTTGCTCAGCTCCGTGGCCAGCTTCACACGCTGGCTCTCGCCTCCCGAGAGCGTTGGCGAGGGCTGGCCCAGCTTGATGTAGCCAAGGCCCACGTCCTGTATGGTCTTTATCTTGCGGAGAATGTCGGGAACGTTCTCAAAGAACTCCACGGCCTGGTTTATGGTCATGTCGAGCACGTCGGCAATGCTCTTGCCCTTGTAGCGCACCTCAAGCGTCTCACGGTTGTAACGCTTGCCGTGGCACACCTCGCAAGGCACCATCACGTCGGGCAGGAAGTTCATCTCAATGGTCTTGTATCCGTTGCCCGCGCAAGCTTCGCAACGGCCACCCTTCACGTTGAAGGAAAAGCGTCCGGGCTTATATCCCCTTATCTTGGCCTCGGGCAGGTTTACGAACAAAGAGCGTATGTCGCCGAACACGCCTGTGTACGTGGCGGGGTTGGAGCGCGGCGTGCGCCCCAGCGGGCTTTGGTCTACGTTAACCACCTTGTCGATGGCCTCAAGACCCTCAATGCTGCCGTAAGGCATGGGCTTCTTGGCCGAACGGTAAAAGTGGTGGCTGAGTATGGGCTGTAGGGTCTCGTTGATGAGTGTTGACTTGCCAGAGCCGCTCACCCCCGTAACGACGATGAGCTTGCCGAGCGGAAACTCCACGTCGACACCCTTGAGGTTGTTGCCCCGCGCCCCACGCAGCCACAGGCTCTTGCCGCTGCCCTTGCGCCTGACGGCAGGCACTTCTATCTTAAGTTCGCCGCTGAGGTACTTGCTCGTAAGCGTGTGGCAGCCCATCATCTGCCCCGGAGTGCCTTGGAACACCACCTCGCCGCCATGTCGCCCGGCCTTAGGGCCAATGTCCACGATGTAGTCGGCGTTGAGCATCATGTCGCGGTCGTGCTCCACCACTATGACCGTATTGCCTATGTCGCGCAGCTCCTTGAGCGAGCGTATGAGCCGTTCGTTGTCGCGCTGGTGAAGCCCAATGCTCGGCTCATCGAGTATGTAGAGCACGTTGACAAGCTGCGAGCCTATCTGCGTGGCAAGGCGTATGCGCTGGCTCTCGCCGCCGGAGAGCGATGCCGACTGGCGGTTGAGCGAAAGGTAGTCGAGCCCCACTTCGAGCAGGAAGTCAACGCGTGTGCGAATCTCCTTCAGAATCTCGGCCGCAATCTGCCGCTGCTGGCTGTCGAGGTGCTTCTCAACCTCAGAAAGCCACTCGCGGAACTCGCCGATGTCCATTGCCGAGAGTTCACCTATGTTCTTGTTCCACACACGATAGGAAAGCGACTCACGGTTGAGCCTCTGCCCATGGCACTCGGGGCATTGGCACACGGCCATAAACTGGTCGGCCCACTTCTGCCCGCTGGCGGAGTCGTCGTCCTCAAACACGCTGCGCAGATATTTCACCACGCCGTCGAAAGCCACGAAATAATCGCTCGAAGTGTGAACAAGCTCCTTGTCGATGCGCACGTTCTCAATCGAGCCGTTGAGGATTTCGCCCAGCGCCTCGTCGGGCATCTCGCTCACAGGAGTCTTGATGTCGCAGCCATACTTGTGGAGGATGGCGTCTATCTGCCAGAATATCATCTGGTTGCGGTACTTGCCAAGCGGAACGATGGCTCCCTTGTAAATGCTCAGCGAGCGGTCGGGAATCACCTTGTTGATGTCTATCTCGTTGATGTAGCCCAGACCCTTGCAGCGCGGGCAGGCCCCCTGCGGGGAGTTGAACGAGAAATTGTTGGGTGCGGGGTCGCTGTATGAGATGCCCGTTGTGGGGCACATGAGCCGCTTTGAGTAATACTTGGCCTCGCCACTGTCGCCATCGAGCACCATTATCAGGCCGTCGCCCTGCTTCATGGCTACGGAAACGCTCTTCTTGAGGCGTTCGTCGTCCTTGGGCTGCACCCGGAGCTTGTCGATCACCACCTCTATGTCGTGGTTCTTGTAGCGGTCTACCTTCATGCCGCGCGTTATCTCAAGCACCTCGCCGTCAACGCGTATGTTGAGGTAGCCCTTGCGTCTCATGCTCTCGAACAGCTCGCGATAATGCCCCTTGCGGCTGCGCACGAGCGGCGCGAGTATCATTATCTTCTTTCCGGCATAGCCGTCCATGATCATCTCAAGCACTTTCTCCTCGGTGTACTTCACCATTTCCTCGCCTGTGGCATAGCTGTATGCCTTGCCCGCACGGGCGAAAAGCAGGCGCAGGAAATCGTATATCTCGGTAGTTGTGCCTACAGTGGAGCGCGGATTCTTGTTGGTGGTCTTCTGCTCAATGCTTATGACAGGGCTAAGCCCCGTTATCTTGTCTACATCGGGGCGTTCGAGACCGCCGAGGAAATTGCGAGCGTATGCTGAGAAAGTCTCAAGGTAACGCCTTTGCCCCTCGGCGTAAATGGTGTCGAACGCAAGCGACGACTTGCCCGAGCCCGACAAGCCCGTAACCACGGTTAGGCTGTTGCGGGGAATGACTACGTTGATGTTCTTAAGGTTGTGGACGCGCGCCCCCCATACATTTATCTGCTCGTCTTCACGGAGCACAGCCTCGTTAGCATTGCCTGTCATTGCTGCACCCCTCCCTCGGTGTAGTCGCGCATTAGGTTAACATCTTTCTTTATGTTGTATTCCGTGCCGTCTGCGCCCTTTGCCTTGACGAGCACGAAATACGCCCCGGTAGCCACGGGTTTGCCATGGAACGTTCCATCCCAACCATCGTCAATGTTAGTCCAATCGAATATCTTCTGCCCCCACCGATTAAATATGTACGCGTGGAACTCAACTATACTCTTATGGGTATCCTTAGCCTTGTAAATGTCGTTGATGCCGTCGCCGTTTGGCGAGAAAGCGTTGGGCATTTCAAGCACGCTCGTGCTCACGCTCACCCTGATGGTGGAAATAAGCTCCGCCTCGGTGGAATCGTTATAAGCCACATAAAGCGAAACGCTCGTAGAGCCGGACTCCCGAAACTCGTACGTCGTTTCCTCCTCGTACCTAACCATGAACGGCTCCGCACTTCCCTCACGAGTGAAACGCCACTCGTAGGTAGGGGTAATGTCGCCGAGGTTTGAGGGGTTTGCCCGGAAGGTAACCGAAAGCGGTGCCTGCGCGTCATTGATAACATCAGTGGACTCCATGTCCACGCCATCAACAGTATAATAAGCCGTAGGGGCAAAGTCGGCCTTTGCCACGGTAGACAGCAACGCCAGCAAAGACATTGTTAATATTAGCCTGATTCTCATCGTATGCAAAATATAATGTGCAAAATTAGCGATTTATGTTGATTTATCCGCGCTTTTTTGGTAATTTTGTAGGCGATTATCGAAAATAAAGGAGATATGAAGTTACATCCAAGATATTTGCTGCTGATGCTCGGCATTGCGTTCATTGCCGAAACGGCATCGGCGCAAACCACAAAATGGAAGGACATCCACAAGGTGAAGCGCAAGGAAACCATCTTCGGAATAGCGCGCGACAACGGCATCACCATCGAGGAGCTGAAGGAAGCCAACCCGGAAATGAAACAGCCGGACTACAAGCTGAAGAAAGGCGACTATGTATTTATACCCTATCCCAAAGCAGCGCAAGCAACCCCAACTACGACCACTGCAAATAAAACGGAAGAACAACGCCCTGCCAACAAGCCAGTCAGCGACATTCGCAACCGCGCAATAAGGGTTGGGGTGATGCTCCCACTGCACAATGACAACGGCGACGGCAGGCGCATGGTGGAATATTACCGCGGTGTGCTTATGGCCTGCGACAGCCTCAAGCAAAACGGGATATCTGTCGACATACACGCATGGAATGTGCCGGAAAATGCTGACATAAAGAAGACTCTGAAGGACAAGGACGCCGCAAAATGCGACCTCATCATCGGCCCGCTTTACTCCACGCAAGTGAAAGCCTTGTCTGACTTTGCCGAAAAGCACGACATAAAAGTGCTGATTCCTTTCTCCATCAACGCACCGGAAGTAAAATCGAACCCTAACCTCTTCCAAGTTTACCAAGACGCAAGCGAATACAACGAAGCCGTTATAGCACGATTTCTGGAGAAATTCGCAGGGTATCACGCCGTGTTCATCGACTGCAACGACACCACAAGCAAGAAAGGCATCTTCACGTTCGGGCTGAGGAAACGCCTTGAAAGCATGGGGCGAAAGTATTCCATCACCAACCTTAAGTCGAGCGAGGCTTACTTCGCGAAAGCGTTCAGCAAGGAGCAGCCAAACGTTGTGATACTTAACACCGGCCGCTCGCCGCAACTCAACATCGCCTTCGCCAAGCTCAACAACCTCACCATGAACGAGCCTAAGCTTTCAGTGAGTATGTTCGGCTATACGGAATGGATGATGTACACGAAGTATGACCTTGACAATTATTATAAGTTCAACGTTTACATACCGGCCGCTTTCTACATGAACCCGCTTTCGGCACGTACTTCCCGCATAGAACAGAAGTACAGATGGAACTTCCATGAGGACATGATGCAGGCCTTGCCGCGCTTCGCCATCACCGGGTTTGACCAAGCCTACTATTTCATCAAGGGCCTCCACTTGTATGGAGAAAAGTTCAACGGCGCCCGAGGCATGGTAGGCTACACCCCAATACAGACCCCGCTGCATTTTGAACGGCTTGGCAACGGGGGCTACCAAAACCGAAGCATACTGTTCGTTCACTACACTCCGGGCCATAGGGTGGAAACTATCAACTTCTAACGCTTTCGAGAGGAGACGTGTATGCAAGACACAGCATTCCGCATGAAAGCGGACAATAAAATAGCACAAACACTCCTGCGCACTGCCATGGCCATTTGCCTCACAGTCACCACGACGCTCGCCGCCAATGCGCAGATAGGTGAACACCGCAGTGAACTGAGCGTAGGAGTAAATGGGGGCTATATGCTCAGCAATGTGGGCTTCAACCCCGACATACCGCAAGGGATGCTCGGGGGGCTTACCGGCGGCCTTACCGTGCGCTACACCTGCGAAAAGTACTTCAAGAGCGTATGCGCACTGGTGGGCGAAGTGAACTTTGCGCAAGCGGGATGGAAAGAAGACATCCTCACCGTTGACGACCAACCGGTAATCAACCCTGTAACCGGGAGGCCCGAAGAGTTCCAACGCACGCTTACCTACGTGCAGGTTCCGCTGTTCGCCCGCTTGGGCTGGGGGCGCGAACGAAAAGGTTTCCAGTTTTACTTTCAAGTAGGGCCACAGGTCGGCTTCCTGCTTGGCGATAAGAAAGAGTCCAACTTCAACTTCAGCGAGCGCAACCAAGCAGACCGCATTGGCGCGCTAAAAGACGCCGTGCAAGACTCGCTCGACATTGAGAGAAAGTTCGACTACGGCATTGCCGGCGGCTTAGGCATTGAATACTCCCACCCCAAGGTGGGTCACTTCCTGCTCGAAGGGCGATACTATTACGGCCTTGGCGATATCTTCGGAAACTCAAAACGCGACTATTTCGGGCGTAGCAACAACGGCAGCATCATAATAAAGCTGACCTACCTTTTTGATGTCATGAAGACAAAAAACTCTAAAATTAAATAACGTATGTTCGAAAATCAACCTAAAGGGCTATATGCTTTGTCATTGGCCAACACCGGCGAGCGGTTCGGTTACTACACGATGCTTGCCATCTTCACCCTGTTCCTTCAAGCCAACTTTGGCTTTTCTGCCACCATGGCAGGCCAGATTTACGGAATCTTCCTATTCTTAGTTTACTTCTTGCCATTGCTCGGAGGCATCCTTGCCGACAAGTTTGGCTTCGGCCGCATGGTCACCTTGGGCATTGTCATCATGTTCATAGGCTATCTGCTTATGGCAATGCCTCTCGGCAACGGCACCTCTGCACTCGTTGCGATGTTTGCAGCACTCGTTCTCGTGAGCCTCGGCACAGGCTTGTTCAAAGGCAACCTGCAGGTGATGGTGGGCAACTTGTACGACGCCCCCGAGTACGCCAACCGCCGCGATGCTGCGTTCAGCATATTCTACATGGCCATAAACATTGGCGCGATGTTCGCCCCAAGCGCTGCCGTTTGGGTTATGGACTGGGCGCAACGCTCATTTGGCGTAAGCGAAGCCGAGGCTTACCACTATGCTTTCGGCGTGGCTTGCGCCTCGCTGATAGTATCCATGGCGATATACTACGGCTTCCGCAAGACATTCAAGCACGCTGAGACCATAGCAGCAACGGCCAAGAGCGATTCAAAGACTATCGGCTCCGACCCCACCCACCCAGATGTAAGCGACAAAGACCGCATCGTTGCCCTCTGCCTCGTGTTCGCCGTCGTGATATTCTTCTGGATGTCATTCCACCAGAACGGCCTTACGCTCACGTTCTTCGCCCGTGACTATGTGGTTACAAGCGCAAGCGGACTTGTCGGCATGGAGTTCAACGTGTTCAACTTCGTGCTCGTCATACTGATAGTCTACGCTCTTTTCAGCCTCTTCAAGTCGAAGACATCCAAAGGGAAAACCATCTCAGCCATCGTGATTGTTCTCTCTGTGGCAGGATTGGTATATCAATATATGACCCTGCCAGAATCAGTCAAGGTGAGCGCGCCCATCTTCCAGCAGTTCAATCCCTGCTTCGTGGTGGCCCTGACGCCTGTTTCCATGGCCATATTCGGATGGCTCGCAAAGACCGGGCGCGAGCCGTCGGCACCACGCAAGATCGCTTACGGCATGTTCGTAGCCGGCATTGCTTACATCATAATGTGCGTAGGCTCGATCGGGCTGCCCACGCCCGAGCAGATAACCGACCCGGCAGTGGCCGCCAGCGACTATCGCGTGTCGCCCAACTGGCTTGTAAGCACATACCTCGTGCTCACCTTTGGCGAGCTTTTGCTCAGCCCCATGGGCATATCGTTCGTGTCGAAGGTTGCCCCGGTTAAGTACAAGGGCCTGATGATGGGCGGTTGGTTTGCTGCCACGGCCATAGGCAACTACCTCACGAGCGTGGCAGCCGTACTGTGGGGGCTGCCCCTCTGGATTGTGTGGGCCGTGCTAACTGCGCTTTGCCTGCTGGCCGCGCTGTTCATGTTCTCCATCATGAAGCGCTTGGAGAAAGTTTGCTAAGCAACATTGAAAAACAAAGGGGAAAGGTATTGCCGATGCAAGCCTTTCCCCTTTTTCACTAAGATTCCATCCCAATGTGCCTCAGTCTACTGCTCGCATCCTTCCTCACCATCGTGCAGCTCAACTGCGAAAACCTGTTCGACTGCCGCCACGACACGCTCAAGCAAGACACCGAGTTCCTACCCGAAGCACCACGCCACTGGACTCCCAACAGATATTGGCGCAAGCTCGACAGCATCGGCAGGGCCATACTCTCGTGCGGCGAAGACTCGTCGGACTGCGTAATACCAGACCTTGTGGCACTCTGCGAGGTAGAAAACGACAGTGTGCTGCGCGATCTCACCAAGCGTTCGTTGTTGCGCAACGCCAGATATGGATATATAATGACCGACTCACCTGATGAGCGCGGCATAGATGTCGCCCTGCTTTACCATGAATTTTCGTTCGCGCCGATAAAGCATTCATCCATCCGCATACTCCCAATAAAAGGCATGGATGCCACCCGCGACATTCTCTACGTGGCAGGCCGAATCATCACAGACGACACACTCCACATCTTTGTTGTCCATGCCCCGAGCCGACGGGGCGGCGAACGCGCCACAAGGCATCACCGCATGGCCGTAGCCTCGCGCCTATGCCACGCCATTGACTCCATACGCAACATCTCCCCATCGGCAAAAATCATTGTTGCAGGCGACTTCAACGCCTATCCCGGCGAACGCTCGCTGGCCGCCATCGCCGCCCACGGCATGGCCGATGCCACAGCCACTGCCCGAGGCAAAAACGGCGCAAAAGGCACTTACAGGTACAAAGGGCGATGGGGCAACCTTGACCATATCATGCTGAGCGGTCCTCTGCTTGACCTGCTCGAATGGTGCCGGGTTAACGACTCAAAGTTTCTCATTGAAGAAGAAGAAATATACGGTGGAGTGAAACCCAAGCGCACATACAACGGCTACCGCTACCGGCGCAACGGGGTGAGCGACCACCTGCCGCTCGTAGTGAGGCTTCGCTTGCCCGGCCAAGGTCAGCTAGCCCCACCCTCACCAGGCAAGTGACGCTCCAAGGCAAGCGTGTGGTCGATGCACGGCGGCAGTTCCTCGGCATAGTGCGTAACCATTATAAGCGTCTTGCCCGGTCGTTGGCAAAAAGCCTCGATAATATCAATAACCTTTTTCCTGTTATAATCGTCAAGCCCATGCAACGGCTCGTCGAGCACAAGCAGCTCGGGGTCTTTTACAAACGCACGGGCAAGCAATGCCAAACGCTGCTCGCCACTCGACAGTTTGAG
This sequence comes from uncultured Prevotella sp., assembly GCA_944320105.1. Taxonomy (GTDB): domain Bacteria; phylum Bacteroidota; class Bacteroidia; order Bacteroidales; family Bacteroidaceae; genus Prevotella. The sequence goes on along the minus strand of CALUGA010000002.1, from coordinate 122,284 downwards.
GAAAGGCCGCTCCTCTTTCCCCGCCAATCCGAAGATGCCCATCCACCATCGGCAAGCTTCCAGGTCCTCAGTCTTGGGCTTGACATACAGCCCCACCGTCTCCTTCAGCCCGCTGGCAACGATGTTAATGGCCGGAATGTTCTTCTTGTAGGCGCGGTGCATCTCTGGCGAAACGTAGCCGATGTGGCGCTTTATCTCCCAAATGCTCTCGCCCGAACCACGCTTACGGCCAAAAAGAGATATGTCGCAAGCATAGCCTTGGGGATTGTCGGCGCACACCAACGAAAGCAAGGTGCTCTTGCCCGAGCCGTTTTTCCCCGTCACGGCCCACCGCTCGCCATTCCTGACAGTCCAGTCGAGCTTGTCGAGTATCACCCTGCTGCCATACTGGATATGCAAGTTCCGCATGCTTACCACTTCGCCCGCACCATAATTGCCAGCCTTTGCCGGCAACGACACGATAGCCTCGCGTTGTTCGCGCGGCAGGCCACCGTCGGCAACGCTGCGCCCGGCAAGAAACAAAGCACGCTCGGTTTTGCCATAAACCCGCATTCCGCTGACCCTGACCACATGGGTGATGAAATCCGGGATGTCGTCGGTCTTGGCGAGCACAAGTATTATCTGGAGCGCGCTTTCCCTGCACAGCACACCCAGCAGCGACTTCAGCTGCTCGCGCGTAGCGGCATCAAGGCCGATGAAAGGATTGTCGATTACCAGCAGCCGGGGCATTGCCAGCAATGCCTTTATCATCTGCACCTTGCGCAGCTCGCCGCTCGACAGCAGTATGATGTGCTTGTCGAGCGTATGGCCAATGGCAAACAAGTCGTAAAGATGAGCCTTCCATCTGCGCCTCTCCTCGCTGTCTGCCCCGGCAATCAGGTATGCCTTGTCGAGCACCTGCGCCACGGTAGGCGTGCTTTCGTCAATCTCCTGCTGGTTCCAACGCTGCTGAAGATAATAAGTAGAGTCGTTCTCGCCGTAGGAGTCGGTAAACTGTATGTGCCTAACATTATCGGACACAAGCTCCTTACGGCTTGGCGCAAAGTCATATTTAGGCCATTCGCCCAAAAGCGGGTGGCTACCCGTGAGAATGCTCACGAACATAGACTTGCCTCCACCGTTAGGCCCAACGATGGCAACGTTCTCGCCTGCGAGCAGCTCAAAGTCCACAGGAGCAGCCATGCGCCATTCAGGCAGCCTTACTATGCCGCCATGTATCTCTATCACCTTTTGCATACCCTTGCCTGGTTTTTGTTCACAAAATCTTTCCATCCGCGGTAATGAGCCTGCGACTCCGGCCTGTTCATCTGCAAGAAGTGGCAGTAGGCCGCCCCGAGTGCGTCGGTTGCGTCCATGAAGTCGCACATATCGCGGTCATCTATCTTCAGTATGCGTTGCAGCATCCCCGCCACCTGCTCCTTTGAGGCCTGCCCCTGCCCGGTTATGGCCACCTTGATTTTCATCGGGGCATACTCATGTATAGGCACTCCGTGGTGTATGGCGGCAGCGATGGCCGTGCCTTGGGCGCGGCCGAGCTTCAGCACCGACTGCACGTTTTTCCCGAAGAACGGGGCCTCGATGGCCATCTCGTCGGGCAGGTAAGAATCTATTATCCCCGTTACGCGCTCAAAGATATGCCCCAACTTAAGGTAAGCGTCGCCAAACTTGCGCAGGTCTATTACGCCCATGGTAACCATCTGCGCCTTGTTGTCGCACACCTTGAGCACGCCATACCCCATGATGTTTGTTCCGGGGTCAATTCCTAATATCACTTTCTCCATGTAGTTGCAAAAATACACAACGGCGGGCGCAAGTCGCATACCGCGCCGATGCCTATCGTAAATATGGGTTGGCGGCAATCTCCTCACCCATGGTGGTCTGCGGGCCATGGCCCGGCAGGACGACGGTTTTGCCGTCAAGCCTATGCTTAAGGCCCTGCAGACTGGCCACGATGTCAGCGTAGCTGCCTTGCCCAAGGTCGGTGCGCCCTATGCTCATGCGGAAAAGCGTGTCGCCGGAGAAGGCCACGCCCTCTTCCTCGCAGACGAAGAACACCGAACCGGGCGTGTGGCCGGGCGTGGGCAATACGCAAAGCTCGTGATTGCCAAAGCCTATCGTGTCGCCATCGCCAAAGAACTTGCCCACCGGCGGGATGTCATCCTCCATCCTATACTGGCAGAAGGCCATGGCCTGCTCAGGCAGGCTCGCCATCAGCCGCCCATCCTTATGGTGTACTTCCGGCCTAAGCCCGAAGGCGGCAAACATGGTGCCGTTGCCAAAGTTGTGGTCTACGTGGCCGTGGGTGGCAATGAGCCGCTTAGGCACCAATCCACCCTCGCGTATGTATTTCACTATGGCCGTGCGCTCTTCCGGGTAGAATGCGCCACAGTCTATTACCACGGCTTCTTTCGTGTCGTCGCTCACCACGTAGCAGTTCTCCTGGAACGGATTTACCACAAAGCGTTGTATGTTAAGCATATAGGTAAGTTGTTTAGTTGCGTATCTTCAATGCGGCAGTGGCATGGCAGCCCGAAGTACGGCCAGGCCGGGCCACGTCAGATAGGAACATATATTACGTTCTTGCCCTCAAACCACTCTTCCTCAAACCAACCGCTTATAGGCATCACCTCGGCTATGTGGCGATAAGGCTGCACCTCTTGCGCCACGTCGCCGCCCTTGAGGCACAGCAGCCCGTTGGGCAGGGCATTGGCCTGCTTGGCAGAAACGTTTTTCGTAACCAACCTAACGAGATCGGGCAGCGGCATCACGGCCCTGCTCACCACAAAATCATACTTGCCCTGCTCCATCTCGCCGCGCATCTGCTCGGCTACGCAATTCTTCAGCCCAATGGCCTTGGCCACCTCGCTTGCCACGAGGATTTTCTTGCCCGTGCCGTCGATGAGCCTAAACGAAACCTCGGGGAACATTATGGCCAGCGGTATGCCTGGAAAGCCCCCGCCGGTGCCAAGGTCGAGCACACGCGTTCCGGGGCGGAAGCCAATAGCCTTGGCTATGGCCAGCGAGTGGAGCACATGGTGCTCGTAGAGGTTGCCAATGTCTTTGCGCGATATTACGTTAATCTTGGCGTTCCAGTCTGTATAGAGTCCGGCGAGTGCGGCAAACTGGTCGCGCTGCACCTGCGTAAGTGCGGGAAAGTATTTCAGAATCTTTTCCATCAGCTTATTTCTTTAGTATGTCTTCGATGTCGTCGTAGTCAACGGTAAGTTCGGTCATGCCCAGCTCGTAAGGTGCAATCTCGTAGGGGTTGTAAATGAAGGTTATGCCATCGCTGCCGAGCAGGAAGTTGTCGGAGGCATACATATCCGAGGAGTAAAGGTAGCCCTTTTCGCGCAGCGACCGCACATCGGCAGCACCGGCCTTCTGCTTTAGCAGGCTGAGGAGCTTGTCCTCCAGTCGCTTCCTGTAGCCCGGAACGAAAACGTCGTCAAGGCCAACGGGCTTGCCCGTGGCCCGCTCGAAGTTGGTTGCCTGCTTTTGCTTTATGCTGTGCGCACCGCCCTCAAAGAACTCCCTCGTGGCTACACAAGCCACAAAACCGTCGCGCGGCTGACTGATGGAAGCATCAAGCTTGTACCAATACTCGTACCACCCGCGCTTTGACGGGTCGTCGCGATCCTCGCGGTAGAACGGCCTCAGGAAAGCTGTGTTCTCGTTGACATAACGCGATGCGAAAGAATCGGCGGCCTGCTCCATGGAATGGTTCTCCATGTCGAAGAGCATCTTGGTTATAGCTGCATTGATTTTGGCAGCCACGCTGTCGCCCCCGTCCACAATGGCCACGGCCAGATCCACCTTGCAGCAGGGCGAAGCTTCGCTACCGTCGATGGGCAACGACTTGCTCACGCGCACCGTCTTGGTGGGCAACGGGGCTGCGCCCTCGCCGCCACACGACGCAAGGAGAAACGCAAGCGCCATCAAGGCGGCAAGCGGCAGGCGCAAGGCTGATTTTGTGTATGCAATAAATGGCATTGTCATCCCTTTATGTTTTAATTTGCAAACTTACTGAAAAAAGCCGAGAAAACCGCATTCGCTTGGAGTAAATTATCTGCTGAAAGCGACAATGGGCTGCAATGCGGCACCAATGAGACCACCCGGCAGCTCATGGCGACAAGTTGCGGGCGGCCTGCCGACGGCGGCCAAGGAGCGAGAGAAAGAGGCAGATGCACACCATCATCACGTAGAGCAGCACGGTCTGCAAGGCGCTGAACCGCAACCCATCGACCGATGCGCCCGGCAGTGATGCCACCGCCGACAGCACAGAATTGAGAGCTGACACCACAAACGAAACAACTGCGGCCACTGCCTGCTGGGCCACGGGCAGCCACGAAAGGGCGAACAGGGCCACAGCCGAATAGAGTATGGCCGTGGCGGCGGGTATGACGACGAAGTTGGTGAGCAGCGAGTAGACCGGCAGCCTACCGAAATAATAGAGCACAAGCGGCAGTGTGCCTGCTTGGGCAAGAAAGGACATGAGCAACAACTGCCAGGCCCAACGCACAAGGCGGTGGCTCTGTTGGTACTTGTACGGCACTATCTCGCCCACCGAGGGGTGGAAGGCAAGGATGAATGCCACTGCAGCAAAGGAGAGCTGGAAACCGATGTCGAAGAGCACAAGGGGGTTGGCCACGAGCAGGACAAAAGCCGCAAAGGCCAGCGCGTTGACCGACATACGGCTGCGCCCGCTCAGTCCGACTATGGAGTAGACTGTTATCATAAGTGCCGAACGGAGCACGGAGGGCGAAAGGCCAACGAGCAGTACATAGGCCCAGATGGCCACGAGCAGCAGGCACTCGCGCAGCGCGCTGAAACGCCGGCCGAGCGAGAGGACGGACAGCAAGGCATAGATGATGCCGAGGTGCATACCCGAGAGGGCGAGGATATGGGATGCTCCTGTGACAGAATAGACATCGCGGGTGGCTGCGCTCAAAGCTGACTTGTCGCCGAGGGTCATGGCGGCCACCACGGCAAAGTCTTGCCCGGCAAGGCCGAGCGCGCGGTAGTGGCAGAGCAGTGCATGGCGAAGGCGGAGGGCTGCGATGCGGGCGCGTTGGAATATCCCCAGGGCAGACCAGTCGACCGTGGCCTCGCGCCAGTTGCGGTAATACACAAAGGTGGTGGCAACGATATCGCGGCCCTGGAGATAGGTAACGTAGTCGAAGTTTGACTCAACAAAATTGGCCGGAGGCTCAAGGCGCGAGCTGAAACGCAGTCCGTCGCCCACGCCGATGGAGGTGTAGCGACGACTTACGGTATCCTTTAGCAGGGCTACACGCACCGAATGGCCTGCAAGGGGGCCAGAGGTGACAGCCAGGTCGAAGCGGACGATGCGACCGCGCTCCACAGGCTCGTCGGCCACAATGCCCTCAGTGGTGGAATAACCCTCAGGAAGGGCCATACGGAGGCTGCACTCGCGCATGGCCATGAGCGTGGTGCCAAGCAGAAACGCGGCAAGGAGCAAGGCTGCGGTCTGGGTGCGAGGCAACCGAGTTGCAGCCAGGGCTGCGACAAAAACTGCGGCAAACCCTGCCCAACACCACCCAGCACAGTCGGCCAAACCCACTGCGCGGGAAACGGCTACGCCTGCGGCAAGGCTAAGGCACAGCGGCACAATGGGGTAAAGGCGAAAGAATCCGGTATTTGGCATGGGCTATAGCAACTGTAATATATCATCCAACATCATTTTATGCAGGTGGCAAAATTGGTTGCCAACCTACATATCTTGAATAGTTTCAAAGTCTGGCAGGGGGATAGCGACCGGCTCGGAGTGGAGAATACGCACGGTAAGTTTTTCTTACAAACACATGGTTGCAGCACCGAGACAGGCAAACCGCCCTGCAAAACAGACCGTTCGGCAGTGCGAAACAAGCCGTTTGGGCTTGCAAAACGGCCTGTTTTGCAAGCCCAAACGGCCATAGACGCAATGCTCTGGAAACCAAGAAGTTGCACCATGTGACTGACATTGGTAATAAAACATGACAAAAGCCAAAGCCGAAGCGACGACGCACGGGCCAAGAAAAAACAAGAGCCGGGCATGAATAACGCCCGGCTCTCTGTATCATAGGCAGCCAGCCGCTCAGAAAGCAGCTGCTGCAATCCAGTCGTAAACGCAGCTGAACACGCCGAATGCTGCAATGCCTGCAGTGCAGAGCGTCAAGGCAAACTTGGTATTGCCATCGCTGCTGAACGTGGGCAGCGGCGTGTCGGTCTGGTTGATGTACATGGCCTTGACTATGCGGAGATAGTAGTAAAGGCTCGGCACAGTGTTGATCAATGCCACGAACACCACGAGGTAGGCCCAGAAAGACCCTTGCTCGGCAGCCGCCATGAACACGAAGAACTTGCTGAACATACCTGCAAACGGTGGAATGCCGGCCAGGGAGAACAGCGCGAGCGTCATGAGCAGGGTCAGCTTAGGGTTGGTCTTGTAGAAGCCATCGTAGCAGTTCATCTTCGTATTGCCGTTGCCACGCGTCTCAACAACATTGATGACAGTGAACACGGCCATGTTGGCCACTACATATACGAGGACGTAGTAGGCCAATGCAGCCGCACCCATGGCTGAACCGCCGATGACAGCAAGCATGATGTAGCCTGCCTGCGATATGGAGCTGAAAGCCATGAATCGCTTTAACTCGCTCTGGCGGATGGCGAAGAGGTTGGCAATGGTGATGGTGAGCACAATGACGATGTACAGCAGGTACTCCCAATACTCAATCATCGGGGCAAACACCTTAACGAGGATGGCCATGAGGGCAAAGGCTGCGGCACCCTTTGAAACCACGCTGAGGTAACCCGTAACGGGAGTGGGCGCGCCTTGGTAGGTGTCGGCAGTCCAGAAGTGGAACGGAACGAGCGAAATCTTGAAGCCAAGACCGCTGAAGAAGAACACCAGACCCATGATGGCGAGGGGCGTATTGGCAATGACGGCTGCCACATCGTCGAAATAAAGCGTTCCGGCGGCGGCGTAGATGAACGATATGCCATAGAGCATCACACCGCTGGAGAACGTGGCCGTGAGTACAAACTTAGCTGCGCCCTCAGCCGAGTTCTGGCGGAACTTGTCGAAGGCCACCAGGCATGCCATTGGCACGGAGGCCATCTCAAGCCCAAGGAAGAACATGAGGAAATGACCCGACGACATCATCATGTACATACCGAGCAGAGTTGAAGCCACAAGGGCATAGAACTCGCCGGCCTTGTTGCTCACGTCGGGGCGACTGAGCCACGGCTGTGCCATAATGCATACAATGAAGGTGCCGGCAGTGAGGATGACCTTCATCACGTTGGCAGCCTCGGTGGTGACGTAGATGCCGCCGAAAGCCGAGGCAGGCCCGGCCATGAAGCAAACTGCCACCTGCACCACGAGCAGCACATCCATCAGCAGGGCCAATGAGGCAACTTTCTTCTCGCCTTTCATTATTAGGTCGGCAAGAAAGACAATTATCAGGATTGCCACGAGTGTGGCTTCCGGAATCATATTAAAAAACTGACTGTAATCCATGTTTCCCTACTGAATTTGTTAGAAGTTTATTACGTTGAGGATTGGGCCTACGGCGTCGTTGATGACGTTGCTCACCCACAACGGGGCAATGCCGAGGCCTGCCACGCAGAATATAAGGCAGCAAACGGCCACACGCTCATCCCATGTTGCATCGGTAAGCTCAAGGTAGTGGGGGTTGGTTACTTTCTGATAGAGTATCTTTCCCACGACACGGAGAATGTAAACAGCCGTTATCACTATCGAAGTGCAGGCGATTATAGTAGCCGTGCGGTGGAACGTGTCGTCGTTCTCGAACGAACCCACGAAGATGTTCATCTCGGCCACGAAGCCCGAGAAGCCTGGAAGACCGAGGTTGGCAAGACCGGCTATAACGTAACCTACGCTGAGGAAAGGCATAATCTTCATCAAGCCGCCAAGCTGGCGGATGTCGCGGGTGTGGGTGCGGCCATATATCATGCCGATGAGGGCAAAGAAGAGGGCCGTCATCAAACCGTGCGAGAGCATCTGCAGTATGGCTCCGGTGCAGGCTGTCTTGGTCATCATGAGCAGTGCGAAGAGCACTAAGCCGCAGTGGGAAACCGAAGAATAAGCGTTGATGTACTTAAGGTCGGTCTGTACACAAGCGGAGAACGCTCCATAAACAACTGATATCGTGGTGAGGATGATGAATATCCACGAAAGGTCTTGAGCTGCACTGGGCAGCAGGAACATGGCTACACGGAAGCAACCGTAGCCTCCGAGCTTCATGAGCACGCCGGCGTGGAGCATGGAAACTGCCGTAGGGGCCGACGCATGACCGTCGGGGCTCCATGTGTGGAACGGGAACAATGCTCCAAGCACACCGAAACCGATGAATATGAACGGGAAGAACACGTTCTGAACATCGTGGGGTATGTGGTTGTTAGCGGCTATCTCCATTACGTTCATGGTTGTTGCACCGTTGAAGAAGTAGATGCCGAGGATGCCTAGTATGAGCAGGGCCGAACCTCCCATGAGCATGAGGGTGAGCTTCATGGCCGCATACTCCTTCTTGCCGCTGCCCCAAACGCCGATGAGAAGGTACATCGGGATGAGCGCAACCTCGTAGAACATGAACATGGTGAACATATCCACGCAGATAAAGAAGCCAAACACACCCGTGGAAAGAAGCGTGAACCACAGGAAATATTCCTTGGTGAGGGGCTTGAGCTGCCATGAGGCGAACGTTCCGGTGAACACAATGATGCTCGAAAGCAACAGCATAACCACCGAAATGCCGTCAACGCCAACAGCGTATGCTATGTTAAGGGGCTTGAACCACTCTACGCTATAGGTGAAAAGCATCGGATCGGTGTTTCCCGACTGGCGTGCCTGGATAAAGGCAACGGTAAGCCAGACCGAAAGCGCCAGCAAGCACGACGAGCCGACAACCATCACGCCACGCACCTGATTGAGGTTGCGGGCTATCCACAAGCCCAGCAACATCAATACGGGGATTACAACGAATAGACTTAATATACTCATTTTATATCTTTATATGCAAAGTAATACTAATGTTAAAGCAACAGACCCGGTGATGAACCACACTGCATACTGGCGCACATCGCCGCTCTGCCACGGGCGGATGGTCTCTCCGGCGGCATTTGCACCCCATGCCATGAAGTTGAACGTGCCATCGATGACGTGGCGGTCGAACCATGCTATGGGCGTGGATATGCAGCGGAAGATGATCTTGTGGGTGACAAACATCCACACTTCGTCAAGATAGAAGCGGCGGTAAGCTGCCTCGTGCAACTTCGGGAAGCGGCGGGCAAGCATGTCTGCCACCGGGGTCTCCTCGCCCTTGTACATATATGTAGCAAGGCAAATGCCGAGGATGGCAAGCACTGTGCTCGTACCGGCGATGGCCCAGTTTATGTGCGTGCCGAAGCCAAGGCCGTTGGCAGAAACGAACTCGCCGAACTCAAACACGTGGAGCGTACCAAAGATGCCGACAAGCATCGTGATGGCAGACAGCACAATGAGCGGAACGGTCATGGTAAGCGGTGCCTCGTGAGGCTCGTGCGCGCCCTCAGCCTTGTGGGTCTCATAATAGCTCTTGCCCCAGAAAATAACGTAATAGAGGCGGAACATATAGAAGGCGGTCATTGTAGCGATGGCACTCATGATGACACCCATTACCGGGCTGAAGTTGTAGCAGGCCACAAGAATCTCGTCCTTGGAGCAGAAGCCCGAGAAGAACGGTATGCCCGCGATGGCCAGACATGAAATGAGGAACGTCACGTGGGTAATCGGCATGTACTTGCGCAAGCCACCCATGTACATCTTCTCGTTGGAATGTACTGCGTGGATGATGCATCCGGCTCCAAGGAAGAGGCAGGCCTTGAACATGGCATGGGTGAACAGGTGGTACATTCCGGCCATATAGCCCAAGCCATTGGCATCGGCATACTCCACTGTTTGGTCCACAGCGCCGGTCTCTCCTGGCATACATACACCCAGGGCAACGAGCATGAAGCCTATCTGCGAGATGGTAGAGAAAGCCAACACGCGCTTGATGTCACTCTGGCAGCAGGCCACCGCAGCAGCATAGAAGGCCGTGAAGGCAGCAATATATGCAATCCAATGGAGTGCCTGGGGAGCAAACTCAACAAACAGCGGGAACAGGCTCGCAACCAAATATACACCGGCCACGACCATGGTTGCGGCGTGGATAAGAGCCGAAACAGGCGTCGGACCTTCCATGGCATCGGGCAACCAGATGTGCAACGGGAACATTGCAGACTTACCGGCACCGCCGATGAACATGAGGAACAAGGCCATCGGCATAACCCATGCCACGCCAGCCACATTCTGATGAAGCTCAGGCATGGCCGTGAGGTCGTAGCTGAACGTGCCCACGTAGAAGCTGTAGAAGAGGATACCGATGAGGAAGAACAGGTCGGCAAAGCGCGTTACGATGAACGCTTTCTTCGATGCGGCCACGGCAGCGTGCAGCGGATAGTAGAAGCCAATGAGCAAATAAGAACTTACTCCCACCAACTCCCAGAACAGATACATCTGGAATATGTTGGTAGCAACGACCAGTCCGAGCATCGACATGGTGAAAAGCGACAGGAAAGCGTAGTAACGCTGGAAGCCCTTCTCGCCGTGCATATAGCCGAAAGAATAGATATGGACCATGAAGCTGACCGTAGAGATGACGATGAGCATCATCACCGAAATGGGCGTCAGGCGGAAACCTATCGTGAATGTCAGCAGTTCGGAGAACTTGATCCACACGAAATCAAATGCGGTCACGGTCGGGTAAAGCCCGTCGGCGCCGCGCCCGTCAATGAGGAAATACTTGAATGCAGTGTAGTAGCACAGCACAGTAACCACCGCCAGTACGCAAGTACCAATCGAACCGGCCACCTTATGCGACATCTTCATGCCTGCAAGGCCCAACAGTACGAAAGACAGCGCAGGCAGAAGAAGTATCAGAAATACATAACTATAATCCATAAACACACACTAAAATTTCATGTTTTCAATACTATTCACCTGATCGCTGTGGAAGTTGCGGTAAACATTGATTATTATTGCTATGGCAACCGCACTCTCAGCCGCGCTGACACCAATGGAGAACAACGTCATAAAAAAGCCTTCCATGCCCTCCGGAAACAGCAGGCGATTGAACGCCGCGAAGTTGATGTCGACCGCATTGAGCACCAGCTCAACGGAGATGAGCATGGCAATCAGGTTGCGGCGGGTGATGAAACCAAACACGCCGATAAAGAACAACAGTGCGCTAAGCACAAAATAAGCTTCTACTGGTACCATCATTTATTCTCCTTTTCTTTTCGTGCAACAACGATTCCACCGATAATGCAAGCCAGCAAGAACACTGATATGAACTCGAACGGGAGCACATACTGGTATTTCTCGCTGCCGAGCAAGGCCATGCCAATGGCCTCCATCGGCACTTCCACATCCTCAACGGCGCAAGCCCTATAGATGAACTGGTTCTTGAGCAGCACCACGGCCACTGTTACCAAGCCCACAAGCGAGACCAAGCCGCCAAACAAGACGCGGCTGCCCTTGAGGTGCTCCACAAGCCCCTGAAGGGTGCGCTTGCTCACAAGCTGTATCGCAAAGATATACATCATCGTGATGGCTCCCGCATATATGCTTATCTGAGCCGCCCCAAGGAACGTGTAGTCGAGCAGGAAATAAAGTCCGGCCACACCGAGGAGGACAAACAGCAGGTACGTAGCAGCCCGCATGATTCTCTTTGTCATCACGCACAAGATGGCAGAGCCGAGGATGACTACAGCCAAGATGCAAAACATTACTAAATTTGCCATTTCTTTATATGTCCTCCGTTATTTAGTTGCAGTGTTAAACTTGCCTATCGTAAGCGGTGCCCCGCCTTCGAGGATGTTGGGCAGCGAGCTTTGGTACTGCTCCTTGTCGAGGTGCAGCACGAGCTGGCTGCGGTCGAACACACTATTCTCGAAGTCGTTGGTAAACTCGATTGCATCGAAGTTGCAGGCGTTTACGCAAAGCTGGCAGAACATACAGTCGCCCAAGTCATACTGGTAATCAACGAGCTGGCGCTTCTTCTTGCCATCCTCGGTCGTCACCATCTGCGAGGCAATCTTAATCGTTCCGTTGGGGCAAGCCTTCTCGCAAAGCGTGCAGGCCACGCACTTCACTACCCCATTCTCGTCGCGCTTCATCACGAGGCGGCCACGGTGGCGCTTAGCCACGTGGAGCGTTGTCTTGCGGTTTTCGGGATACTGCTCAGTGCTCTTCTTGGTGAAATACTCCTTAAGAGTTACCTTCAGGCCCGTTGCGAGCGACTTGATAGCGTCTCCGATTTCGCCGAAATATGATTTGTTGTTTTCTTCCATTTTTCCTTACTTGATTAGAAGTGCCACCCGAAAGCGACAATTATTGTCATAAGAACAAGGTTGAGCAGGCACAGCGGCATGAGATACTTCCACTCAAGCTTCAGTATCTGGTCGATGCGCAGGCGCGGGAAAGTCCAGCGGATCCACATCAGCAGCCACACCACGGCAAACGTCTTGCCAAGGAACCACACAATGCCAGGGATATAATCCATCACATTGTCGAAAGCCTCAATGCCGATGTTGACCGGAGCCCAGCCACCGAGGAACACCGTTGTGGCGATGCCTGCGATGACAAACAGGTTGAGGTACTCGGCAAGATAGTAGAAACCGAAGCCCATTCCGCTATACTCCGTGTGATATCCGGCCGTAAGCTCGCTCTCGGCCTCGGCCAAGTCGAACGGGCCACGGTTGGCCTCAGCGTTGCCTGCGACGAGGAACACAAGGAAAGCGATTATCGCCGGGATGTGGCCTTGGAATATAAGCCAGTTCCAGGGGCCAGTCTGTGCCTCCACGATACCCGACACCTGCATTGTGCCGGTGAGTATTACGGCGGTTATGAGGCAAAGTCCGAGCGACATCTCGTATGAGATAAGCTGCACAGCGCCACGCATTGCAGACACCACGCCATACTTGTTGTTACTGCCCCAGCCGGCCATGAAGATGCCCACGACGCCGATGCTCGACACTGCTGTGAGCAGGAAGATGCCCACGTTGAAGTCGAGCACCTCAGCGCCCTTGTTCCAAGGCAGGAACGAGAACGTGCCTACAGAAGCTATGATCACCAGGAAAGGGGCAACGAAGTAGAGCAGCTTGTCGGCCTTGTCAACTGCGAAAATCTCCTTGATGAGCATCTTCAGCACATCGGCAAACACCTGGAAGATGCCCCAGGGTCCCACGCGCATAGGGCCGAGGCGGCACTGGAAGTATGCGCAGACCTTGCGCTCCATGAATATCAAGACGATAGCCAGCATGGCGTAGCCCACGAGTATGAGCACGCCAACCAGTATGCACTCGATAAGTATCGACCAGAAGTCTCCCAGCCCAAGGGTCTGGCGCAGGAGATTGTCGAACCACGTTGTTACTATACTAAAATCAAACATCTTGTTATGCGATGAGTTTAAAATACGAATTAGTGAAAAGCCCTATCGGTCGATGTCGGGGATTACGAAGTCGAGCGCGGCTCCGGCCGTGATGATGTCGGCCACCTTCTGCCCGCGCAGCATCTCGTCCATGGCAGCCACGAGGTTGAGCCCCATGGGCTTTATCTTCAGGCGGTAAGGCGACTTGTCGCCCTTGGAGTCGAGATATACGCCTATTTCGCCACGGCTGCCCTCGCACGAGAAGAACCACTGACCCTCCGGCACCTTGATGATGGGCTTCTGCTTCACGTAGAAGTCGCCCTCGGGGATGTTGTCGATGAGCTGCTCTATGATGCGCACACTCTGCTTCATCTCCTCTATGCGGATGAGGTAGCGGCCCATGGAGTCGCACATACCGTTGGTTATCTCGTCGAACTCCACCTTGCCATACATGGCATAGGGGTGGTTCTTGCGCACATCGTTGTGCCACTCTGATGCGCGGCCCGATGCGCCCGACACTCCGTAGCTGATGGCATCGGCCTTGGAGAGCGGCCCTACCTTCTTGAAACGGTTCTGCATGATCACGTTGTCGCCGAACACATCCATGTATTCCTGGAACATTGGCTTGATGTACGAGCACAAGTCCTTTACGTTCTTCACGAAGTTGGGGTCTATGTCATCCTGCAGTCCGCCTATGCGGTAGTAGTTCTGGATGAGCCGTCCGCCTGTGGTTTCCTCCATGGCGTTGAGCACGTGCTCGCGGTCGCGCATTGAATAGAGGAATGCCGTGAGGGCGCCAAGGTCCTGGGCGCAGCAGCCTATGTAGAGCAAGTGGCTGTCAAGGCGCTGCAGCTCGTCCATGATGGTGCGTATATACTGTATGCGGTCGGTAAGCTCCACGCCCATGGCCTCCTCGACCACGCCGCAGAGGGCGTGGCGGTTCATCATTGCGCTGAGGTAGTCGAGGCGGTCGGTCAGGGCGAGCGTCTGCGGGTAAGTGTAGCTCTCGCACATCTTCTCTATACCACGGTGGATGTAGCCGAAGTGCGGGTATATCTTCCTCACGGTCTCGCCGTCGAGCACTGTCTGCAAGCGGAGCACACCGTGCGTTGACGGGTGCTGCGGGCCAATGTTCACCACGAAGTCGTCGTCGGTGAAGAGCTTGCGCTGCCTTGCCTGCAGGTTGCCGTCGGCATCGAGCGAATACTGGTATGTGTAGTCTGGCTCGGGGTCGTCCTCAAGCGTGTAGCTGTTGTTCTCCCGGCTCATGTCGTAGTCCTTGCGGAACGGATAGCCCACGAAGTCGCTGCGCAGGAAGAGGCGGCGCATGTCCGGGTGGCCAAGGAACTTGATGCCGAAGAAGTCGAACACCTCGCGCTCCAGCAGCTCGGCCGACTTCCACAGGCCGCAGACGGTGGGCATAACGTAGTCGTCGCCCACACGCTCGGCCAACTCCTTCACCGACGCGCGCTCATGCGTGTCGGTGTTCTCAAGGATATATATGCACCCAAGTCCTTCCTCGCCGAAGTCCTCGCCTACTATAGTAACAAGGTAGTCAAAATGCTTGTCGTTCCTCAGCTTCGCCATTCCGTCGGCAAAGCTGCCCTTGTCGAATATTATGTTATTCAGTTTCATATTTTCTCTTACCTTATTATATTATTCGGCATGGCTGCCGTTGGGGTCGAAATCCTTAGGCACGTTTGTCACCACGATGGGCTTCATGGCCTCGCGGCGCTCCTCGACGGTCTGCTTGTGGTTTACGCCTCCGAAGAACTTCTCGATCTTAACCTTGCGCTGCAGCTGCATCATGCCATACATGATGGCCTCTGGGCGCGGCGGGCAGCCGGGGATGAACACGTCTACCGGCACGATCTCGTTGATGCCGCGCACCACGTGGTAACTGTCCTTGAACGGGCCGCCGGATATGGCGCAGCCGCCCACGGCCACCACATACTTGGGGTCGGCCATCTCGTCGTAGAGCCGCTTGAACACCGGCGCCATCTTGTGGGTTATCGTTCCGGCGCACATGATGAGGTCGGCCTGGCGCGGCGAGTTGCGCGTCACCTCGAAGCCGAAGCGGGCGAAGTCGTAGCGGGCGCAGCCCACTGCCATGAACTCGATGCCGCAGCAGCTCGTGGCAAACGTGAGCGACCACAGCGAGTTGCTGCGCCCCCAGTTGATGGCCTGGTCAAGGGTTCCGAGCACCACGTTGGTGCCGCCGGCATGAAGCTCGGCTGCAAGTTTCTCAAGCGTCTCGTTGTCCTTGAATTCCCCATAGGGAATGCTCTTGATGACGGGCTTTCTCACTTCCATTCCAACGCTCCTTTCCGCCAGGCGTATGCCAAGCCAAATACCAATACCACCAGGAAGAAGCCAATGCTGCAAAGAGCCATGGCCCCAAACTGCTTAACGACCACTGCCCATGGGTAGAGGAACACGGTCTCGATGTCGAACATCAGGAAAAGGATGGCGAAGAGATAGTAGCCCACGTGTATCGGAAGCCACGATGTGCCTCGCGTGGGGATGCCACACTCAAACGGTTCTCCCTTTACCGGATTGTACGAACGCGGCCCTATCAGCTTGGCGACGACATACGCGCCAACCACCAATACGACAGCCGTCAAGATAACGGTAATGAATAAAGTAAAATACATAAAAAACTATAATATTACAAATTTGTACGCGTTAAGCGGTTGCAAAGATAGTAAATTTATTGCAAAGAAAGTCTAAACGCGGCGAAAATGTTTCCTACGCAATGATAGATTAACCCAAATCAAGCAGCGGCCCGCAACAACCCTCAGCCCTCGCCTCCGTGATAGCGCAGCAATCCCTCCATTGGGCTGCGCATTGTCACGCCCAGGCTCATGCCCTCGGCCCGTGCCGCCTCGGCCAGCTCCTCGCGGTAATGGTAGCCCACGCTGCCTACGATGCCCAGCGGAAGGTCGGGCCGGCGGTAGCAGGCCACGTTGTTGCGCAGGAAGCTGCGGAAGCAGCCAATCACCATGGCGCGCAGCTCTTGGCACGAAAGATGGGCGTGGATGAATGGCGAAAGCGATGCCAAAAAGCGGTTGGCCAGCGGCTCGCGGTACACGCGGCGTATCACGTCGGCCATAGTCAGCCCGCTCCAGGACTCGAACTCGCGGCGCAGGCACTCGGGCAGGCGGCCCTTGAAGAGCGCGTTTAGGAACTCGCGGCCCAGCACCGCCCCGCTGCCCTCGTCGCCGAGGATATAGCCCAGCGGCGGAGTGTTGGCCACAATGGCCTCGCCATCGTACAGGCAGGAGTTGCTGCCCGTGCCAAGGATGCAGGCCACGCCCTCGCTCCGGCCGCATACTGCGCGCGCCGCTCCGAGCAGGTCGCCCTGCGCCTCAATGCGCTCCGCCCCGGCGAAAGCTCGCCGCAGCGCCGACTCCACCACTCCTGCCACCTCCGCGCGGCAGCCGCTGCCGTAGAAATACACTCCCCCCGGCTCGGCGTTCCCCATCTGCGGCAACAGTTCCCCCATTACTATGGAGCTTATCTCTCCCTCGTCCTGGTGATAAGGGTTTATGCCCTGGGTGGCCATGCACCGCAAGGCGCGCCCACCCTCAGCCAGCCACCAATCGGCCTTTGTGCTTCCACTGTCTGCTATCAGTATCATTGCTTTAATTTAAATTCGTATTCTACTGTAGTTCAACAAAATACCTGAATCATCACTTAGCTGCAACGTACTTATCCATAACGTCCATCCAGCGGGGTATCTCCATGCCCGCAAAAGTACTGTTGCCCTTTTCCGTACATCCCGCCGCCTGCTCGAAGCCGCAGCGTATGCCACCTATCCCGGCGAACAAATCTATGAATCTCAGCATCTTAAGTATGTCATTGCAAACGGCAACGTTGCCTTTGCACTGCAAAAATACAACTTTTATCCCGAAAACAGCCATCAAAGCGGCAAAACGTTCTGCCCAATTTGCAGCACTGGGCAAAGCTCGGCGCAACACCACGCCACGGTGACAAAATGTTTACAACCATGCCCTTGCAAAGCCGTGCAGACTGTTTCGCGCTGCAATACAGGCCGTTCGGCACTGCGAAACGGCACGTTTGAGCCTCCAAAACAGCCCGTTTCATGGCGCAAAACGGCACAAAGCGCAAGGAGTTGAGTGCCAGAGAGTTGCGCAAAACCGCAAGTCTTGCGAAATTTCCTTACAAAGACTGCGCCACCCAATGCTCCCCTCTCCTACCCACGCAAGCCACATCGGCCTTGGGCAACTAACACCTGAGGAAGCGGCAAACCATACAAAAGCGACAGAGATAAAGACATTTGCAACACAACGCCATCGCCAAAGGCCAAGTTTTAAGGGCGTATAAGGTCATTTAATCGTTTTTATTCGTTTGTTACGGTGATTATTCGTACTTTTGCAACGATTAAACATACGACACATACTCGCATGAAACATACAATAATAGCAGGGCCATGCGTAATCGAGTCGGCCGAGCTGCTCGACACGGTGGCCCGCGAGATAGTGAGGATAAACGCCGAGCTGGGCTGCGACATCATCTTCAAGGCTTCGTTCGACAAGGCCAACCGCACGTCAATAAACTCGTTCCGCGGCCCCGGCCTGGAGCGCGGAATGCAGATGCTGGCCGACATCAAGAGCCGCTACGGCCTCAGGATACTTACCGACATTCACGAGAGCTGGCAGGCTGCGCCCGCAGCCGAGGTGGCCGACGTGCTGCAGATACCTGCCTTCCTCTGCCGCCAGACCGACCTGCTCGTGGCCGCCGCGCGCACGGGGCGCACCGTTAACATAAAGAAGGCGCAGTTCCTCAGCGGGCAGGATATGCGCTACCCCGTGGAAAAAGCCCGCCAGGCAGGGGCCAAGGACGTGTGGCTGACTGAGCGCGGCAATATGTTTGGCTACAACAACCTCGTGGTTGACTTCCGCAACATCAGCGACATGCTCGCGATAGTTCCTACTGTCGTCATGGACTGCACGCACAGTGTGCAGCGCCCCGGCGGAGCCGACGGCAAGACGGGGGGCGACCGCCGCTTCGTGCCGCAGATGGCCATGGCGGCCAAGGCGTTCGGGGCCACGGGCTGGTTCTTCGAGGTTCACCCCGACCCCGACCGCGGGCTGAGCGACGCCGCCAACATGCTGGAGCTGGCGAAGCTGGCTCCACTGGTGAAGGAAATAATGGCATGACGCAACAACAAAGCAAACGAAATGACTGTAAGAGACTACGCCATACAATGCATAAAGGACGAGGCACAGGCACTGCTCGACCTCATACCACAGATTGACGACAACTTCGACAACGCCGTGGAGCTGATACTCGGCTGCCACGGCAAGGTGATTGTCACCGGGGTGGGCAAGAGCGGACACATAGGGGCCAAGATTGCGGCAACGCTGTCGAGCACAGGCACACCGTCGTTCTTCATCAACCCGCTCGACGTTTACCACGGCGACCTCGGCGTTATGACGCCCGACGACGTGGTGCTCGCCATATCCAACTCGGGCCAGACCGACGAGCTGCTGCGCTTCATACCCATGCTGCAGCACATGCGAGTGCCTATCATTGGCATGAGCGGCAACCCCGGCTCGCTGCTGGCCAAGTACTCAACGTGCCATATCAACGTTAGCGTGAGCAAGGAGGCCTGCCCGCTAAACCTCGCGCCCACAAGCAGCACCACCGCAACGCTCGCCATGGGCGACGCGCTGGCCGTGGCCCTGATGGAGCGGCGCAACTTCCAGCCCAAGGACTTCGCGCAGTTCCACCCCGGCGGCGAGCTGGGCAAGAGACTGCTCACCACGGCGCAGGACGTGATGCGCACTACCGACATGCCCATAATCACGCCGGAGATGCACCTCGGCGAGGCTATCATCCTCGTGAGCAAAGGCAAGCTGGGCCTCGGCGTGGCCGAGAGCGAGGGGAAGATAGTGGGCCTCATCACCGACGGCGACATACGCCGGGCCATGGAAAAGTGGCAGGCAGAGTTCTTCGACCGCACCGTGGCCGACATAATGACAAGGCAGCCAAAGACCGTTGCGCCCGAGACAAGGATAACGGAGATTCAGGACATAATGAACAAATACAAGATTCACACTGTCCTCGTGACCGACAGCGACAACCGGCTGCTGGGCGTAGTAGACCACTACTCGTGCATGGTGTGACCATGCCAACACAAAAACAATGACCAGACTCTTATACATTATTATATTGTCTGTGCTGCTGCCGCTCTTCGGCGGCAGTGCTTCACGCGCCGAGACGAGCGACTCCATCATGGTAGATGTGCTCGAAGAAAGCGGCGTAAAGTTCACCGACAACAACAAGGTGGTGCTGCTCATGTCGGGGCAAGAGAAGTTCGACGATATGTTCAAGGCCATTGAGCAGGCCAAAAGCAGCATCCACCTTGAGTACTTCAACTTCCGCAACGACTCCATCGCTGCCGAGCTGTTCAGGCTCCTGCGCCGCAAGGCAAAGGAAGGCGTGGAAGTAAGAGCCTTGTTCGACGGCTTTGGCAACGACTCAAACAACCGCCCGCTGAAGAAAAAGCACATAAGGAAGCTCCGCGAGGAGGGCATACAGATCTACGAGTTCGACCCGCTGCGCTTCCCGTGGATAAACCACGTGTTTACGCGCGATCACCGCAAGATAGTGGTAATCGACGGCAACGTGGCCTACACGGGCGGAATGAACGTGGCCGACTACTACATCAACGGCACCGAGGAGGTGGGCGAGTGGCGCGATATGCACTGCCGCATCGAGGGAGGGGCCGTGAGCCAGCTGCAAATGATATTCGTGAGGATGTGGGAAAAGGTGACCGGCGAGGACATCTGGAAGCAGAAGTACTTCCGAGCCTACCGTCCGGTGGAGCTGAAAGGCCTGAAGCCCGACACCACATCGACTGCAGGCCGCAAGAAAGTGGGCATCATCAATCGCGAGCCTCGCACCACCAACGAGATAATACGCACGTTCTACATCAACGCCTTCAACAGCGCCAAGGACTCGATAAAGCTCATCAACCCCTACTTCACGCTCAACCGCAAGGTGAAACGGGCCATAAAGAACGCCCTCAAGCGCGGCGTGAAGGTGGAGATAATGGTATCTGCCCACAGCGACATACCACTCACGCCTGCCTGCGTGTTCTATAACGTACACAAGCTGATGAAGAAAGGGGCCGACGTTTGGCTCTATCAGCCGGGCTTCCACCACTCTAAGGTCATCATGGTGGATGGCCGCTACTGCACCGTGGGCAGCGCAAACCTCAACGCCCGCAGCCTTAGCTGGGACTACGAGGAGAACGCCGTGATAATAGACAAGCCCACAACGCAGCAGCTCGACGCCATGTTCGACCGCGACAAGAAGCAAAGCATCTACCTTACGCCCGAATACTGGAAGGAGTTCCGCAACCCGTGGCAGAAGTTCGTGGGCTGGTTTGCCCACCTGCTCGCACCGTTCCTGTAGCAAGCCAGACTGCCGCCATACTCCCATACTGCAACTTGCACATAGCTCCATGCGGCTGGGTCACACGCACTGAGTTGGCTACCGCACATACAAGACGCATATAAAAGAAGCCCACCAGGCCGACCTCACGTCATGCCCGGTGGGCTTCTGCACTTCAAAAATTTTCCTCTGGCCTTGCCTTGCCGCCATCACTGCGGCCTGCCTTCATATCCAACGCACCTTGGCAAGACCGCCCGGGCGTCAGTCTTCGCTGTTTTCGGGGCGGAGCTTGCGCACGGTCTCGGCAGCGCGCCACATCTCCATGTTGCGCATAGCCTCCAGTTCCTTGTTCAATCCGTCACGATAGTCGGGCTTCGAATTGCTGTCGATGGATATCTGCGCCTCGTTGCCGGTCTTCACGGAATAGTAAAGCCACTGCATCACGGGTTTGATGGCATCGCGGAAACGCGGCGCCCAGTCGAGCGCGCCACGCTGCGCCGTGGTGGAGCAATTGGCGTACATCCAGTCCATTCCCTTCTGTGCGAAGAGCGGCATGAGGCTCTGCGTAAGCTCCTCAACGGTCTCGTTGAACGCCTCCGAGGGCGAGTGGCCGTTCTCGCGGAGCACCTCGTACTGGGCCTCAAGCAGCCCCTCGATGGCTCCCATGAGCGAGCCGCGCTCTCCGGTGAGGTCGCTCGTGGCCTCGCGCTGGAAGGTAGTCTTGAACAGGTAGCCCGCGCCGATGCCTATGCCAAAGGCGATGGCCTTCTCCTCGGCCTTGCCGCTGGCGTCCTGGTATACCGCGTAGGAGCAGTTGAGTCCACGCCCTTCGAGGAACATCGTGCGCAGCGAAGTGCCCGACCCCTTGGGAGCCACCATTATTACGTCAATGTCTGACGGAGGCACTACGCCGGTGCGGTCGTTCCAAGTGATGGCAAAGCCATGCGAGTAATAGAGCGTCTTGCCGACCGTAAGGTACTTCTTGATAGTGGGCCACACCTGTATCTGCCCGGCATCAGAGAGCAGCATGCAGATGATGGTGCCTTTCTCGGCAGCCTCCTCTATCGAGAAGAGCGTCTTGCCCGGTACCCATCCGTCTGCCACGGCCTTGTCGTATGTCTTTCCTTCGCGCTGCCCCACAATGACGTTGAAGCCATTGTCGCGCAGGTTGCAGGCCTGCCCGGGGCCTTGTATGCCGTAACCGATGACGGCAATCGTCTCGTTCTTCAATACCTCACGTGCTTTCTCCAGCGAAAACTCTTTGTTGGTGACAACCGTTTCGATTACGCCACCGAAGTTCATTTCTGCCATAGTATAAAATGTTTTTATGCACAGCCCGTAGCAAGCTGCGGCTCATTGATGTTTGATATATTGTCCGTTTACAGTTCGCAAAAGTATAAAATTAAAGCGAAACATCCAAATTTAATTTCAGATATTTATAAATTTAACCTTACTCCTGCACACTTCCACTTCCTTTCCGACGTCTTCAGGCGCGATGGCTATGCGCACGCAGTACTCCCCCTCGCCCGTTTGCTCGCGGTAAAAGGCCAGTCGGTCGCCTCCATGGCTTTCCGCCACGTAGGCTATCTCGAAGCGCACCAGGCGGTGGGTGCGGTGCCACTCCATGCTGAAGAGGTCGAGAACGTGCTCTATGTACTTCACCGAATTGACGTGACCGTTCACGTCCACGTCGCTGTAGCCGGTGCCTATGGTGCGCACAAGCTCCGCCCCGGGCGACATCTTCACACGCGAGCTTTTCTCGATGGGGCATTCCTTGTTGGCCTCTATCCAACTTGTTATCGCCCCGTCGTGTATCGCCAAGATGTCCTGAGGCTGCCTCGTAACCGTGTCAATCATAGCCCAGACACTGCGCCCGTAGCCGAACACACGCCCGTCTTCGCCCACCACGCGGAAGTTTCTGTTCGTGAAATACTTCATGGCACCCTCTACCCACGTCTCCACAAAGAACTTTGTGTACTGCACGGGCATCTCTTCCATCTCCACGGCAAGGCGCGACAGCACCCACGTCTTGTTGATGGGGTTGAGGTAAGCCATGCCGAAGTCGCGCTCGGTGGAATGGAAATCGGCCGCATTGAGCAAGTGGTTGCCCAAGTGCGACATAAAAAGGCGGTGCGAAAAGTCGCAATGGAACGGTTCCGCCAAGAACATATACTTGCCTACTTTGTCCATATCAATATTTTAATGTCGTTCAAGCACAATGTCGGAATCAAGCGTCGGCGGCCATGAGCCTGCCGCGCTCGCGCTCATCGAGATAGGTGCTCACCTCCTCCTGCTTGCTGCGCGTTACGGCGATTCGCCCCGAGCGGGTGTACTGGAACACGCAGCCGAAGTCGTTGAGTGCGTGAAAGAGACTCATCACCTCCTCGGTCATGCCGTTCAGCATCACTATAACGTAAGTGGGGTTCACCTCAACTATGCTTGCCCCATGCTTACGTATGGTGCGCGATATGTCGGGGTTGTCGAGCACGGTGGCCGTAGAGAGCTTGTAGAGACCCGTTTCGCGGAAGAACAGTTCGTCGTCCGTGTAATACTTGGCCTTTACCACATCTATCTTCTTCTCTATCTGCTTGGTTATCTTCACTATCTGGTCTTCATCGCTCCAGGCCGTAATCGTGTACTTGTGCAGGCCCGGAATGCTCGATGCCGACACGTTAAGGCTCTCAATGTTAACCTGCCTTCGCGTAAAGACGGCGGTTATCTGGTTGAGTATTCCGGCTATGTTCTCCGAGTAGACCAGCAGCGTATAAAGTTTCTTTCCTTCCATGTCACATCAGTTTATCTCCAACAACATCTCGTCAACGCTCTTTCCCGGCGGAGTCATCGGGAGCACGTTGTCCTCCTCCTTCACGGCGCACTCAAGCAAGTAAGGGCCGTCGGTGGCAATCATCCTGCCCACCTCGGCGGCCAGCCCGGCGCGTTCTGTCACGAGCGAGTAAGGTATGGCGTAAGCCTCGGCCACCTTTGCGTAGTCGGGGTTCATCATGTGGGTGAACGACCTGCGCCCCTCGAAGAACATATCCTGCCACTGGCGCACGTTGCCAAGGTAGTTGTTGTTGAGCAGAATCATCTTCACCGGCGTTCGGTGCTCCATGATTGTGCCAAGCTCCTGGATGCTCATCTGCATTCCCCCGTCGCCGGTGAACATGCAAACCGTGCGCCCCGGCGCGCCGAAGGCGGCGCCTATGGCAGCGGGCAGGCCGAAGCCCATGGTGCCGAGGCCGCCGCTCGTGACTATCGACCGCTTGCGGTTATACTTGAAGTAGCGGCTGGCAAACATCTGGTTCTGCCCCACGTCGGTTACGAGCACGGCCTCGCCGCCCGTGGCCTCGGCCACGGCGTTGACCACCTCGCCCATGAGCAGCGGGCCGCCAGCCGGGTGTATGGCCGGTGCGATAACCTTCTCGTACTCCAGCCGGTAGAGCGGTGCGAACGACTCAAGCCACGCGCGGTGCTCCCTTTTCTTCAAGAGGCGCATAATGGCGGGCAGCGTAACCTTGCAGTCGCCCACCACGGCCACGTCGGCCTTCACGTTCTTGTCAATCTCGGCCTTGTCAATGTCGATGTGAATCACCTTTGCCTGCTTGGCGTATGTAGACGCAAGCCCGGTCACACGGTCGCTGAAGCGCATTCCGATGGCAATGAGCACATCGCACTCCTGCTCCTTCACGTTAGGCGCATAGTTGCCGTGCATGCCCAGCATGCCCACGTTGAGCGGATGGCCGGTGGGCAACGCCGAGAGGCCCAGCAGCGTGCGGGCCGCCGGGATGCCGGCTTTCTCGATGAATTCCAGCAGTTCGTTGTGCGCATTGCCAAGCTCAACGCCCTGCCCCACCAGTGCCAGCGGGCGCTCGGCACTGTTAATCAGCGCGGCAGCCTCGGCTATGGCGCGGGCGTCGGGCGTGGGATACGGCACATAGCTGCGCACGAAGTCCACCCGCTGCGGCTTCCATTCGGCCATGTCCACCTGCGCGTTCTTCGGGAAGTCGAGCACCACGGGGCCGGGCCGTCCCGACCGTGCGATATAAAACGCGCGGCTCACCGCCCATGCTATGTCCTCCGGGCGGCGTATCTGGTAGCTCCACTTGGATATTGGCTGCGCCACGCCCACGAGGTCAACCTCCTGGAACGCGTCGGTGCCAAGGGCCGCAATGCCCACCTGTCCGGCTATCACCACCATCGGCGTTGAGTCGAGCATGGCGTCGGCCACGCCCGTAAGCGTGTTCGTGGCGCCGGGGCCGCTCGTCACGATGCACACCCCCACCTCGCCGCTCACTCGGGCGTAGCCCTCGGCGGCGTGCGTGGCAGCCTGCTCATGGCGCACAAGTATGTGGTCGAACGCCTTTTTCTCGCCTCGCGTATAGTCGTAGAGCACATCGAACACCGGCATTATCGACCCGCCGGGATAGCCGAAGATGGTCTTCACCCCCTCGGCCTGGAGCGCCCTTATCATTATCTCGGCCCCTGAAATCAGTTCCTTTTCCATAACAATCTATTTTAGGATTGAGAGCAAAGCCCATGTTGGCCACCTTAGTCCGTAGCCAACGGCCATTCCCAATTACCCGTTGTCAATCATCAATTATCCTCACTCCCCCTTTGTCGGCCGAGCTTACGCTCTGTGCGTAGGCCCTGAGAGCCTTCGACACCGTGCGCTGCCGCGTCACAGGGCGCTGCGGCCTTGCGGCCAGCTCCTCGTCGCCCAGGCGCACGTTGATGCTGCGGTTGGGGATGTCAATCTCGATAATGTCGCCGTCAACAATCTTTCCGATGTTGCCTCCTGCGGCAGCTTCGGGCGACACGTGGCCTATGCTCAGGCCGCTGGTGCCGCCGGAGAAACGCCCGTCGGTCACCAAGGCGCACTCCTTGCCCAAGTGCATGCTCTTTATATAAGATGTGGGATAGAGCATCTCCTGCATGCCCGGGCCGCCCTTGGGTCCCTCGTGGGTTATCACCACGCAGTCGCCGCTCTTCACTCGGCCTCCCAGTATGCCCTCGCAGGCATCCTCCTGCGAGTCGAACACGCGCGCCGGGCCGGCAAAACGCCACAGGCTCTCGTCCACGCCGGCCGTCTTCACCACGCAGCCGTCCTGCGCAATGTTGCCGAAGAGCACCGCCAGCCCGCCGTCCTTGGTGTAGGCATGGGCCACGTCGCGTATGCACCCGGCGGCCCGGTCGGTGTCGAGCGACGGCCAGCAAGCATTCTGACTGCCCATTTGGGTAGAAAACCTGCCGCCCGGCGCGCTGCCGTAGATGCGCAGGGCCTCCGGGTCGGCGTCGGCGCGGGTTATGTCGTAGCGGGCCATCTGCTCGCCGAGCGTATGCCCGTCTGCGCGCCCGGCATTGCCGTCCACCAGCCCCGCCTTGGCCAGCTCGTTCATTATGCCGAGTATGCCGCCCGCTCGGCCACACTCCTGCACACTGTATTTCTGCGTGTTGGGCGCCAGCTTGCACAGGCACGGCACCCGGCGGCTCAGCGCGTCGATATCCTTCATGGTGAAGTCCACGCCCGCCTCCTGCGCCACGGCCAGCAGGTGGAGCACGGTGTTGGTGCTGCCGCCCATGGCAATGTCGAGCGCCATGGCGTTGAGGAAAGCCCGGCGCGTGGCTATGCTGCGGGGCAGCACGCTCTCGTCGCCGTCCTCATAATATGCCATGGCGTTCTTCACCACCTGCCGCGCGGCGTCGCGGAACAGTTGCAAGCGGTTCTTGTGCGTGGCCAGTATGGTGCCGTTGCCGGGCAGGGCGAGGCCAATGGCCTCGGTGAGCGAGTTCATCGAGTTGGCGGTGAACATGCCCGAACAGCTGCCGCAGCCCGGGCAGGCGCACTGCTCAAGCTCGGCCACCTCCTCGTCGGTCACCTCCGGGTCGGCACCCTTCACCATCGCCGTTATCAGGTCGGCGTTCTCGCCGCGCCATCGGCCCGCCTCCATCGGCCCGCCTGAGCAGAACACGGTGGGTATGTTGAGCCTCATGGCGGCCATGAGCATGCCCGGCGTAACCTTGTCGCAATTGGATATGCATATCATGGCGTCGGCCTTGTGGGCGTTCACCATATACTCCACCGAGTCGGCTATTATGTCGCGGCTGGGCAGCGAGTAGAGCATGCCGTCGTGGCCCATGGCTATGCCGTCGTCGATGGCGATGGTGTTGAACTCGGCGGCATAGCAGCCCATGGCCTCTATCTCGCCTTTCACCACCTGGCCCACCTCGTGCAGGTGCGTGTGGCCCGGCACAAACTGCGTGAACGAGTTCACCACGGCTATTATGGGCTTGCCCATCTGCCCGCGCTTCATGCCCGCCGCGGCCCACAGGGCGCGCGCCCCCGCCATGCGGCGGCCCTCGGTGCAAACTGCGCTTCTTAGCTTGTGTTTCATATCTCTTTATGGTTTCGTTTCTTGGTGTTAATTAGCCGCAAAGGTAACTCTTTTCGGTTAATAAACAAAAAATATACGGAAGAAAATGCCGTTTTGCGATAATTTGCAAGTAAAAACGCCGCAATGATTACAGAATGCAACATAAAATCATCCGTCATGGCCAACATTTCACAAAACAAGAAATGCCGCGGCTTTTCCGTATGTTTACATTGCCGCGAAGCCAAAGTGTAAGTTTTTGTTACCAAACAGAAACAAACAAGCAACCCATTGATTTTCAGATAATTATCCAGACGTACCGTTTCTGGTTGCAAAACGTGCCGTTTGAGGCTGTCAAACGGCCTATTTGGGGCTACAAAACGGGCTGTTTCGCAATGCGAAACGGCATATACGGCTTTTCAGGAACATTTTGTAACGATTGTTTACTGCCCAATATGCATCGCCTACCGCCTACTTTCCCAACCCACACAGGGCTGCGCAAATTGTCCGTCGAGCCAAATTTTCTTTCCGCAACAGTCGCCGTTCAGCATCTTTTTAGTACATTTGCACTTGCGCAAGCCCTGCCTGCCATCGCGTGAATACGCAACCTTGCCTCACGCCCACAGCGGCATTGAGCACTAAAAACCTTGAAGAAATATACTTAAGACATATTAAGGAACACCATGCACGAGTCAGCCCCGGCAGGCATCATGCGTATAAACCAATGACAAACAAACCAATGGCATATAGAATGAAAGCTATTATTACAACGCTGCTCCTCGCTTGCCTGACGCCTACGGCACAAGCCCGCAAGCCAAAAGTGATTGAGACCCCGCAATGGATTTCGTCGAACACGGGCAAGAGCCTCACCATTACGCGCGTGGAACT
The DNA here is from genome assembly GCA_944320105.1 of uncultured Prevotella sp. Lineage (GTDB taxonomy): Bacteria > Bacteroidota > Bacteroidia > Bacteroidales > Bacteroidaceae > Prevotella. The sequence continues at coordinate 94,128 of CALUGA010000002.1, read as the reverse complement.
TACCGACACGGCCACCGTTTTATGGTTCCACAGCAAGTACAAACCCAAAAACTGGATCCGCATATCGCGCAACTCCACCCTCACCGACGACCGCGGACGCCGCTACAAGGCGCGCTGCGGCATCGGCATCAAGCTGAGCAAGAGGTTCTATATGCCGGCATCGGGCGAGGCCGACTTCAAGGTTTCGTTTGAGCCGCTGCCCCGCAACACGCGCGCCTTCGACTTCATAGAAAGCCCCGCCGACTGGAAGATATGGGGCATCCACGCACCGGGCGAAGAGCTGCCGCAATACACCGAGGCAACCTACCGAGCCGACTCCGCCCTGCGGCAGACCGACGAGGCGGCCTTCTTCCGCCGTGGCACCGGCGTGGTTTGCGGGCGCTTCCTCGGGAAGCGACCCGGCTTGGTAAACTATTATGGCTATGATGCCATTACAAGCGGGAGCTACCCCCAGGTGTTCGAGGTGGCCGCCAACGGTTCGTTCACCGCCACCATACCCGTGGAATGCCCCACGCTCGCCGACCTCTCGGCTAACGGCAGGAACCTGTACTTCTACCTCAACGCGGGCGACACCATACGCATGGACATCATGGAAGACGGCACGGTGCGCTACGCCGATGGCACAAAGCACCGCAAGCTGCTCACCCTGCTCTCAAACTACGACCCCGAAATGGCAACAGACTACTATCGCATGGCGGCACTGGCCGACTCGCTGCCTTTCAGCGGCTATGCCCGCGCCGTGGCCGAAGGCGCGCAGAAGCAGCTCGACTTCGCCGAATACCTTATACATAAGCACAGGCTCGATGCCCGTGAAGCTCACCTGCTGCGCACAAAAACGCGCCTCGGGTGCTGCCAATATATCAACCCCATGACATACGAAGGGCCTGACACTACAGCCACGGGGTCGCTCAACGCCGCCAACTATGCCTTCATGCGCTCCATGGGGCTTGAAGACCTCACGTGCCTCTCGCTGCCTTTCGAGCTTCACGTGCTCCAGAACCGCTACGAGTACTGCGACCTCATGTACTACAACACCGCCGCCGACAACCCGGCAGTCCGCCTCATGATGGACGACGACACGCGCATCGCCCGCGACGAGGCTCTTTTCGGCCTTGGCCACCCGTCATTGCTGCTGCAACTCACGTGGCTCGTAGAACGCAGCTACGCCAACAATGAATACCCAAAGGACTCAGCCCGTGCTTCCAAGCTCATCAGCCGCCGCATCGGCCATATAAAGTCGCCTTACCTCCGCACCCGCCTTGCAGACATGAAGCGCGAACTCGAAAGCCCCAAGGCCGCCACATACGCCCTGCCCGAGGGGCGAGCCGCCGCCCTGTTCGACTCTATCGTGGCCCCCTACCGAGGCAAGACGGTCATCGTAGACTTCTGGAGCACCAGCTGCGGCCCGTGCGTGGCCGAGATAAAGGCATCGCAGCAGCTGCGCGACTCCATAGCCGCCATGCCCGGCGTTGAGCTGCTTTTCATCACCAACGACAGCCAAACATCGGCCAAGGCATACGCCGACTTCACGGCAAAGCACCTTGCAGGCGAGGAAAGTTGCCGCATACCCTACGATGACTGGCAGCGGCTCATGGCCCTGTTTAAGTTCAACGGTATCCCCCACAAGGAAACAGTCACCCCTTCGGGGCGCATAGCCAGGACGCAGATCAGAAGGTTTCACCACCTTGACGGCTCACTACGCGAAATCAGGCGCATAGCTGCCAGCCTATCGGGGCTGTAAAACCTACTTTAAGAAAAACGTTCTCAAAAAACAGCCCCGCTGCACCTAACATACGGCGGGGCTGCGCGTATATATGGCAAAATGACCCCACAGGAGTTTGAACACATAGCACAGATGCTCCGCCCGCGCCTCATAAGCGTGGGGCGCGACTTCTTCGGCCACAGCACGGAGGCCGAGGATGTGGCGCAGGAGGTGTTCATGAGGCTGTGGGTAATGCGCGAACAGCTCGACACTCAACATGGGTTGGATGGCCTGGCCATACGCATGGCGAAGAACATCTGCGTGAGCGAGTGGCGCAAAAGGCAGGTACGGAAAACCAACCGCCCAGACAACGCCACGAGGCAAGAAGCCGAACAGTACTCAATGCTGGAGGACTCAGATAACCTGAGGATGCTCGCCGAGGCTTTGGCCTGCCTCTCCACCACCGAGCGGAAGCTCTTCCGCATGAGGCAGGAACTGGAGATGGACTTGCCGCAGATGGCCGCCACTACAGGCATAAAGCCGCGCTCGATAAGCGCAATGCTTTCTGCCGCAAGGCGAAAGGTACTGGAGCACATAATGAAACAAAGCAAGCAAACACGAGATAACAAGGAGGAAGGAAAGCATGAACGACATTGAACTACTCATAAAGCGATATCTGGACGGGCTGACCACCACCGAGGAAGAACGCCGCCTGCGCCATTTGCTTAGCCGGGAGGACGCTCCACAGGAATGGCGCGCGCTGCTGCCGATGCTCGAAAAGCCCGCCAAAGAGCAGCAGGTTGACCGTTGGCTCGCTGAGGACGAGACAGCTGCGTATGACAGCATGGTGCGCCGCCGCAAGCTCAACAAGGCCGCCCGCATAGCGGCCGCGGCCGCGGCAGTGGCAATTGTGGCCATACTGGCCGTTGACCTGAAGCACTCGCCTGCCCCACAACAGCTTGCCGACACCGATACAATATATATATACCGCGACAGGATGCCCGCAACGCCGCCAAAAATAGAGACTGCCGCCATGGCTGAAAGCGCAAAGCCCATCCGGCCAACCCAACCCATCACCACGGCAGGAAAACTGGCCTCAAAACCTACAAAACCTACTCAGCCCGCAAACAGCCCAAAAAGCAATGCAACAAACGAGCCAAAGGCAGAGAAAACAACCGACAGCCTGGCTTTCTACCTTGCCCGGCTCGAAGCAGAACTGGACCGTGTGGGCGACTCGGTATATACAGCCCAACTGGAGAAGATGATACGCACAGACAGCCGACTGCAGGAAATAATAAACCGCAAGCTGTTTGAGAAACTGCTCGAACCCGACAACCACACTGCCCACAACGCTCTCGAACAAACCGCAAACGACCAACTACAATGACAAAGAAGACATACATAGCACTTCTGCTGACCATCGTATGCACAGCTGCGGCGGCTCACACCAACCCTGGAGCAAAGGACATGGAGCGCGAGCTACGCCGCTTCTGCAACGACAAGGAGCTAAAAGTGTGTTCAACGCACTATAACACAGCCATTTACTCATGGTATTTCAAGTATCTGTACGAGGCAAGAGACACAGCAGCAGCCCCAGTAGTGCCGAAAGCCCTGCGCCGCCTTACTGAGGCATTTGCCCGCAATGCAAACAAGGCCACCAACGTGATGTTCCTCGAAACCGACGAGCAAGGACGGCGCGCGTTTCCTTTGAGAGACATCCTCTATAGGTTTCCTGACGGGAAAAAGGATTACAACAGCTTCCGCTTCTTGCTCGACAACAGCAAGAACTACTACTCGGCCACATTCGACGAGGACAACAACGTGCGCACGTGCTACCAACTCGTGTGGAAACCGGAGTTCTTCCGCGACAAGGACGGCAAGCTGTTCTGCGCCATCAACGGCTCCATATCCGAAATAAGCAGCACGGACTGGGAGATGAAGTTTGTAGGCAAATATGACGAAAAGGAATGGTCGAGGCAGTTCGACAAGGTGATTGGGGAATCAAGCCGCGACACCATCGACGGCGACATCATGGCCAATCAAATAAAGACCGTGGCGAAGAAATACGCCGAGAGCAACGCCGCCGGCGACAAAAAGATGTGTGACGCCATAGCCCTGCTGACGGAACGGCTGAGCCGACAGTACGACGGTATGCTCACTCTTTATCAGTACAAAGAGGTGGCCGATGCCATATCGGGCATGATAAGGTTCACGGACAAAGAGAGCAAAAGCGCCGAAAGCCTCATTGTATCGAAGCACAACTTCAAAAACAAGAGCGAGGCGAAGTTCAAGAAGCCATGGAACACCGACAACGCCAAGCTGACCACGGTGGTAAGGAACAGGCTCTGCGAAACGCTGCACGACGGAAGCTACAGCAAACTTGTGGAGGAAGTGTTCGACTACAAGCCAGTGATAGCATCGCAACCGACAATAAAGCTGCGCGTAAACGGCACGTCGCGTCGCGAGGGAAAGCTCATTGGCATAAGGGGGAGCGCGCTCGACAACACTTACGGCACGCGCACGAGGGAAGGCAAGTTTGGCTTCAGCATCGACAAGTTGCTCGGCACCATCATCACAATCTACGACGACCGGGGCAAAGAAATCCACGCCGTGGCCGACACTGTGCCACTCTTGGTAGACATGGAGCGCGGCATACTGAGCGGCTCGGAGACCAACATGAGGTTCCAGGCCGTGCAGGAAAGAATAAAAACACTGCAGACAGAAGCCAAGAAATACATCGTAGACTTGGATGGGAACGTGGAAGTGACCGACTCGGCCGGCTTCTTCGCACTGCTCGACACGCTCGCGGCCGATGTGGTAAAGGCTGTAAAGGCCAACAGCGACAACCAGATACCGGCCTACTTGCTGTACAGCAGCTACCAGAAACTGAGCTTCGAACAGCTCACGGAGTGCCTGGACAGCACAAAGGCATACTCGCGCAACCTGCTCATGCAGCCCGTATGGGACTACTACGAGGGCCTTAAAAAGCGCCAACCGGGCCAACTGATGGCCGACTTTGAGTGCGAAGATGCCTCGGGCAAGCCCCGGCGGCTGAGCGACTACACGGGCAAGGGCTATGTGCTGCTCGACTTCTGGTCGCTCTACAGCTACGCCAGCCGCAACGGCTTTCCCGAGATAAAGCAGCTCAACAAGCGCTTCGGCGACAAGGGGCTTACTGTTGTAAGCGTGGCCTTGGACAACATCCCACGCGAGGTGAAGTGGTACACCAAACGGCGCGGCCTCGACCAATGGGTACACCTTGCCGCGCCTGATGGCTTCGACAGCGAGGCGGCACGGGCCTACGGCATACGCACGGCCACCGAGACGGTGATAATAGGCCCCGACGGCAGGATTGTGGCAAGCGGACTGCTTGAAGAAAAGCTCACGAAAAAGGTGACGGAGCTTATTGAAAGCCTCGGCAAGGCAGACGACAAAAGATGACACATATTTTTGATTGGTATTAATTTAAAATCATTTGGCGGGATGCTGGCACGTGAGTGCAGGCATCCCTTTTTTCCTTGACAGAGAGAGACAGTGCGCCACGCCTATACTTTTTTTGGCCAAGCCAAGGAAAATCCACGCCCTTAAAGGCGGGCAGGCGAGAAATTATCAGTATCTTTGCAGAACGCAAGCCTGCCGCACCGCTACGGCCTACGGGAGGCTAAAAAGAACACTGACACAACCAAACAACTAAAAACATAATGAGAAACAGGATTCTGACCATTGCGCTGGCCGCAGCCACAGCCGCGGCGGCGCAGCAAAGGAGCGAGACGGTGCTCACCGAAGGATGGCAATTCTCGCGCGACGGGGCGGCCTGGCAGTCCGTGAGCATACCTCACGACTGGGCTATAAGCGGCCCGTTCGACAAGAAATGGGACTTGCAAGTGGTGGCCATAGAGCAGAACAACGAAACCAAGGCCACAGAGAAAAGCGGCCGCTCGGGCGCGCTGCCGTGGATAGGCCGGGGCTACTACAAGCGCACGCTTACGCTACCCGAGGGCTACGCAAGGGCGGAACTGGTGTTCGATGGGGCCATGGCCGAGCCGATAGTGACCGTAAACGGCCACGAAGCAGGCCGCTGGGCCTACGGATACACACCATTCCGCATAGACATAACGCCATACGTGAAGCCGGGCAGCAACCAGATAGAAGTGAGCCTGAACAATGTGGAGGAGAGCAGCCGTTGGTATCCGGGCGGCGGACTGTACCGCCCCGTGACGCTGGTGCTCACGGGCAAGGAGCGCATTGCGCCGTGGGCCACCTTTGCCCGCACGGCGGCGATAGGGCTTGACGAGGCCACAGTGGACGTAAGCACCAAGGTGGAAGGCTTGGACGGGGCTGGCAAGGCCTCCGTTGAGATAACGCTTACTGACCGACAAGGGCGGGTGGCCGCCACCAAACGCTGTGGGATAGGCACCGACGGCAGCGTGGAGGCGCGCCTGAACGTGGCCAAGCCGGAACTGTGGTCGCCGGAATCGCCCTACCTCTACCGGCTGACCACGCGGCTCTACGCAGGCGGCAAACTGGCCGACGAGGAGACGATGAACTTCGGCATACGCATGGTGAGCGTATCAAAGGAGGGCGGATTCCGCCTCAACGGCCAGCTGCGCAAGATTAAGGGCGTGTGCCTGCACCACGACCTCGGCCCGCTGGGGGCAGCCGTGAACAAGGCCGCTCTTATACGCCAAGTGAAGATGATGAAGCGCATGGGCTGCGATGCCATACGCACGGCGCACAATATGCCTTCTACGATGCAGATGGACGTGTGCGACTCGCTCGGCGTGATGGTGATGGCCGAGAGCTTTGATATGTGGAAATACCCCAAGTGCAAGAACGGCTACTGCCGCTTCTTCGATGAGTGGGCCGAGAAGGACCTGGCCAACCTCGTGCTCTGCCACCGCAACCACCCCTCGATAGTGATGTGGAGCATTGGCAACGAGATACCCGAACAGGGCATGAAGGGCGGCACCGAAACGGCCAAGCGGCTGCAAGACCTCTGCCACCGCCTCGACCCAACACGCACGGTGACGCAAGGCATGGACAGAGTGGACAACGCCATGAAGACTGGATTCGCCGGCGTTATGGACGTGCCGGGCTTCAACTACCGCCTGCACAAGTATGAAAAGGGCCTCAAGCAACTGCCACAGGGCTTCCTGCTCGGCTCGGAAACGGCCTCGACGGTAAGCTCGCGCGGCGTTTACAAGTTTCCGGTGGTGGCCGGCCACAGCAAGACTTACGCCGACGGGCAGTGCTCGGGCTACGACGTGGAGCACTGCTCGTGGAGCAACCTGCCTGACGACGACTGGCGCTGGCAGGACGACTACAGCCAGGTGATAGGCGAGTTTGTGTGGACGGGCTACGACTACCTTGGCGAACCTACGCCCTACGATGAGTACTGGCCCAGCCGGAGCAGCTACTTCGGCATCTGCGACCTGGCCGGACTGCCCAAAGACCGCTACTGGCTATACCGCAGCAAGTGGAACACTAAGGAGCACACCACCCATCTGCTGCCCCACTGGACGTGGCCGGGACGCGAGGGGGAAGTGACCCCCGTGTATTGCTACACCGACGGAGTGGAAGGCGAACTGTTCGTGAACGGCAAGAGCCAGGGCCGAGTGAAGAAGCAGAAGGACGGCCGGCTGGACCGCTACCGCCTGCGCTGGAACGACGTGACGTATGAGCCGGGCGAAATTAAAGTGGTGACTTACGATGCCAAGGGCAACAAGGTGGGCGAGGCCAAGCGGCGCACCGCAGGCCCGGCAGCGCAACTGCTGCTGGAAGCTGAGTGCCAGACTGACGCTGCACAGCCCACGCTCCGTGCCGACGGAGAAGACCTTGCGTTCGTTACCGTTACCATGGCCGACAAGGACGGAACGCCCTGCCCCACGGCCGACAACGAGCTTACGTTCAGCGTGGAGGGCGAAGGCTCGTTTCAGGCGGCCTGCAACGGCGACGCCACCTCGCTCGAACCATTCACCACGCCGCAGATGAAGCTCTTCGGCGGGCAGCTCGTGGTAATAGTGAGGAGCACCAAGAAGGCAGGCAACATAACCTTGAAAGTTACCGACAAGAAGCTCGGCATATCAAAGTCGATGGAAATCAAGAGCGTGGAAAATTAAAAGTTAAAAATTAAAAGTTAAAAGAATATGCGCATAGTGTCTTCGCCATTTGGCAACACTGGGCATATTCTTTTAACTTTTTAATTCTTAACTTTGAAGATATGCCCATGGTCTCATCGCCATTTGGCTCCACCGGGCATATTCTTTTAACTTTTAACTTTTAATTTTTAATCTAATACGCTGTCAGTAGCCCCAAGAAAAGCTGCCGGCCATGGACTGATAGCGGTCGTTGAAATCCTCGTTGTAGTGATTGTCAAGCTCGTAGAACTCTTCATTGTACGATTTTCTCCTTGGTTTCATAGTCTGTTTCCTCCATCTGGCCCTCAGTCTCGTTCGGGCCATTTAAGTTAACACTAACGATGCGAGACCACATCTTCAATGGCAAATATAGCGATTTTTTTTGTTAGTCAACACGTTTGATAGCAATATTTCGCACTCGTTAATCCTTTTTACGAACACGTTACAAAACGAGATGCCGCCACCCCAAACGGGCAGCGGCATCTCACCCAGAACACCACGGCTCAGCCACGCCTTTGCCGGGAAGCGCGAGCCATGGCAAAGGCCGGGGCGGTTAGCGTTTGCTGATGTCGGTGAAGGTGGCCACGCGGTTGAAATCTACCTCGTCGAACAGTTCGTCGGTTGCGCCCATGCCCTTAATGGTAATGCGCGAGGCTGCCACGCCGTAACGCTTTACGAGGGCATCCTTTACAGCCTGGGCGCGCTGCTCGGAGAGCCGCTGGTTAAGCTCCTTGCTCCCCTCGGGCGAGGCATAGCCCTTGATGAGTATGCGGGCGTCCTTGTGGTTCTTCATGTATGTGGCAATCATCGATACGCTTGCATACTGGGCAGCGTCGATAGTGCTCTTGCCTTGGCGGAAGATGACGGTGGGCTGAAGCACGTTCTCGTCTTTCTTCACAATCACCGTGGGCTTCTGCCTCTTGGCCTCAGCGAGCTGGCGACGCAGGTCTTCAATGGCACGGCGGTCGCGGGCCAAGGCGTTCTCCTTGTCGTTGTTGGCCACGCGCAGCCTGTTTATCCTGTCGTTAAGCTCGTCGATCTCAGCTTGATTGCGCAGCTCAGCCAGTTTGAAATTGTGGGTTCCGTTGCTGTTGCCAAACTTATAGTTGGCTCCCACGAGCAGCCCTATGGCCGAATTGTTAATGTTGAACTGCGTCCTCCGGCTGATGTCGAGCGCGTATGTGATGTTTGGCTCTATGTAGAGCTGCCAAGCCTTGTCGGCACCGAGGTTGAAGGTGAAGTCGATGCCCAGCTTCGAGGTAAGGTCGTTGCGGTCGTACACATCGGCGCTACGGGTGCTGAAGGCGTGCCCCCAGCCCAGGCCGTAGACCCCGACCACCTCGAAGAGGCGCGGCTCGCCCTCATATCCGCCAAACCAGTTGCTGAAGTTTGTCGTACCCAACAGCGAAAGGTTAAGCCCCTTTACGAACGTGCCGAGGGGGCGCTGCAGGCTACCCTTGTTGTTGAAATAAACCTCGCCCTCAACAGCGAAGCCAAAGACAGGGGTGAGATACCGCCCTACCCTAAGCCCTGCCGAGGGGTTGAGGTTCTTGAAAATCGCAGTATGCGTGGTCTTGGCGTTAAGCCCTGTGTTCACTCCTACGTACCAGTTGTCGAGAAACTTGCTGCCCTCAACGGTCTGGGCCGATGCCGTCTGCGCAACCATTGCGGCTGCCGCAAACAAAAACAATAACTTTTTCATACCTTATAATATTACAGTCGTGGCAGGGAACTATCTCCCGTGCCTTTTGCAATATTAGGCTAAAAAGCTGACAGTGCCAAATGTTTTGTACGAAAAACGCCACGAACACGACACAAACCGCCCTTTAGGACTTTTTATGTGGGATAAAGACCCCAACACATCGAAAGTGTTACCGCGTTACTGCAACATCGCAAACGCCGCACCACATACCCGGCAACCATGGCGAACGCCTTGGCAAAATGCCCTTTTTGCAACACAATAATATGCCAACGGCTATGACATTCAACTTATTTTTATTAACTTTGCCAACGCAAGGCGGACACAAGCACCGACTGCCCGCCCCAAACAACAACTTAAAACAAGGAGAGACAGACATGTACAGAATACAAGCTAACCCATCGGGAACACGCAGCATCGAAGTGAGCGACGAACACCTGCAAACCATCAAGGACCACAACCTGCTGGAAGGGCTGGTGGACAGCAACGGCATTGTGGACGAGCAAGTGCTCGAAAAGCTGAAACTCAACATCCGCTCACTGCTGGAGTCGGGCGACGGCAAGGACAAGGCTCTGCTCGACCTGTGCCTCGACGTGATTTACCATCCAAACATGAAAGCCTTCGGACTGAAGCGACTCGTGACCCTCTTCGACGAGTGGAAAGCCAACAATGGCGACGAACAGCAGCCCACAGAGGAAGCCTGAGCCTGCAACTTGAGCAACATGGAACACAGGCAGAGCGACTTCCTGCCAACAACGAAGAAGGAACTGGAGCTGCGGGGATGGGAACAAGTGGACGTAATCATCTTCTCCGCTGATGCATACGTGGACCACCCGGCATTCGGCGCGGCCGTAATAGGGCGCACCATAGAGCGGGAGGGCTACCGCGTGGCCATCGTGCCGCAGCCCGACTGGCACGGCGATTGGCGCGACTTCAAGAAACTGGGCGCGCCAAGGCTGTTCTTCGGCATAGCACCGGGGTGCATGGACTCGATGGTAAACAAGTATACGGCCAACAAGCGGCTGCGCTCCGAAGATGCCTACAGCCCCGACGGACGGCACGACATGAGGCCGGAATACCCCACAATAGTTTATTCGCAAATCCTAAGGCAACTATTCCCTGACGTACCTATAGTGCTCGGTGGCATAGAGGCTTCGATGCGTCGGCTCACACACTACGACTACTGGCAGGACTGCCTGCGCCGCCCCATACTCTGCGACAGCGGCGCCGACCTGCTTATCTACGGCATGGGCGAAAAGCCCGTGGCCGAACTGTGCAGGCAACTTGCCGCAGGCAAGGGCATCGGGGAGATACGCAACGTGCCACAGACGGCTTTCCTCACACAGGCAGGCGATGTGCCGGGCGGCATCGGGCCAAACGACATTGTGCTGCACAGCCATGAGGAATGCCTGGCCGACAAGCGGAAACAAGCCGAGAACTTCCGCCACATAGAAGAGGAGTCCAACAGAATTCACGCACAGCGGATAGTGCAGGCTGTGGGCGGCAAGTGCGTGGTGGTGAACCCGCCTTACCCGCCAATGACCACCGCTGAGATAGACGCTACGTATGACCTGCCATACACGCGGCTGCCTCACCCCAAGTACAAGGGCAAGCGAATACCGGCCTACGAGATGATAAAGCACTCGGTGAACATTCACCGGGGGTGCTTCGGCGGATGCGCCTTCTGCACAATATCGGCCCACCAGGGCAAGTTCATCAGCAGCCGCTCAAAGGAGAGCATACTGAAGGAGGTGAGGCAGGTGATGCAGATGGACGACTTCAAGGGCTATCTGTCTGACCTTGGCGGCCCGTCGGCAAACATGTACGGCATGGGCGGGCGCGACCTCAGCCTCTGCGAAAGGTGCAAGCGGCCAAGCTGCATCAACCCGCAGATATGCCCCAACCTCAACACCGACCACTCGCAGCTGCTCGACCTATACCACGCCGTGGACGCACTGCCAGGCATGAAGAAGAGCTTTATAGGCAGCGGAGTGCGCTACGACCTGCTGCTGCACAAGGCCAAGGACGACAAAACGAACTTGGCCGCACGGCAATACACAGAGGAACTGATATGCAAACACGTGAGCGGCAGGCTCAAAGTGGCCCCGGAGCACACCAGCGACCGTGTGCTCAAACTCATGAGGAAGCCTCCCTTCAGCCAGTTTGAGGAGTTCAAGAAAACATTCGACCGCATAAACCGCGAGCACGGACTGAACCAGCAGCTGATACCTTACTTCATAAGCAGCCACCCGGGATGCCACGAGGCTGACATGGCCGAGCTTGCCGTAAAGACAAAACGCCTTAACTTCCACCTCGAACAGGTGCAGGACTTTACGCCTACACCAATGACCGTGAGTACGGAAACGTGGTACACAGGCCTCAACCCATACACCATGGAAACGGTTTACAGCGCAAGGTCGCAGGCGGAAAAGCTGGCGCAGAGGCAATTCTTCTTCTGGTACAAGCCCGAAGAGAGCCGCAACATCGAACGGTCGCTGAGGTCGATAGGGCGTGCCGACCTGATAAGGGAGCTTTGCCCGGGTCTCGGCGGCCCGCACAGGGCTTACTCGGCAAATGCAGACTACGGCAAAAAGCACAAGGATGAGGATAATAGAACAAAGCATAGTGGCAAAAAGCCCCACGACGGAGGCCGAGGACGGCATCGTGACCACTGACGACTTCATAGCCGTGATAGACGGCAGCACGAGCAAGTCGGCCCTGCGCCTGACTCACAATGCCTCCAACGGGCGATTCTGCATGACGCTGATTGCCGAATACTTAAGGCAGGCAGACAAGGGCATGACGTGCGGCGAATTTTGCAGCGGGGTATCGGCCTACGTCAGGAGCCACTATCCCGACGGGCTGCTGCCACGCCTTGCGGAACATCCCGAAGACCGGGCCACGGCAAGCTGCGTGGTTTACAGCAGGGCAAGACGTGAGGTATGGATGGTGGGCGACTGCCAATGCCTCGTGGACAATGCTTTGTACGAAAACCTCAAGCCATGCGAGGCGGCCATTGCAGGGAAACGCGCCGAGGCGGCAAAGAGGATGATGGACGAAGGCAAAGCTACCATAACAAGCCTAAGGCACGACGACACGGCAAGGAAAAGCATCCTTGCCGACCTCGTGGCAAGCATGGCTGGCCAAAACGTGGAATATGCCGTGATAGACGGATTCGCCATACCCACGGAAAAGGTACGGATAATCCCGGTGCCAAGCGAAACAAAAAACATAACCCTGGCCAGCGACGGTTACCCGTTCCTTAAGCCTACATTGGCAGAGTCTGAGCTGGCATTGCAAGCACAACTCCGCTCCGACCCTCTCAACATAGGCTGCTTCAAGGCCACCAAAGGCTTCATGGAAGGCAGCAACTCGTTTGACGACCGAGCCTACATCCGTTTCGAGCCATAGGCAAGGCGGCGCGCATGGCTCTTGCTAATGGCAAGCCATGCAACGCCGCCTTACAAATGAGAATCACTTGAGCAAGTCGTCGATTTCGGCTATCTCGTCCTCATCAAACCACTTGGAAAGCTTCTCCTTGGCCTTGGCCTTCACATCCGGGTCAACGTCGCCCCACACTTTCTTGAGCACATAGAGCAACACCGTGAGGTCATCGGTAAGCCCCACGATTGGAATTGCGTCCGGCACAACATCAAGAGGGCTTATCATGTAGCCCAGCGCACCGATGATGATGGCCTTGTCTTTCTTAGAAACCTTGTCGCTCTGCAGCGTATAATACAATATGAACGCTGCATAGACCAATTTTGCGCCAGCCCGCTTGGCGATGCGGGAAATCTTGTCCACAAAGTCGTTTGCGGAAAAGCGGTTGGCATAACTCATGAAATCAGGTAATTCCATAATTGAATATAATTTAAGTTTATCGTTATCTTTTTATTTAATAAGCTGCGCCCGGGAATCTGTGAGCAAGCGGAGACGGTGCGCACATCGCCTCAACATCCTACGTGTGCATCATTTTCGAACCGAAATTCTCACTATGCGAATGCCCAAATGACTGGGATGCTTCCGCAAATAGCGGTACAGCGTCATTGGCTCTTCAACCACCTTGCGGTGTATCATCGATGCGTTGAGCAGGTGAAGACCGTCATAACGCCACACAGCAAAGCCGAGGTGAGCAATGTCCAAGCCGCGCTTGCCGCTGACAATGGCAATGATATCGCCGTCCTTTACGGCCTTGCGCATCGCGGCGTTGTTGAGCACCTGCGACTTGGGAATGTAGCGGAAAGAGCCTCCGGAGAGTTCTTTTTCTTGCCTTGCTATGTCATCCAGCAGCTCCGGGTGGAGCCGCAAAGCCTTGTAAGAGCCGCTGTGCCTGCTCATGTAATCTATGCGCAGGGTCTTCACGGCAGTAAAGGGCGGCACGGGTTCCTGCACGTCGTCAACAAAACCCATGGCTTGCTTGTCTGCAATCCAGTCGCTGAAATAATGCAGTCGGCTGGCATATCCATCCATGACGCCTTGCCTGTAGCGCAGCGACTTCAGTATCGCCGCATATTCATGGAATGAGGATTGCCCCCTGCCATCACACAGGACAAGGGCCGCAACCGTTTCTACGAGCGTGGTGCAATCAAGCTGGCGGGTGTTGACTATTAGCCGCTCGGTATCATTCTTTTCCAAGGTGTGGGCAACGTAAGGCCTGCCCAAGAACTTACGGGCAAAGAAAAGAGCCTTGTTTTCCGACGGCGGCAACGTCTTGGCTTCAGCCAACAACCTTTCAACAAGTACACTGTCAGCCGGCAGGAAGTCGGTTTCAGCAGCGGCATACCGCTGCGGCAAAGCAGACGATACTGCCACTGCGACGGCCCAAAAGGCCAAAATCAAAATATGCCTGAGCGCATTCATTTCTTTCTGTAACCCTTTTTCAGTCCAAAATTATAGCCAACGTAAAAGTTAAGGCTTCCGAAAATGTTGTTTGTGGCGAAGCGCGTCTTGCGGTAATTATACGAATGCAGGATGGCACTCGCGCCAGCATACCACCGTGTGTTGTTGTAAACAAGGCCGAACCTCCCTATGCCATCTACGTTAACATTGTCGAAGCTGAACCCATGGTCGTTGTTTTCGGCCATGTCGCCCTGCGAGTGCTTGTAGGAAAGGGCCACCGATGCACTGGCACAAAACAGGCAGTGTTTGGCGAAGACCCAGTTGTATGCATAGCCACCGGAGACGCTCACATCGTAATACTTCACCTTGTTGAACATCAAGCCACTGTCAATCTTAACCTCCCCCGGTGAGCAATGGGCGGCCACAACGTCCTGCAACTTCCGATGGTCAAGTTCGATGCTGTTGCTTGTATAGCCCACCCCGGCCATCCACGAGCCGCAACTCACCTTCTGGCAAGTGCTCTGCGCGAAAGCCGCAGGGTAAGAGAAACGCTTGTGGTTGAATATATAATAAAGGTTTGCGCCTGTAATGCCTACATTTATCCCATCGAATGGCAAGTCGATGAGCCTGCCTACATCCACCCCTTCGCCCAAGTAGGCATTGCGTATCTTATAGTCGCTGCCCGTGCGGCGGTAGAAAAGGTCTATCCCAATCTGCGAGCTGTAAATGCTGAACTCCACCTCCCGCTTCCTGCCGC
Organism: uncultured Prevotella sp.; assembly: GCA_944320105.1. Classification (GTDB taxonomy): domain Bacteria; phylum Bacteroidota; class Bacteroidia; order Bacteroidales; family Bacteroidaceae; genus Prevotella. The sequence goes on along the minus strand of CALUGA010000002.1, from coordinate 78,994 downwards.
CGTCGGAAATGCCAAGGTTTTTAAGGTCAAACGTATAGCCAAGGAAGAACCACCGCCAACCCAGATAAGGGCCTACACGCATCGCCATGTCGGGAGACAGCGACACACTCTGCCCCGAATTGCTCCTCAAACGGTAAAAGTCGTAATTGATGGTGGTCTGCATCATTACCGTGAAATTATAATGCTGCGGTTCTATGTAATTCGTATCAATTGCACTGAAGCCCCTCACAATCCTCTTCAGCAGGCCGATGCGTTTTTCACCACCGTCTGCGGCAGCGGCCTGCGACAATGCCACAAAGGCAAGGACCAAGGCGAGAGGCAACTTTAGCGACATCGGCCAGCACTGTTAGAACTTGCCCAATATCTGGTCCATAACCCAGTTCACCGGCGTTGCCGAAACGCTCGTGCAAGTACACACGCCAATACCTTGCAAGTGCTCTATGACATTCTTTATCAGCGGATACTGCACATAAGGTGGGTTGGGAACCGTTATGCTCTCCATCCCGGCACTCGTGTGGAGCACTATAGGGTCGTAATTGAACACCGAGAAGCTCACCTGCCCACGGTTGCCAATGACCTCTATACGGTCTTCCTTGGCCGACTCGTGCGCCACAAAGCACCAAGAGCCGCTGCCGGGCAGTCCGCTCTCAAACCTAAAGCAAGCACTTACGGAGTCCTCTGCCTGGTATAGCCCGCCGCGGTTGGCGCATATCCCGTTGGCCTCGGTTATCACTCCGAAGAAATGCTGAAGCATATCGAGCTGGTGAGGGGCGAGGTCATAGAAATAGCCTCCGCCAGCGATGTCGGGCTGCAAGCGCCACGGCAGGTGGTCGCCCTGGCCATAGTCAAGGTCGCGCGGCGGCACGGCGAACCTAACCTGCACATTGATGACCTCGCCTATCACCTTGTCGTCAATCAAGCTCTTCACCTTTTGGAAATACGGCAGATACCTGCGGTAATACGCAACGAAGCACGGCACGCCCGTCTGCTCGCTCACCCTGTTGACGCGGGCGCAGTCCTCATAGTTGGCAGCCAACGGCTTCTCAACATACACCGGCTTACCCGCCCTCATGGCCATGATGGCGAAAGTGGCGTGGCTCGAGGGCGGCGTGGCTATGTAGATGGCGTTCACATCAGGGTCGTCGATGAGTTCCTGGGCATCTGTATACCACTTGGCTATGCGGTGGCGCTCTGCATAGCCCCTTGCCTTGTCCTCGCTTCGGCTCATCACGGCCTCCACCAAAGAGCCTTCAACCTCAGAAAATGCAGGGCCGCTCTTCGTTTCGGTGACCTCGCCGCACCCTATGAAGCCCCACTTCAATATTTTCATAATTAGTATTAATTGTGAGGCAAAGATACGAAAAAAACATTACCTTTGCAACACTCAACAGGAATAATATCAAAATTTATGGAGAATCAGACTCAGGGCATCCTGATGAAGAGCCGCAGCGCAAGTGCCTGCATAAAGGAGGGCTACGGACTTTATACCGCAAAATTCAGGAAAACGATAGCCGCCTCATGGCATTTTGCATTGCTCTACGCCATTGCGTGCAGCGCGATATGCACCATAGCCACCACATACATACCCAAGGTGATGACACAAACCTTGGAGGCCGCCCCCATCGCCGACGCCATGCCCAAGGGCAGCATTGCCATAATCTGCACGGTTTGCGTTCTCATCATAGTTGGCGGAGTGCTCGAAGCGGCCACTTATTCACGCGGCTTGAGCCAACTGAAAAGCGGTTTTGCCCCCGCCTCATCGCCCCGCAAGTGGTGGAAGCCTGCACTCGACAAGCCCATGTTTGTGCGCACCCTCATAGCAGCCCTGTGCTGCCTGCTCATAGGAATGGTGCTCGCTGCCGTCTTTTTTGGCATTACATACCTCATCATCCGCTTTGCCGCAGACGGCAACATAAGCCAGGTTGCCACCACCATCACCGTCTCCGCCGAGCTTGCGGTAATGGCGCTGATAATGATGCCGCTCAGCTTCATAACCATCAAATACATTTTCCGCACAGACACGCGCTTCTGGAAACTGCTGTCCACCGACTACCCCACAGCCTTGAAGCATTACGGTTTCATGCTCATAGTGATGCTTGTGAGCTGCATCGTGATAGTGGTGGCCGAATACATATTGGCACTTCCTGCCATGCTGCTTGCCACGGCGAGCTACCAAGCCAACATCGGCGTGCTCTACGGCGACCCGCTCGGCATGCCCGGATATATCACATACGTATCTGCCGTAGTGTTTTTCATGGCCGGATTCCTGCAGGCCTACATCCGTATGTCGGCACTGTTCACCGCATACTATATGTATGGATCAATAGAAACGCAGGAAGAAGAGCGCAAGCTCTACAAGGCAACCGGCAAGCAAGCCAACCTGTCATACAACACAATATGAAAAAGCGCATACTCTTCATCGACCGCGACGGAACGATAATAACCGAGCCTGCCGACGAGCAGATTGACTCATTCGCCAAGCTGAAGTTCGTTCCCGGGGCAATAGGCAGCCTCGCGTTCATACGCAAGAAGCTCGACTTTGAATTCGTGATGGTTTCAAACCAAGACGGGCTTGGCACCGAGGCGTTCCCAGAAGAGACGTTCTGGCCTGTACACAACTTTATATTGCAGACGCTTGAAGGCGAAGGCGTGACGTTCGACGACATACTCATAGACCGCCACTTCCCAGCAGACAACGCCCCAACGCGCAAGCCAGGCACAGCCCTCGTGCGCAAGTACATGGACAATCCCGCCTACGACATTGCCGGGAGCTACGTCATCGGCGACCGCGACACCGACCGCCAGTTTGCCGAAAACATTGGCTGCAAGGCTCTCATTATAGGCCGCGACGGCATGACATGGGAAAGGATAGCCGAAATCCTCTTCGCCGGCGAACGCTGCGCAGAGGTAAGGCGCACCACGAAGGAAACCGACGTATACGTCAGCATGGGTCTCGATGGCTCCGGCAAGTGCAACGTGAGCACCGGCCTTGGCTTCTTCGACCACATGCTCGAACAGATAGGCAAGCACGGCGCAATAGACCTTACGGTGAAGACGCACGGCGACCTCAACGTTGACGAGCACCACACCATAGAGGACACCGCCCTTGCCATGGGCGAATGCCTGCGCAAGGCACTGGGCGACAAGCGCGGCACGGAGCGTTACGGCTACTGCCTGCCCATGGACGACTGCCTTTGCACCGTGGCATTGGACTTCGGGGGGCGCCCCTGGCTGGTGTGGGATGCCGACTTCAAGCGCGAGCGCATAGGCGACGTTCCCACCGAAATGTTCCACCACTTCTTCAAGAGCTTGAGCGACAGTGCCTTGATGAACCTCAACATCAAGGCAGAAGGAACAAACGAGCACCACAAGATTGAGGGCATATTCAAAGCCTTGGCCCGCAGCATAAGGATGGCCGTGAAGCGCGACCTTAGCCACTTCGACCTGCCAAGCACCAAAGGCGCGCTCTGAACCCTGCCTCCAAATGGCACGCCCCTAATCGCGGTTGAACCAAGCCAGCAACGAGTTGACCCACCGCACCGAAAAGCGGAACCACCGGTATGTGCTCACCGGCTTGCCACCGAACTGCAGGATGAAGTCGCGGTAAGGACTTTTCTGGAACGGCAGGCCAACGTCCATGAAACAGATATGGGCATAGCCGTTGGCATGGGCCTGCTTTATGGCGTGCCATATCGTCACCGCCCCGGGATGCAACCTAACGTACGACTTGCGCAGCGAGGCAAGATACCACAAGTAGGCATTGCCCGACGAGCACACACACGCACAGCACCCTATCGCCCTACCCTTAAACCTTGTCAAGAAGAGCTTCCCGCCGGCAGCCTGTTGCAGCCCGCGGAAGAAACACGCATCCGGGATGTACCTCTTAGGTTTCAGTATGTTGTGGCGCCTCAGCAGGCGCACGAAGTCATCCATGTCGGCCTCGCCATCCACTTCATCCACTGTCACACCCTTGGCGGCAGCCCGCTCCACGCGGCGGCGCACCTTGGCGGCCACCCTTTCCTCCGGAGCCTTGCTGTGGAGCGAATTGCTCACGTTGAGCCAATGGATGGGATAGTAACCGCATCGGCGGAATATGCCGTAGCCAAACATTTTGGAACACAAGTGGCTGAACTCAATATAAAGCACCTTTCCCTGCAACTTCCGGGTCAAGGTTTCCAGCATAAGGCCAAACAAGTCCTCCGTGGGTGGGCCTCCATAGTCATACCCGCCCTCACCCAACACGATGCAATGCGAATAGAAAAAGGGCGGCAAGCTCACGGCACGGCGACGCGCCGCCCCAAGCAGATGGCAGACCACGCCGCCATCCTCGCCACTTACCACCACCATGTAAGGCTTCACTCTCGGGGTGCTCTCGTAAATGCGGAAAAGCGCCTCGCTATGGAAGAAATTCCCGTCGCTCAAGGAGGGCAAGTCTTCGGAGCGTTCGTAAATTGTCACCCGCAGATTTATCATACCGCAAAAATAATAAATATATTCTAATAAACGAGCGCAGGCACATTATTTTTGAGCAAAAACATTTACCTTTGCATTAACGACCGCAAGGGTGCCAAGGCCGCGCACACCCCGCCACGGCGGGGCAAGGCAGGCACAAACCCTGCAGCGCAGCCTGGGCGCAAAGCTGACCTTAACAAATACAGATACACTACAATGAAGATAATACTTATTGGCGCGGGAAGGCTGGCATACCAGCTGGGACGCGCGTTGCTCACCGCAGGCCACGACATAATGCAGGTTTACAGCCGCACCATGGAGTCGGCCAGGCAAGTGGCCGATATGTGCGGAGGGTCGCCCACTAACAGGGTGAGCGAAATAAAAGGCGATGCCGACGTATACATAGTGGCAGTGAAAGACTCCGCCATGCCCGAACTGATACCGCAAATATGCAAGGGGCGCGAGCAAAAGGTGTTCCTGCACACGGCAGGCAGCGTGGCAATGGACATATTCAAGGGCATGGCGCTCCACTACGGAGTGCTCTACCCGCTGCAAACATTCAGCAAGGAGCGCGACGTTGACTTCAGTTCCATACCCTGCCTGGTGGAAGCCAACGACGACTTCGCCGCTTCGGCCGTGGTAGACCTGGCCGGAAGCATCAGCAGCAAGGTGTGGCCCATGTCGTCGGACGACAGGAAGCAGGTACACCTGGCAGCCATCTTTGCCTGCAACTTTGCCAACCACTGCTACACCCTGGCCTCCGACATACTGGCCAGGCACGGCATACCGTTCGACATCATGCTGCCGCTCATTGACGAAACGGCACGCAAGGTCCACTCAATGCCGCCCGCCGAGGCGCAGACGGGGCCGGCCATGCGCTACGATGAGAATATAATAAGAGACCAGAGCCGCTCGCTTGCATACGACCCTCTGGCCAAGGAGATATACGACCGCATGAGCATCAGCATTCACCGTAAGGCAAAGAGCAATGATTAACTACGACTTGAAGAAAATAAAGGCAGTGGTCTTCGACGTGGACGGGGTGCTGAGCCAAGACACGATACCCCTCCACCCCGGCGGCGAGCCTATGCGCACGGCCAACATCAAGGACGGCTACGCCATACAGCTGGCAGTGAAAATGGGGCTGAAGGTGGCCATAATGACCGGGGGCGACACGGAGAGCGTGGTAAAACGCTACTCGCGCCTCGGCGTAGAGGACATCTACATGAAGTGCGCAGTGAAGATGGACACTTACCGCAAGTTCACCGCCCTCCGCGCGCTCAGCGACGAAGAGGTGATGTACATGGGCGACGACATACCCGACTACGAGGTGATGCGCCGCTGCGGCTGCCCCGTATGCCCGGCTGATGCCTGCCCCGACATCAAGGCCATAAGCATCTACGTGAGCGGGCGCGAGGGAGGACGGGGCTGCGCACGCGACGTGCTGGAGCAGGTGCTGCGCGCCCAAGGCAAGTGGCTGCAGGACGAAAAGGCTTTCGGCTGGTGAACGCCGTTCACCTCAGGGCGCACCGCCTGCTGAAGGCTGCGGCAAAGAACGACAAACAAAACATACATAAAAACATGCTTGACAACCTTAATGACTTCCACATTGTGCTGGCCAGCAACTCGCCGCGCCGCCGCGAGCTGCTGGCAGGACTGGGCATAGCCTTCGACGTGAGGGTGCTGCCCGGCGTAGACGAGAGCTACCCCGCCAGCCTGCCGGCACACGAGATACCTCTCTACATAGCCACGGCCAAGGCCGAGGCCAACCGCAAGGCGATGAACGACGGCGATATAGTGATAACAGCCGACACGGTTGTGATATGTGGCGGAAGGGTGCTCGGCAAGCCCGCCGACGCAGACGAGGCCCGCTCCATGCTCACCCTGCTCAGCGGCAAGACCCACCAAGTGGTTACGGGAGTGTGCCTCACAAGCAGGGAGCGGCAGCGCAAGTTTGCCGTTACCACTGGCGTTACGTTCAAGGAACTCACCCCCGAGGAGATAGATTACTACATAGAGAACTTCCGCCCGTACGACAAGGCTGGAGCCTACGGCATACAAGAATGGATAGGCTACATAGGCGTGACAGGAATAAGCGGCAGCTTCTTCAACGTGATGGGATTGCCCGTGCAACGTGTATATAATGAGCTGCAAATGTTTAAAAAGGCATAAAATGCTTCTATTCGGCCTAAAAATGCACCTAACATGAAGAAAAAGCTGCTTAAATGTTTGGCGTATTGAAACAAAAGCATTACCTTTGCACTCGACAACTAGTAATTTTAATCTATATTTATCATTTTCCTATGAGTTATCCGTCCGTGAGGATAGATAACTCTTTTTCTTTTCCGCCTTTCCGTGCCTCATCGCCCGCCCGCCAACGGCAAGCCGCCAAAGCAAAAGCCACACAACGATGGCTGCGGCAAAAGGCAAAAAGTCTTAACCATACACAAACAAAGGCTTGCGCCATGCCCGCTGCAAGGACATGGCGCAAGCCCATTTGCCCCAAAAGGACACACTGCCTGCCGCTGTGCGGCGGCAGGCAGCCGTCAGTAAGCGCGCGGCCCGAAGATGGCAGTGCCTATGCGCACCATGGTGCTGCGGCACTCAACCGCCAAGCGCCAGTCGTGGCTCATGCCCCACGAACGCTCGCGGAATGCATCGTCGTCGGCAAAGTAAGCCTGCTTCACCTCGTCGAAGAAGTCGGCCGCGCGGGTGAACTCGGCGCGCAGCTGCCGCTCATCGTCGGTGAACGAGGCCATCATCATAAGCCCGCAGATGCGCACGTTGGCCATGGCGCGCCACTCGCCGCCGGCCAGCAACTGGCGGCAGTCATCGGGGGCAAGGCCGTACTTGGTGGCCTCCTCGGCAATGTGCAGCTCAAGCAGCACGTCGATAACGCGCCCACAGCGGGCCGCCTGCTTGTTGATTTCGCGCAGGAGGCGGAGCGAATCGACCGACTCCACCATATTTATATACGGAGCGATGTATTTCACCTTGTTGGTCTGCAAGTGGCCTATGAAGTGCCAGCAAATGTCCTTGGGCAGTGCCTCGTGCTTGCGGGCAAGCTCCTGCTCGTGGCTCTCGCCGAACACCCGCTGCCCCTCGGCGTATGCCTCGGCTATGCTCTCGGCGGGGTGGAACTTGCTTATGGCCACGAGCTGCACCCCATCGGGCAGGCTTGCGAGCACCTCGCGCAGGTGGCCCTTTACGTCGTAGTCCATGTCACTGCTGCTCATATTCGGGCTTGTCATCGGCCTCTTTCTTCTTGTACTCAAATACATCCATGAGCTGCGTCTCGGCCACCGAGGCTATCACGTAGTCTATCATCGTGCCGCCCATCACCTCGTCGATGTTTTTCACGGCTGCGTTAAGCGTGCCGGCGTTCACAAGGTAGTTCACGTTGGAACGCTTCTCCTTGTCGGTCTTCTCGTCGATGGTGATGAACTGCAGCTTAGTCTTGTACCAGCGGTCGGCCGAATCCTCATCGCTGAAGAATATCTCCTTGTATGCCGCCTTCTTTATGTCGGCCACCTCGAACTCGCCGCTGATGTATGCCGACATCTCCTCCATGATGCGCTGCTCGGCCTCGGTGAAGCTGAGAGCGTCTACCGTGTATGTCTCGGTAACTTTCTTCTGCATTCCGTCTTCCATAGTCTTTTCGTAACGGATCTTGCACTCAAACCATTCTGCTGTTCTACTTCTCATGCTATATGTTTATAAATCAATCGTTTCTGCCTGCCGCAGCTCCACGGCGGAGCCTCAATGCACGGCTTTTGCCCTACAAAAATAGCGCATTTAATTGAAAGATATGCATGGCACGGCCAAAAATTTGTTAACCCGAATCGGCCATTAGGCGGCATGATGGCGGTTCGAGGTTAAGCAACGGCACTGCCTGCCGCCTATGAGGCAACGCGGCGGGGCGGCATTGAGGAGCGGCAATGTGTGTAATGTTTTTTCTTAACCCAGCGCACATCGCACAACGCCCTGAGCCTCAACCAATTGCGGAACAGACAGTTTTGCAGGCTGAAACGGCAAAGGTTGGTTTCCGCCAAAGACTTTGTAACAGAATATTACAGACAATCACATCTTAAAATTACACTAAAAGCATTCTCGCATTGCGAGAAACCCGCGTCAGCAACGGCACAAAATTACACCCTGACTTGGAAAACACGAAAAGCACTAGAAACGGAAAACACGAATGCGCCCCTGCCGAAAGCCATATTTATATGCAGGCGGCAAGCAACGTGAGCTAGCAAAACTGACAACAGGATGCATAAAGAATGTTAAATAAAAGGGGTGCTTCTATTTTTTTTCCATCATTTTGCTATCTTTGTAAACAAAATTTGTTCAACTTGCAATCCAATAACCTATGGACTTAAAACAATTTGCTGCCGATTTTATGGAAACGGTCAATGATGCTGTCGCAAACGAATCGAGAGACATAGAAGAGGAATTAACGGAAAGCATTCTTGATTATGTTACAGATAGTGGTGATGCATTTGCCCCAACTTTATGCACATTCAAAAAAGCAATGGCAAGAGTCAATGCCTATGATTACAATGACGAAAGCGACTCTCTTGATTTATTTGTCCTAGTTCGCACAAAAACATTATTGGGTAAAATACCCAACAACGAAATCGATCAAAACTTTAATAGACTTTATGGCTTTTTCAATCAAATATTAAAAGGGAAAATAAACAATGAGGAATCAGAACCATTTGATGGATACAATGAAATTTCAGAGCTTATAAAAGAGGCTGTAAAAAGAGTTTCTACATTGCGCCTTTTTGTGTTGACTAATGGGCTTTGCGAGTATAACACCTCTACTGTCGAGCTGGACAATGGAATGATAATGGAACAAAACGTATGGGATATTCAGCGCGTCTATCAGCAGGATTGCATTAAAAGAGGGAAGGAGAGAATTGAAATAGACTTCCCTGCATTATATGGAACAAAGCTCCAATGCCTGAAAGTTGATGGCGGATGCGAAAAAGTGGACTCATACCTAGCTGTCATTCCTGCTGAAACATTGGCACGCATATACAAGAAGCATAAGCATGCCTTATTGGAAAAAAATGTGCGAACGTTTCTACAATTTAAGCCTAAAGTTAATCGCAGAATTAAGAGCACGTTGGTGAATGAACCTGATATGTTCTTTTCGTATAATAATGGCATATCAAGTACTGCTAATTTCATTGAAACGACAAAGGAAGGAGCTACTCTCTATATCAAAAAGTTGGTTAATTGGCAGATAGTGAACGGCGGACAAACAACGGGAACTATTGCTGCTGTTTATAATGAGAACCAGGCAAGCCTAGCAAACGTCTATGTTCCAATGAAAGTATCTGTTATAAAGGACACGGTACATGCAAAGGAACTTATAGACAATATCTCAAAAAGTGCTAATAGCCAAACTGCCATTAAGAATTCTGATTTCTCTGCAAACGAACCTTTCCTTGTTGAATTTGAACATTTTTCACGAACAGAATGGACACCAAATAAGACTTCAAAGCCTGAGAACAAATGGTATTTTGAACGGACAAGAGGGCAATATTTTGATGACCTTTCCCAGCGCAGTGGCGTAACTGCCAAAATGTTCAAAAAAGAGTATCCCAAGAACATGAAATTGACGAAAACAGATATTGCCATGTACGAAGAGTGCTGGAAAGGAAAACCGAATGTCGTTTGTAAAGGAGGAGAAGAAAGTTACAAACAGTTTGTCAAAGATATAAGGCAAGAAAAGACACAATGTTCTTTAGCATACTACCGACAAATGATAGCGAAAGCCATTTTGTTTAAGACCATCGACAGCATATCTCGTGCACATCAAGTGACTGGATATAAGTCTTGTGTTAATGCATACGTACTTTATTGCATTTCCGTTTTGTCAACGCAAAGACTAAATCTGGAATATATTTGGGAACACCAATCCGTGCAGCAAGAATTGAGAGCCACAATATCTGAAACATTACTGCCTCTTGTTTGTGAACATTTGTCCATGAACGTTCCCTCCCCCAGCCGTTATGCCAGGACACTTGAGTGCATGGACTCACTGGCAGAAAAGCTTAGCAGGCTTGACCCACTTCCAAATACAGTAATAAAAGAAGAAGAAGATACCGACAATGAAATTCGCCAACAAGCGAAACTAGAAAAAATCAAAGAAGCAGAGTCTGTTCCGGCAGAAAGGTGGTTTGCCATAGTGAAGTGGGCAACAGAAAACAACAAGTTCACCCCAATTGAAAGAAGGCAACTTTATAATTATGGCGTCAGAAAATCTAATGGACGTAATTTGAGTTTTAAACAGGCATGCGATGGCCTTAATTTGTTGAATGAAGCATTGGCAGAAGGATTTAATAAATAAACTAATTATGTTTGATACAAGCGATGTTCTTATAAAGCAATTAACGGAATGCGATCATGACAGTCTGAAAACATGGGTTGAGCATTTCCTTGCAAGTATTAATTATATAGGATGCCAGTGGTTTCCTACTTCACCTAACGACGAGCTTTATGCCACATCAAACGACAGCCAGCATGATTGTGAAATTCTAGTAACCATAAGGCAATATTCAATATTGACCGTAGGAATAGAAGAGCTGTCGCGCTTCGCTGACACATTAAGAGAAAAAATGCTTACTCAAGGAATGTTTATTACAACATCAACATTCTCTAAAGAAGCGATTATTTACGCAAATACACTCAGAGACAATTACAATATCCGCATATCATTGATAGACGGAAAGGTTATGGCGCGTTATCTTGGACAAACAGACTTATTGTCGCCAACTTGTAAAAACGAAAGGATTCCTATTGAACGTTGCCAAGCAACATCGCCCATACCTCGCCTTCGAGAACAGAAAAAACTTCTAAGAGTTACATTCCCCGATGGCACAATGTATTGCGACAAAAGTGCTTCACAAACCTTTTTGCAAACAATCAACCACATTGGTGCTGATAAAGTTTCTCGCTTGGGGCTTGAGGTGTGTCATATTCCATTGGTTTCAAAATGTGTAAACGAACAATATAAAGAATGGATAAAGCCTATTGACAATGGATGGTATGTCATGACACAAGGGGACACGGAACAAAAATTCCGTCTACTATTTTCCATAAACAAACAATTGTCTGTCAATATGATTCTGGAATATGGACCTGATTTTGTGACAATTTCAGAAACAAAATCTAAGCACAAAACGAAATGCAAATCCCAGCTAATGGTTACCTTTCCAAATGGGAAGATTATTGCAGGGAGAACCCCCACAGATACATTTGTTGATTTCATAAAGCATATAGGCGTTGAAAATGTCATGATGAAAAATATTTCACTGGCAAACAAGCAATTATTTACCCCAACCAATAAATATAATGGACAAATAAAGATTGGGGAAAACAAATGGCTCACAATACCGAACACAACAAAAAATAAATATAAGATAATGAAAGTGATTGGGAGTATGACTCATACCAATTTTGACATTGCAATTATTTAATCCAAATAGCATTATAACGTAATAAGCTTGTATCTTGTCGTGTTTTACATACACTCCACCTTGTCTGCATGTTTATGTTGGCATCTTACTCACAATTCCACCTTGGCATAGCCCATTATGCACTCCAGTTAAGTTGTACAGAGAACAATGTACCCCGGCTGCCTTTGGAATGCCCGCCTGTCAAGAACAATTTATGTTTTTTTGTATATCGCAACATTCGCGTATTCCAATTAATAATATTACCTTTGCAAATGGTTTTCATTACAAATCGAAACAAAGATGCCTGAAATATCAATACGCGGACTCGAAATGCCGGAGTCGCCCATCAGGAAGCTGGCTCCGCTGGCCGCCGAGGCCAAAAGCCGCGGGATAAGGGTGTACCACCTCAACATAGGCCAGCCCGACCTGCCCACGCCGCAAGTGGGCCTCGACGCGCTGAAGCACATCGACCGCACCATCCTCGAGTATTCGCCATCGCAAGGCTACCTCAGCTACAGGCAGAAGCTCGTGGGTTACTACCGCAAATACGGAATAAACGTAGACGCCGACGACATAATAATAACCTCGGGAGGTAGCGAGGCAGTGCTCTTCGCCTTCATGTCGTGCCTCAACCCCGGCGACGAAATCATCGTGCCGGAGCCGGCCTACGCCAACTACATGGCCTTTGCCATCTCTGCCGGCGCCAAGATACGCACCATCGCCACCACGATAGAGGAGGGATTCTCGCTCCCCAAGGTGGAGAAGTTCGAGGAACTAATCAACGACCGCACGCGGGCAATCATGATTTGCAACCCGAACAACCCTACGGGATACCTCTACACGCGCCGCGAGATGAACCAAATACGCGACCTCGTGAAGAAATACGACCTGTACCTGTTCTCCGACGAGGTTTACCGCGAATACATCTACACCGGCTCGCCGTACATAAGTGCATGCCACCTTGAGGGGATACAGGACAACGTGATACTCATCGACTCCGTGTCGAAACGCTACTCGGAGTGCGGCATACGCATAGGCGCGCTCATAACGAAGAACAAGGCCGTGCGCCAGGCCGTTATGAAGTTCTGCCAGGCACGGCTGTCGCCGCCGCTCATAGGCCAGATAGTGGCCGAGGCGTCGCTCGATGCGCCCGAAGAGTACTACCGCAACGTATATGACGAATACGTGGAGCGGCGCAAGTGCCTCATCGACGGGCTTAACCGCATACCCGGAGTGTACTCGCCCATACCCATGGGCGCGTTCTACACGGTGGCCAAGCTGCCCGTGGACGACAGCGAGAAGTTCTGCCGCTGGTGCCTCACCGACTTCAGCTACGAGGGCGAAACCGTCATGATGGCCCCGGCAAGCGGATTCTACACCACGCCGGGAGCTGGCATCAACCAAGTGCGCATAGCCTACGTGCTGAAGAAAGAAGACCTCGTGCGCGCCCTCACCGTGCTGCGCAAGGCCCTTGAGGCATACCCCGGCAGGGAAGACAAAGAACTGTAACGCAAAAACAAGGCATGACGATGGGAAAGCTGAACCTGCCGTTGTTCATGGCAAGGAGAATATACAAGGACAAGGGCGACAAGTATAAGGTGAGCCGCCCGGCCATCCGCATAGCCACCATCGGCGTGGCCATAGGCTTGGCCGTGATGGTGGTGACGGTGTCGGTGGTGCTCGGCTTCAAGCACACCATACGCGACAAGGTGGTAGGTTTCGGCAGCCACATACAGGTGGAGAACTTCCTCGCCCTGCAAAGCACTGACCCCTACCCCGTCTGCATCGACGACAGCATGATGCAGGTGCTCGGCGGCATCGATGGCATAAGCCACGTGCAGCGCTTCGCCCTGGCCCAAGGCATACTGAAAACCGACAGCGACTTCCTCGGCATGACGTTCAAGGGAGTAGGCCCGGAATACGACTTCAAGTTCATCAGGCAGAACCTCACGGCGGGCGAAGTGCCTACGTTCAGCGACTCTACGAGCCACTACAAGCTGCTCATCTCCAAGATGACGGCCGACAAGCTGAGGCTCAACGCAGGCGACAAGGTGTATGCCTACTTCATCACCGGCGACAACGTGAGGGCGCGACGCTTCACTGTGAGCGGCATTTACCAGACCAACCTCACGCACTTCGACCAAAGCCTGTGCTTCACCGACCTGCACACGGCCACTCGGCTGAACGCCTGGCTCGATGGCCAATGCACAGGAGCGGAACTTACCGTGGCCGACTTCGGCAGGCTCAAACAAACGGCGGAAAACGTTGTGGAGCGCGTAAACAGGACGCCAGACAAGTATGGCGACGTGTTCACGTCGCAGACAATAGATGAGGCTTACCCGCAAATCTTCTCCTGGCTTGAGCTGCTCGACATCAACGTTTGGATAATCCTTGCGCTCATGATATGCGTGGCCGGCTTCACAATGATATCCGGACTGCTCATCATCATACTCGAACGCACACAGATGATAGGCATACTGAAAGCCCTCGGGGCGCGGGGCAATACGGTGCGCCACACCTTCCTGTGGTTCGCTGTGTTCATCATCGGCCGCGGACTGCTCATCGGCAACGTCATAGGCATAGGCATAGTGCTGCTGCAGAAATACACCGGGATGGTGAGCCTCGACCCCACCACATACTACGTGAGCACCGCCCCGATGGAGCTTAACGTGCCGCTCATCGTGCTGCTCAACGCTGCCACGCTGCTCATAAGCACCTTCGTGCTCATAGCACCAAGCTACCTCATCTCCCACATCCACCCCGCCAAATCAATGAGATACGAGTAAATAATGCACAGTTTATTTTGAAATGTGCATAAAATGAATTACCTTTGCACAAATTTTTATATTTTGTGCAAAATGAATTCATTCCAAAGCTTCAATTCATACATTGAAAAGAGCATAGTGGACAACTGGTACAAGGATGCCCTTACCGACTATAAGGGCATTACGCTGCAGTACCACGACGTGGCAAGAAAGATTGAGAAACTACACATACTGTTCGAGAACAGCGGCGTAAAAGGCGGCGACAAGATAGCCATCTGCGGCCGCAACAGCGCCAACTGGGCCGTGGCTTTCTTCGCCACGCTCACTTATGGGGCCGTGGCCGTGCCGATCGTGCATGAGTTCAACGCCGAACAGATACACAACATCGTGAACCACAGCGAGTCGAAGCTGCTCTTCGTGGGCGACGTGGTGGCCAAGGCGATAGTTCCCAAGGAAATGCCCGCACTCGAAGGAATAATAAACATACCCGACTACTCGCTGATGGAGTCGCGCTCGGAGCAGCTCACGTTCGCCCGCGAACACCTTAACGAACTCTTCGGCAAGAAATATCCCAATGCCTTCAGGGCCAAGCACATCAGCTACCACCACGACAGTGCCGAAGAACTTGCGCTCATCAACTACACAAGCGGCACCACAGGGTTCTCCAAGGGAGTGATGCTGCCCTACCGCGCGCTGTGGGGCAACCTCGACTTCTGCCTCGAAGCGATAGGCTCCCACGTGGCTCCCGGCTCGCGCACGCTGAGCATCCTGCCCATGGCGCACATGTACGGAATGGCCGTGGAGTTCCTTTTCCCGTTCTGCCACGGCTGCCACCTGTTCTTCCTCACGCGCCTGCCGTCGCCCGCCATCATCGCCCAGGCGTTCGCAGACATAAAGCCCGCCATAGTCATCTCGGTGCCGCTGATCATCGACAAGATAATCCGCAAGGCCATATTCCCAAAGGTTCAGAACAACAAGATGAAGCTTTTGCTCAACATGCCAGTGATAAGCAAGAAGGTGAAGCAAATGATCTGCGGGCAGGTACAGGCCGTATTCGGGGGCAACGCCTACGAGGTGGTTGTAGGCGGAGCCGCGCTCAACCAGGAGATTGAGTCGTTCCTCACCAGCATCGACTTCCCCATAACAACCGGATATGGAGCCACAGAGTGCGCACCGCTCATCACTTTCAGCGACCAAAGCGACTTCGTACCGGGCAGCTGCGGCACGCCAGTGAGCCACATGGAAGTGAAGATACTAAGCCCCGACCCCGAAAACGTACCTGGCGAGATAGTCGCCAGAGGCGCGAACGTGATGCTCGGATACTACAAGAACGAGGAAGCGACAGCCGAAGCACTCGACGCTGAGGGATGGTACCACACGGGCGACCTTGCCACGATGAGCAAGGACGGCCACGTATTCATCCGCGGACGCATCAAGAACATGCTCCTCGGGGCCAACGGGCAGAACGTATACCCCGAAGAAATTGAGGACAAGCTCAACTCGATGGCCATGGTCAACGAGAGCCTTGTGCTCCAAAGAGGCGACAAGCTCATAGCTCTCGTCCACCCGAACATGGAAGAAGCGCAAGCCATGGGCTTCAACCAAGAAGACCTCGCGAGCATAATGGAGCAAAACAGGCTTGAAATCAACGCCACGATGCCAGCCTACTGCAAGCTCTCGGCCATAAAGCTGCACGACGAGGAGTTTGAGAAGACCCCGAAAAAGAGCATAAAACGCTATCTATACAAGAACATTGACTTGTAACAAAACCCAAGACTTATGGAGCAATACAGGAACTTCAACGCCATCATCGAGAAGTCGATAGTGGACAACTGGGACCTTGACGCACTTACAGACTACAAGGGCATCACCCTCCAGTTCCACGATGTGGCGCGCAAGATAGAGAAACTTCACATCCTGTTCGAGAACGGCGGGGTGATGAAAGGCGACAAGATTGCCCTCTGCGGGCGCAACTGCTCCAACTGGGCGGTGGCATTCCTCGCCACGCTCACCTACGGGGCGGTGGCCGTTCCCATTCTCCATGAGTTCACGGCAGAGCAGATTCACAACATCGTAAACCACAGCGAAGCCAAGTTCCTTTTCGTTGGCGACGTGGTGGCAACCATCATCGACGAGGCCAAGATGCCCCTGCTGGAAGGCATCATCAACATACCCGACTACTCGCTTGCCGTTTCGCGCACCGAGAAACTTACCTACGCCCGCGAGCACCTCAACGAGATGTTCGGCAAAAAGTACCCCAAGTACTTCAGGAAGAACCACGTAAGCTACTATCGCGAGGCCGATGGCGAAGAGCTGGCGATGATAAACTACACCAGCGGAACTACCGGGTTCTCCAAAGGAGTGATGGTGCCATACCGCGCGATATGGAGCAACTACGACTTCGCCGAGGCCGTACTGGGCGACAAGGTGAAACATGGCGACAACACGATAAGCATCTTGCCCATGGCGCACATGTACGGAATGGCTTTCGAATTCATCTTTGAGTTTCTCCACGGCTGCCACATATATTACCTTACGCGAACCCCCAGCCCTGCAATCATCGCCCAGGCGTTCACCGACATAAAGCCCGCCGTAATCATCTCCGTGCCGCTCATCATCGAGAAGATAATCCGCAAGAAAGTGCTCCCGAAGATACAGACCAACAAGATGAAGCTCTTGCTTAGCATGCCGGTGATAAACAAGAAGGTGACGCAGAAGATATGCGAGCACGTAACCGATGCCTTTGGCGGAAATTTCTACGAGGTTATAATCGGCGGGGCAGCGTTCAACCAGGAGATTGAGTCGTTCGTGAGGCGCATCGGCTTCCGCTACACCGTGGGCTACGGCGCCACCGAGTGCGCGCCCATCATCAGCTACGCCGACTACAAGACCTTCGTGCCGGGCAGCTGCGGGCGCGCCGCGCTGCACATGGAGGTAAAGATAGACAGCCCCGACCCCGAGAACACGCCGGGCGAGATACTCGCAAGGGGGCCGAACGTGATGCTCGGCTACTACAAGAATGAGGAAGCAACGCGCCAGGCCATAGATGCCGACGGATGGTACCACACTGGCGACCTCGGCACGATGGACAGCCGGGGTAACGTGTTCATAAAAGGCCGCTCCAAGAACATGCTGCTCGGTTCCAACGGACAGAACATTTACCCAGAGGAGATAGAAGACAAGCTCAACTCGATGGCCATGGTTGTGGAGAGCATCGTGGTGCAACGGGGCGACAAGCTCGTAGGATTAGTGTTCCCCGACTATGACGAAGCCAAGGAGATGGGGCTGAACCACGACGACCTCGCGGGCGTGATGGAACAGAACCGAACGGTCCTCAACGAAATACTGCCGGCCTATTCGAGGCTCAGTGCCATAGAGATGACCGAAGAAGAATTTGCAAAGACGCCCAAGAAGAGCATAAAGCGATTCCTTTATCAATGACCACAAAGCCAATTGCGGCGCGCTTTCGACAAGGGGAAGCGCGCCGCAATTGGTTTCAGTCGCACCTTACGACTACCGTCTTGAAGTAGTCTTTAAGCACCCCGCCATACCTATCCTGCGAGTCGCTCACCATGAGCAGCACCCTGCCGCCGCCCGCAAGCCGCGGCCCAAGGCATATACCCTCATAGTTGGCAAGCCTGTAGCTGAATAGAGAAAGGCGCGTCTTAAGCTCCAGCACCTTGGTCTTTGGCAACAGCGCGCCGGGCTGCGAACCGCCGGGGCGCACGGCATAGAGCTTAACCTTCACCCACGAGCCGAGCTTGCGGCGCGACACGTAGAACTCGCGCTCCATCACTACGAGCCTGCCATCGTCGAGAGCGCACAGTCCGCTCACGCCCATAGCATAGGCGGCCGGGCGGCGGCGCACCTCGGGCAGGTCGGTCTCATAATAGTAAAACGGCCCTGGCTGCAGGCTGTCGCCAAAGCACTGCAGGCGCAGGCGGTTGCACGTGGCGTTGCCGTAGGCCGCCTGCGGGCCGTCGGCGGGCAGCGTGCTCTCGGTGGTGAGCCAGAAGCGGCGCGTTGCGGGGCAGTACGTAAGAGCCTCTATGCCGTAGTTACTGCCTGCCGTGGCAAACACTTCGGGCAGTGCCAGCTGCCTGCCGGTGTGCCGCCCGTCAATGGTGTATTCAAGCACGCGCCCATCACCCTCGCCGCTCACATACAGCCTGCCCCCCTGCGGCACGTAGGCCACGCCCTCTTGGTCGCGGTTTGGCCCGCCCGACGAGAAGAAGCCCTCGTTCCTTACCGAGCGAATCTTGCCCGAAACAGAGTCTAACTCTATGTCAAAGACAAAGAATCCGTCCGTAGCCGACTTGTCGCTCACCACGGCATAGCGGCTGCCGCCGAGCCACGCAATGCCGCTGTAATTCCCGGGCGGTACGGCCGAGGCAAACGAGCGTTGGCGGTTTACCCTAAGCACCTCGATGTCGCAACTGTCGGGGCGGTCGGCGGCAATAACTACACCGCAGCCAAGCATCGCAGCCACCAAGGCAGCAAGCATCGTCATCCCCCGTCGTCCGGCAATCTTGCCGGGCTGGCACTCATAGCCCATCATCATCTTAGCAGACATCACACTCGCAAGCATAAGTTTCATATCTTGTAATCCATAACAGTCCGATACGGCTTGATGCAGCACCCTTAAGCCACTCTGCGAGTCCATATCAAGCCGCAAGCACAAAGCATAACGGTTGGCCCAAGCCACTGCAAAGATAATAAAAACTACTGAATGCCGCGCCTGCTTTACAACAATAATCATACGGCGTCAACGCACTGCCGACGGTAATATTTGCTTACACAATCCATCCTCTTATCCCATACCGTGCGTTTGGCCTTGCAAAAGAGGCCGTTTGAGGCTGCAAAAGAGGCCGTTTTGCACCCTCAAACAGGCCATATCATACTGCCAAATGCCCGCTGCGCCCAACAGGCTGAGCCTCAACTACTTGCGGGAAGATGCATAATGCAGTGCCATTCGTTGAAAACAATTTACAATTCCGCATCGCCCTGCAAGGCTGAAAGGCCACGGCAGGCAACATTTTTGCAGCCTACATTAGCGTGTTAACCTTTTTTTTGCTACCTTTGCAAGCACAGAAGCGAGCCGCCCCGGGCAACCGAAGCAAGACTGATTGCCCCGCACGCACTGCCTCTGCATACCGAAACTACACTAAAACTACAAGCACAATGAAGAAAGGACTTATATGCATGGCTGCCGCTGTGGCACTGGCTTCGCTGCCGGCCACAGATGCCTGCGCGCAGAAAAAGAAAGTGCAGAAGCGCGAGAACTACGAGTTCAGCTCCGAGATGCCACGCTATGTGGAGCAACTGAAGAAAGAACTTACCTACCCCATGGCCTGGGGCAACAGCCCGATAAAGGACTTCGACGAGTGGAGGAAGGCCGGGCGGGCCAAGGTTTTTGAGTGCATGATGACACCGCCGCGCCGCGCCGAGAGCTTCGACATGAAGGTGATAGGCGAGGAAAAGCGCGATGGCTACACCGCACGGCGCATAGAGTTCAACATCAGCGCTTACTCACGCGTGGTGGCCTACTTGCTCATACCCGACGGCAAAGGCCCTTTCCCGGCCATAAACGCCCTGCACGACCACGGAGGCCACCTCTACATAGGCAAGGAGAAGATGGTTAGGCCGTTCGATGTAGACTCTGCCGTGGTGAAAGACGCCGACCGCTGGGCCGTTGGCCTGTACGACGGGCAGTACGTGGGCGACTACCTCGCGCAGCACGGCTACGTGGTGCTCTCCGTCGATGCTCCCATGTGGGGCGAGCGCGGGCGCGAGGAGGGCGTGAGCCGCGACAAGTACGACATCATAGCCGGCAACATGATGATGCTCGGGCGCGACCTCAGCGCATTCATGACCTACGACGACATAACCTCGACCGACTTCCTCGCCACGCTGCCCGAGGTAGACAAGGAGCGCATAGGCTGCATAGGCTGCTCCATGGGGGCTTACCGCGCGTGGATGCTCTCGGCCCTGAGCGACAAGATAAAGGCCGGGGTAGCCGCCTGCTGGATGGTGACCACAGATGTGCAATTGTCAACAAAATACGGCCGGAAGGAAAACGGCGGCTTCGCAAACTGCATCCCGGGCCTGCGCCAATACCTCGACTACCCGCACATAGCGAGCCTGGCCTGCCCCAAGCCTATGCTCTTCATCAACGGCACCAAGGACAAGCTCTTCCCCATCGACGGCGTGAAGCAGGCCTTCAACATCATGCACGAAGTGTGGAAAAGCCAAGGGGCCGACGACAAACTCGTGACTGAGATTTGGGAAGTGCCCCACTCCTGCGGCAAGGGCATACAGGAAAAGGCTCTCCATTTCCTCGACAATGCCCTGAAGGGGAAAGCAAAATGACTTAGCCTCAAGCAGCAACAAACTGGCAAGCAGCATACCTGGATACAAATGAACAGCGCCAACGGCCATTGATATAGGGCCGTTGGCGCCTTTCTGTTAATGTCTATTGGGTTGCAAGGCTGTGGTCAATGCACCCGCAGGTGACGCCAGATGCAGTTGGGTATCAACCGCCAAAGCGAGGTGAGCACCGCCCAACGCCAGTCGATAACCACCTTGTGACGGTGCTTGTACACCGCCCTGACGGCGCACCTGGCCACGGCCTCGGGGCGCATAAGCATGGGATAGCGGGGCGACTCGCCAAGCAAGGCCGTAGCCACGAAGCCGGGGCGTATGTCGGTAAACGTGATTGGCAGGCGGCGAATGGCGGCCTGCTGCTCAAGGGCTTGCAGGTATGTGTTCTGGAAAGCCTTCGTGGCCGAATACGCCGGGGCTGCGCCCAGCCCCTTGGTGCCTGCTATCGAGGTGATGGCGGCAATGTGGCCGCCACCGTGGCAGGCCATGTGGCGGAAGGCTTCGCCCACCATGCGCGTAAAGCCGAGGCCGTTGGTGGCCATGGTGGCTGCCTCCGTTGCGTCTTCCAGCTGCAGGTTCTGCCAGCCCACACCCGACGACATGAAGAACAGATCGACACCTCCAATGTCGGCTATCAACGTGCGCAACAGCTCAGGCGCATCGGTGGCGGTCACGTCGATGGCAGCCGCCGTCACCCGGTCGGGCGCAATGGCCGCCAGCTGCTGCAACAAACCCAAACGACGGGCGGCGATACCTACGCGCCACCCGTCGTTTATCAATATCTTGGCCACCTCGAAGCCGAGGCCCGAGGATGCGCCAACGATTATCGCTTTCTTCATTTAACCTCTACCGTGAGCGGAGTCTTGATGTTCGTCAGGGCCGTGTTTACACGCTCCTGCCATTCGGCCTGGGTGCGACAGTCGTACTTGCTCCATGCCGACCCGAAGTAGTAAGTAAACTTCTGGCCACTCTTGTAGCCGTCCATTATGCCGAGGGCGTGGCCTGCGTTGCCGTTGAACGGCTTGGCATACATCACCTTCTTCGTCTCCGTAACGCCCTCGGGATACAGTGTTGCTACGAATATCTGGAAGTTCTGGCCTGCAGGATTGTCTGTCGGGTCGGCATACTGGAGGTAGTCCTTGCCCAGCACCACGTTGTCAACATCCTCTGAATGGAGCGAGATTCCCGATGCCACGGCGGCAGCCTCGGTAAGGCCGTCGTACCAAACGGTCATCTTGTTGAAGTTGGAGTTCTTGTCCAAGCTCAGCAGGCGGTTCTCTACGACGTTCTTGTCGGCCTTGTAGGCTGACGTGTTGTAGACGAGCTTCACCGTAAAGCGCAGCGGGCCGTTGTCGAGTATCTCATATTCCTTGTAGCAGTATGGCATCACTATGCTGTCGCCAATCATCAAGGCAGGCGTTCCGCAGCCCAGTGTGGGACCCACTTTGTAGCAGTCGAGTCCGTTACCCTGGTCGTAGTGGTAGGTCGTAGTCATCTGCAGGGCCTTGGCAGCGGCAGGGTCTGTCTTCTGGAGCGCGGCCACCATGGGCTTTCCCTGATCCTCGATGAAGTAGCGATTCTCCACCACAAGGCTCGGCGTATTCTTCACCCAGACGTCGTTTCCGAACGACTTCTCGCCCGTGCGCTGCAGTGCCGGGCCGTAGCAACGGTAGGCACCGCGGTCGTTCTCCCACGCTATGTCGTCCACACGCTCGGGATACATACGCCCGTAACAGGTGTTGACGAAGGTGTTCGGAGTGCCTTTCTTGAACGTGAACGTTGCTGTTCCCATCGGGCGCACGGCCACATCGATGAGCACCTTGCCGTCGTGGGTTATCTGGTATGGCACCTGCTGGCCTACGGCATTGAGCACCTGGAACTGGCGTCCGCCGCTGATGCCGAGCTTGCCGAACACCGTCTTGGCGTCTATCTCCACCACTTCCTGGCGGAATGCGCCAAGAGTGTTGGTCACGTTAACGATGAACTGCTTGCCATCGGCGGGCCTCACGCTGCCATCATCGTAGCGAACCTTCTCGCAAGCGGCAAGGAGGAACGCGCCCGTACCGAAGTTGGTGACGTTGGCGGCGGTGAGCTTCTGCCCCTTCACGGCCTTTTCGCCTATGGGCTGAACGTAGCCCACAGAGCCGTCGGCCTGCAAAGCAACGGTAGAGAGGTACTTCCACGCCTTGTCGGCAACAGGGGCGTAAGCAGAGCGGTCGAGCAAACCGTTGTTCATTCCCCACAGCAAACCGTAGGCAATGAGTGCCGTTCCGCTGGTCTCTGCGCCCTCGGCCTGCTTCGGGTCGAGCATGGAGCGAGTCCAGTAGCCCTCCTCCTGCTGGCACTTGCTGGCAGCCTCGGCCAGCTGGCGGAAACGCTCTACGAGGGCGGCACGGTACTGCCACTTTTCAGGAACGTCGGCAAGAACCTTTGCCAAGCCGGCCAAAGCCCATCCGTTGCCGCGCGCCCAGAAGTCCTTCTTGCCCGCCTCAGTCTTGTGAGCGGGGTAAATGTACTTGGCATCGCGGTAGTACAGGTGGGCGTCCTTGTCGAACATGAGGTCGTCGGCGTACTTAAAGTTGGCGTAAAGCCTATCGAGGCAAGCCTCATCGCCGGTCACCTTGTACATCTTCGAGAGTGCAGGCATACCCATATAGAGTGCGTCCACCCACCACCAGAAATCGTCCTGTGACATGAGAGCCTCGCGGCCGAGCACCTGCTTGGCGCGAGCCACCTTGTAGCCGTCGGGGTTCATGGCATACATATCGAAGTAAGTCTGGAAGCAAACCTGCCAGTCGGCAAAGAGAACGTGCTGCTGCCCCTCGCCGTAAGTCTTGTATTGCCACTTCTGCGGATCCTGTTCGGTTGCCCCGCTCCACTTGTTGTGGCGCGCCCACTTGTCGCTGTACTCAAGGTACTTGGCGTTGCCGGTAAGCCTGTAAGCCTCCATGTTGCCGGTAAAATAAACCGCATTGTCCCAGAATGCGTTCACTTCAGGCTTGTTGGTGGCCTGCCAGTGGGTGTTCACCTTGTCCACAATCTCGATTGCAGACAACTGCCTTGCGGCTTCTTTCTTCTTTGCCTTCGAGGCTGCCGGTGCCGGAACGAGCATCAGCGCGGCCGCCATAAAACCAAGAATCTGTTTCTTTTCCATCATGAATATATTATTGTTATGATTTGTCTGTGCCATTGCTGGTGGCTCACTTCATCTCCGCGTTGAAGAAATTGAGAGCCTGGCGGAAGAGGTGGTTGCGCGTGTTGCCGCCCGATATGCTGTGGTTGCGGTTGACGTAGATAAGCTCGCGGAAGTCCTTGTCGGCCTGCACGAGGGCTTCGGTGTACTCCGCCGTGTTTTGGAAATGTACGTTGTCATCGGCCAGACCGTGGCAGATGAGCAGCGCGCCGCTAAGCTTGGAAGCCCGCGCTATGGGATTCACTTCGTCGTAGCCCTGCGGATTCTCATTTGGCGTGCGCATATAGCGCTCCGAGTAAACCGTGTCGTAGAAGCGCCAGCTTGTGGGCGGAGCTATCGCCACGCCCGCACGGAATACTGGCCTGCCCTCGCTCATGCTCATGAGAGTGTTCCATCCGCCGTAGCTCCAGCCCCAGATGCCAATCCTGTCCTTGTCTACAAAAGGCTGTGCAGCCAGCCAAAGGGCGGTCTCCACCTGATCCTTGGCCTCCAGTTCGCCAAGGCACAGGTACGTACACTTCTCGAATTCTGCGCCCCGGCCGCCCGTTCCGCGCCCGTCTACGCACACCACGACGTAGCCCTGCTGCGCCATGTAGTGCTCAAGCACGGCTCCCTGGCCGCACATACCTATGTTCCAACTGTTGAGCACCTGTTGGTTGCCTGGGCCGCCGTACTGGAACATGATTACGGGATAGCGGCGGGCAGGGTCGAAGTCGGCCGGCTTCACCATCCACCCGTTGAGCTTCACCCCCTCGGAGGTAGTGAACGAGAACATCTCGCGCGTGCCAATGCCGCTCGCGGCCATCTTCTCCTTAAGCTCCTTGTTGTCGAGCAGCGTAGCAAGCTGCTTGCCGGAGTTGTTGTTTATGGTGTAAACCACGGGATTGTCCTTGTCGCTCCACGAGTTGATAAAGTACTTGTAGCCAGTGCTGAACGTGGCACTGTTACACCCCTCCTTAACCGTCAGCCGCTCGGTCTTGCCGTTCTGGTGGGTCACATATACCTGCCTGTCCTGCGGGCCGAGCGTGTTGGCGGCGTAGTATACGTCGCCGGTGGCCTCGTTGTAGCCATATACATCGGTCACTTCATACTTACCGCTCGTAACCTGCCGCCTGAGCTGCCCCGCGAGCGTGTAGAGATAAAGGTGCATATAACCGTCGCGGTCGCTGGGCAAGAGGATGTGGCGCGGCGTTATCTTCACGGCCGACACTGCTTCCTGCTTGATGTACTTTTCGCCCTTGTCCTGCACGGCGAGCTGGCACACCGTAGAGAGCGGGTTGGCCATGTATATCGAGAGTATGTCTTGGCGGCGGTTCAAGGTGAACACGGCCACCTTCGTCGGGTCGGCAGTGGCCTCTATGCGCGGTATGTAACCGTCGGCATCGAGCGGCAACTGCATCTGGCGCGTCTGGCGCGACTTGATGTCGAAACTGTATACGGCCACCTTCGAGTTCTGCTCGCCCGCCACGGGATACTTATACCTATATTCCCCGGGGTAGCTGGCATACTCGTCGAGCGCGGGGGTGGAGCCACGGAATAGCTGCATGGCATACTCTTTCACCTCCGTCTCGTCGTAGCGTATCCAGCAGAGCTGCCTACTGTCGGCGGTGAACACGAGACTGCTGTTGGTGGCAAACTCCTCCTCATAGACCCAATCAGGCACTCCGTTGATTACCTCACCGCGCTTCCCGTCCTTGGTCACTTGGCTCTCGGCGTTGTCGTAGAGCAGCTTGACGAGATATATGTTATTGTCGCGCACAAAGGCTATCATGTTACCATCGGGCGAGAACACCGGTGCCTGCTGCGGCCCGCCGTCGGACAGCGGCTCCACCATGCTGTTGCCAAGCATATAAATGTAATATTCAGCCGTAAACGAGCGCCTATATATGCGCTTGGTATTGGTTTGGATGAGCATCCGCTTGCCGTCGGGGCTTATGGTGTAGCCGTCCACCGAGCTTATGCTCGCGCCCCTCACGGCATCGGCATCAAAGAGCACCGCGAGCTGCTTGCCCGTCCTGTAAGAATACTTCACTACCTTTTTCCCGTCCTTGCTTATCTGGGCGTAGCTCTCGCCGTCGGCCATGGGCATCACCCTTGCGAGCCTTTCGCCGACAAAGTCGCCACGGGTTATGGCCTTGAGGTCGAGCCGCCCGGCGGCGAGCACGGCCGAGGCGGCCACAAGCAACGTTGCGCACATAACTGCCAATCTTTTCATTTCTGCGTCTGGTTTGTACATAAATAATGGGCAAAGTTATACATTATTTTCGTAAATTTGCACCCCCACAGTTTTAAATAATATGAATAACCGCCTTTATAACGACTACGGAACGTGGATACGCACGGTGTTTCCCTACCGCGTGCAGAAGCTGTCGGTGGACGCCGGCTTCACCTGCCCCAACCGCGACGGCAGCCTCGGAACCGGCGGCTGCGCTTTCTGCGACAACAACACCTTTAGCCCTGCCTACTGCCGAGGGCGGCTCAGCGTGGGCGAACAGATAGAGGCCGGCAAGGACTTCTTCGCCCGCAAGTACCCAGACATGAGGTACATAGCCTACTTCCAGGCCCACACCAACACCTACGCCCCATCGCTCGACCACCTGAAAAGGCTCTACGAGGAGGCCCTCGCCGCCGATGGCGTGGTTGGCCTGGCCATAGCCACCCGCCCCGACTGCGTGTGGCCCGTGCTGCTCGACTATCTCGAAGGGCTTGCCCGCCACGTGTTCGTAACCGTGGAGTACGGCATAGAGTCGGCCAACGACCTTACGCTGCGCGCCATGGGGCGCGGGCACGACTTCGCCTGCTCACGCCGCGCCGTGGAAGAGACAGCCGCCCGGGGCATCGTCACCTGCGGGCACGTAATCCTGGGGCTGCCCGGCGAGGACGAGACCGAGAGTCTTCGCCAGGCCCCAATCATCTCCGGGCTAAGGCTCAACATACTTAAGCTTCACCAACTTCAGGTGATACGCGGCACAAGGCTGGCCGAAGAGTATGCCCGCAGGCCGTTCCGCACATACTCGGCCGAGGAGTACGCAAGGCTCGTGGCCGCCTATTTGCAGCTGCTGCGCAAAGAGTTGGTTATAGAACGGTTCACGTCGCAGTCGCCGGCAGGCATGGTCATCGCGCCGCAATGGGGACTTAAGAACCACGAGTTTGCCGATATGCTCTGCCAATACATGAGTCAGAACGGAATCTATCAGGGCCAGTTGGCCGATGGTGGCAGCGCGCCAAAGCCCCCACAGGATTGAGCCAGAGATGCCGGCGACGCCATGAAAGATAATTACAAACGCCCTGTTAGCAGACCCTACATACGGAATTGCGTTGCGAAACGTGCCGTTTGGCATCGCCAAATAGGCCGTTTCACAATGCGATAAGTGCCGTTTTGCAATGCAAAACGGCACTTATCGTAACCCCCTGTGCGCCAAGCA
Source organism: uncultured Prevotella sp. (assembly GCA_944320105.1). Taxonomy (GTDB): domain Bacteria; phylum Bacteroidota; class Bacteroidia; order Bacteroidales; family Bacteroidaceae; genus Prevotella. Next base: position 51,309 of record CALUGA010000002.1, on the reverse strand, counting down.
GATATGAGAAATGGTGCAAATAATGAAAAAACATTACAGGGAAAACACCGTGCCAAGCCACAAGCGAGCCAGCATCGGGGCAGGAAGGCCAATGCCACGCCACAGCCGCCAGCCCCCAAAAGCGCGCACCACAAGAAACAAAAGCGGGGGCGCAACACTGAAGCCACGCCCCCACCAAATTCCATCAAGCCCAAGGCCGAAGTTACTTCACTACCACCTTGCGCACCGTGCCGTCGGCCATCTTTACTATGTTGATGCCCTTGTGCGTTGGCGACACGCGCCTTCCGCTGAGGTCATAGCGGCTTTCGGCAGCGTTATCATCGCCAACCGCATCGGTGATGCCGGAGGCAATGTCGAACGGTATGCGCACAAACTGCACCTTGCCGCGCTGGGTGGCGCTCACGGTTATAGTGGCCTGACCCTCGAACGCGTCGCTCAGCACGAGGCGTCCGTCGGCAGTTATCTCGACCAAGCGGTCTGTCCCGTCATACTGAGCATCGGGCAATGCATAGCTAACGGTGCCTGCATTGTCGGCAAAGACAAAGAAGTCGGCAAGCCTTACGCTGCGCCCAGCCTGCACGGGGGCAAGGCTCTCATCGCGCTCGCCGCCCAAGTCGTCGAGGCAGAAGTAAGCAGGCGTGTTTAGGTAGCCATAGCTCTTGTCGCTGCCGTCGATGGCAAAGCTCAGGCTTACCACCTTGCCGAGCGGCCTGAGGTCTACCCACTGCCACGTGTCGAGGTAGTAATGGTCTGCCGCATCGGCCTGACGGTAGTCGGCAAGGTAGCTTTCCACGGTGGCGGTGGTGCCGTCGGCCCTTGTGCCGGTGAACACAACCTTGAGGAACGAGCCTTGCTCAAACTTCGACGAATAGCTGTCGCCGTTGATGATGGAGTTGAGGGCGTAGGCCGTATTGGTAACGTAGAGGCCGCTGATGGTGTCGCCCAGCTCTCTGCTGAGCACCGTCACCTTGCCGCTGCCGAAGCCCACGGCATAGTTGGCCGAGCCGCCATGCCCGCTGCCTGCGGCGGAGTTGTACTGGTCGTCGAGGCCCTCGTAGGCCGTGGACGTGCGGTTGGAGTAGGCAAAGCCGCTCCACGAACCGTAGTCGAGGCTGTAGTTATTGCTGAACATATAGCTGCCGCTGACGAACGAACCGGCCAGCTGCTGATCCAGATACTCACCCGTGACAAGCTCGCCCTTGGTATCAGGCCCGGCCCATGCGCCGTAATCGCCCAGCCACAAGTTCTCCATTGTGGCGGCCATGGCCTTGCCCGTCACCACCACGCGACAGGTGTCGGTGGCCTGCTTGCCGTTGGCGTCGGTCACGGTGACATAATAATCGTCGCACTCCGACGGCTCGTAGGCTACCTGTGCTTCGCCTGCGGCATCGAGGTTGGCTGTTGCTATATCCTCGCGCAAGCCGTTGAGCCACGTCAACTTAAACGGGGCTGTTCCGCCGCTCACCGTGGCAGAAAGCGTGGCGGTGCTGCCTGCGGCTATGGTGTCACCCACAGCAGCAAGCTCAACATTGGGAATCTCCACTATCGCTTCGCCCGAAGCCACGAACGGCGCAGAGGCCACTACTGCCCCACCCACGCCGCGCAGGCTCACAAGGCGCACGTAGGCCACGTACTCCCCGCCTGCTTCAAGCGTGTCGGCAAAGGCTGCTGCCTCGCGCCCGGCCATGATGGTGAACGCAGAGCAAGCCTCGGCAGTCATGCCATCGGCAGCCGGGGCTGCTTCGGCAGAGCGGCGGATGGTGATGAAGGCTGTGCTGTTGGCATTGGCCTTGACGGCCACGCAAGCCGTGCTGTCGGTCACGCTCCTCACCGACGGGTAGCCCTCGGCAAGGGCGGGAGCCGCTGCCGTGGCATCAAACTCGTATGCACCAATAGTAGGCTGGGCGGTGCGAGGCCTGCCGGTGATGTCGGTCTGCACGTAGCTTACGGCCCTGGCCGTGAGCAGCGAACCTTCGGCGGCAGGTTCAAGCACCTCGTCGGAGAGGAAGCCTACGGCCTCGTTGTGGCTGTCTTGTTCGCCTGCGGCCTCCACCCAGTCGGCAAACGTCGTGATGTCGGCCTTGTTGTAGGCAAACACTTCGCCACTGGTGTAAAGCACGTTGTTGCGGAAGGTGGCCGTATTCTCGTTGCCCTGCTTGTAGAAACGGTAGACATAGCCTCCCGCCTCGTTGAGCAGCACGTTGTTCTCCACTACCACGTCGCCCGTCATGGCATCGTTGAGCCACAGCGGAGCCGATGCTGCAGTGCCGGTGAGGCGCACTGTGTTGTAGGCAATGCGCAGGTGCTCGCATGGCGACCCTATCTTCATGCCTGCGCTCGAAGCGTTGTCGCTGCGCAGGCGCACCTCGTTGTTGGCTATCACCACGGGAGCCTCGGCCGTGCCAACGAGCTGCCGCGGGTTGATGGCTATGGCGTCCTTGAGCGTGGCAAGGTCGAACACGTTGGCCTCAATGACCATCGGCTCGGCGCAAGCATCGCGCAACTGTCCGTCGAAGCCTTGGAATCCACTTCGATCGGTGGAGTCGTTGAAAATGGTGTTGCGCCGTACCTTCACCCCAAGCTCGTCCATGACGTAGAGAGCCTTTGCCCCCTGATTGCGCAGGGTGTTGCCCTCTATCACTCCGCCGCGCTCCTTCGGCAGCGCCAAGTAGTTGGTACCGCCCATCCTTATGCCGATGTAGCCGCCCTCAAGCAGGCTGTTGCGCACCGTAAGGTAGTCGTTGTTGCAGTTGGCCTCGTCCTTTGCATAAGTGTATATGAGGTTAATGTCAGAACCATATTCGGTGGACATGCTTGCGTGGATATGGCAACTGTCCACCGTAACGTGGCGGCTCGCACCCTTAATATGCACCACCCCTGGGAAGGTAAGGTCGGTTGTGGTGATCTCCAGGCCGCGCAACGTAAGGTAGTCGGCGCCCGCCACGGTCACGACTCCGTACTCTGCCGACATCTTGTCGTCGCTGTACTCCGGCTCACTGTAGGCATCGTAATATATGCGCACGTCGTTATAGTCGCCCGTTGCGCTCTGTATCGTCACGGTATTGGTGGCCGACGCGCCTGGGATTTGCGGCACGTTGACAAGCTCGTTGTATATTCCGGGCTTTACGTTTATCGTAACCGGGCCTTCAATGCCGCCGGCTATGGCATCCACGGCAGCCTGTATGGTGCCGTAGTCAGAGCCTTGGCCCACGGTAAGTGTGCCGCTTGCGCCCTCCCTCACGGTGCAGCTCGCCGTGGCAGGAGCCTGCGGGCTGAATGCCGTGCCGCCTATGGTGACATCGCGCAGCGTTGCCGTAAGCTGGCTTCCGGCGGCGGCATCGGCCGCAACATCGCACACCACCCAGAACTTATAGGTGCCGGCGGCACTTATGGTGTAGCTTCCCGTAACTTCGTATGGAGCCGACTGGCTTTGGCCAAAGGCATCGAAAGCGGCAAAGCTGCCGATGGTGTCGGTAGAGTAAACCTTTACGGAGCGCAGGCTTGCGGCCTCTGCCGCCTCTACGGCAAACTTGCTTACCTCCAAAGTGCCGTAGTCGCCCTCCACACGGGCATCGACGCGCAACATCAGCGCATCGTCCTGGCCACGCACAACGCTTTCTGCCGAGCAGTCGGCCACGGTGACCGAAGCCACCTCGAGGGCTTTCTTGCGGTAAGACGACACCGCGATGGCAAAGCCGTCGGGGGCGGAATAAGTGCCGCGGACTACGTAGCGCACCGTAAGCTTGCCATCAGCGGCAGGCGAAACGATGTCGGCAGGCAGCTTGTCGTAGCATTCCACTGCAAGGAGGAGGTCGTCCTTGCTCGTGCTTTCGCCCGCAAACACGTAGAGAGTGTCGGTGCAGTTCACGTCAACCTCGCTGAAATGGAGCCTCACCGCCTCGCCTTCTGCACCGGGGGCAAAGGTCACCGTGCCATCAAAAGGCGTTGAGGCAGGCTGCTCCGAGCCACCATCGTCATAGAAAAGGAGGCTCTGGCCCGCCTTGACCGTAACCTTGCCATTGTCGCCTTGCTGCAGGTTGAGGATGTTCTTCACCACGCGCGAGCCTTCAGGGTCGCCGTGGTCGACAGCCATTTGTTCTCCGCCAACAGTCACGAACACCACCGAAGCATCGATAACGTCGCCGTCGGTAGCATCATCGGAGAGGTCGAACAGTATGCGGAAGAAATTGCTTCCCTCGGCAAGTTCCACCGGGGTGTTAAGAATGATGGTGTCCACGGGGTCGCCCTGTGCCACTATTGCCTCACCCACGGGCTTGGCACCGGGCTGCGGAACGCCATCGGCCGCACCTACGGAGTAAAGCCAGAGCTTAGCCACCTTAGCCTGGCTGCCTTTCATGTTGACGGACACAGACTCAAGGCTTACGGGCCGGAGACTGCCCTTGGTGGCCACATTGACGGTGAGCAGAGCCTGCCCGGCTGCCCCCGCCGCCACGATGTCGGTGGTGGTCTGCGCCACAGCCACGCTGTCGATGGCCATGGGCTGGGGCCGGTATTCGCTCACCACTGCGTCAATGCCGCTCTCAGTGTACCATGACGCGCTTTCGTTGGGATTGAAAAGCACGGTGAGCGCGCCATCAGCGGCGGTGGAGCGGATCACGCGGCCAGGGCCTGTGGCCTTGTCGTCGGCGGAAGCCAGCTCCCAGAGCAGTTCCCCATCGGTGCCTTGGCCGGAGTATATGCGGAAGATGGCCTTGGCTCCGTAGGACGAGGAAGAATAGTAAAGGTCGAACTTTGAGAAGTCTATCTGGCAAACGTTGCCCTCGTTAAGCGGAACGAACACGTTGATGCGGTCGTCTGTTCCGGACTCGTAGTCCTCCGAATACTCGTTCTTCGTCTTGGTGCGGAAAGCGAGGCTGCCGTTCACCGTCGTAGTAACCGAGCCTTGCCCTGCGTGCGAATACACCACGTTCTCAATGGTGCAGCCACCTTCGGGGTTGCCTTCTGCCACTTGTTCGGTGGCTTCGCCAAGCTCCACCGAAACGAGGGCGGCATCGAGCTGTTGCCCGTTAAGAGCCAGTTGGTCCACATCGTAGACAAGCCAGAAATAGTTGTCGCCCTCCGAAAGGCTAACTTCTTCATCGGGAGTGATGGTAAACTCATGGTCTACCGATACCACGGCGCCAACCTTGCGAGCCGAAGAGAACTCTTGACTGGAGCCTGTATAGAAGAGCGATGCGCCGCTGACGGTGGCACTGGAGCTACCCGTGGTGAAGCCGAACGCTGCTGCGGCCAAGGCCGGCTCGGTGTTGGCGGTGCGCACGTTCACCCTGAGCATGGCCACGCCGGCCTCGCCTGCGCAAGCCGTGGCAGGCGCGGCGTTGTCCACGGCTATCGACTCAAGCTCCATGGGCTGCGGCTCGAAGAGGCTCACCTCGGCCTCGAAGCCGGCCGCAGTGTAGCTCGTGCCATTGTTGGAAAGCTCTACGGTCAGCGCGCCATCGGCCGCAGTGGAGTGTATGAGCGCCGTCTCGCCGCTCCTCACCCGGCGTATAAGGTTGCCCTCGGTGGCCGCAGTGCCGTTATATACATTAAGGTATTGGTAATATATGCTGCCTTCCGACAGTTTTACGCTGCTGAAGCTCACCTGCACCTTCTTGCCTCCTGCCTCCGGCAGGAACGTGGTAGTGCCGCTGAAGCCGGGCGTTACCTGACCGTCGAGGCCGCCATCATCGTAGAATGCGAGCGGCGTGGAGCCTACTGTGACCGTGGTCGCCCCCTCCTCCATATTGACTAAGGCGGGGCAAGTCACCGTTACGGGCGTGGCGCCGACAAATGGCTGCACACCATCGGGTATGGCAGTGGTTGACACAGAAGTCACCTCAACGGCCACCTCAGCGCCCACCGACGCCGTGGCGAGCACATCGCCGGCGATAGTGAACACGTTGCGGCCTTCGGAAAGCGGTTCGTCGAGCGTGAACGCGTATGCACCGCCATCGGCGGCCACCGTGGCCTGCAAAGGCTCAGCTCCCTTGAAACTGGCTGCTGCCCCGGCATAGAGGCGCAGCGACAGCGGGTCGACCACGCCGTCGTTCTTTGGCAGGCTGAAGGTCACCTTGGCGAGGCGGTCGGCCTGAAGCACCCCTTTCGCCTCTACATACGCCGAGGCGAGGGCTATGGCCTGCTTGCCCCGGGGCGACGGCAACACTGCGGAATAATCGGCACCAGCCCCGCTCACCACCATGTTTTCGAGCTTTACGCAGCTCACCTTGGCCACCCATCCGTCGCACTGCGCTGCATAACGCCACAGCATACCCACGGAGAGCGTACCGTCGGGGGAGGTAGAATAGTAGCTCACGCCGCTGTACTCGCCATCGAGCGTGGCCACCACGTCGCCCTCGGGCAGCACGGTGGAGCCGTTGATGCCATAGGCATTGGTGGCCCAGGAAAACGTTCCCGCCTCGTCGGGGTCGCCATTGTATACAACCACTTGGCCGGGATAGCCTGCCCCATCGCTGCTCACGTCGATTTCCTCGAACTCCACCCGCACGGCAAGCCCGGCCTCGGCCGGGCGGAATACTGTGAGCGAGTGGGTGTTGTTGGTGCTGGTAGAGCTGATGCTGCCTGTGCCTTTAGGGTCGTAAAAGGTTAGGCTGGCATCTGCCGACACCGTGACGACCTGCCTGCCAAACTGCAACTGCGTCACAGCATCGGCCTGGGTGTCATGAGCCAATGCCGCTTGCGACTGCAACAAGGTGGCAAGCGCCACTGCCAATAAGTAAATTTTTTGTCGCATAATACTATTGTATATAAAGGATTTTGCCTTTGCATCGCGCTTACGCGCAGGGCTTCACGCAGGCAAAAACCTGCGTCGATGCTGCGGGGCGCATTATGTTGAATGGCTGTTTCTACCCGGCCGCTTTTCCTCGAAGCGTGCAGGGATGTTTGCGCAAGGCAGGTCTTCTGACTCGCCGCCCGGATGCGAACGCCTTCCCGGCAATGCCCAGTGGCTTTGTTGTTCGCTCCTGATAAGGACGGCTCACAGCAGCGGGACTGTCGGGGATTCTCACCCCGTTCCCTTTTAATCACTTTTTGCAGTGAACCATTGCTGCCGCAAAGGTACTACAAAATATCCAATTAACCACATCATGGGCCTTTATATTTTCTTCTTGCCCACCTTGCCAAGCAAGCCTTCGGCCTGAAAATGTGGTATTGGGTGACTCTATGCACGGTAGGAAAATGTCGGCAGGCATACGGACAGAAAGTAATTTATAATTACATTGCGCCCTCTGACACTGCCCCGCAATCGGCATGGGATGCCAATATATGCCGTTTCGCAACGCAAAACAGGCCATATCGCAACGCAAAACGGGCTGTTTCGCAATGCAAAACAGCCCGTTTCGTAACTCACTGAGCCACAAGCCGATGCGGCCAACAGCGCAAATGATGAAAAAAGATTACAGAATCGTATTCGCCACGGCGCGCCCGAAAGGCTACCGGGCGATGGCCTTATAGTCATTGTTGCGCAGCAGCGTGGCCACGCTTTCGCCCTTGTTACGCTTCATGTAGCGGTCTACAATGGCCACGTACTGCCCCTTGAAGGTGTGCTTCTGGGTTATCTTGTTTACCACCCACATTATCTTGCCCATGTGTATGTCGCACTCCTCCTGCGTCATCTCCTTGTCGTGTGGCATTGGATACTGGCTCAAGATGTAGAACACCATGCAGTCTGGCACTATCATGGAGCGCTCCATCTGCTCGCGCTGGGCCTTGGGGTAATACTTGAGGTAAAGGGGATAGCTGGCCCCGAGGTACTTGTCGAGGCTTATGCCGAGCGTGCCGTTGCCCACCACGATGCTTTGGTCGAGGGCGCCTATCTGCGTGTATATCTGCGGGATGCCTATCTCCGGCACCTCCTTGCGCAGCCGGGCGAAAGCCTCGGTAAGCCCCTTGTTTATGTCGTCCATGTTGGCGTACTGCTGCTCCACCTCGTTTATGAGGCTCTGCAGCGCTATGTCCTGGTAGAACTTTAGGAACTTGGTGTTGATCTCCGGGTCGTTCACGCGCCCTATCTTCAGCACGTCTTCTATCAGGGCGCGCGTCTGCATGGGATACTCAGTGTTGAGCTGCTGCAAAGCCGAGAAGTCGCCAGTGGTGAGGTAGAGGCTCTGTATGCGGTCATAACGCTCCACCACCACATCGCCCGGCTGCTGCTCGCCGCCGCCCGACTTCAAACGCCACTCGCACCCCCACAAGGTGAGCAAGGCCAACACCACTATGAAATATACCTTATGCACTTGTTCCTTGACTGATGTATACCGTTTATTTACGTTGCAAATATAGCAATAAATATTTTAAAAACCTAAAAATTAAGCTAAAACAGACAAAAATCAGCGAAAAAAAGACCATGCGGACGGCCGACAAGGGCTTCGACTGAGAATTTGTGAGGTATTTTCAGTAACTTTGTGCAGACGAAACTATCTAAAAAAACAATTCAACATGAAAAGGAAACTTGTCACAATGGCATTCCTCGCAGCCGTGCTCTCCGCAGCGGCTGCACAGAAAACTATCAGCGTTAACGTGGAGAACACCACCGGAACGGCTCGCAAGGCCACACCCGTGGTGGTGAGGCTGGCCGACTGCGGCATCAGCGTAAAGTCGGCCCTCGTTACCTTGAACGGTAAGGAAATACCCTCGCAGCTCGACGACCTCGACGGCGATGGCACATTCGACGAGCTGTGCTTCATCACCGACATAGACAAGAAAGGCAAGCAGGAGTTCAGCGTAAGGCTCGATGACAGCGGCTCGCCACGCAGCTACACGCCGCAGGTGTACGCCGAAATGCTGCTGACCAACAAGAAAGTAAAGAGCAACAACAAGCAGAACTTATACATAAGCAGCCTCACCGTGGACAACGGCACTAACCCATACTGGATGCTCCACCACCACGGGCCGGCCTTCGAAAACGACATGGTGGCCTACCGCATATACTTCGACCACCGACAGACCGTGGACATCTACGGCAAATACCGCAAGGGCCTGGAGCTGAAGCAGACACAGTTCTACCCAAGCAAAGAGCAGAAGGCCGCAGGAATGGGCGACGATGTGCTCTGGGTGGGCGAAACGCTCGGCCTCGGTACGCTGCGCGGATGGGACGGCAGCAAGCCGCAGATGCTTAAGGACGTGGACAAGCGCACGCTGCGCATCGTGTCGCGCGGGCCGCTGCGCACAATAGTAGAAGTGGTGGACAAGGGCTGGAACACCATGAACGCCGGCAAGGACAGGCTCGACATGACCACACGCTACACCCTCTATGCCGGCCGCCGCGACTGCTCGGTGGACATAAAGTTCAACAAGCAGGCTGCCGACTACCGCTTCGCCACCGGCATCATCAACGTAAAGAACTCAGTTGAGATGAGCGACAAGCAAGGACTGCGCGGCTGCTGGGGCACCGACTGGCCCGTGTCGGCCAAGGACTCTGCCGGGCATAAGCGCGAAACCGTGGGCCTGGGCATCTGCATCCCCGCCAAGTACGTGGTGGAGGAGCTGCCCGCCAACAAGGACAACTACCCATACGTCATCGGCAACGCCACCGACGAGCTGCACTACAACATAACTTTCGGCTCTGACAACGAGGAGTTTGGTTTCCACAGCTCAAAGGAGTGGTTTGCCTACCTTAAGGCTTGGAAAGAGGAAATAAACAATCCCGTGACAGTGAAATACTGACAGCGGCACAACAACTACAAACAAATCTTACAAAAAAACACATAAACGCAAAAAGCGCCATGGGCAAAAGTCCATGGCGCTTTTTGCGCTATCGTAACAAGACGCTTGCCGACATACCAGTCCGACTGCGCCGCAATGCCTCACGGCAAGTCGGCAAAACGCTTCCTGCCCTTGGCATAATACTGCCAAAGCAGCAGGAAAGGCTTCCGTTCGGGAATGCCATCGACCACGCGCGAAGCCTGTATGCGCCGCCTGTCGTCGGCAAAGTCGGCCTTCCACCGGGCAAAGGCGCGCCTCGCCTTCCACACGGCCTTGAAGTCGCCAAAGCTCCGCTTGAGCAGCAACATCTCAAAGGCTGCGACGTAATCGAGCAGCCAGCGTACCCTCATCACGTGGCGCAGCTCACCATCGGGCAGGCATTTGTATAGCATGGCAAGGTTGTTGCGGAAGTTCAGGAAGGTCTTCATCGGATTGCCCTTGGGCAGTGTTCCGCCACCAAGATGGTAGACAACGCTCTCCGGTATGCAATAAATCTTCCTGCCCAGGAGGCGGAGTCGCCAGCAAAGGTCAATCTCCTCGTTGTGCGCAAAGAAGCGTCCGTCAAGGCCGCCTGCTCTCCAGTAATCTGCCGAACGAACCATCAAGGCCGCCCCTGTGGCCCAGAATATCTCCTGCCTGCTGTCATACTGACCGTTGTCACGCTCCAAGGTGTCGAATATCCGCCCCCGGCAAAAGGGGTATCCGTACTTGTCGATGAAGCCACCGCAGGCTCCCGCATACTCAAAACTGCCCCTGTCGTTCAGCGAAAGCAGCTTGGGCTGGCAGGCAGCAGCCTCCGGGTGGGCATCCATGAACTCCACAAGGGGCGTCAGCCAGTGGCGCGTCACCTCTATGTCGGAGTTTAGCAGGAGGTAATATTCTGCCTCTATGCGTGCCAGGGCCTTGTTGTAACCATCAGCAAAGCCCCAGTTCTTGTCGAGCTTTATTACATTGCAGCCCGGGAAATCGGCCTCAAGCAACTGCAACGAGTCGTCAGTGGATGCGTTGTCGGCCACGTACAGGGCGGCTTCATCGCACGAAAACTTGACTACTGTGGGCAAATAGCGGCGCATCATGGCCGCCCCGTTCCAATTGAGGATTACGATTGCTATCTTGTCCATTATAATATCGTGGCTTTTAATGCGGTGCTGTCGTGATTAAACTCGCCGAGCCTGACCCTCATTATCTGGTTGTCAAACTCCGGCCTTGCAATCTCCGGCGGCAGCTCCACGCGGATATAGTTGCGCGTAAATCCGTGCATGGCCCTGCCACGGGCGGCTTTCTCGAAGAGCACTTCAGCCTCTGTGCCGATATACCGGGAATAAAACGAGCGGAACTTGCGCTCCGAGAGGTCGAGCAAGAGCTTGCTCCTGCGCTTCTTCTCAGCCTCATCCACGGCGTAAGGGATGCGGAGTGCCGCTGTGCCGGGTCGCTCGGAATAAGGGAAAACGTGCAATTGCGATACGTTGAGCGACTCGATGAACGCGTATGTCTCGTCGAAGCAAGCCTGAGTTTCGCCCCTGCTGCCCACCATGACATCAACGCCTATGAAGGCATCGGGCATTGTTTGCTTTATCCTTTTCACCTTTTCTGCAAAAAGCGCCGTGCCGTAGTGACGGTGCATGAGCTTCAAAACGGTGTCGCTGCCGCTCTGCAACGGGATGTGGAAATGGGGCATGAACGCCCTGCTGGCGGCACAGTAGTCTATAAGTTCGTCGGAGATGAGGTCGGGCTCGAGGCTGCTTATGCGGTATCTTTCCACCCCGGGAACAGCATCGAGAGCCTTTACGAGGTCAACGAATGCCTCGCCCGTAGACTTGCCAAAGTCTCCAATGTTCACCCCCGTGAGCACTATCTCCTTGCCGCCTGCTTGAGCCGCGCCCTCAGCCTGCGCCACAAGCGACTCTATCGTGGGGTTTCGGCTGAAGCCGCGGGCGTATGGTATGGTGCAATAAGTGCAGAAATAGTCGCACCCGTCCTGCACTTTCAGGAAATAGCGTGTGCGGTTGCCGCGCGAGCAACTGGGCGCAAAAGACTTTATATCCTTGGTCTTTACCGAATAATGGCGATGCAGATGGCCGTCTGGCGCATCTCCACTTGCGCCCCAACAGTCTGAAAGGAACTGCACGAGCCGGGCTTTCTCATCGGTACCAAGCACAAGGTCTACCCCCTCAATGCCACTTACGGCCTCGGGGTTAAGCTGCGCGTAACAGCCGGTGACGACGACGAAAGCCCCCGGGTTTGAGCGCACCATGCGATGTATGGCCTGCCTGCACTTATGGTCGGCCACCTCAGTGACCGAGCAAGTGTTCACCAAGCATATGTCGGCACGCTCCCCCTCGCCCGCAGTTCGCACACCCAAACTTTGCAGCGTCTGCGCGAAAGTGGAAGTCTCCGAGAAGTTCAGCTTGCAGCCAAGCGTGAAATATGCGGCTTTCTTGCCTTGGAAGGCAGAAGTGTCTATCATATATTATATAATGTAAGAAACTAATCCTCTACAAAGGTAAGCAATTTTTGCCAAACAGCTGCCAAAAGGACTGCCTTTAACGGCACACATTTGGGAATATCATTTTTAACATTTCCCAATTCATTGATTTTCAGATGGTTGCGCAAAAGTTACAAAATGAGGCATAAAAAAGTTGCATAAAAAAGAACAACCTATCGAAAAAATATATACCTTTGCATCGTTTTAATAAACAAATGATTGTTTTACAGACTAAAAAAGCAAAGAAAATGAAAAAATTGGTATTTATGTTCGTAGCTGTTGCAGCTATTTCTTTCGCATCTTGCGGTAACAAGACAAATCAGGCTGCTCCCGTTGATTCTGACACTGTAGCTACCGTTGACTCTGCAGTTGTTGATTCAACCGTTGCCGACAGCACTGCCGCTCCTGTTGACAGCACCGTTGCTGAGTAATCAGTTGCAATCACGAACAGTGAGAGAATTACCGCCAGGCGCAAGTCTGGCGGTTTTTTGTTGCGTGCTGCCAACGCCCCGAGCGCACAACCATGCTGCACAGGCAATGCTGCCGCCCGCTGTCCGAGAAGATGGCGCACAAACTCCAACCGCCACCCACAAGACTACCACCACTCATCATTGCCACCGGCTTGGCAAAGGTGCTGCCATGAAATCCAAGGCGGGAGACCACACACTCAGCCACGAAAAGCACACCCTGCCGCATCCAGCTCCACCAGAAAAGAAAATCCCGGACAGCCGCGAAGCCATCCGGGATTACTGTTGCAATAAATATGATGTGGTTTACAGCGATAAATCACTCTTCTGCCTGAGCCTCCCCCTGTGCAGGAACCTCAGCCTCGACCTCCTCAGCGGGAGCCTCGGCCACAGGAGCTTCCTCCTTAGGAGCGTTCTCAGCCACAACCTTTACAGGCACCTCAACGGAAACCTCCTTGTGGAAGTGGATGGTTGCAACATAGTCGCCCACTTTCTTGATGTCGTGCATCACGATGATCTTGCGGTCGATGTCGTGTCCGAGCTTCTTAAGTTCCTCGGCCACATGGGCAGCGTTCACAGAACCATAGGTAACACCCGTGGCACTAACCTTGGCGGTAATGGTGAGCGCAACGTCCTTCAGAGCCTCAGCCCTCTTCTCAGCCTCAGCCTTAAGGGCGGCGAGCTTGTGAGCCTGCTGCTTGAGGTTCTCGGCCAATACCTTCCTTGCAGACGGCGAAGCGATAACGCCCTTGCCTGTGGGGATGAGGTAGTTGCGGCCATAGCCTGACTTAACAGTCACGATGTCGTTCTTGAATCCCAGGCCGATGATATCTTCTTTCAGTATTATTTCCATTCTGTTTCCTCCTTATTATTTCATCAAGTCTGTTACGTAAGGCAGCAACGCAATCTGGCGTGCGCGCTTGATGGCCTGGGCCACGCGGCGCTGATACTTGAGCGAAGTGCCGGTAATGCGGCGGGGCAGAATCTTGCCCTGCTCGTTGAGGAACTTCTTAAGGAACTCGGGATCCTTGTAGTCGATATACTTGATGCCACTCTTCTTGAAACGGCAATACTTCTTCTTCTTGGTGTCCACTGAGGGTGGAGTCAAATATCTGATTTCTGATTCTTGTGCCATAACGTTAAGCCTCCTCTTTTTTAGCCAGTTTGTTTCTTCTCTTCTCTGCGTACTCAACGGCGTACTTGTCGAGCTTCACCGTGATGTAACGGATAACTTTCTCGTCGCGGCGGAAGCCCGTCTCGAGCGTCTTTACCATTGTCGGCTCTGCCTTGAACTCCAACAGGCAATAGAAACCCGTGGATTTCTTCTGGATAGCATAAGCCATCTTCTTCAGGCCCCAGGTCTCTTCGTTCAGGATCTCGGCACCATTGTCGGTGAGGAGCTTCTTGAATTTTGCGACCGTTTCCTTCATCTGTTCATCAGACAAAACGGGAGTCAAAATGAAAACGGTTTCGTATTGATTCATACTTTAAATAAATTGATTAATTTGTTGTTTTTGCAAAATGCGGTGCAAAGGTACTGCTTTTTCCCGAAACTGCCAAATTTTCGATGCTTTTTTGATGCATATTCCAATGGCCGCAAGCACGTTACGGCCAGCAAGCGTGCCATGGGCTTACGCGAACAAGCATCTCGCGCAAAATCGGCAACGGCGCAAGAAGCTAAAGGGAATGGTAATATTTTTTCAAAACCTGGGCCGAACGGCGCAATCCATTGACATACAGAGCGTTGCAAAACCACCCAAATTGCGCTGCAAAACAGGCCATTCGGGCATGCGAAACGTGCCGTTTCGCCATGCCAAACGGCACGTTTCACAATGCAGGTATGCAGGCATGGGGAACAAGAACCCATTTTGTAAGGAAATATCCTGCAGAATAGTCTGAACGGCCAAAGATAGCATCAAGCCTCAGCCGGGCCACAAAGGCACCCAGAAAGGCCGAAAATAAGCTCTTGCCAAGGCTCATTTACGGCAAAAAAGCATTATCTTTGCACTGCAAACGCAGCCATGCCCCGGAGCGAACGCCCAAACGGCACGGCACAACCATCCGCATGACAACAATGAAAAGACATCTTAAAGACATCGGCCTGGGCCTCGTGGGCTTCGGTGCGCTTACGCTCGTAGCGAGCCAGCTCGCGGGATGGACTGACCACAACTGGGTGCAATTAGCCGGGCTTGGACTGATAGTCGCCGGCATCATCACCCACGTGGCCGCGCTAAAGGGCGAAAGCCGCTACTAAACCCGACATGGCATGACATGACAAGGCGAAGCGTCATAACTGCCTCAAAGTGCAGTTATGACGCTTCGCCTTGTCATGCTTCCCATGCCGGCCTCACCTTGCAGGGCATCGCCGCCAGCCGTGGCGACAGCCCCACGCGGCGGCCTCGGCCACGGGCATCAGTCCTCCTCGGGAGCGATGAGCTTGTAGCCCTTGCCGTGGATGTTAATAATCTCAATCTGGTCGTCGTCCTTCAGGTGCTTGCGCAGCTTCGTGATGTACACGTCCATGGAGCGCGCGTTGAAGTAATTGTCGTCTATCCAGATGGTCTTCAGCGCAAAGTCACGCTGCAGAATCTCGTTGGTGTGGCTGCAGAGCAGCGCGAGCAACTCGTTCTCCTTGGTAGTGAGCTTAGTCTGCTTGTCGCCGATGGTGAGCAGCTGCTTCTGCGTGTCGAAGGTAAAGCGGCCAATGTGGTATATCGTGCTCTCCTTATTCTTCTTGCCACGCACGCGGCGCAGTATGGCCTCAATGCGGAAAACAAGCTCCTCCATGGAGAAAGGCTTCGTTATATAGTCGTCGGCCCCGATCTTGAAACCTTCAAGGATGTCTTCCTTCAACGTCTTGGCAGTGAGGAAGATGATAGGTATCTCGGCGTTGGCAGCCCTTATTTCTTGTGCAAGAGTAAAGCCGTCTTTCTTAGGCATCATCACATCGAGCACGCAAATGTCGAACTTGCTCTTAAGGAAAGCCTTGTAGCCGGCCTCACCGTCGGGGCAAAGCTCAGCCGAATAGCCCTTGGCTGCAAGGTATTCGCGGAGCAGCATGCCCAGGTTCTCGTCGTCTTCGCAGAGAAGGATTTTCAGGTTCTCGTCCATAATCGTTAAGTTTAATGTGTTAATATTCTGTTGTCTTGTCAGTCTTTTATCACTGGCAGGGATATCACGAAAGTGGTTCCCTTGCCATATTCGCTGTCTACGCGAATCTCGCCTTTGTGCAAGTCTATTATCTTCTTCACGTAGGCAAGGCCCAGGCCAAAGCCCTTGGCGTCGTGCCGGTTGCCGGTGTGCACCCTGTAGAACTTCTCAAAAATCTTCTTCAAGTTCTCCTTCTTTATGCCCATGCCCGTGTCGCGCACGGAAAGGAACAGGTGCTCGTCGTCGTTCCACGTCTTGAGGTAAATGTCGAGGGGCTTGTCGGGGTTGCGGTACTTCACCGCGTTGTCCATGAGATTGAAGATAACGTTCTGGAAATGCATCTCGTCAACGTATATCTTTGAGTCAACCGCCCCAATGTCGGTGTAAATCTTGCCGCCCGTGTGCTCCACCCTAAGGGTGAACGAGTGAGCCACTGCCTCCACCATCTCGTTGAGGTCGAGTTCCTTTTTCTTGAATACGGCCTTCTCCTTGTCGAACATCGACATCTGCAAAACCTTTTCCACGAGGAACCTCAGTCGCTTCGACTCATCGTTGATTACGCCCCCAAGGTGCTTCATCATGCCCGGGCTCTTGGCCACGCTGTCGTCGCTCAGCATCTGCGAGGCCAGCGAAATGCTCGCAATGGGCGTCTTAAGCTCGTGCGTCATGTTGTTTATGAAGTCGTTCTTTATCTCCGTGTAACGCTTCTGGCGGAATATAACGAAGATGGTGAAGAGGAAGGTGATGAGCAGCACGATGGTGAACACCACCGACGGAATCATGAACCGAATGCTGGAGAAGATGTAGCTGCCTATGTCGGGGAAGTGAATCTTCAGCACACCCATCTTCGACGAGGGGTCGTTGCGGAACAAAACCTGCGAGTAAGTGTAGGCTTCGCCCTCGTCGGTATAGTCGGGGCAGCGGTACACCTCGCGCCCGTCGGTGGTCGAAACGGTGAAATGGTAAGGTATGTTTATGCCGTTGTTCAGCAGTTCGGCGCGCAAGTCCTGGTCCAGCAGACGGAAGTTGATGCGCTCCTTCAGCGGCCTGTCGCTCGCCGTATACAATATATTATAGACCACCTCGTCGAGCAACGTTTTCTGGTACACGTACCTGTTGCGCACAATTTCCTGCAATGACTTCGACGCCTCGTTTATTGTGCTCTTGTCGGAGTGCAGTATTATGGCCTTTGGCACAGCCGAAGGCTTGGTCGCAATGGTCTTGAGCTGGAACGAGGAATATACCGTCCCGTCCTTGCCGCCAACCGAATACGGGTGCGGATGCCGGTTCCCGCCTTCGCTCCCGCCGCCACGGCGCGACGCCGAATCGCGCCTCATCGCGCGCCGTTCGGTCTCGTTGATGTCCTTTTCGAGATAGCGCAGCGTCTCGTTCACCTCAAGGTTGCGCGATGCTTGGTACAGGCTTCGGTTGACGGACTCGTCGAACTGCTCCTTCTTCATCTTCGCCATCTCCTCGATGTACGACAGTTGCATGAAGAGCAAGCCCAGGAACGAGAGGCCCATCACCACCGCTATTGCCCATATTGTCGATTTTTTCATGTCGGCAAAGATAGCTTAAAATATTATTGTTTAACCATGAAGCGTTAATTATTTCGGCTTGAATTAACATTGTTAACTATTTCGGCCACTTTTAGTTGCATATATTCAAGTATACCGTCCTGCGTCCGCCACGGCGAATGGCGAATCACCATGCTCTATGCCGCATGGCAGCCAGACATGTGGCAACGCCAATACGAAAGAGCGGGATGGCTCGGAATGCGTTTGCCAAAGCGGCAAACCTACTTCATTCCGGGCCATCCCTGCTCAAGTGTCAAGGCTCAGCTCCGCCTCGCCGGCATCCCATTGTACCGGCGGGCGAGCCGGTTCAGTCGTCAGCCTCAAGCTCAGCCTCGTGCTCCTTCACGAGCTGCTGCTGTATGTCGTTAGGCACAAGCTCGTAGCTTGCGAACTTTGTGGTGAACGAGGCGCGCCCTCCCGTGATGGAACTTAGCGAGATGCTATAGTTAGCAAGCTCCTTGAGAGGTATCTTGGCCTGCAGCTTCTGGTAGCCGGCCTCGCTGTCCATACCCATAATCATGGCGCGGCGGCCTTGCAGGTCGCTCATTACGTCGCCCATGAAGTCGGCCGGCACATACACCTCGAGGTCGTAGATAGGCTCCAGCACCTTGGGGCCGGCCTCCTTGAAGGCGGCAGCAAAGGCATTGCGCCCGGCCAGCATGAACGACAGCTCGTTAGAGTCAACGGGGTGCATCTTGCCATCGTAGACTATGACGCGCACATCGCGGGCATAGCTTCCGGTGAGCGGGCCGCGCTCCATGCGCTCCATCACACCCTTGAGTATGGCCGGCATGAACCTCGCATCGATGGCGCCGCCCACCACGGAGTTGATGAACACGAGCTTGCCGCCCCACTCCAGGTCTATTTCCTCCTTGCTCTTAACGTTTATGCGGTACTCCTGTCCGCCGAACTTGAACACCGTTGGGTCGGGCATGCCGTCGGCGTAAGGCTCCACGATGAGGTGAACCTCGCCGAACTGACCCGCTCCGCCCGACTGCTTCTTGTGGCGGTAGTCTGCCCGTGCGGCCTTGGTTATGGTTTCGCGGTAAGGAATCTTCGGCTCTTCGAACTTCACTTGAATCTTCTCGTTGTTCTCCATGCGCCACTTCAGCGTGCGCAGGTGGAACTCGCCCTGGCCATGCACAATGGTCTGGCGCAGCTCCTTGCTCTGCTCCACCACCCACGTTGGATCCTCCTGCCGCATCTTCAGCAGTGCGGCCATCATCTTCTCGGTTTCCTGCTCGTTCACGGCCTTGATGGCGCGCGAGTACTTGGAGTTAGGATACTTTATGAAGTCGTAGCGGTACTCGCAGTCCTTGCCGTTGAGGGCATTGCCCGTCTTCACGTCTTTTAGCTTCACGGTGCAGCCAATGTCACCGGCACACAGCTCGTCAACGGGTATGCGGTTGGCCCCGGCGCAGGCAAAGAGCTGGGCCATGCGCTCCTTGGAACCACGGTCAGCGTTGGTAAGGTCGGCCCCGGCCTTTACCGTTCCGCTCATCACCTTGAAGTAAGACACCTCGCCGATGTGCGGCTCCATGCCAGTCTTGAAGAAGTAAAGCGACGTAGGCCCGTTGCTGTCGGCGGCCACCTCCTCGCCCCTGGTGTTGTGGGTCTTTGGCATCTCGCTCACGAAAGGCACCACGTTGCCGAGGAACTCCATCAGGCGGCGCACTCCCATGTCCTTGCCTGCGCACACGCAAAACACGGGGAAGATGCTGCGCGTTACGAGTCCCTTGCGTATTCCCTCGCGCATCTCGTCCTCGGTGAGCGTCTCCTCCTCGAAGAACTTCTCCATAAGGCCTTCGTCGTTCTCTGCCGCAGCTTCAACGAGAGCCTTGTGCAGCTCCATGGCCTTGTCCATCTCCTCTGCCGGAATGTCCTCGATAATGGGCGCGCCACCCTCGGGTTTCCACGAGTATTTCTTCATAAGGAGCACGTCGATGAGCGAGTTGAAGCCCGGGCCGGTGGCTATGGGGTACTGTATCTGCACGCACTTGGGGCCGTAGATATCTTTCATTGAGGCCACGATGGCATCAAAGTCGCACTTGTCGCTGTCGAGCTGGTTTACGAGGAAGATTACAGGCTTCTTGAGTTTTTCAGTGTATCGGAAGTTGTTCTGCGTTCCCACCTCGGGTCCGTACTGCCCGTTGATGAGTATCACTGCCTGGTCTGTAACGTTGAGAGCCGTTATGGCACCCCCTACGAAGTCGTCGGCCCCCGGGCAGTCTATTATGTTCAGCTTCTTGTTATTCCATTCTACGTGGAACACAGTGGAGAAAACCGAATATCCGTATTCCTGCTCCACGGGGAAATAGTCGCTCACTGTGTTCTTGGCTTCAACCGAGCCGCGGCGCTTTATGATGCCGGCCTCGTAAAGCATTGCTTCGGCAAGTGTTGTCTTGCCGCTACCCGCACTGCCAAGCAGCGCAATGTTTTTAATCTCGTTTGTCTGATATACTCTCATATCGTCATAGATTTAAGTTGGTACTTAAGATATAATCGGCCTCTAAGTTAATGTTTTTCCGCGAGAACGGCAATTATTATGGGACAAAGTTTCGGGCGGTTAAGCAAAATTAGTATTTTTGCATTAAAATTCAAACAATGCCCGGACTATACATACACATACCCTTCTGCAAGAGCCGCTGCATATACTGCGGCTTCTATTCAACAACCGGCGGCAAGGCTGCCGAACGCTACGTAAATGCGCTCATAGCCGAACTGGAGCTGCGCCGGGGCTACATCGGCGGGCCGCCCACCACTATATATATAGGTGGCGGAACGCCGAGCCAGCTCTCACCCGCCCTGCTTGGGCGGCTGCTTGCCGCCATCGACACGGGCAGTGCCGTGGAGGTGACCATAGAGTGTAACCCCGACGACGTGACCGAGGAGTTTGCCCGTGCCTTAGGCCGGCTGCCCGTGAGCAGGGTGAGCATGGGGGCGCAGACCTTCGACGAGGCGCGCCTGCGCTTCCTCAGGCGGCGCCACGGCGCAGAAGACGTGGCCGCTGCCATCGGAAGGCTGCGGAGCGCGGGCATAGGCAACATAAGCATCGACCTCATGTATGGCTTCCCCAACGAGACCATGGAGCAGTGGCGCGCCGACATCTCATGCGCGCTGAGCCTCGCCCCGGAGCACATCTCGGCCTACTGCCTGTCATACGAGGATGGCACGCCGCTCCACGCGATGCTCAAGCGGGGCCTGGTGGCCGAGGCCGACGAGGAGACCTGCCGCGCCATGTACTATGAGCTGGCCGACAGGCTGACCGCCGCCGGCTACGAGCACTACGAGATAAGCAACTTTGCGCTGCCCGGGCGACGCTCGCGCCACAACAGCGGATACTGGCTGCAAGAGCCTTACCTGGGCCTGGGGGCGGCCGCCCACTCCTTCGACGGGCAGAGCCGACAGTGGAACGTGGCCGACCTCGACCGCTACATCGCCGCCATAGAGCGCGGCGAAGTGCCTGCCGAGCGCGAAGAGCTTGACACCTCCGCGCGATACAACGACACAGTGATGCTCTCGCTGCGCACCTGCGAGGGCATTGACCTCGCCCGGCTCAGGCGCAACTTCGGCCCCGGCCTCCTTGCCCTGTGCCTCGGCGCGGCCCGCCCTTACCTCGCCGACAGGCTGCTCGAACGCCAAGGCAACCACCTAAGGCTCACGCGGCGGGGTCTTTTCGTTAGCGACATGATAATGAGCGACCTCATGGATGCCTGACCGCTGCCCGCCCTATGCCCGCAGCCACGCGCCGCCCTCCACCTGCGGCCACGCTCCGCCATGTAAGGAAAATTCGCAAACGCCGCCGCCACTTGCACCCTGCCGCCAACCGCCTGACACACAGCCTTTTACCCGCAGAGGCCGTTTCATGCGCCAAAACCACCCGTTTCGCATTGCCAAACGGGCGGTTTTGCATTGCCAAATAGGCCGTTTCGCAAGGCCAAACGGCACTCCCCTGCCGACAGAACGCATTTTGTAAGGAAACATTACCACCTATTTCCACCACCACCTACATACAAATGCCCCATCCACCCCCCGCAGGGGAGGTTCAGATGAAGCAATAAAATGCCGCATACAAGGCGTACTTGCGCCCTGTATGCGGCATTTCTACAAACAAATGGCGAGCCAAGCCCGCCGCCGAGACATAAGCCTCAGCGCACCGGCACGTAGCCGCTCTTCATCACTATGCGCTGCCCGGCATCGGAGAGCAGGTAGCTTATGAACGGCTTGACCACGCTTTCCTTGTCGGCTGTGTAGTAGTAATAAAGCTCGCGGATGATGGGGTAAGTATGGTTTCGGCCCGTGGCCATGCTCGGATATACGAAGTTCTTGCCGTCGTACGACACCTTTATGGCCTTCACACGCTTGTTTACGTAGGCCATGCCGACGTAGCCTATGGCGCCGCGCGTCTGGCTCACCGACTGAATGACGGCTCCCGTGGCGGGCATTGAGAGCACTCCGGCCATGTAGTTCTTCTCGTTGAGCACGCTTGTCTTGAAGAACTCATACGTTCCCGACGACGTTTCGCGCGAGTAAACTATTATCTTAAGGTCCTCGCCACGGCGACCCGTCACCGCGTCGCGCACCTGGTTCCAGTTGGTAATCTTGCCCCTGAATATGTCTTCAAGCTGCTGGCGGGTAAGGTTCGTCACGGGGTTGCCCGGGTTAACCACCACGGCCAGGGCGTCGTAGGCCACCACGGCCTCACGCAACTGCTTGCCGCCCTTCTTCAGCTTCATCCGCTCGCTGAACTTGATAGAGCGCGAGGCCATGGCAATGTCGGTGGTGGCGTCGAGCAGGGCCGATATACCCACGCCCGAGCCGCCACCCGTCACGGTGACGCGCGCCCCGGGGTGAGAGTTCATATACGTCTCGGCAGCCTCCTGCGACACAGGCAGCACCGTGTCGCTACCCTTTATCTTCTGCGCGGCGGCCATCTGCACGCCCACGGCCATCAGCACTACGGCCATCAGTCTGGTAAGTTTCATGTCGTTATGTGATTAGTGTATGTATTGCCTTATGGTTTACGCCGCGAAGTAACAACTAATTTGTTACGGCACATATACACAAGTGTTACATTCGCGTTACAACGCTGCCACCCAATGTTTTGTAACACAATCGTAACTTGCGTGTCACACTTTGGTCATTTTCCATGGCTACTTTTGCGCTCAAAAGCAACAAACAGCAAGACTATAACAATGAAAAAGGTATTTGAGAAAATCATCAGCGGGATAATCACCTGCAGCGGATTCCTCACCAGCGTGGTGATTCTGCTCATCGTGGTGTTCCTGTTCTCCGAAGGCCTGGGCCTGTTCTCGCAAAAGACAATAGAGGAAGGCTACACGTTGGTAGTGAACAAAGGCAACCCCGTTGACGAGCTTAACGCACAACAGATAAAGGAAGTGTTCGACGAGGACATAACCGACTGGCAGGACGTTGGCGGCAACCCGGGCCGCATCATGGTGTTCCGCTTCGAGGATATGCAGAAGCATTTCAGCGAAGAAGAGCTTGGCCCCAACTACGAGAACGCCTCGGCCTGCATAAGCTCGCTCGTGGAGCGCAACCCCGGCATCATAGCTTTCGTTCCTGAGGAGTTCGCCGGCGGCAAGGGCTTCAGCGGCAAGCGCCTCAAGGACCACAAGATATCGTTTTCTGAGGTGTTCGCAGGCAAGGAGTGGTTCCCCACGGCCACGCCCGCGGCGCAGTTCGGCTTCATGCCCCTCATCCTCGGAACGGTATGGGTGACGGTGTTCGCCATACTCTTCGCCCTGCCCTTCGGACTGTCCGTGGCCATATATATGTCGGAGGTGGCATCGGCCAGAATGCGCGCCATACTCAAGCCTATCATCGAGCTGCTCAACGGCATCCCCTCGGTAGTATACGGCTTTTTCGGCCTCATAGTCATCGTTCCGCTGCTGCAAGACGTGTTCGGCCTGCCCGTGGGCGAGAGCGGACTGGCGGGAGCCTTGGTGCTGGCCATCATGGCACTGCCCACCATCATCACCGTAAGCCAGGACGCCATGCAGAACTGCCCACGCTCACAACGCGAGGCAAGCCTTGCCCTCGGCGCATCGAAATGGCAGACAATATATAAGGTGGTGATGCCATATTCCATATCGGGAATAACCTCGGCGGTGGTTCTCGGCATAGGGCGCGCCTTCGGAGAGACCATGGCCGTGCTCATGGTGACGGGCAACGCAGCAGTAATACCTCTCTCCATCACCGACCCGCTGCGCACCATCCCCGCCACCATCGCCGCCGAGCTGGGCGAGGCTCCGGCAGGCGGCCCGCACTACCAGTCGCTCTTCCTGCTCGGCGTGGTGCTCTTCTTCATAACGCTGATAATCAACTCTAGCGTTGAATACATTTCCTCCAAAAACAAGTAAACATGGACATAAAGACATCAACACAGGGCAACCACGCCCGCAAGATGCTGGCACAGAACGTGGCCTTCGGCCTGTTCAAGGTGCTGAGCGGCGTAATCGTCACAATATTGTTCATCATCCTGGGCTTCATCATCGTTAAGGGGGCTAGCGTGCTCAGCTGGGACTTCATCACCACCCCGCCCACCGACGGCATGAAGGGGGGCGGCATCTGGCCGGCAATTGTTGGCACATTCTACCTCATGGTGGGCAGCGCGCTGTTCGCTTTCCCCCTCGGCATCATGAGCGGAATATACATGAACGAGTATGCTCCAAAGGGAAAAGTGGTCAGGTTCATACGCATGATGACCAACAACCTCGCCGGAATACCGTCGATAGTGTTCGGACTGTTCGGTATGTCGCTCTTCGTCAACTTCTTCGGCTTTGGCGACAGCATCATAGCAGGCTCGCTAACGCTCGGCCTGCTGGCACTGCCGCTCGTAATCCGCACCACCGAGGAGGCCCTGAAAGCCATCCCCGACAGCTTCCGTGAGGGCAGCCTCGCGCTCGGAGCCAGCAAGCTCCAGACCATCTGGCACGTAATCCTGCCCATGGGCATGCCCAACATCATCACCGGTCTGATTCTCGCCCTGGGGCGCGTGTCGGGCGAAACGGCACCAATCCTCTTCACCTGCGCGGCCTATTTCCTGCCGCAGCTGCCCGAGAGCGTGTTCGACCAGTGCATGGCCCTGCCCTATCACCTATACGTGCTGGCCACGAGCGGCACCGACATGGACAAGCAGATACCAATCGCCTACGGCACTGCGCTCGTGCTGGTGATTATAATCCTCTTCGTAAACCTGCTGGCGAACGCGCTGCGCAACTACTTCCAGAAAAAACTGAAGACAAACTAACACAACACATAACCGAATTATGAGCAAGATTGAGGCACAACATGTAGATTTCTATTATGGCTCTTTCCATGCGCTGAAAGGCATCAACATGAGCATAGACGAGCACGAGGTGGTGGCCTTCATCGGCCCGTCGGGATGTGGCAAGTCCACTTTCCTGAGGCTGTTCAACCGCATGAACGACCTCATACCCGACACACGGCTCGAAGGGCAGATAACCATCGACGGGCAGAACATATACGACCGCTCGGTCAGCGTAGACGAACTGCGCAAGAACGTAGGCATGGTGTTCCAACGGCCCAACCCGTTCCCAAAGAGCATATACGAGAACGTGGCCTACGGCCTGCGCGTGAACGGGGTGAAGGACGAGGCTTTCATTGCCGAGCGCGTGGAAGAATCGCTGCGCGGCGCCGCCCTCTGGGACGAGGTGAAGGACAAGCTCAAGAAGTCGGCTTACGCGCTCTCCGGCGGACAGCAGCAGCGCCTCTGCATAGCCAGGGCCATGGCCGTGCAACCCTCGGTGCTGCTCATGGACGAGCCGGCATCGGCGCTCGACCCCATCTCCACGGCCAAGGTGGAGGAGCTTATACACGAGATAAAGAAAGACTACACCATCGTCATCGTGACGCACAACATGCAACAGGCCACACGCGTGAGCGACAAGACGGCATTCTTCTACCTCGGCCAGCTCATAGAGTACGACTACACGACGAAGATATTCACCAACCCCGCCAAGGAAGAGACACAGAACTACATCACTGGACGATTCGGATAATCACAATCAAAGACTAAGACTATGGTAAAATTTGTAGATGAAGAACTGGTAAAGATACGCAAGGAAGTGCTGGATATGTGGACGCTCGTCTACGACCAGATGCGCAACGTGTGCGAGGCTATACCCACGGCCGACAAGGAAAAGGCATGGGACGTGCTCATACGCGAGAAGCGCGTGAACGCCTCGGAGCTGAAGCTCGACTGCGACATCGAGGACTTCCTCGTGCTCTACAACCCCGTGGCCATCGACCTCCGCTTCGCACTGGCCATGCTCAAGATAAACACCGACCTCGAACGCATAGGAGATTTCGCAGAGAACATTGCCCGCTTCGTCATCAAGCTCAACGGCGAGCACATAGACCCAGAACTGCTCAAGCGCATTAGGCTGCAGGAAATGGTCGACGGGGTGCTCGACATGCTCGTGACATCGCGCCTCGCCCTTGAGAAGGAAGACATCTCGATGGCCAACAGTCTGTTTGAGAAAGACAACCTGATTGACGAAATCAACGCCGAGGTGACGGGCATACTGACCGAATATGCAAAGGAGCACCCCGACAAGGTGGGCTTCTGCATCGACTTCAAGAGCGTGTTCCTGCGCCTGGAGCGCACCGGCGACCACATCACCAACCTTGCCGAGGAGATTGTATTCTACATCGATGCCGAGGTGCTGAAGCACGCATCTGACGAGACAAAGATGCAGAAAGCCATCGCAAGCCACATGAAAGAGGGGCAGAACTAAGCTCACCCTGCATATTGCAACGCCCGCCACAGTTGCCATGAGGCAGCTGCGGCGGGCGTCTTTTTTTGTAAAACGTTTTTGCAAAACGGTCATATTGCGCAACACACTGATGGCCAATGACTTGCAAAAGCGTACATATTGCACTGCAAAACGGCCTGTTTCGCAACGCCAAACGGCCTGTATCGCGCTGCGAAACAGGCCGTTTTAGCATTCCATCCCGCCATATAGGCGCAGCGGGATGGTTTTGTTGCGATTTTTCATACGTCTGTACCCAATCGCCAAAGAGCACAGCAGCACACCCATCAAAGCCTACCCGCGTCCGGGCAAGGCATCCCAAAAGCGGCTCAGTTCGGCGATAAGGTGGTTGTAATCATCCTCGGTGAACTGCGTGTTGGCCGATGCCAGAATGGCGTATGTCACGCCGCCGAACGACCGCTCTATGCCGGTGTCGCGCAGGCCGCTGCGCTGGTAGAAGGCATAGCGGCGCCGGCGCTGCTCCATGTTGGCGCACTCCTGGCGCGGCGACTCCACGTCGAGCACCAACGGGCGGTTGCGGTAACGGCTCAAAATGGCCGCCAGCATCGCGCTGCCGCAACCATGGCCTCGCCTTTCCTCGCTCACGGCGAAGTACCAAAACCAGCAGGCCGACGGCCACTCGCACACTATCGTCAAGCCTACAAGCCCTTCGCCGTCGTACCATGCCGAATAGGCCAGCGGCATGGTTGACATCAGCGCCAGCATATCGTCGTATGGTATCTGTTCCTCCTCGGGGAAAGCCGCCTCGTAAAGGCGGCGCAGCTCGGGGGCGGCGGCCTCGGCCTGCCCCAGCCTCACTTCTCTCATCATGTTGCTGTAACTCATATTCCAACTAATCGTTCTATCTTGCGTTGGTCAGCATCTGGGAAGAGCCGCACAAGGCGGTCTACCATGCGGCGGCGCGACTGCTTGGGAGTGCGCCCCTCCACGGCTGCCTGCCAGTCTGTGTCATACATTGCCTCTGGCGTACAGTAGCGCGCCACGCCCCAGCCGTAAGGCTCGCCGCTGCGCGACACTTGGTACTCAAAATCGGCTATGCACACGTAGGTACCCATCTGCAGCGCGCCGATGAGCGCGTCGAAGGCTGTTCCGTTGCGCCTGTTGGCGAGCGGAGCCGAAGGGTCGTCGGGGTTGAAGAGCTTGCGCTTGCGGCTGAGCGTGAAGCCGCTGGCCACCTTGAGCTGCTTCGACAGCATCGACTCCTCGCTGCGGAGCACGTCGAGGATGTGGCGCGCATCGGCGTCCATGGAGCGCAGCGGATAAAGGCTGCGCCGCCAATTGATGAAGTCGGGCAGCCACTCAAGGCTCACGAAGCCGGCCTTGCCGCCAAAGAACTTGCCGTAGGCGCACTGCCAGTGACTTATTATCGGGCCTTTCCACTGCCATGCCCCCTGCTCGCCGTGCTCGCCGAAGAGGAGTTCGGGCGGAACAATATCCTCCACCGAAAAGCCGCTGATGCCATTCTTGAAGAACGGAAGGAAGCCCCACTCGGCTATCACCTCCTCCAGTTGAGCCTGCGTCTCAACCATATCCGTAGTCTTTAAAGTTCATTCACCGGTGTAAAACTCTATCATACGCTCAAGCGCCTGCTGGCACACGGGGCAGAAGTCTGGCACCTCGTTGGTACGCATTCGGCAGTCGGCCGCGCCGCGATACACGCCCTTCTGTTGGTAGCCGCCGCCCTCGATAAGTGCCGCCTTGCCCTGCCTTAGGAGGTTTTCCCACTTGCCCCGGAAGTCGCGCTTGGTGGTAAGGTTTGGCTCCCACGGCTCAGTGTCGGCATGATACATGGGGTCGCCGTCGCCATACTCGTACTCATCGCCCAGCCCGCCAAAGCTGTGGCCGAACTCATGCACCACAACCGGCCTGAAATCATCGCCCTTGGTGTACGACAGGTTGTAGGAGTTGTATATGCCCCCGCCGCCGTACTTAGCAGTGTTCACGAGTATTATGATGTGCTCGTAGGGAGTTCCGGCCAACAGGTCGTGCAGCCGCTTGAGGCTCAGCGTGGCAAGGTAGCGGTCGCTGTAGAATGTGTCGAAGTGCGACCTGAGCGCCGTTGACTTCCACACTCCGTCGGCGGGGCAGCTCGCTCCGCTGTCTTCAGAGGGCGACATCACGGCCACCACGTTGAAGCGGCTGCGCAAACGCCTGAACGGCTCGTGGGCGAAGATGGCCTCTGTAGCGGCCTGCGCGTCGTCAAGATACGCGTCCATCTCGTCGGCCCGGTAGCCTTCGGCCACGTATGCTATGTGGATGCAGCGCGTGGTGTCGGCAGCCCGCTGCAGCGTCTTGTACGGGGTGACGTGACTGAATCCTCGGCGGCGTATCAGTATATCGGCAGGGTTGACGGTGTGCGTCATCGAGGCCGTAACGCTGTCGTGCGAGTCGCGCAGCTCTACGGTGATGCTTACGGGCTGCTTGGGCCAAGGCACGAGGAACACGTTCTCGAACGACTTAGCCACCGTCTTTGCCTCGGCAGTGAGCAGCCACTCCTGGAAAAGCGTTGAAAACGAATGGCGGTAAATCACCTCGCCGCTCGCGCAGTCTCTCACCGTCAGCCGCCCGTTGCCGCCCAAGGGCAGTTCGCCGAGGCGGGCGCGCCGCCCGTGCCATCGCGGGTTCAAGCCAAGCTCGTCTACATAGATGGCCTGCCGCGAGGCATCACCTGCAAAGATGTAGTCGAGCCTGAGCGTACTGTCGCGGAAAAAAGTGTCGAACCGCTGCGCCACGGCCTGCGAACACGCAATGAGCGCCATGGCCATTGCACACAATAACTTGCTCATAATTCTCTCATTAGTTGTTTTATGTAAGTCCGTTCCCAGTCGGCGGCGTGTAGGCGTGCGCCGCCGTATTCCATTATGTCGATGTCCATGCGTATCAGCCCGGCGGCCGCCTCGCCAGAGGTGCGCCCGCACTGGCGTTCCACGGCCTTGGCAAAGGCATTCAGCTCGGCCAAGCCCATGGCCGTGCGGCCGCTTACCAGGCAGTTGAGAAACCTGCCAGTGGCACCTGCCACAGCCTCAGTCCATACGGCCTTGGTGCGCTTCTCCACGTCAAGGTGGCGCGAGAGCAGGCGCAGGGCCAGAGCCATGGCCTCTTCCTGCCCGGCGTTCGACCCCAGCGCAAGGATGAAGCGGCAGCCCTGCCCCTCACTTGATAAGCTCTGTTTCGATGAATCTGTCAAACTGGTCTTCATAACCGTTGAATACGTTTATGTCCACATCGCCGTGTATTCCACTCACCCTCCCGTCGGGACTGAGCTGCCAATATACGAGCTTGATGTCGGGTTTGTACTCACCGTAGCGGGCTATCCACACGTTGTAGTTCTGCTTTATGTCGGGCGCATGGCCCAGGTACTTGTTCACAAAGCTCTGGCTCACGTATAGAATCGGCCTCACCCCGGTGTGCCTGCGCACGATGTTCATCCACGTCCTTACCCGCCTGAACAGCTCGTCGGCGCCGCCCATCTGTGCTATCTGCCTGTCGGTAGGCTCAACGTCGAGCACTGGGGGCAAGTCGCCTGGCCTGAACAGCGTGTGACGGATGAAGTAACGGGCCTGTGCCTTGGCCGTGGTTCGCACCGAAAAGAAGTGGTAGGCACCGCAGCGGATGCCGTGGCGGCGCGCTTGCAGGTAGTCGGCGCGGAAGAACCTGTTGCGCACCGAGCAGCCTTCGGTAGACTTTATGTAGATGAACGACACGGGATAGTCTACCCGTCCGCTTATTTTCTTCTTGCTGATGCGCCCTAAGTCGGTAATGCGCAATTGATTCCAGTGTATTGGGTAGTACCGCCTGCCACGGCCATGCTGGTAGCGCGAAATGTCGATGCCGTAGATGCGCTCCGACGTGTAGTTGAGCCTCTCACCCTTGTAAGTGCCGCGCTGCCACTCGCCGGCGCGCAGCCTAACGGTGTCAACGGCAAAGCCGAAACCGTCGGGGCGGTCAGCCTGCCAGCGGCCTTCGTAGTATGAGCCATCAGCGGCGGCGTAAGAGCCATGCCCGCAGGCAAGCAAGCGGGCGCCGAACTGCCCGGTATAGGTGCCGAGGCAGTCTGTCCTGCTACCCGTCACAAGGGTGTCGGCCTCCCAAGTGCCAGCTATCAACCTTCCCGCAGAGTCCGCCGCTACGCCCGGCCCCTGGCTTGCGGCCCTGAGCCATCGGCCGTTAAGCCACCGCCCGCCATTGCATTCGGCGAGCACGAGGGGCGCGCCCAAAAGGCTGTCGGGGGCGGAATGCGTTTCAGAATGCCTCAGGCCAAGCCTTGTTTCCTTGTGGATTGCCTCCAGCACGTCAAGCTCCTGCCTAACGGATGCCAGCATCCCGGAGGCTGCGGTGGCGTGTCCGGCCACCATGTCGTAGCCCTCGTCCTGCACTCCATGCACTTTAAGGTAATAGTCCATCTCGCCGATGGCAGCCTCAAGCCGGGCGGCCCTGCGCCTAAGGCTGTCCTTGGTGTGCCTCACCACGGAGCGCAAGCCTGCCCCACGGAGCGCAAGCCGTGGCGCGAAAGTTACTTTGGAAGAGTCGAGGCTAAGCCCCACGAGCACGGAATCGGCACTTATCGAGCTAAAGAAAGCCACGTCCTTGCCATCGGCCTGCAAGGCGTTGAAAGAGCGCAAGGCCACCTGCCTCGGCGGTTTGTCGCCGCAAACGATGGAAAAGCAGAGCCAAGCCAGCAAGCCTACGACCACTGCGCACAGTGCCGCCACGGCCCTGACGAACGTCCTCTTCCTTATGATGATGTAGCCTTCCATGCGAAGAAAGCCACACGGTAGCCCACTGTCGTGATGGCTACCGTGCGGCCTTATATCCTTATATATACAATATGAATATCCCGTCAGCCGTTCATCGAGAGCAAGAATTCCTCGTTGCTCCTCGTCTGCACGAGCCTGTCGCGCACCGTGTTCATGGCTTCCACGGGGTTCATCTCGCTTATGAACTTGCGGCAAACCCACATACGGTTGAGCGTGGTGGGGTCTTGCAGCAGGTCGTCGCGGCGTGTGCTCGACTGCACGAGGTTGACAGCGGGGAATATTCGCTTGTTGCTCAGCGATCGGTCGAGCTGCAACTCCATGTTGCCTGTACCCTTGAACTCCTCGAAAATCACCTCGTCCATCTTCGACCCGGTGTCTATCAAGGCCGTGGCGATGATTGTCAGCGAGCCGCCATTCTCTATGTTGCGGGCCGCTCCGAAGAATCTCTTGGGCTTCTGCAGTGCGTTTGCGTCAACGCCACCGGTAAGAACCTTGCCACTGGCGGGGCTTACGGTGTTGTAGGCCCGTGCAAGGCGTGTGATGGAGTCGAGGAAAATAACCACGTCGTGGCCGCATTCCACCATGCGCTTGGCTTTCTCCAGCACGATGCCGGCAATCTTCACATGACGGTCGGCAGGCTCGTCGAAGGTTGAGGCAATGACCTCTGCGTTCACCGTGCGGCTCATGTCGGTCACCTCTTCAGGGCGTTCGTCTATGAGCAGCATCATGAGGTAAGCCTCGGGATGGTTGGCGGCGATGGCGTTTGCGATGTCTTTCATGAGGATGGTCTTACCGGTCTTGGGCTGCGCCACGATGAGGGCGCGCTGCCCCTTGCCTATAGGCGAGAAGAGATCAACAATCCTCACGCTCGGGTTAGTGGTTGCCCTGTCGCCGCAAAGCCTGAACTTCTCGTCGGGGAAGAGCGGCGTAAGGTGCTCGAAAGCCACGCGGTCGCGCACCTCGGCGGGGTTCCTGCCGTTGATGGCTTGCACGTTGCTCAGCGCAAAATACTTCTCGTTGTCGTGCGGCGGGCGCACGGTGCAGTCAACCACGTCGCCGGTTTTCAGTCCGTATTTCTTTATCTGCTGTGGCGAAACGTATATGTCGTCGGGCGAAGAGAGGTAATTGTAATCACTGGAACGCAGGAAGCCGTACCCGTCGGAGAGCACTTCGAGCACGCCGTTGCCGCTGATGAGGTCGGCAAAGTCGAACGCGGGCTTCTGCATTGCGGGCTGCCCGGGTGCGTGCTGGAACTCCAAGTCGGGCTGCTGCATGGTAGGACGGTCGAACATATCGAGCGTGGGCATTGCGCCCTGATCCTCTATCGGCAGGTCCACCACGGTGATGAAGTCGGTCCCGTCGCCCGGGTCGCCCTCCCAAACCCCGGATGCGTTGCTGGCCACCTTGGCCTCTTCTTCCTGGTTGTGCTGCGCCATTTTCTCTTGGAGCTGCGCCAGCAAGTTCCTGTCCGAAGGCGCGTCGTCGGACGGCGCGCCATTGTCGAAGGCCGCCTCCGGCACGAAATCAGGTGCCTGAGTGTCGGCATCGTCAGTCTCTGCGGCCACCGAGGATTCGACCAGAGGGGCGTCTGTTGCCTCTGTGGTCATCGGCTCTGCGTCGGCGAGCGCAGCCTGGGCCGGTTCATCGGCAGGAGCCGGCTCAGCCTTGACCCGTTGCGCCCTTGTCTTCCTTGTGGCGGCAGGAGCCTCGTCGGCCATTTCCTCGGCTGCGGCAGGCACGTCGCCGCTTGCTGCTTGCGCCGGGATGTCGGCAAACAGCGATGCCTGCTTCATCTCGGCAGGCTTGCCTTGCTTGTTCTTAAGGTCGAAGTTCTCCCCCTCCTTGCCGTTAACTGTATATACTTTGCTTGTGTCTTTCTTAACTATCCGTGTCCTCTTGCGCTTCGGGGCAGCGGCGGAACTCATGGCACTTTCCTCCGCGGCCTTGTCTAAGATGGCGTAGACCACGGTCTCAAGCTCATCGTCCGGCGAGACCTTGACGCCCAATTGCTCAGCGATACCCATCAATTGGAGGGTATCCATCGATTCAAGTTCTTCTTTCGTGTACATACTATGTATGGTAAATTATTATCTGCTTATGAAAATATGAGGCAGGAACGTTTCACGAATGGAAACGCTGTTTAAAGCAGTTGCAAAGGTAGTCATTTATTCTTAAATGACCAAACATTTCGCAAAATAAAGTAAACAAGGTGTCATCCTGCAATCTTTGGGTAAAAGGCATCCACGCAGTGCCGCCGCGAGCTGTGCAAGGCAGCCTGCGTGGATGCCCCTTAATGGCAACGCCAACGGCGGCCATCACTCGGCCGCCGCAGGCTTTTAGTCACTCGGCCGGCTTCAGCAGGCGCTCGTCGATGGCCTTCTTCAGCTCTGCCTTTGGCATAAGTCCCATGGAGACAAAGGGTTGGTCCTTGGCCGGAATCCACAGTAGCATGGGTATGCTCTGCACGCGGAAGGCTGCGGCCAGCTCCTGCTCCTTGTCCACGTCAACCTTGTAGACCTTCACCTTTCCGGCATACTCGGCTGCAAGCTCCTCAAGCAAGGGCGAGAGCTGCTTGCAGGGGCCGCACCAAGTGGCATAAAAGTCCACTATGGCCGGTGTGTCGCCGACATACTTCCACTCGTCGGGGTTGGCCTTGAAGTCGTACACACGGCTCCTGAAGTCGGCCGTGGTAAGATACTCCACGCCGCCAACGGCTGTGGCCGGAGCCTCAGCCTTCACCGTGTCGGCGGCCTTCGGGGCTGCCTGCCCCTGCCTTGCCTGGCCTCCGCAGGCGCTTATGGCCGCAGCGGCTGCCAAGCAAACAAACAATGTCCTCATCTTGTACATAGTTATATAAATGTAAGTTAACCACCCTTGCTGCCTGCCCGAGGCTGCGGGGCAAAACCAAGCTGCCGCCTGCGGAAGGGCATAAAGCCACGCTGCCGCAGGCGGCAACCATTGTCGTCTCTTCAGTATGGCAGGCGCAAGCGTCAGTCGGGATGCACCTCGGTGGCCTTAAGCTGCCGTGCCACCTCGTCGTTTATCACCTTGGCAAAGTCGGCCACAGGCATCACGCCCACGTCCTCGCCGCCCTGCTTTCGCACGCTCACGGTGCCGTCGGCCTGCTCCTTCTCGCCAACGATGGCCATGTAGGGTATGCGCTTCAGCTCATTGTCGCGCACCTTGCGGCCCACCTTCTCGTTGCGGCTGTCGACGCTGGCGCGCACGCCAACGGCATCAAGCTCGCGGGCCACGCGCGCGGCGTAGTCGTTATACTTCTCCGAGATGGGCAGTATGGCCACCTGGTCGGGCGTGAGCCATAGCGGGAAGTGGCCCGCCGTGTGCTCTATGAGCACGGCGCAGAAGCGCTCCATCGAGCCGAACGGCGCGCGGTGTATCATCACCGGCGTCTTCTTGGTGTTGTCCTCGTCGGTATATTCCAGCTTGAAACGCTCCGGCAGGTTGTAGTCCACCTGTATCGTGCCGAGCTGCCAGCGGCGGCCTATGGCGTCCTTCACCATGAAGTCGAGCTTCGGCCCGTAGAAGGCCGCCTCGCCATACTCTACCTTTGCCTTAAGCCCTTTCTCCTTGCAAGCCTCGATGATGGCGCGCTCGCCCTTCTCCCAAACCTCGTCGGAGCCGATGTACTTCTCGTGGTCGTTGGGGTCGCGGAGCGAAATCTGCGCCTCGAAGTTGTCGAAGTGGAAGATGGAGAACACCGTGTGGATGATGTCCATCACGCGCAGGAACTCGTCCTTCACCTGGTCAGGGCGGCAGAAGATGTGGGCATCGTCCTGGGTGAACGAGCGCACACGGGTCAAGCCGTGCAGCTCGCCGCTCTGCTCGTAGCGGTAAACCGTGCCGAACTCGGCTATGCGCAGCGGCAGGTCCTTGTAGGAGCGCGGCTTCCATGCAAACACCTCGCAGTGGTGGGGGCAGTTCATGGGCTTGAGCATATACTCCTCGCCCTCCTCGGGGGTGTGTATCGGCTGGAACGAGTCCTTGCCGTAGTGGGCGTAGTGGCCGCTGGTCACGTAGAGGTTCTTGCTGCCTATATGGGGCGTTATCACCTCCTTGTAGCCGTAGCGCGCCTGTATCTTGCGCAGCATGTCCTGCATCCTCAGGCGCAGCTCGGTGCCTTTGGGCAGCCAAATGGGCAAGCCCTTGCCCACGCGCTCGGAGAACATGAACAGCTCCATCTCCTTCCCTATCTTGCGGTGGTCGCGCTTCTTGGCCTCCTCAAGCATGAGGAGATACTCGTCGAGCATCTTCTTCTTGGGGAAAGTGATGCCGTAGAGGCGCTGCATCTGCTCGCGGGTGGCGTCGCCGCGCCAGAAGGCGCCAGCCACGCTCGTGAGCTTTATGGCCTTTATGGCGCCTGTGTTGAGCAGGTGGGGACCCTTGCAGAGGTCGGTGAAGGCTCCCTGCGTGTATGTGGTGATGGTGCCGTCCTCCAAGTCCTGCTCTATGTGCTCGCACTTGTAGGTCTGGCCTGCGGCGGCAAACTCCTTGAGGGCGTCGGCCTTGGCCACCTCCTTGCGCACCACGGGCTCTTTCTTCGAGGCAAGCTCGCGCATCTTGTCCTCTATCTTGGCGAAGTCGCCCTCCTTGATGGCCTCGCCGCCGGGCAGCAGCACGTCGTAGAAGAAACCGTTCTCCACGGCAGGGCCGAAGCCGAACTGTATGCCAGGGTAAAGCTCCTGCAGGGCTTCGGCCAGCAGGTGGGCCGAAGTGTGCCAGAAGGCGTGCTTGCCCTCGTCGTCGTCCCACTTGTAAAGCTGCACCGCAGCGTCGGCCTCGATGGGCCTGTTCAGCTCCACGGTCTCGCCATTCACGCCGCAGGCCAGCACGTCGCGCGCCAGCGCGGGCGATATGCTCTCGGCTATCTGGAGACCGGTAACGCCCTGTTCGTACTCGCGCACAGAGCCATCGGGAAATGTTATCTTTATCATAGTCATTGTGTTTAGTCTTTTTTCAATGCGCAAAATTAACCATTAAAATCCGAATATGCGCACGTTTGCGCGGATTTTTTTGCCTGCCACTGCGGCAGACAATGATAAATTGCGCGAGTTCGGGACAAGCAAGCATTGAGATTAAGCAAAGGGAGTTCTCATGTAGAGACGCAAAATTTTGCGTCTGTCATTGCCGTTTGCATCCGTTTTTCGAGACATTGAGCCTCCGAGACGCAAAATTTTGCGTCTCTACACGTGGCAGGCAGCAGGCCAGAGGATAATGTTTCTTGTTAAACTCATGAAAAAACTTATCCCGAACTCGCGTATAAATTGCGCGAGTTGGCGGCAAGGAACTAACAGCCAAACTTGCAATCCGAAGTCGGCAGGCGCAACAACTTGCGACTCCATACAGATGCGGCAACAGCCCGATGCCTCCGCTTCCTCATCGCTAACCTGCATGGCCTCAGCTGCTGGAAGCAGGTTGGCGCACTGCGTTGTTGTCGTGATTTTTCAACAACACCCGCCTTTCGCGCAACTATCTGTAAGCCAATGGCTTAGCCATAGCTACCGTTTGAGGATGCAATACAGGCCGTTCCGCATCCCCAAACAGCCCGTTTGGGAGGGCGAAACGGCCTGTTCGGCAGGCCAATATGGCCGAGGCCGGCCTGCGACACGGCTTTGTAAACATTTTTGAATGGGCAGGGCGGTGTTTCACAAATGCAACCTAAAGAAGCATAAAACGGAGTGGCGAGCAGGCAAAAGAACCATCTTCACTGCCCGAAATAACCACCAAATAAGTCAGGAAATAAAAGCATCGTATCCGAACAATTTGACTTTATGGGCTTGCCTCTCAACGTGGCTGGCTTCCACTTAGGCGCCTCGCCAATCACGCGCAACACTTCAGCAGCTATCAAGGGGTGGGGAGACTCCTTTACATTTACATCGCTCAGGCTTCCGTCTTCATTTACGATGTACGCCACAACGATGCGACCCTCTCCACACTTGTCCTTGAGCGTATCGGGAACATGGATGTTCTTTCTAATGTAATCATCAAAAGAACCATCTCCGTCAGCAAACTCAGGCCTTTTCAAATCTTTGGCACTAAGCTGCCTGCAGCTCGCCTGAGCCACTGGCTTGCGGCCAATGAGCACAAGGAAACTGTCGGTAAGGCAATCCTCTATGTCGGCCACCTTGTAGCTGAAACAGCTCGTGGCATTGGCGAACACCAGCTCGCCGTCGGCAAACAACATACTTACGCCATCGCCAAGACGGTCAACCCCAAGCTCCTTGATGCCTTGGGGCGTAAGCACATCGGCAACGGTGAGCTGCCTGCCCTGCCGATAATCGTATATAAGTCCTTTCTCGTTGGTTGTCACTCTCACCACATTGTATAGCTTACTAATGCCGGTGCCGCCTATGCCCATAAGCCCCGCCCAATAGTATTTGTAGCCAAACACTTGCTCGGGTTCCACATCCATCCTGAACTGACGGCAGTCGGCATCGGCCACGCTGCTGAACGACACATAACGCCCGGGGGCGTAGCTAACAGGCATCAAATGGCGGCGATACACCACTGCCACCTTGTTGCCGCGCTTGCCCACCTTGCGCAGCTTGCCCAAGCTGCCCAACCATTCGTTGTAAGCCACCATCAGCGTGTCGTTATCTATGCCGAACATCATCTGCGAGAGGCTGCGCTGCAAGGCCGCAGGGCTGTTCTTAGGCCATGCAAGATAGACTTCGTACTGCACAGACTTGATGCCTTCGCGAACTATGAAGTCTTTCCTAACCAATTCCACCCAACTTGGAGTCTGCGCAAAGCATTCTCCCAAGCCTGCCGTGGCAAGCAGCGCGAACACCACGGCAAGCACCTTAATCCTTAATTTATCAATTTTCATGTCTTTAAGCTGATTGTTAAATCGATTCACACTTTGTTTTTGCAATGGCAGCACCTTATCTTTACTGTAGACGGAAAGTGACGGGAAGAGTAGATTTCACCCTTACCGGCTTGCCATCTTTCTTCCCTGGCCTCCACTTGGGCATATTCATTACAAGTCGTGAAGCTTCAATATCAAATAGAGGATGCACGGATTTCTCCACGCGCACAGAGGAAAGCGACCCATCAGGCTCTACAACAAAAGCCACGATTACCCGCCCTTGATAGCCTTCTGCTTCTAGTTTCTCTGGATACTTCAAGTTTTCAGCCACCCACTTAAACATTGCATCCTTACCACCAGGGAACTCCGGCATCTGGTCAACGCTGTCCTCGTAAACCTTATCGCCATCATTGAGACCTTTAGCCATTGTGCTCGACTCATTACTTCCAACGGCGGCCAGTTCCTTGAAGTAGTCCGTAAGATAATCCTCCACAACTGCAAGCCTTGCCACTTGGCAGCCATTTGCATTGCCAAACAGAATTCTCCCATCGTGCAGCATCAAGTTGACATCTGTGCCAAGGGTGTCAATTCCAAACTTCTTGATTCCCTCAGGGGTGAACACATCTGAAGCACCAAGAGGCTTGTTCTGCCGGAAATCAAAGATAACAGCACGCTCATTAGTCTTTGTACGCTGCACCTTGTAATACGAAACATGATCCATCCTACCGTCAATGCTATAAGCCTTATAATTCAACGAATAGCCATAACGCTTTTGCGGCATCTGTTCTGTAGTGTATTCCATATAGTCTGAGTCGGCCACGCTGCTGAAAACAGCATACCGCCCAGCCTTATTGTCAAGCATACGCAAGAGCCTACGGTATTTAAAGTCCATATCCCCGAGTGCCTTTGAAAAATCCTTAAGCTGCTTTTTCTGCCCCAGCCACATATTGTAGGCACCTTGCACGGAGTCGCTTTCAATGCCAAACACCATGCGAGACAAGCACCTCTGCAACTCAGGCGAACAATTCCCAGGATACAACAAGTCCACTTGGTATAGCACATTCCACCCATTTTCGTTCACCATGTGGTAATTTTGGATGGACATTGCTCCACTGGCCGTGTGTGAAACACCTTTTCCCTTATTGACTGACACATCTTTGCTTTTTTGCTTGCGTGTCTTTTTTGACATACTCCGAAAGGAAACAGGAACTGTGTACTTCACTCTCACGGCCTTGCCGTTCTGCTTGCCGGGTATCCACTTGGGCATCGACTTTATCACACCTACGGCTTCATCATCGAGCAACGGATGCACTGACTTTACGACATTGACGTTAGTTATAGAGCCATCAGTCTCCACGATGAATGTCAATAATACGCGTCCTTGTGTGCCATTGGCCTCGCACTCCGCGGGATATTCGATGTTGTCTGCCAAATATTCAAACAAAGCTGCATCGCCACCGGGGAACTGCGGCATCTGCTCGCACACGTCGAATAATTTCTCTTCAGTATTTCCTACTGCTGCCGAAGTCACTTTCTTGCCATCTGAAAAACCTATCAATTGCTTGAAATATTCAGTGAACTCTGACTTCCAATCGGCAAAGGCATAAGATGCAAAGCGGTGTTGATTACCTAATTTCAGCTCTCCCTCATGCGCGCCAACGCTGACATAGCCACTCAGAGTATCCACACCAAGTTTCCTTAGCCTTTCTGGAGGGAACACATCTGCGGGGGTAAGTGGCCTATCCTTGCTCAAATCATAAATCATGTAACGCTCATTGGTAGTCTTGAGAAACAGCTGCATCTTCTTCGATGGGCTAACTGCAGTAACGATTTCATACCCAAACATGGCTATGAGCATCTTGTCGGCTCTCTTTTCAACCATCGTGGAGTCGGAAAAGCTATGGAAAACGGCGTATCGGCCGGGCTTGTAGTCGAGCACTTCGAGGTGGCAACGATACTTTATGCCGTATGTCTTAGACTTGTTGTCCATACCCTGCAATTCGCCATACCTGCCGAGATAA
This sequence comes from uncultured Prevotella sp., assembly GCA_944320105.1. Taxonomy (GTDB): domain Bacteria; phylum Bacteroidota; class Bacteroidia; order Bacteroidales; family Bacteroidaceae; genus Prevotella. Next base: position 11,484 of record CALUGA010000002.1, on the reverse strand, counting down.
GCCTTGTAACCGGCAGCAAAGCTGTCGTTGCCTACGCCGAACACCATCTGCGAAAGGCTACGCTGCAGATTGGGAGAGTAAGCGTCGGAATAGTTCAGGTTTACATCAAGCATCACATATCGCCCATCGACCTTCACCACATGATTTTCTCGGATGGTTTTTAAGCCGTTGCCTGGCTGCGCAAAGCATTCTCCCAAGCCTGCCGTGGCAAGCAGCACAAACGCCACGGCAAGCACCTTAATCCTTAATTTATCAATTTTCATGCATCAAAAAAATTTGAATGAATAACCAATGCATCATTTCCCTAATGATGGTATAAGGCTTTATTTATTCAGCCTAAACGTCACCGGGGTGGTATATTTCACCCTCACGGCCTTGCCGTTCTGCTTGCCGGGAGTCCACTTGGGCATCGACTTTATCACCCTTACGGCCTCATCATCAAGCAACGGATGCACCGACTTCGCAACTTTTATGTTAGTTATAGAGCCATCTGTCTCCACTATGAATGTCACAATGACACGCCCTTGTATGCCATCGGCCTCGCACTCCGCGGGATATTCGATGTTGTTTGCCAAATGTTCAAACAAAGCTGCATCGCCACCTGGGAACTGCGGCATCTGCTCGCACACGTCGAAGACTTTCTCCCCTGAGCCACCTGAAGCCCTGCCGGCTCCTGCCTGCCTCGCGGAGTAATCTATCAGCTGCTTGAAACCATTGGCCAGATGGGCCTCAACAGCCTTAATCTTTACGTCACTGAACTGCTGCTCGTTGCCGTAAAGCAAGTTGTCGCCCCGCAAGCCTACGCTGACGTAGCCGCGCAATGTGTCGAGGCCCAATGCCTTGATGCCCTCGGGGGTGAACACATCGGCAACGGCAAGCGGCTTGTCGGCGCCGAAGTCGTACACCATATACTTTTCATGGGTGGCCAGCCTATGCCCGGTGAAGCCAGTTGCCGGGGCATAGATGTATTTGTAAACGTAGCCGAAGCCCTTCTTCGGCTCTTTCTCCGATGCGAACTCAGTATAGTCACCATCGGCGATACTGTGGAAAACGGCGTACCGCCCGGGAACAAACTCCAGTTCGTCGAGGCGGCAGCGGTAGTGCAGTCCCTTGGCCTTTTTCGCCTTCTTCATGTCGGCCACCTCCTCTAAACGGCCAAGGTAATCGGCGTAAGCCTTGGCCACGGTCTCCGCGCCGGTGCCAAACACCATCTCGCCGAGGGTTCGCTGCAGGTTGGCCGAGTAGCCACTGGAAGTGTTCAGGCGCACACTGAGCACGGCATAACGCCCTCCGTCCTTCACCACGTGCCTCTCGTTGATGGCATTCATCCGGCCTCCGGCCTGCGCAAAGCATTCTCCCCAGCCTGCCGTGGCAAGCAACGCGAAAGCCACGACAAGCACCTTAATCCTTAATTTACCAATTTTCATAGAAACAATATTTAGTGAAACATTTTCCTTTAAATGCACCATAGGCACAACAACTGCGGGCCGCAGCCCGGGCAAATGCCTCGATGCAGGATCTACTTTATCATTTGTTGATGTTCAATCTGTTTGTTTATACATTATTATAGAGTACATTATCAAATCCCTTTTGCGCGCCATGCAAAGGCTGCGGGCGGAGCGGTGCAGCGGAGCAAGGGCCTGCCGGCAAGACAGCCGGCCCGCCTCACTCCACCAGCTTTCCCTCGGCGAGCAGCGCGTTGAAGATGGAGTGGCGCACGTCGGGGTTTATCCTCTCGGCCTCGGCGAGCATCCGGCGCACGTCGTCGCGGCTCGACGCTGCCTCGTATGGGCAGCTCTTGAGCGTCTTTTCGTAGCCCCGCAAGGCCGCAAAGGCCGCTATGTCGGCCTCGTCCTCCATGCACAGCGGGCGGATTATGGCCAAGGGCATCTTCCGCATGGCCAGTTTGGCGGGCATGGTGGCAAAGTGGCCCTGCGAGAAAAGGTTCATAAGGGCCGTCTGCACTATGTCGTCCTTGTGGTGGCCGAGGGCTATCTTGTTGCAGCCAAGCTCCTGGGCGGCGTTAAAGAGCTGCTTGCGCCTGTACCACGAGCAAAGGAAGCACACCGGCTTCTTGCTGCCCTCAAACTCGCTGAAGCCCGTGGTGGCCACGTGCAGCGGCACGCCGAGGCCGGCACAGAAGCCTTCAAGATAGGTTGTGTCGGCGGCATAGCGCACGTTGTCCATGCGTATGTGCATGGCCACGACGCTGAACGAGGGGTGGCTCACGCGCATACGGCGGGCCAGAAGCTCCAAGAGGCACAGCGAGTCCTTGCCGCCCGACAGGCCCACGAGGATGCGGTCGCCATCCTCAATGAGGCCGAAGGCGGCTAAGGCGCGGTGGAACCGCTTCGCCACCCTGCGCTCAAGCCTGCCTGCATCGGTTGCGTCAACAGTCATCGGCGGCTACTTCATGAACACGAGATACACCGCGCAGATGATGAGGAAGAACGCCAAGATGTGGTTCCAGTGCAGGTTTTGGCCCTGGAACATGATGTTGGCGATTACCGCGAACACCCCCAGGCTGATGCACTCCTGCACCACCTTGAGCTGCACGAGGCTGAAAGGGCCGCCGTTTCCGGCAAACCCTATCCTATTGGCAGGCACCTGGCAGCAGTACTCAAAGAACGCTATGCCCCACGAAAAGGCTATGACGCCTATCACGGGCCACCGCGCCGATACGCCCGTCTCCTGCAACTTGAGGTGTCCGTACCACGCAAGCGTCATGAAAACGTTGCTCATTATGAGCAGTATTATGGTGTAAAGACCGTTCATCGCGTTGCGTTTTCAGTGAGTTGGCGATCCATGTTGGCGGCTGCCCTGCGCCCGTCGCCCATGGCGAGGATAACGGTTGCGCCGCCGCGGACTATGTCGCCGCCGGCAAATATCTCCGGCCGTGAGCTTTGCATGGACTCGTCCACCACTATGGTGTTCTTCCTCCCAAGCTCCAGTCCGGCTATCGAATTAGGCACGAGCGGGTTTGGCGACACTCCGATGGCCACGATCACTTGGTCCACATCGAGCGTAAGGGTTTGCCCCCCCACCGCCACCGGACTGCGGCGGCCGCTCTCGTCGGGTTCGCCAAGCTCCATTACCTGCAGCACGGCCTGACATACCGCACCGCTCTCGTCGGCCTTGTACTCTATGGGATTGTGCAGGGTGAGGAACTTTATGCCCTCCTCCTTGGCGTGCTTCACCTCTTCCAAACGGGCAGGCATCTCGGCTTCGGAACGCCGGTAGACCAGCGTGACGTCTGCCCCGAGCCGTTTGGCTGTACGGCACGAGTCCATAGCCGTGTTGCCGCCGCCCACAACAAGCACACGGCGGCCGAAGTTGAGCGGCGTGTCGGCCGTGGGGTTGGCCGCATCCATGAGGTTCACTCGCGTAAGATACTCGTTGGACGACATTATGTTGATGGAGTTCTCGCCCGGGATTCCCATGAAATTGGGCAGGCCCGCGCCCGAACCTACGAATATTCCCTTGAACCCTGCATCCTCAAGCTGCTCCACCGAGATGGTCTTGCCCACGATGCAGTCGGTCTGGAAGTGAACTCCCATGCGCCTGAGGTTGTCAATCTCCACGTCAACGATGCTGTTTGGCAACCTGAACTCGGGTATGCCGTACTTCAGCACGCCGCCGATTTCGTGCAAAGCCTCGAATACGTAGACATCGTAACCCCTCTTTGCCATATCGCCGGCGAAGCTGAGACCCGCCGGGCCGGAGCCAACCACGGCCACCTTGATGCCGTTGGCGGGGGCGATGGCAGGCAGCGACACATTGCCGCTCTCCCTCTCGTAGTCGGCTGCAAAGCGTTCCAGATAGCCAATGGCCACGGCCGGCTCACCCATCTTGAGGTGGATGCAGCGGCTCTCGCACTGCTTTTCCTGCGGACAAACGCGCCCGCAGACGGCAGGCAGCGACGAAGTGTGCTTAAGCACCTTGGCCGCAGCGAGCACGTTGCCACGCTCAATGTTCTTGATGAACGACGGGATGTCGATGCCCACGGGGCATCCCTCCACACAAGTAGGCTTTGCGCAGTCGAGGCAACGCTTGGCCTCGGTCATCGCCATCTCCTTAGTAAGGCCCTTGTTCACCTCTTCGGTGCGGGTGGTGGCACGGTATTCTGGGTCAAGCTCGGGCATCACCACGCGGCTGATGGCCGTGCGCTCCTTGGGCTTCATGGCCTTGCGCAGCTCCTTGCGCCACTCGGCGTCGCGGTCGGTAAGCACCTCTATAGGCTCCTCGGCGGCCGGGGCAGCTCCCTCAGTGGCAGCCGGGGCAGCGGCAGCGGGCTTTGCCTGCACCTTGTCGAGGTGGTCTTCGAAGTGCTCCATCTCCTCTTTCTCGGCCCGCTTGAACGTACCCATTCGCTTGAACATCTCATCCCAGTCTACGAGCGAGCCGTCGAACTCAGGCCCGTCGATGCAAACGAACTTGGTCTTGCCGCCGATGGTGAGGCGGCACGCGCCGCACATACCCGTTCCGTCGACCATTATCGTGTTGAGCGACACATCGGTAGGTATGCCGTACTTCTGCGTAAGCAGGCAGCAGAACTTCATCATTATTGGCGGGCCGATGGCAAACGCCTTGTCGACGTGCTCCTGGCTGATGAGCTTTTCCATGCCCACGGTGACCACGCCCTTCTTGCCGTATGAGCCGTCGTCGGTCATGACGATGGTCACATCGCTGTGCTTGCGCACCTCGTCCTCAAGGATTATCAGTTCCTTGGTGCGCCCGGCGAGCACCGACAGCACACGGTTGCCGGCGGCCTTCAGTGCCTTTATGATGGGGAGCATGGGGGCTATGCCCACTCCTCCGCCCGCGCAGAGCACGGTGCCGAAGTTCTCTATGTGCGTGGGATTGCCCAGCGGGCCAACCACGTCGGTGATGAAGTCGCCCTCGCCGAGGTTGCACAGCTTTACCGACGAAAGGCCCACGCGCTGCACCACGATGGTTATAGTACCCTTTGCGGGGTCGGCGTCGGCGATGGTGAGCGGCACCCGCTCGCCCTTCTGCCCCACCCTCACGATGACAAAGTTGCCTGCCTTGCGGCTGCGGGCTATCAGCGGAGCCTCTATCTCGAAGAGGAACACGTTCTCGGAGAACTGTTCCTTGCGTATGATTTTGTTCATTTGCTTAGTTTTGATGATGTTACGTGCCATGGCACAGGCCGTATGGCAAAAGTCCTGCGGCACGCTCAGCGGTGCGCCGCAGGACTTTGCGGGATTGTTTAGAAGTTCTTGTCGTCGAGCATCTCGAAGCCGCAGTAAGGCACGAGGCACTTAGGCACCCTTATGCCCTCGGGCGTCTGGTTGTTCTCGATGATGGCGGCCACGATGCGCGGCAAGGCCAGCGCCGAGCCGTTGAGTGTGTGGCAAAGCTCTATCTTCTTGTCGTCGGCGCGGCGGTAGCGGCACTTCAGGCGGTTGGCCTGGTAGCTTTCAAAGTTAGACACCGACGAAACCTCGAGCCACCGCTTCTGCGCGGCGCTCCACACCTCGAAGTCGTAGCAGATGGCAGAAGTGAAGCTCATGTCGCCTCCGCACAGCCGCAGGATGTGGTAAGGCAGCTCCAGCTTAACGAGCAGGCCCTCCACGTGGTCGAGCATCTCGCGCAGGCTCTCGTAGGAGTGCTGCGGCGTGTCGATGCGCACTATCTCCACCTTGTCGAACTGGTGCAGGCGGTTAAGCCCGCGCACGTCCTTGCCGTAGGAGCCTGCCTCGCGGCGGAAGCAGGCCGAGTAGGCGGTGCGCTTTATGGGCAGGTCTTTCTCATCGAGGATAACGTCGCGGAAGATGTTGGTCACAGGCACCTCGGCAGTTGGGATGAGGTAAAGGTTGTCGAGGTTGCAGTGATACATCTGCCCCTCCTTGTCGGGCAGCTGGCCCGTGCCGTAGCCCGATGCCTCGTTCACCACGTAAGGCGGCTGCACCTCAAGGTATCCGCTCTTGCGCGCCTCCTCAAGGAAGAAGGCTTCGAGGGCGCGCTGCAGGCGGGCCATCTTGCCGATGTAGATGGGGAACCCGGCCCCGGTGATTTTCACGCCGAGGTCGAAGTCGATGAGGTTGTACTTCTTGCAGAGGTCCCAGTGGCACATTGCACCTTCAGGCAGGTTTGGCATGGGGCCTCCCTCCTTCACAACCACGTTGTCCGAGGCGTCCTTTCCCTCCGGCACGTCGTCGTTAGGCACGTTGGGGATGGTGCAGAGCAGGTCGTGCAGCTCGCGCTCGGCGTTCTCCATTGTCTCCTGCAGTGCCTTGTCTTCCTGCTTTATCACAGCCACCTTGGCCTTTATCTCGTCGGCTTCTTCCTTTTTTCCCTGCTTCATGAGGTCGCCAATGCGGGCGGCCATCTGCTTGGCCTCCTGCTTCGTGCGGTCTGACTTCTGCTGCGCTTCGCGGCGGGCCTTGTCGATGGCAATCACCTTCTCTATTGCTTCCCTGGCACCGTTGAAGTGCTTCTTTTCAAGTCCGCGGATCACTCGGTCCGTTTCCTCAGTGATGAGTTTGAGTGTAAGCATAATATGGAACTTTAAAACCTATTATATTGTTTGAGGTGCAAAGTTATATAAAAAAAAGATAAACGGCGCGGCGGCGGGTGAAAAAATGACAATGCCGGGGCGATTATTGAGCGAACAGAGGCGGCCCGCAGAGCTGCATTAACTTCCTTCCGCCACTCCCAAACTGCCGCCATGGCCACCACAAACACAAGCAAGCGCAAGCCGGGAATGCCGGTTTCAAGAGACAGAATGTGTAATAATATTTCACAAAACCATCTTTCCTACGCAACCATCTGAAAGGCAGCCACTTGCGGCATGTGCCGTTTTGCCGTGCAAAACAGCCTATATCAGACGACAAAACGGGCCGTTCGGCAATGCGAAACGGCCCGTTTGGCGCGCCAATACGGCGCAGGGAGGATTACGGTAGGGTATTTGTAATATTATATTACCACATTAAACCAAAATCGGTCGTTAGAGTCCAAAACGATTCCATCCTCTTGCCGGCAGATTGGCTGTCGCCTTTGCCGAAGACGTAGCGGGCTACGTCGAGACAAAGCGGCAGACAAGATGCCGGCAAGAGGATGGAAGCGTTTGGAAAGCCGACCACTGGCACAAAAAATATGTTAGGCGGTATAACGACTGATTTGGGTTAAAGACCCGCCTCCAGGCAACCTACATGGCAAAGGCATTGAAGCCGCCATCTACCACGGCCACCGTGCCGGTTACGAACTTGGCGGCGTCGCTCATGAGGTAATGAATGGTGCCGCACAGCTCCTCAGGGTCGCCCATGCGGCCAAAGGGAGTCTGGCGGATAACGTCCTGCCCGCGCTGGGTGTACGACCCGTCGGGGTTGGTGAGCAGCGAGCGGTTCTGCTCGGTTATGAAGAAGCCCGGGGCAATGGCGTTGACGCGGATGCCCTCACCGAACTTCTTGGCGCACTCGGTGGCCATGAAGGCCGTGAAGTTGCTTATGCCGGCCTTGGCGGCAGCGTAGCCGCACACGCGCGTCATGGGGCGGAAAGCCGCCATCGACGAGAAGTTGATGACAGAGCCGCGCCCCCGGGCCACCATGGGCTTGAGGAACACCTGCGTGGGTATCACCGTGCCGGTGAGGTTAAGCTCCAGCACCGTTTGGAACTGGCGCGCATCGAGGTCAAAGAAGTTCTGGTCGGGGCCTATCGTAGCCCCGGCCATGTTGCCTCCGGCGGCGTTGAGCAGCGTGTCCACGCGCCCGTATTTGGCCACGATGGCATCGCAGTTGGCCTGCACCACCGCCTGGTCCATCACGTCGGTCTTCATGAACTCGCAGCGGCCTCCGGCCTGCTCTATGTCGGCCACTATCTGGCGGCCCACCTCTTCCTTGCGGCCAAGGATTATTACGCTGGCCCCGTTGAGCGCCAGGTACTTGGCGATGGTGCGCCCCAGCACACCCGTACCGCCGGTTATGGCTACCACGTAGCCGTTTATGTCAAACAGATTCTTCATTGTTTTATTTTGCTTTACGTTTTAATTTAACCAAAATCATTAGTGTGCAGCACCCTGCAGCTACCAGTGCCACGCCCTTATGTAACCTTGATGTGGAGACGATGCGCGCATCGTCTCTACACCCCTGGCAGCTACCAGTGCCGAACCCTGGCAGCACTACACACGGATGAAGCCATTAGCTCCTCACTCGAAAAAGCCCGGCTGCTTATACTCAATGCCCAGCTCGCGGTCGACAGTGGCCAGTATGCCCTGCACCTGTCCCAGCGCAAACATACGCCCGAGGAAGCTGTAGCCGGCGTTGTAGCCGCGGTCGGCGTCGCCCAGCATGGTCATGCCGTGATCTACGCGCATGGGGAGCGAGGGGTTGGTTTTCTCGAAGATGCGCGCCAGCTCTATTATGTCGGCCCGCCCGCCAAGGTGCGAAGCCTCGGTGAAGTCGCCGTTGGGGAACACGTGGCAGGAGCGCAGGTGAACGAACCAAGTGCGCCGGGCGTACTTGCGGGCCAGCTCCACCACGTCGTTGTGCGCCCCGGCCGACAGCGAGCCGGCGCAGAAAGTGAGTCCGTTGTGGGGGTTGTCCACAGCGTTGAGAAACCAGCGGATGTCCTCGTCGCACGTAACGATGCGCGGAAGGCCGAGGATGGGGAATGGCGGGTCGTCGGGGTGAACGCACATACGCATGTCGTACTCGTCGCAGGTGGGCATGATGGCGGCGAGGAAGTAGCGCATGTTTTCGCGCAGCTGCTCCTTGGTGATGCCCTTGTAAAGGCTGAGCAGCTGGCGGAACAGCTCCACCGGGTGCTCGTCGTCTTCCTTGATGTTGCCGCTGACGAAGCCCTGCGTCTTCACGATGATGTTGTCCACGAGCTTGTGGTCGTCCTCGGCGGTCATGGTCTGCTTCAGCTTTTCCACCTCGGCAAGCACGTCGGCGGGCCAGTCTTGCTCCGCCCCTTCGCGCTTTAGGATGCAGATGTCGAAGTAAGCGAACTGAGCGCGCGAGAAATAGAGGTTGGTGGTGCCGTTTGGGTTGGGGTGGCTGAGGTCAGTGCGCGCCCAATCGAGCACTGGCATGAAGTTGTAGCACACCGTGTGTATGCCCTCCAAGGCAAGGTTCTTAAGGCTCTCCTTGTAGTTCTCTATGAGCCTGTCGCGCTCCGGGCCGGCATACTTTATGGCCTCGCTCACGGGCAGGCTCTCCACCACCGACCAACGCAGGCCGTAGCTCTCGATGTACTTGCGCAGGTCGCTGATGCGCTCGCGCGTCCACACTTCGCCGTTAGGCACATCGTGCAGGGCGGTGACTATGCCCTGAACGCCTATCTCCCTGAGCATGGCAAGGGTAATCTTGTCGTTCTTACCAAACCATCTCCACGTTCTTTCCATAATCGTATGTTATGTCGTTATTGGTTGTTCTTTGGTGCAAAGGTAATGCTTTTATGCCACCGGTGTATACCGATACTGCTTTTTCTGAAAGAAAACGTTTGCATAAAAACATACGACACTCTGGCAGGCACGGCCACGAGCCACAGCCAAGGCGCGGCAAGCCCAACGCTCGCAATGAGTGCGCACGTGGCCAAATGCAATTCTGCCACCGGGCATTTAGTTTTTTTCAGCCTTCATTTCCGAAGCGCAAACTGCCGTTAAGCTGCCAATTTCAAGTGTTAAATTCGGACAAAAGTAAGCGACAAACTGTCAGTTTTACATTTTTTGCGCCTAAATTTGCACACGTCAAAACGAACATTTTAAGGAACACAAATGGATAGACGAATGAAAAAAGTAATCAATTACCTGCTGCCGGCAATGTGCCTGGTGGCACTCGTATTCTCGGTTGCGGCATTCAGCAAGGCTTGCGCCGCCGCACCGGCACCAGCCACGCCGGTTCCCGCCGGACAGCCCGTAGACCTCACCTACGCAGCAGAGAAGGCCCTGCCGTCGGTTGTCCACATTAAATATGTGCAGAACAGCAAGGTGAAGACCATCGACGTGCAGAGCGACCCGTTCAGCGACTTCTTCTTCGACCCGTTCGGGGGCTTCTTCGGGCGCGGCAACGGAGGCACACAGAAGCGCCAGGTGCAAACCCCGCGCAAGACAGCCACCGGCTCGGGCGTGATAATATCGGCCGACGGATACATCGTGACGAACAACCACGTGGTTGACGGAGCTGACGAGCTTACCGTTACGCTGAACGACAACTCGGAGTACTCGGCGCGCATCATTGGCACAGACAAGACCACAGACCTGGCCCTCATAAAGATTGACGGCAAGAACCTGCCTGCCATCGTGATAGCCAACAGCGACGACATCAGGGTGGGCGAATGGGTGCTCGCTGTGGGCAACCCGCTCGGACTGAACAATACCGTCACCGCAGGCATTGTGAGCGCCAAGGCGCGCTCGCTCGGGGCCAACAGCGTGGAGTCGTTCATACAGACCGACGCGGCCATCAACCAGGGCAACTCCGGCGGCGCGCTGGTGAACACGCGCGGCGAGCTGGTGGGCATCAACGCCATGCTCTACTCGCAAACCGGCTCGTACAGCGGCTACGGCTTTGCCATACCAACCACCATAATGAACAAGGTGGTGGACGACCTGAAGAAGTATGGCACCGTGCAGCGCGCCTGGGTAGGCATCCAGGGTGGCAACGTGAAGGACTACGTGGACAGCCAGAAGGACCAGGGCAAGGACATTGACCTCGGCACAATGGAGGGCATATACGTGGCCAAGGTGCTTGAGGACGGCGCTGCTGCCGACGCCGGCATAAAGGAGGGCGACGTAATCGTGGCCGTCGATGGCGAGAAGGTGACCAAGATGGCTGAGCTTCAGGAGATAATTGCAAGGAAGAGGCCGGGCGACAAGATTTCAATCACCTACCTGCACGAGAAGAAGAAGCACACCGAAACCGTGACGCTGAAGAACGAGCAAGGCACGGTGAGCGTGGTGAAGCACGCCGACCTCGATGTGCTGGGGGCTAACTTCCGCGAGGTGACCGATGCCCAGAAGCGACAGCTCGACATAAACTACGGCCTTGAGGTGATGAAGGTGAACAACGGCAAGATGAAGGACGCTGGCATCAGCCGGGGATTCATCATACAAAAGGTGAACGACCAGAGCATCAGCACCATAGAAGACCTGCAAAAGGCGGTAAAGGAAGCATCCACAAGCAAGGAGCCTGTGCTCTACATACAGGGCATCTACCCCACCGGCAAGAAGGCTTACTTCGCCGTGCCGCTGCAAGACGAGTAAACGGCGGTGCATGGCCTGAATAGACTACGGGGTGTGGCAAGCAATTTTGCCGCACCCCGTTTTTATCTATTGGTACGCAAGTTCAGGAGAAGTAGGCTGTTATGACGTTCCCGCTACCAATGCGAACCTGTCGCAAACCATTAGTGCTACCTGAGCGAGAAACTATAGTTAATGATTATAGAATACGCGAGTTCGGGATAAGAAAGTATCTAAAAAAGTTGGTAATCTCGCAAATATTTTGTACCTTTATAGTATGAATA
>CALUGA010000001.1 GCA_944320105.1 uncultured Prevotella sp. | reverse complement strand
TCAAAGACCGATATGATTCAAGTGAACCGAATTTGTTTAATTTTTAACCTTGTCCATTTTTTAGTGGACAGTAGTGTATCATTTTAGTTAATGAATAATCTTAGTATAGCGCGGGATGGCCTTGCCGAGGCACAGCCAAGGGCCATGCCCCGGCAAGGCCACCACGCCCGCCGCAAGGGGGCTTGTTACCACGTTACGCTCATTCCGAGCGACAGGCTTGCGTTGGAGCTGAGGGGAATGCCCTCCTTGCTCAGCTTGCCGAGAATGTGGTCCATGCCTATGAAGAAGTTGTAGCCCTTGGGATGGATGTTTAGCACCCAGCCAAAGCTCGTCGTGAGACTGTTCACCGAGAGGTTTACGCCGCCGTTGAGCCACTTCAGCGGCTCATAGTTGGCGCTGAGGCGGCCCTCAGTCCATGTGTAAGGGCCGTTGATGCGCGTGCTGCTGAGGAAGCCGAACGTGATGGGCCGGTAAACCGCCAGGTTATACTGCGCGCCGAGGTTGAGCGTGGCGCCTATGCCGGTGGTGCGGCCGCCGCTCTCGCCCTTGTCCTCAAGATGGGCAAAGTCGAGGAGGTCGTCGCCCAGACGGTCGGTCTGCTCGTCAAGCTCCTCGCCGGCCGTGGGGCGGTCGGAGGTAACGGCCACATCGTGGAAACCGTCGAACTCAAACGGCTTGCCGCTGCTCTCGGCGCGGGCGTTTTCGCTCCAGCGGATGAAGCCCAGGTCGAGCAGGGCGGCACTCACCGTCCAGTCCTCGTTTATCTTGTACTCGCCGCCGAGGTCGAAGGCAATGCCGAAGCCGCTGAGGCCGAAGCCGTCCACGTCAACATCGCTCACCTGCTCATATTGTCCGCGGTTCTCGTCGTTGTAGTCCTCCATCTCCGACTCGTACTTGAAGCCCTTGAGCGACACATCGGCAGTGGCCTTGCCGCTCACCACCCACTTGTTTGAGGAGGCGAGGTCGGCGGTCATGTCCTCAAGCTTGAGGTCGGCGCGGGCCAGTCCGAATAGCAGCTTGAACTTGGCGCCCACGCGCAGCTTCTCGTCGATCTGGCGCGAATGGCCGAAGCCCAGCTCCACGAACGACTGCGCCCCGAGGTTGATGTCGCCCATGTCGTAAGTCTGGTTGCCGGTGTTCTTGGCAAACTCAAACAGCTCGTATGGCAGCGACACGCCAAACTGTGTGCGCGAGCTAAGCTCAATGGTGTTGTATCCGCCGAAAGCCTTGAATCCGGCTGAGAGGATGGTTATGCCCACGTTGCCAATGATGCGGTTACGCCATGTGCTGAAGCCGTCGAGCGCCTCGCCCACGGGGATGTAAGGGTTCATGAACGTTGTGAGCTTTTTGTCGCTGCCTGCCCCGTACATGGGGTTGTCGAAAATCACGTCCTGATAGCCAAAGTTTCCCCTGGTGTTCACGTTGATGTTGCCGAGCGCAGGTATCGACACGTAGTTCTGCTCGTTGCCGAAGGCCGGGTTCATGGAGTGGCGGAACTTGTAGTCGTCGGTAAAGTAGGCCGAGTTGAGCGACTGCGCCATGGCCCCTGTACCCACGGCCATGCAGGCAGCGGCCAACATATATTTATAATGTGAAAGTTTCATGATCGTAAGTTGAATATGCATTTATGTTAGTTGAAGTCGCCGATGATTGTTCCCACGAGCTTTATCTTTATGTCCTTGGCAATGAGGAAGTGCTTGGTAGAGTTGAGCGTAGTGCCTTCCACCACGGGGCTTTCCCCATTGGCTGCTGCGGCACTAATGTCGAACACCAGCCCATCGAGCCTCTCAAGGGCGTTGGGGGCGTTCTGCGTCACCTTGATGCTCAGGGGTGTCTCAGCCGATGTCTTGCCGTCGGCCGAGGCTATCACGGTGTTGCTCACCTCCACGCTTATCTCGTCGTCGCCCATGCGCCGGCCGTCCACGTCGATGGCGTGTGCTGCGAGCGTAAGGTAAGCCGGCACACGGTTCTCGATGGTGGCAGTCATTGAGATGTAAGAGTTGTCGGAGAGTTCAAAGTCCTCAATGTCCTCGTTCCAGTCATCGATGGTGTCCTTGTAAACAATCTGCGCACCCGCGGCAAAGGCTATCGGCGCCTCAATGTTATACTTAGGCACTATCTCGTAAGGCTGGCCCAGGGTGAAGTCGCAAATTTCCGATTTATCGGCCCGCACATCGGCCTCAAAGGTTATCCTGTCGGGGATGGTCTCGATTACCTGCGAAAGCTCCGGCACCTCCTGCACCACGTCGAAGCCCGTTATGCCTTCGGCTCTGCGGCAGATGCACACGCGGGTGAGGCCGCCGGCCTGCACGCGCATCTCAGGAACCTCAACCACGGCTATTGGGTTGGGGTTGCCGTTCTTCCACGATCTTATTGTACCTCTGACGAATCCGCCCATGTCGAGGTTGCTGTTTATGGTAAGCTCTATCTGCGGGTTGTAGAGATCTACCCTCACGTTCTCGTCGTTGAGGAAGTCGGGTATGCCGGTTATCTCCACGTCGCCAAGGTCGTGGAGGTCAATCTCGGGGTCGAACTTTCCGCGCACCGACTCGATTGTCAGGTCGTTCATGTCGAAGGAGCTGGGCACGAGCGTACCGGCCGCGCCGGTGTATGCCGTGGCGGCAGAGCGCAGGCGCACGTGTACTGTACCTTGCATACTTATGTTTTTAGCAGCATAATCAACGGTGAGCGAGCCTCGGCTGTCGGCCACGCCAAAGGTGAGGCGGTCAAGGCTTGCATCGAAGCTCAGGTCGGTGGCCGTAGGCACGTTGGTGAAGGTGAGCTTCGAGCCATCCTGCGTGTAGGTTGCCCCGTGGGCGTTGGTGACAGTGAGCTGCATATACGACGGCAGCTCTATCTCCACCACCTCCATGGAGCTTACAACAGACCGGAGATGGCTGAGGGCGAGCGTGAACGACACCTCGCCATCGGTGCCGGCCGATTCGAGGAACACCACCTCCTCGGGCAGGTCGCCATCATACTCAAACGTCTGGGCGTCGCCCTCGGCCTCATACACCACCATCGAGCCGCCCACGGGCGTTGCCACGAGGGGAATCTCGGTGGATTCTGATTTGCGTTGCGACACGGTTATGGTGTCAATCTCGGGGTGTGAAGGCTCCACGTCGTCGCCCTCCTGCTCAAATACGTAGTCGCCGTTGGGTTTCACCTTCACGCAGTCGTCCTCGTTCAGGTCGAGCACATCTACGAGCATGATGGTGTCGGTGGAGCTTGTGGGCAGCTCAAGGCCGCTGCCGCCAAAGCCCATGGTGGAGTCAACTTCATTGAAGTCGTAGTCATCGTTGACGCAGGCTGTCAACGCCAGCCCTCCCAGCAAGGCCATTGCCGGGAACGCACGAAACTTGCGAAAATAATTTTCCATGCAATTTTAATTTATATTCTGTTTTGATTTGCTCAACACGAGGAGTATTTGCGCAACCCATTACGCCCGGAAAGACAACCGGCTGTGTCGGTAGCGCAACTACAACTATTCTGTTTACAGATTGCAAAAATAGCTAAAAGACTTGAAACGAGCAACTTTTTTTATGAAATCTTCGTGACAGTCGACATTTTTGGGGAATCCTGCAATGGCACACCCTCCCTAAGCAGATTTTGCCTCATAAACCCAAATTGGCAGACAGTTTAACATTACCCGCACTCCCAGCGGATTATAGGAACAGCATTGCTGTTGCTTGCCGCCAACTATTCGGTACATTTCTTTGTTGGCATACGGTTTGTCAATGTCAATGCCGCCATGCAGATGAACCTATCCACCTATTTCCTGTGACACTGACTGTTCAGCCCGGCACTCACCACGCTGCAAGACCGCTTCTACATCACGCGATGGAGCTGAAAGCTGTTTTCCGTGCCTTTCGCCTTCTTTTTGCATTCCCGCAGCCCCATTGCTTTGTAAAACAAATTCACAGAACGGAGAAAACGCCGCAACCATCTGATTGCCAACGACTTGCAAAACGGGCTATTTTGCAGCGTAAAACAGCCCGTTCGGGAGGGCCAAACGAGCCGTTTTGCACCGCAAAACGGGCTGTTCGGCGGAACAAGGCGCGCCCCGCGCCCTGCGGGCAGGACTTTTGTAAACAAAAACGCAGGCCAAACAGCCATCCCGGGCGGCCACTGTGCGGCGGCGGCAAGACAAGCAGGCGGCACAAAGACGTGACAAAAAGAATGCAAAACGTATAAGATAATATGTATTTCATGCTTTTATGGCGATTTTATCAGAAAAAAGTGTTCACTTTAAAAGATTTCTGTTACTTTTGCATCTGAGTTAGTATCACATGTAGAGAGAGATGATTGACGTCACGGAAAAAACCATCGACATAGACAACATCCTTGAAAGCAAGATGGGCGCGCGCAAAAAGTATGTGCCGCGCCCGCTCGTGGCATGGCTCAAGCACATTGTGCACCAGGACGAGGTGAACGAGTTCTTGTGGCAAACACGGGGCATCACCGGCGTGGAATGGCTTGAAGAGTGCGTGAAATACCTCGACATGACACTGGAGGTGACGGGCAGCGAGAACCTGCCACGGAAGGACGACGGACGCCTGTACACCTTCGTAAGCAACCACCCGCTGGGCGGGCAGGACGGCGTGGCCCTCGGGGCCATCATCGGAAAGCACTACGACGGACACTTCCGCTACCTCGTTAACGACCTGCTCATGAACCTGCCGGGCCTTGCCCCGCTCTGCATACCCATCAACAAGACTGGCAGCCAGAGCCGCAGTTTCCCCGCCATGGTGGAGCAGGGCTTCAGGAGCGACAACCACATACTGATGTTCCCCGCCGGCATCTGCTCGCGGCGCCACGGCGGCGTGATACGCGACATCGACTGGAAGAAGACTTTCATAAGCAAGAGCGTGGAATACCGGCGCGACGTGGTGCCAATACACTTCGGCGGGCGCAACTCCGACTTCTTCTACCGGCTGGCCAATTTCTCCGACAAGTACGTGAAGAAGGTGAACATAGCCATGCTCTTCCTGGCCGACGAGATGTACAAGAACGTACACAAGACGTTCCGCGTGGCAATAGGCAAGCCCATACCCTGGCAGACGTTCGACAAGAGCCGCACCCCGGCACAGTGGGCGCAATACGTCAAGGACATTGTTTACGAATTATAGCAAACACACACATAAAATGGAACAAGAAATCATCCAGCCCGTCGACAAGGCTGTGCTCAAAAGCGAACTGACGCCCGAACGGCAGTTGCGCATGACCAACAAGAGCCACAACGAGATATACATCGTTGACATACACAACGCGCCAAACGTCGTAAGGGAGATAGGACGCCTGCGCGAGATAGTGTTCCGCGAGGCAGGCGGAGGCACGGGCAAGCCCCTCGACCTCGACGAGTTCGACACGTGCGACAACTGCTACAAGCAGCTCATAGTGTGGAACCCCGAAGAGGAGGAGATAATAGGAGGCTACCGCTACATTCTCGGCGCCCACGCCGACATCGACGCCAACGGCCAGCCGGTGCTCGCCACGAGCCACATGTTCCACTTTTCGGATAAGTTCATGGCCGAATACCTGCCGCGCACCATCGAACTGGGGCGCAGCTTCGTGTCGCTGGGCTACCAAAACACGGGCAAGCACCCCTCGAAGAGCCTCTTTGCGCTCGACAACCTGTGGGACGGACTGGGCGCGCTCACCGTGATACAGCCCGACGTGAAGTACCTCTTCGGCAAGATGACGATGTATCCCTCATACATCCGCAAGGGGCGCGACATGATTCTCTACTTCCTCAAGAAGCACTTCGAGGACAAGGACAACCTCGTGCTGCCCATGAAGCCGCTGAAGATAGAGACCGACCCCAAGGAGCTTGAGGCCCTGTTCTGCGAGGACACTTTCAAGGAAGACTACAAGATACTGAACCGCGAGGTGCGCAAGCTGGGCTACAACATACCGCCACTGGTGAACGCCTACATGAACCTAAGCCCCACAATGAAGCTCTTCGGCACGGCCATCAACGACGGCTTCGGCGACGTGGAGGAGACGGGCATACTCATCGCCGTTGACGAGATATTGGAGGAGAAGCGCATGCGCCACATCGACTCGTTCATAAAGGAGCACCCAGAGGCCCTGCAAATAACCAGCGGGGCAAACAACGTGATATACAAGGAGCGGTAAGCAAACCGCCCACAAGCATAGCCAAGCCATGACCCGCCTTACAGCCACGCTCGTGGCAGCCATAGTGTGGGCGGCCATCAACGCCGCCGCAACCCACCGCAGCCTCGATGCCGCCGACCCTATAGTGTTCTACGGCGACAGCATCAGCTACGGCGGGCGGACAATAACGCTCGGGCCAAAGGCCTTCTTCATCGACGGCAGCCTGAGCGACAGCGTGGCCGATGCCTATCCTTACGCCTTCAACTCGCTGCGGGAAGCAGTGGAAAAGCTCACTGACGGCACCGCCGACAACCCCATGTGCGTGTACATTGCGCCGTGGGTTTACTGGGCCGACAACCCCGACTCGCCCGCAGTGGCCACCGGCCGGGGCGGGCGCGAGCCGATAGGCATGACCATACGCTGCCAGAACCTGCACCTCGTGGGCCTTACTCGCAACGCGCGCAACGTAGTAATAGCCTCGCAGCGCGGCCAGACGCAAGGGGCGACAGGCAACTTTACCATGCTCGACCTGCACGGCGACGGCCTGCAGGCAAGCAACCTCACCATGGGAAACTTCTGCAACGTTGACCTCTGCTTCCCACTGAAACCCGAACTGGGCCGCAGCAAGCGCAGCTCAGCCATCACGCAAGCCCACGTGGCCTACGTACACGGCGACCGGGCCGTGGCGCGCAACGTGCGCTTCATAAGCCGCCTTAACCTAAACCCCATGAACGGCGCAAGGCGCATACTATACGACCGCTGCCACTTTGAATGCACCGACGACGCGCTCACCGGCAACGGTGTTTACCTTAACTGCACCATCGACCTGTACGGGCAGAAGCCTTTCTACACCACGGCCAAGACCGGCGCCGTGTTCCTCGACTGCGACTTCACCGTTATGAACGGCAACCGCAACATGGTGTTCTGCAAGCAGCCGGGGCCGCTCGCGCTCATAGACTGCCGCTACCACGCGCCCGACTCCACCTACGTGGGCTGGGCAAACTATCCCGAGGCGTGGCTGCGCTGCTACCAAGCGGGCTTCACCCTGAACGGCAAGCCTTACCGCATAGGGGGCAGGATGGCGGAGAACACCGTTTGCATCGACTCGCTGCCTGCCATAAGGGCATTCCGCGAGATAATTGACGGCGACACATTATATAATACGTTCAACCTGCTCCGCGGCAACGACGGCTGGGATCCGCAGGGTTGCCGCAACCGCATGGTATATAATACGTTCAACCTGCTCCGCGGCAACGACGGCTGGGATCCGCAGGGCTGCCGCAGCCGCATGGCCAAACTTGGCGGCAAGGCCGGCATGCCTTTGCCCACGTGCCTGATAGCCAACAGGCGCAAGGCGATGGTGCGCACAGGAGGCAAACCTATTGAAATAGCTGCACGGCAGGTGACAAACAGTGGCTATCCGCTGGCCGACAGTGCCTCGATGGCTGCCATACGGTGGAAGATTGAGCCGGGATATGAACGATATGCCACCTTGACGCCAAACGGAAAGGGCGGCTGCACGCTGGCATCGCTCAACGACGAGGACACTACGGTAACATTCTGCCTGTTGGCTTCAACGCCGACTGGGCTGCAGGCTGCCGTTGAGGTGAGCGCGGTGCCTAAGCCCCTGCCCGCCCCCGCGCTCAGGGCAAAGCCGCACCTGGACATGGGCGACAGCATAACGCTGCACTATGACTTCGACACGCGAGGCCGCGAAGACCGCTCGCGCATAACGTGGTACCGCTGCCGCGACGGCAAAGGCGGGGGAGCCATTCCCGTGGCCGTAGGCCGTGGCGACAGTCCGCTGCGCACATACCGCCTGGGCGAGGCCGACGAGGGCTGGCACATCATGGCCCGCATAGAGCCTGCCCACGTGCGTTCGCTCACGGGAAAGGCCACGACTGTGGTGACCAAAAGGCCAATAGCCCATGGCACCACGCCCAAGGAGATTTGCGTGGAAACGGATTTCAGCCAGTTGCCCACCGCATGGCAACCGCTACGGCTGCCGGGCTTCTGGACTGTGGACGGCTTCAAGCCCGAGGACACTGCCGAATACCAATGGACGTTCGACCGCGACAAGGATATGTGGACTTACGGCAAGGGATTCAACGGGGCACGCGGCGTGGGACTGCTGCAAGCGCAGCGCGGGGCAAGGCTGCTATACACGCCCACAGCCAAGAGCCACGGAGACATGGCCGTGACACTGTGCGTGGCCCCGACAAAGACTGCCGGACAGGGCTTCGGCAGCGCAACGGGGCAATACATGGACGTGTACATAAAAATGGACACGCGCTCCATGACGGGCTACGCTCTGCGCATTGAGCGCACTCCGAAGCACGCCAAGGCAGTGGACTTCAGACTGATGCGCTACGACAACGGCACCGCCACGCCCATATCCGCCCCCGTCTCGGCCACGTGTTACCGCACCGAATGCACCATAAGGATGGAAGCCAAGGGGCGGCGGCTTGCCGCCGAGGTGACCACCACGGCAGCCGCGCAGACAGGTACGGGGCTGCCCAACAGCGTAAGGATAGAAGCCGACATAGAGCCAAACGCTTACGGCGGCACCGGAGTGCAGCACACCGGCTCGTGCGGCGAGAGCACAACGATGCTGCACAGCATGAAGATTGAATATGATGAATGACAGGAAAGGATGCCGCAAAAAAGGCAACTTAACCTTAAAAAAGACAAATGAATGTCCGCAATCAGCCAAGCAAATGGAAATATTGAAGTGGACAAGCATTTGTCCTCTAACTCCTTAGCGGAATGTAGTGGAGCGATAACTTCTTATAACTCCTTTAACTCCTTCGGATAGGAGCTTTGCGGATATTCAAAAAGACAAAATGGAACTGGAAACAGAAAGACTGACACTGCGCCCGTGGAGAGAGACTGACGCAGAAGCATTATACCTCTATGCAAAGGACGAAAGGGTTGGCCCCATTGCGGGCTGGCCGCCGCACAAGAGCGTGGAGGAAAGCAGGGAGATAATAAGGACTTGGTTTGCACAGCCGGGCGTGTTTGCCGTGACACTGAAAGGCGACGACACACCCATAGGCTGCATAGGACTGACCACCGGGGCAAGGAGCAACTTCCCGATAGGCGACGACGAGGGGGAGATATCTTACTGGATAGGCGTGCCTTTCTGGGGGCAGGGCCTCATACCCGAAGCCATGCGCGAGGTGATTCGCCACGGATTTGAGGACATGGGGCTGAAGACGCTGTGGTGCGGCTACTTCGACGGCAACGAGAAATCGAAGCGGGCGCAGGAGAAATGTGGCTTTGCGCACCACCATACCAACGAGGCTGTATACAACCAGCTTACGGATGACACGCGCACAGAGCACGTGAGCCGACTTACAAGGGCGGAATGGGAAGCGGCAGCCCACTGACGCAACGCACTTACCGGCACGGAACGATACGCAAAAAGGGCAGCGGGGAACTTTCCCCACTGCCCTTTTGAGTGTTTCAACATTGGGTGCTACACCCCATTGGTTACTTGGCGTAAGCCACACTGCGAGTCTCGCGTATGACGGTTATCTTCACCTGGCCGGGATAAGTCATCTCGGTCTGTATCTTGTTGGCAATCTCGCCGGAGAGTGCCTCGGTCTCCTTGTCGTCCATCTTGTCGGCACCTACAATGACGCGAAGCTCGCGCCCGGCCTGGATGGCGTAGGTCTTGGTGACGCCGGGATAGCTCATCGCAATGGCCTCAAGGTCATTGAGACGCTTGATGTAGGCCTCAACTATCTCGCGGCGGGCGCCGGGACGCGCTCCACTAATGGCGTCGCAAACCTGCACGATGGGGGCAAGCAGCGTGTTCATCTCGCACTCGTCGTGGTGAGCGGCTATGGCATTGCAGATGTCGGGCTTCTCTTTGTACTTCTCGGCAATCTTTGCTCCGTAGAGTGCGTGGGGCAGTTCGCTCTCCTCATCAGGCACCTTGCCTATGTCGTGGAGCAGGCCGGCGCGCTTTGCCTTCTTCGGGTTAAGGCCCAGCTCCGACGCCATGACGGCACAGAGGTTGGCAGTCTCACGGGCATGCTGCAACAAGTTCTGGCCGTAGGAGCTGCGGTATTTCATCTTGCCGATGATGCGTATAAGCTCCGGGTGGAGTCCGTGGATGCCAAGGTCGATGGCCGTGCGCTTGCCGGTCTCTATCACTTCGTTCTCAAGCTGCTTCTTAACCTTCTGCACAACTTCCTCGATGCGCGCCGGATGGATGCGCCCGTCGGACACGAGCTGGTGGAGGGCAAGGCGGCAAACCTCGCGGCGTATGGGGTCGAATGCACTGATGACGATGGCCTCGGGCGTATCGTCAACCACTATTTCCACTCCGGTAGCTGCCTCAAGCGCACGGATGTTACGCCCCTCGCGGCCTATGATGCGCCCCTTCACCTCGTCGTTGTCGATGTGGAACACGCTTACGCTGTTCTCAATGGCCGTCTCGGTGGCCACTCGCTGTATGGTCTGGATGACTATCTTGCGGGCCTGCGCATTGGCATTGAGCTTGGCCTCGTCCATGATTTCGTTGATGTAGCTCTGCGCATCGGTCTTGGCCTCGTCTTTCATGGCCTCAACCAGGCGTTGCTTTGCCTCTTCTGCGCTAAGCCCGGAGAGTTCTTCGAGCTTGGCACGCTCCTGCAACTGCATCTTTTCAAGCTCCTCATGGCGCATTTGTATGAGCTTCTTCTCGTTGTCAATACGCACCTGCTGGTTGTCGAGGTCGTTCTTGCGGCGGCCCAGTTCCTCCTGCCTCTGGTTGAGCGAAATCTCGCGCTGCTTGAGCTTGTTCTCACTTTGCTGTATGTGCTGGTTGCGAACCTGCACCTCTTTCTCAAGCTCGCTCTTCTTGTTGAGGAACTTCTCCTTGACTTCAAGGAGCTTCTTCTCCTTCATAACGTTGGCCTCCTTCTCGGCGGCCTCAATCATCTCTTTATATTTTCCAGTAATTATATATCGGAAAACGAGATATCCGCCCACCCCACCTACTACCAGTGCAGCGACGGCAATGATTATTGTTAGTATCATAAAGCTAAATTATAAAATTGTTAATATTCTCATTTCTTCTCTCCGAGTGCATCTTCGATTTCAGCAGTCAGGTGTGTGAGAATATCATTATACGGCGCAGTGTCATTCCTTGCCCGCTCCTTTTGGTACTGCAACGCAATGTCAATAAGGGCCATCAGCGCAATCACATGATCGCTCTTCCGCCCCTTGTAAATCTTGGCATATACATTGTAGCGGTCTGTGATGAGCTTGGCTGCTGCGCGGTAATACTCCTCGTCGTCGCGGTCTACGACCACTTCTATCTCTTCGTCGTAGACATGGAGCCGTATATGTAGTTTATCACTGTTCTGTTCTGCCATCGATCTCTACCTATTTCTGTTCAGACAAGATAGCGATGCACCTGTTAACATCCCGTATGAGCCGTGCCAGCCTGTTTTTAGAAGCATCTATGTCGGCATCGGAGACTTCAAGCATCTTGGCCATCTTAAGCGTATCGTACTCTTCGGACTTGCGCTTCAGCTCGGCACGCAGCTCCCTTGCCTCCCTCTCGGCATTGTCAACCATGGCGTAAAGCTCCTCATTCTCCTTTTTCAGCTGCTTGAACTGAAGGAGCATCTGCCTCACGCGGGTCTGAAACAACGCCAAAGTCTGTTCGTCTGATGCCATAGGCAACAACTCTATGAATACAAAGGTATTAAAATATCCTCAACGCATCGGCATTTCGCCGCGCCGGGTCTGTTAATTTAATGTTTTTTATCTTTCGGGGCATCTCCGCCGTCCTGCGGCTGCGGTTCTTTCTTTGCGAGCATCACCACGGTGTAAACAAAGTCGGTGACCCAGCGCTGCGAGAAGCCGAGCTTGTGCGAATACTCGCGCACTGCCACCACGGCCTTCATCACGCCGGGTTCGGTGAAGTTGTTCTTATTATATATATTGTTGACCGTCTTCTCGGTCATCGCATAAAGAGCTTTCTTGAAAAAGCCCGGCAAACGCAGCTTGAACTTCATCAGGTTGCCCATGAGCATCATCAGCTCTTGGGTGAATCCCTGGAACTGCACGAGGTAAACCTGCACGTCTTGCAGCTTGCGGCAACGGCGGCGAATGCTCTGGTCTATCTCCTTGAAGAAGTCATCGGTGAGCGAGTACATCTCTTTCAGCATCTTTTTGCAACGTGCCTTTTCGCCGAGGCCGAGCCGGTTGTTCTGCGTAGGCACGTGGAGCGTGGTCTTGAACACACGCAAGTCGGGGAGCATGGCGAGGTTTGTGATGCCCACCTCCGACGCAATGGCAGCCTGAAAATAGACGCGTATCAACGTCATGAAGTCTTCCATGCCGCCCACTTTCTGCCGCTCAGATTCCTTGCGGCGGAATAATCTTGATATAAAACCCATAGTCTTCTTTCTCTGTCAACAGCCCGTGCAAACCCCGCAAATCGCAAAGCGCTTGGGTGCAAGCGGGAGCTGAATGAATGTTAAAAGTTTGATTTGAGTGCAAAGTTACGCAATTTCTTGGAGAAAGGAATGATTTTCAACACGAAATCATTTCTAATATAAGAAAAAACAGTACCTTTGCAGCGAAATATCAGACTATTCCACAATGAAAGGTATCGTATTAGCGGGGGGCAGCGGAACGCGTCTTTACCCAATAACGAAAGGGATAAGCAAGCAGCTGATTCCTATTTTCGACAAGCCGATGATTTACTATCCCATATCTGCACTCATGCTGGCAGGCATCAGGGAAATCCTTATCATCAGCACGCCATACGACCTGCCCGGCTTCAAGCGGCTACTTGGAAGCGGAGAAGACCTTGGCGTCAAGTTCGAGTACGCCGAGCAGCCATCGCCCGACGGGCTTGCGCAGGCGTTCATCATCGGCGAGAAGTTCATTGGCAAAGACACCGTGTGCCTCGTGCTAGGCGACAACATATTCTACGGCAGCGGCTTCACGGGATTGCTCAAGCAAAGCGTTGACAATGCCGAGAGGCGCGGAATGGCCACCGTATTCGGCTACTACGTGAACGACCCGGAGCGGTATGGAGTGGCTGAGTTCGACGGCGAGGGCAACTGCCTTAGCATTGAGGAGAAGCCCGAGCACCCCAAGTCGAACTATGCCGTGGTTGGGCTGTACTTCTATCCAAACAGCGTTGTTGACATTGCAAAGAGGATAAAGCCAAGCGCACGCGGCGAACTGGAAATCACGACGGTGAACCAAGAATACCTGGCTCAGAAAGCCTTGAAGGTGCAAACACTGCAAAGAGGCTTTGCGTGGCTTGACACCGGCACCCACGACAGTCTGAGCGAAGCCAGCACATTCATCGAAGTAATCGAAAAGCGGCAAGGGCTCAAGGTGGCATGCCTGGAGGAAATAGCCTACAAACAAGGCTGGATCACCAAGGAGAAGCTGCACGAGCTGGCCAAGCCAATGATGAAAAACAGCTACGGGCAATACCTCATGAAGCTCTGACGCATTGGCCACAAGACTCCCACAAACAACTACGCGAATACCGACATTACATACCCAACAAATCCACTTAGGACAAAACAGCAACCATAGATGGAAAACAACAACATCGAGACGACACAAAACGGCAGCCCGATGGTAGGCGAAGAGCAAGAGTCATCGTTCGACATAAAGTCTCTGCTCACCATGTTCATACTCAACTGGCAATGGTTTGCATTGTCAGTGTTCGTATGCCTATGCATTGCGATGGTTTACCTGAGGTACACAAACCCGGTATATCAAGTGGCAGTGAAAATCCTCATCAAGGACGATGGCAGCAAACAAGGGCGCGGCAGCAACCAAATGCTCGCCAACATGCAAGACCTCGGCTTCATCTCCAACAGCAACGGAATAGACAACGAGGTGGAAATACTGAGGAGCAACATCCTGGCCCGCGAGGCCGTGAAAGACCTGAAGCTGTACACGGAATACAAACTTGAAGGTAGAATAAAAGACCGGCTGGTATACAACACGCAGCCGATAAACGTTGACATCGACTCCGCCGCGTTGTCGCGCATGGACGACCCTTACCGCACCGAGCGCGTTCTGGGCGTAAAGATGAAAGTCACGAAGGAGGGCGGACGCTACTCCGTTGACGGCATTGTGCTCACCAACAACAGCAAGGAAGACGAGATGCCTTTCCAGGCATCGTTCAATTCGCTTCCCGCCAAGGTGAACACGCACGCCGGCACACTCACGTTCACCCCCAACCTCCACGATGTTTCCCCTGAATCTTTCGACCGGGCGATGCACATAACGATAGTGCCGCCGTCGCTCGTGGCAGCCCGCTACATAGGCTCCATGACCGTTGAGCCTACATCAAAGACCACCTCAATAGCACTGGTGACCATCAACGACGAGAACAAGCTCAGGGCCGAGGAGTTCCTTAAGCAGCTCGTTATCTGCTACAACAGGCAGGCCAACGCTGACAAGAACGAGATAGCGATCAAGACCGAGAAGTTTATCAACGAACGCCTGGAAAAGATCAACGCCGAGCTTGGCACCACCGAGGGCGACCTTGAGAGCTACAAGAAGAAACACAACTTGACAGAACTGAGGCTCGATGCCACACAGACGCTCACACAGTCGAGCCAGTATGCCACGAAACTGGCCGAAGCCAAAACGCAGGTAGAGCTGCTCGACTACCTCAGCGAGTTCATCGACGACCCGGCTAACAAGTACGATATCATACCTTCAAACATCGGATTGGCTGACAATGCGTCGACAGCCATAATCGGAGAGTTCAACAAAACCGTGCTCGAACGCAACAGACTGCTGCAGTCGGCATCGGAGATTGCCCCGCAGGTTATGGCCCTTACAAACACGCTCAACGATATGCAGGCAAGCCTGCGCACTGCGCTGAGGCAGGCCCGCCGCAGCGCCGACATACAGCGCCAGAGCATAGAGTCGCAGTACGAGCTATACCAGAGCCGCATAGCCAGCACCCCCGAGCAGGAGCGGATACTCACACAGATTGGCCGCCAGCAGGAAGTGAAGTCGGGACTTTACCTCATGCTCTTGCAGAAACGCGAGGAAAACTCAATCTCGCTTGCCGCTACGGCCGACAAGGGACAGATGATTGACGACCCGATCTTCGGCGGGAAGGTAAGCCCCAAGGGCAGCATAATCATTCTCGGCGCACTCGTCATTGGCCTCGGTCTGCCGCTCGGCATTCTCTACCTGCTGCAACTCATGCGCTACAAGATTGAGGGACACGACGACGTGGCACGCCTTACGCGCCTGCCCATCATCGCCGATGTGGCCGTGGCAAGCGAAAGCGCAAAGAGCGCAGCTGGCATCGTAGTCCATGAAAACAAGAACGAGCAGATAGACGAAATATACCGCTCCATGCGCACCAACATCAAGTTCATGCTCAAGGACGACCAAAAGGTAATCATGTTCACCTCGTCCATTTCTGGCGAAGGCAAGACGTTCAATGCCGCCAACCTCTCCGTGAGCTTCGCCTTGCTGGGCAAGAAGGTCATACTCATGGGCCTCGACATACGCAAGCCCGCCCTCGGCAGGCTCTTCGGCATATCCGACCGCAGCCTCGGCGTGACTCCGCTGCTCACTAAAGACAACCCATCGGCAACCGACATCGACAGCCAGATACAGCCGTCGGGCGTCAACAAAAACCTCGACCTGATGCTCGCAGGCCCCATACCGCCCAACCCCACCGAGCTGCTTGCCCGCGAGAACCTCGGCACAATCATCGCCCACCTGAGGCAGAAGTACGACTACATCATCCTCGACACCGCACCCGTAGGGCTTGTAACCGACACGCTGCAGATAGGCCGCCTTGCCGACGTCACCGCAGTGATATGCCGCGCTGACTACACAGCCAAGTCGAGCTTCGCCCTCATCAACGAGGTGGCAGGCTCCAACAAGCTGCCCAATATGTGCATAGTGCTCAACGGCGTTGACATGTCGAAGAAGAAATACGGCTACTACTACGGCTATGGCAAGTACGGCAAATACGGGCGATACGGCAAGTATGGCCGCTACGGCTCTTACTCGAGCTACGGCAGCTACACAAACAGCCACTACGGCAATAAGGAAGACAAATCGATAAAGGTATGACGATAGCTGTAGACTTCGACGGAACGATAGTCACGGACAGATACCCCGGCATAGGCGAAGAGATTCCCTTTGCCACCGACACGCTCAAGATGCTCACCAACGACCGCCACCGTCTCATACTTTGGAGCGTGCGCGAAGGCGAACTGCTCGACGAAGCCGTAGAGTGGTGCCGCGAGCGGGGCGTGGAGTTCTGGGCCGTCAACCGCGACTACCCCGAGGAGACGATAAGCAACAATCAGCACTTCAGCCGCAAGCTGAAAGCCGACCTATTCATCGATGACCGCAGCCTCGGCGGATTGCCCGACTGGGGCCAGATATACCACATGGTAAGCCAAGGCAAGACGTGGCGCGACTTGCTTGACGAGGCTGAGACTGGAGGCTCAGGCAGCCAAACCTACGCCCGCCAAGGACAGGCCGCAGGCAGGCACAAAAAGAAGTGGTGGCAGTTGTAATGCAGGCCTGCCCCACTTCGCAAAAGCCTCGTTCAAAACGCAATTTGCCGTCATTTTTTTTGGAGAAAACAATTATTTTATATACTTTTGCAACACAAACAACAATTCCAATAACAAGCATCAAAACATTTTAGCCTATCGACGAAACGTTTACTTAATAACAAAAAGCACAATTAAGTATGATAAATTTCGGAAGTATGACCGACGAAGAGTTGGCATTACTATACGTGGACGGAGACAATAAGGCTTTTGATGAGTTATTGGCACGCAACCAGTCGAAGCTTTTCACATACATAATGTTCGTGGTCAGAGACCAGGAAACGGCCAACGACATCTTTCAGGACACGTTCGTGAAAGTCATTATGAAGCTGCAGGAAGGCAAGTACACCGACTCCGGCAAGTTCTCGTTCTGGGTGACGCGCATCGCCCACAACGTCATCATGGATTGGTATCGCCAAGGCAAGAACGAGCACATAGTGGAGATGGCCGAAGACAACGACCTCACCAACCTCCGCAGCGCATCGGTAATGGACGTATGCCGCGAGGAAGAGATAGTGAGCGAGCAAGTGATGGCCGACGTGCGCCGCATGATGAACGCCCTGCCCGCCCCTCAGCGCGAGGTGGTCTATATGCGTTTCTACCAAGGGCTATCGTTTAAGGAGATAGCCGAGATAACGGGTGTGAGCATCAACACGTCGCTCGGCCGCATGCGCTACGCCATCCTCAACCTGCGCCGCATGGCCCGCCAGCACAACATAACGCTCAGCGTTGGGGCATGACCAACGCCGAGCTGAAAGGCGAAGCGCAGGAGACTTACCTCAAACAAAATAACCACGATTGGCTCAAAAAGCCTTTGCCATACGACTGCCCGCTGTAAGGCACCGTGAGGCAAAGGCTTTTCAATTGTCGCGCGCCGCAAAGCCAACCAAGCTTT
Organism: uncultured Prevotella sp.; assembly: GCA_944320105.1. Classification (GTDB taxonomy): domain Bacteria; phylum Bacteroidota; class Bacteroidia; order Bacteroidales; family Bacteroidaceae; genus Prevotella. The sequence continues at coordinate 211,859 of CALUGA010000001.1, read as the reverse complement.
CGCATTCGGGCCTATGGCCTGCCATGTTCTTCTGCACCCGCTCACGGCTCGCATTGGCATAGCAGTACGCGCAGAAATGGCCGCACGTGTCATACATACCGATGTCCTTGCTCACCATGCAGCCGCACACCTTGCGCTGCCCCTTGTCCTTCATGTCGCGCCTTTCGGCAGGCAATACCGGATAGTTGCCATACATATCGCGCTCGGGCAGCCTGCCGGTACGCAAGTAAAACACTAGCTCGAAGTCGTCGCCAAAGAGCCTCTCCATCAGTTCGCCATCGATGCAGCGGCTGTGCATGATGCCGTATGACGACAAATCAATGGATTCGGCGCAAGTGGCCAGCTCCAGCCGCCAGCCCCGCTCCGCCCAAGCATCGCGCAGCCGTGCCAGCCCAGCGGCCAGCTCCAACTGCTGCGCGGCACCCGGCTCTGCCGAAATAGCGGTTTCCTTGGTAAACGCTCCACTCTCGGCGGCGAGGTTGGCCTGCACCTTGCGATATCCGGCCACGTCTACAAAGCTGAACACCAGTCGCTCCGTGCAGCCCTCAATCATGTTGCCCAACCGCCATATCCTGCCGAGAAGCTGCCGCGGCGTGAGCCTTGGCGTAACGATGAGCGGGTCAAACCGCCACACCACACGCCCCGGCCCCAACATACCCGACAGCCGCCGGAACGTCTCCACACGCTCAGCAAGCGGCGGCACACACGGTTCAAAGCCCTCCTCCCCGTAGTCGTTGAGCGTCATCTGGAAATAATAGTGTATGCCGCGTTCGTCGAGCCTATGCAGGTAAGGCTGCATTGGCGCCGGGTTCTTTGTCCAGAACACTACCACCTTGCACCGCTCGAACGACACATAAGTCGGCTTCCTGTTGAACGGATTCACCCACACGCAGTACCCCCTGTCAAGCCTGCGGAAGAACCATTCGGCATAAAACGCCGGAATGTCCGTAGCCCTGCTGGCCGAGATTATCACCGGCGCAACAGCCTCAACCCGCTCACCGGAGTCGGTAATGATATGCAATCGGTCTGCCGCCATGCACAGACATCAGTTCAACTTTGAAACAAAAACGCAGGAAAACAAAGGCAAATACGAATGTAAAACAATAAAGCCCAATGCCGCGTGAACATTGTGTTACGCGGCATTGGGCCCAATTGCATCCTCACACGGTGCGCCCTAACGCCCTGAGGCTGCTGATGGCTTGCTCCGGGTGGGCACTCTTGAACACATAGCTGCCGCTTACGAGCACATCGACGCCTGCCGCCACGAGGCGCGGGGCGGTCTCGGCCTGCACCCCTCCGTCCACCTCGATGAGCGCACTTGAGCCACTCTCGGCAATGAGGCGGCGCAGCCGACCCACCTTGGCTATGGTGTTCTCAATGAAGTCCTGCCCGCCGAAACCCGGGTTTACGCTCATGAGCAGCACCATGTCGAGCTGCCCTATGATGTCCTCGAGCATGGCCACGGGCGTGGTTGGGTTGAGCGTAACGCCCGCCTTCATGCCCGCGTCGTGTATCTCCTGCACGGTGCGGTGCAGATGCGTACACGCCTCGTAGTGTACGTTCATCATCATCGCGCCGAGGCGCGCCGTCTGGCGTATGTAGTTCTCCGGGTGGACAATCATGAAATGCACGTCGAGCGGTTTGCGGCAAGCCTTAGCCACGGCTTCCATCACGGGGAAGCCGAACGATATGTTAGGCACAAACACGCCGTCCATCACGTCGAGGTGAAGCCAGTCGGCCTCACTGCGGTTTATCATCTCAATCTCGCTGTCGAGCCGCAGGAAGTCGGCTGCAAGCAGCGACGGTGAAACCATTGCCATGTCGTTGTCAGTTCAGGCAGAACGACGCCTTGGTGCCGTCTGCCATTTTTATTACTCTGTAAGTGTAAGCTATAGTCCTTATCAAGTCCAGCGTGCGCTCGCTGGGGTTCATAGCTTCTTGCGTAAAATACTTCATAGGCTCCTTTCGTTATTTGACTGTTATATCAAAGAAACGCCGGAAGCCATGATTTATTATGCAGGAAGGCTACTATTTATTCCACGTGGCATTCTTCTATGTCCTTCATGCCGTTGAGGAAGTCGGCCGAGGCCATGCGCTTCTTGCCTGCGGCCTGCAGCTCGCGCACCACCACGGCCTTGCCGTCGCCCGCCGCCACGGCCAACTGGCGGCCATGGCGCAGCAGCGTACCTGCATCGCAGCCGCAGTCGGCAAGCTCCGGCTCAACAGAAAATATCTTCAGCACCGTGCGCTTGCCATCGGCACCCACAAGCGTTGTCCACGCTCCCGGATGAGGACTGAGGCCACGTATGAAGTTGCGCACTGCCTCGGCCGGCCTTGCCCACGATATCTCACAGGTTTCATTGAAAATCTTTGGGGCGGGATGCAACTCCTCGCCTTCGGCAAAAAGCTCCTCCTGCGGTATGGCGCGCGGATGGCCATCGGCCTCAATTATCATCTGGAGCGTGCGCAAGCACACATCGGCCCCGAGGCGCATAAGCCCGTCGTAAACGTCGCCGGCATCGAAGTCGGGCAGTATGTCGAACGGCTCGCGCATTATCACGCGGCCGGTGTCGATGTCGTGGTCGAGGAAGAAAGTAGAGATGCCCGTGCGCGTCTCGCCGTTTATCACCGCCCAGTTGATGGGGGCAGCCCCCCGGTACTGCGGCAGCAAGGCCGCGTGGACATTGAACGTGCCATACTCTGGCATGGCCCACACCACCTCGGGCAGCATCCTGAACGCCACCACCACCTGCAGGTTGGCTCCGTAAGAGCGCAGTTGCTCCACAAACTCAGGGTCTTTCATCTTCACTGGCTGCAACACCGGCAAGCCCACCGACTGCGCATACTGTTTTACAGCCGATGGCTGGAGCACGCTGCCGTGGCGGCCTACGGGCTTGTCGGGCTGCGTCACCACGGCCACGACATTATAGCCATTCTCCACCAAAGCCCGCAACGTCTCGACGGCGAACTCCGGCGTACCCATGAACACTATCTTAAGGTCTTCTTTCTTCATTATCGTTGTCAATTAAAAAAACTCGCCATGCCTCCCTTTCCACGCAGGGGCGGATATTGGCTTTTACATTCGGGGAAACGCCTGCCACCCCGACAGGGCAAAGACAAGGCGCAGCCAATTCTTAATTCTTAACTCTTAATTCTTAATTTCCATCAGTCTTCGCTCATGTCGGCCACCATCTTGCGGTACATGCCGTACATCTTCTGCCGCGAGATGTAGCCCTTCAGGTGGCCGTCGGCATCGAGCACAGGCAGCCAGTCGGCATGAGTGCGGTCGAAGGCAGCCATCACCCCGGCCATCGGCTCGTCGTCGCGCAGTGTGGCGGCGGGCGGAGCCATGAGCTGTGCAGCCGTGAAGTGGTGGTACAGTTCGGTGCGGAACACCACGTGGCGTATGCGCGTTATGTAGATTTCGCCGAGCAAGTTGCCCGCCGCATCGAGCACCGGCAGGAAGCTGTTGCGGCTGCGGCTGATCTTGTGTACTATGGTACTAAGCTCCATGTCGGGCGCCACGGCCGTGTAGTCGCGGTCTATCACGCTGTCGAGGCTCATCAGCGTGAGTATGGCGTGGTCAGTGTGGTGGGTTATCAGCTTGCCCTGGCGCGCCAGCCGCATGCCGTAGATGCTGTGCGGCTCAAAGATTATAATGGTGAGGTAAGAGCACACGCTCACTATCATCAGCGGCAGGAAGAGGGCGTAGCCTCCCGTTATCTCGGCTATGAGGAATATGCCAGTGAGCGGGGCGTGCATCACCCCCGACATCACCCCGGCCATGCCGAGCAGCGCGAAGTTCTTCTCAGGCACATACACGCCCACCTCATACATATTCCACAGCCGCGCGAAGAGGAAGCCGCAGAAGCAGCCCACGAAGAGGCTCGGGGCGAACGTACCGCCGCAGCCGCCCCCACCGTTGGTGGCCGAGGTGGCAAACACCTTGGTAAGGAGCACGAGCAGGCCGTAGACCACGAGCAGGTTGCCGTGGCCGGAGAAGAGCGAGTTGTGCATGATGCCGTTCCAGTCGGCCTCCGTAGAGCCGCCCAGCAGCAGGTTTATGTCGTGGTATCCCTCGCCGAAAAGCGACGGGAAGAAGAAGATGAGCAGGCTCAGCATGCTGCCGCCTATGAGCAGCTTTACGTAGGGCTTGTCCTTGAAGCGGGCAAACATATCCTCGCAGAGCGTCATGGCGCGGATGAAGTAGAGGCTCAGCAGGCCGCAGGTGATGCCCAGCAGGATGTTGGCAGGCACGCGCTCCACCGTCCACGGCGCGTCGAGCTGGAAGGTGAAGAGGGCCGTAGAGCCGCTGAAGATGTATGTGAAGCACGTGGCCGTAACGCAGGATATGAGTATCGGCAGGAGCGAGGCCATGGTAAGGTCTATCATGAGCACCTCGAGCGTGAACACGAGGCCGGCTATCGGAGCCTTGAATATTCCGGCTATGGCACCAGCTGCGCCGCAGCCCACGAGCAGCATCAGCGTCTTGTTGTCCATCTTGAACAGCTTGCCGAGGTTGGAGCCTATGGCCGAGCCGGTGAGCACGATTGGGGCCTCGGCTCCCACCGAGCCTCCAAAGCCGATGGTTATGGCCGATGCAATAACCGACGACCAGCAGTTGTGGCCCCTGAGGCGGCTGCGCTTGCTGCTGATGGCGTAGAGTATGCGCGTTATTCCGTGGCTTATGTTGTCCTTTACGATGTATTTCACGAAAAGGGCAGTAAGGTAAATGCCTATGACGGGGTAAACAAGGTAGAGCCAGTTGGCCGACCGCTCGTTGAACGAGCTTGTGAGCAGCATGGCAATCTGCCCTATTATCCAGTGCAGCAGGAACGCCGCCACGGCACAGAAGAAGCCCACCGCCAGCGCAAGCATGAGTATGAACGTGCGCTCGCTGATGTGTTTCTCACGCCATTCAAGCACCCGCTGGAATGCCGTCTGCCCCTCGGCAGCTATACCCTCGCCCGTCATTGCCTTATGATGTCTACCTCCCCATTAATCTTCAGGCGCACGATGCTCGACGGCTTGTGCGGCTTGTGCTCCTGACGGCGGCTCCAGCACACGTAGTCAACGGCCTCAAGCAGCTCAGGGGCAATGTCGCAGTAGTTCTGCGCGGCAGGCTGGCCGGAGATGTTGGCCGAGGTGGAGACAATGGCTTTCTGGAAACGGTAGCACAGCTGCTTGGAAAACGGCTCGTTGGTGATGCGCAGCGCCACGCTGCCGTCGTCGGCAATGAGGTTTGGCGCCAGGCCCGTGGCACCATCGAGTATGACGGTGAGCGGCCGCTCGGCGCAGTCGATGAGCTGCCAAGCCACCTCAGGCACGTTGCGCACATACCGCTGCAGGCGCGCGTCGCTGTCCACGAGGCATATCATGGCCTTCGAGTCGGAACGCTGCTTTATGGCGTACACCTTGGCCACGGCCTCAGGGTTGGTGGCGTCGCAGCCTATGCCCCACACGGTGTCGGTGGGATAGAGTATCACGCCGCCGTTCCTCATCGTCTCCACGGCGCGCCTTATGTCTTCTTCCTGTGTCATTTCCTTGTTCCTTTCTTTTTATCGTTTTCAACATTCCGCCGCCCGGCTTTGTAACCGCCGACGGCATGGGTGTGTAAATATTTTTAGCCTTTTAGGCAACCCGCTGAGCCTCAACAAGTTGCGATACGTGCCGTTTTGCATCGCGAAACAGGCCGTTCGGGGCGGCCAAACAGGCCGTTCGGCACTGCAAAACGGCCTCTTTCGCAAGGCCATATGCCCGGAGGCAGCTCGCAGGGTGACCTTTGTAAACATATTTCGCCCACTCCGTGTGCCATCGGCGCTGCCCTTGCGCCCGGGTCACGGGGAGTTCAGAACTCGCTGGTGAAGTGGAACTTGATGTGCTTGAAGTCTTCCTGCGCCATGCTGAGCACGTAGCCGCTGTCGGCCAGGAACACGTCGCGGCCATCCTTGTCCTTGGCCATGTACTGGTACTTGCGCTTCTTGAAGTTGTCAAGCTCGGCCTCGTCGTCGCTCTCTATCCAGCAAGCCTTGTAGAGGTGAACCGGCTCCCAGCGGCACTTGGCATTGTACTCGTTCTCAAGGCGGTACTGTATCACCTCAAACTGAAGTTGGCCCACAGTGCCGATTATCTTGCGCCCATTGAACTGGTTGACGAAGAGCTGAGCCACGCCCTCGTCCATCAGCTGGTCGATGCCTTTCTGCAGCTGCTTCGACTTCATTGGGTCGTCGTTCTCAATGTACTTGAACATCTCCGGCGAGAAGCTCGGCAAGCCGCGGAAGTGGAGCTGCTCGCCCTCGGTGAGCGTGTCGCCAATCTTGAATATGCCGTTGTCGGGCAGGCCTACGATGTCGCCCGGGTAAGCCTCGTCGATGGTGCTTTTGCGCTGCGCCATGAACTGCGTGGGCGAGGAGAAGCGCACCGTCTTGCCCAACCTAACGTGGAGGTAGGGCTGGTTGCGCACGAACTTGCCGCTGCACACCTTGCAGAAGGCAATGCACGAGCGGTGGTTGGGGTCGATGTTGGCCGTTATCTTGAAGATGAAGCCCGTGAACTTTGGCTCCTCAGGGCTTACCATGCGCTCCTCGGCCTTGGTTTGGCGTGGGCTGGGGGCTATCTCCACGAAGCAGTTGAGCAGCTCCTGCACTCCGAAGTTGTTGAGGGCGGAGCCGAAGAACACCGGAGCCACCTCGGCGGCGCGGTAGTCATCTACGCTGAACTCGGGGTAAACGCCATCGACAAGCTCCAAATCGTCGCGCAGTTTCTGCGCGTCGGCAGCGCCCACGCGCTCGTCAAGCTCGCTGCCGGATATGTCCACTTCCACCTTGTCGGTCACTCTCTGCTTGTCGGGGGTGAAGAGGTCGAGCTTCCCCTCATATATGTTATACACTCCCTTGAAGCGTTGGCCTTGGTTGATGGGCCACGACAGCGGCCTCACCTTTATCTCAAGCTCCTTCTCCAGCTCGTCCAAGAGGTCGAAGGGGTCGCGCCCTTCGCGGTCCATCTTGTTGACGAAGATTATCACGGGGGTGTTTCTCATTCGGCAAACGGTCATGAGCTTGCGCGTCTGCGTCTCCACTCCCTTGGCGCTGTCAACCACGATGATGGCCGAGTCGACGGCGGTCAGCGTGCGGTATGTGTCCTCTGCGAAGTCCTGGTGGCCCGGGGTGTCGAGTATGTTGACCTTGTAGCCCTCGTAGTCGAACTCCATCACCGAGGTGGAGACAGATATTCCGCGCTGCTTCTCGATGTCCATCCAGTCGGAGGTTGCCGTCTTCCGTATCTTGTTACTCTTCACGGCTCCGGCCACTTGTATCTGTCCGCCGAAGAGAAGGAACTTCTCCGTGAGCGTTGTCTTTCCCGCGTCGGGGTGCGAGATGATGGCGAAGGTCCGCCTTCTTTCTATCTCTTGGTTCATAAAATAGTGTCAGTCGTTATCCTGTTGCAACAATATCTTCATGCAGTCGGCCAGCGATTCCTCCCAGTGGGGTATCTCAATGCCGTAAGTCTGCTTTATCTTTGTCTTGTCGAGCACGCTGTATGGCGGGCGCTTGGCGGGCGTGGGGTATTCCGAAGTGTGAAGCGGGCGCACATGGCACGACGTGATTCCGGCCATGCGGTGGATGGCCTTGGCGAAGTCGTACCAGCTGCACACGCCCTCATCGGAGAAGTGGTAGACGCCCGGCACAACGCCCTTGTCCACCGCTGCCATTATGGCCACGGCAAGGTCGCGGGCATACGTGGGCGTGCCTATCTGGTCGAAGACCACTCCCAGCTCCTCTTTCTCGCGGCCAAGACGCAGCATCGTCTTCACGAAGTTATTGCCAAATGAAGAATAAAGCCACGCCGTGCGCACTATCATCGTGCGGCGGCAGAGCTTTGTGGCGCCCAGTTCGCCTGCCAGCTTGGTGTTGCCGTAAACGCTGTCGGGCGACGGCGTGTCGTCCTCGCGGTAGGGAACGTGGGCCGTTCCGTTGAATACGTAGTCCGTTGACACCTGAACCATCGTTCCGCCGCGCCTCTCCACCGCAGCGGCGAGGTAGGCAGGGGCCACCGTGTTGAGCGCGGTGCAAAGCTCCTTGTCGCCCTCTGCACGGTCAACGGCGGTGTACGCCGCGCAGTTCACTATGCAGTCTATTGCATTGTCGGCCACGAAGGCGTCCACGGCCTTTTGGTCTGTGATGTCGAGTTGCCTCACGTCGGTGTTGAAGAACGTGTGCTGCGGATAGCTGCCCTCAAGCAGCTGAATCTCGTTTCCCAGCTGCCCGTTGCAGCCTGTGATAAGTATGTTCATATATTCTTGTTTCCGTTGTCGTCTTGAAAAAAGGTGGCAAGGCCGCGCAGCGTCAGAATTCAAGCGGCTCCTCGCGGTCTTTGAGGTAGTAATCGTTGAGCATCCCCACCAAGGTTGATATTTCCTTGACGGCATGCTCCGTGGCTGGCGTCACGGGCTTTTTGGAAAGCCGGAGCATCATCACGCCGTAGAGCGAGTTGAAGCAGGTCTCCACCTCGTTCTCGTCGGTGTTCGCCCCGCGGTTGCGAAGCTCCACGATGAACGGCAGCACCTTGTAATACTCGCTGTTGTAGAACGGGTAGCGCGGACTCTGCAGCAGTTGGGCGTGCAGCTCCGCGAGCTGTTGCATCACCACTTTGTTTATCTGCAAGTGGCCTTTCTCGCGGCACCCTTCCTGGTTCATCATCCTAATGAGGTTGCCAAACCAGTCGGTTTCCTCCTCTTTCTGCTCCTCGGTGTAGTCAAAGCGGTCGATATACTCACGCCTTATGCGCGACAAGGAACAGCCAAAGGCCCTTATCGTGTCCTCTATCTGCCACATATAAAGCAGATATTCCGCTATGTTCTTCTTTCTAAGTTGCTGTGCTATGAACATGATCCGTCAGAAAAACCTGTACAAGTTGGTCACCGTGCCGAACACCATGATCACCGAACAAATCATGACCACGGCCCCTATGACCTGGTTGATTATCCTTATGCCGTTGTCATCGAACTTCCCGCGAATCTTGTCTATGAGCCATGTGAGGCCGAACCACCACAGCATCGCGCCCATGAATATGCTAAGGAAGCCAACGAACATCTCGAAAGGATGGTTTGGCAGCACGAAAGCGAACTGGGCGTAGCAGGCGAGGAAGAGGAATATGATGAGCGGGTTGGAGAACGTTACGAGGAAAGCCGTCACGCCGTTGTGCAGCAGCGAGCCTTTCTTCGTGCCGGAGCGGTGCATATTGCGCGTGGGGTCGGTGCGGTAAGTGTATATCCCGAAGGCGAGCAGCAGCAGGCTGCCGACAATCTGGAGGTAGAACTTGTTCTGCTGGTTGTTCACGAAGTCCATCACGATGCTCATTCCCAGGCCGGTTATCCCGGCGTAGATGATGTCGCTAAGCGCGGCGCCAACGCCGGTGACGAAGCCGTACCAACGCCCCTTGTTGAGCGTGCGCTGCACACAGAGCACGCCCACCGGCCCCATCGGGGCAGAGGCAATCATCCCTATCAAGATGCCCTTGAAGATGAAACTCAATATGTCCAAATGTATTGGAAACGGCATAACGAATGCAAAATTGCTAAAAATAACCGAATTGAGCAAGTTTTTCTGGCTAAATGTTTGGGCGGTCGCGGTTTTTGCATAACTTTGCCTCTGCATTTGAGAACACCTTTCTAACAAAACATTAACACAACTATGGACTTACAGCAAACTATCAAGCCCTATGTCATCGGGCTCGACCTTGGAGGCACAAACGCCGTGTTCGGCATCGTTGACAGCCACGGCTACATCAAGGCCACCACGGCAATAAAGACACAGGCTCACGACAACGCCGACGATTTCGTGCGCAGTTCCGCCGAAGCCTTGCATATAATAATCGACCAGGTGGGCGGCATGGGCATGATAAAAGGCATGGGCATAGGCGCGCCTAACGCCAACTACTACAGCGGCACCATTGAGCGCGCCCCCAACATAGCATGGGCAAAGGGCGTGGTGCCGCTTGCCGGGATGTTCGCCGAGGCCCTGGGCATACCCGTGGCCATAACCAACGACGCCAAGGCAGCAGCCCTCGGCGAGATGGCCTACGGCGTGGCCAAGGGCATGAAGAACTTCATCATGATGACGCTCGGCACAGGCGTAGGCTCAGGCATAGTGGTCAACGGCCAGCTTGTCTACGGCAGCGACGGCTTTGCCGGGGAGCTTGGCCATGTCATCATGGTGCGCGAGGGCGGCCGTCAGTGCGGATGCGGCCGCCACGGCTGTTTGGAAACATACTGCTCGGCCACCGGCGTGGCCCGCACGGCGCGCGAGATGCTGGCCGGAAGCGACCGTCCGTCGCTCTTGCGCGAGCTTGACGCCGACAAGATTACGTCGCTCGACATAAGCATCGCCGCCGAAAAGGGCGACCAGATGGCCAAGGACATATTCGAGTTCACAGGCAGGATGCTGGGCCAGGCCTGCGCCGACTTCGCCACGTTCTGCAGCCCCGAGGCATTCGTTTTCTTCGGCGGACTGGTAAAGGCGGGCGAGCTGATCATGGCGCCCATACGACGCGCCTACGATGAAAGCGTAATGCCGATATTCCGCGGCAAGGCCAAGTTCCTCGTAAGTGGCCTCGACGGCTCCACGGCGGCTGTGCTCGGAGCCAGCGCCATAGGCTGGGACATAGAGAAATAAACCACCGCAAAGGCACCGGGCGGCAATGCATGGGCGCGCCCGGTGCCTTTTTCCATAGCGCCATAACGCGTTAATTTAGGTTAACCACAAGGCGAAAATCCATGCGCCAAGCCTGCAAGTCGCTTTTTATACTTACCTTTGCACACGTTGAGGTTCGCACAACGGCGATTAAAAGGGAATGGAGGTGCAAGTCCCCAACTGTCCCGCAGCTGTGAGTTCCTTTATGACCCACGGGCTTTCATGTCCACTGCTTCGGCCATACACAGGCGAAGCGGGAAGGCACCCGGGGGCGGAACGAAGTCAGAAGACCTGCCCAACAGCCGCCACGGCGGCAAAAGCCAAAGTTCCTCGGAGCAAGGAAGCATGAGGCATCACCACCACTTTATGAACAAGCAAGGCGCAGCCCATGCGCCAAGGGCAAGCCTCGCCGCAGCCATCACGGCAGTGCGCCACAGGCATCTGCCACAGACTGGTGACGTATGTGCATTATTATATAAGTTACTGAGAGGGTTGCCTGGCCGTGAGGCCGGGCAACCTGCTTTTTGCCGCGCCTCCTTCCATTGGCCGGGCGGCACAACACTGCCAGCCCGTCAAGTCCTAATCGCGTGGCAGGCGGCCTAATGCGCAATCTTAGAAACGAAAAAGGTTGGCGCAGGACGCGCCAACCTGGATGCTTATGGATAAGGTCATCAACAATTGCTGATGTAAACTTACCGTTGGCAAATATAATGTTTTTGAATCACAAATGCAAATTTTTAAAGCAAAAATTACAAAATATTTTTGCCAAGCAACCATTTTATCGTAAATTTGTGGCATAGTCACCAAAACATCAAGCAACATGGAAACAAACCGAATGCTTTCGCTGGCAGTATTTGCCCTGACGCTTGCAGCATCGCCGTCATGCACTGGAACGCCGCAGGCCAAGCCCGGCGACGCATACGAAACCGCCCAGGCAAGCACAGCCAGGGCGGGCGGCGACGTTGACAACTTCATAGCAAGGCGCTACCCCGGCTGCCGCATCCTTGACCACGACCACGACAATGGATACATCGAAGTGAAGATAAGGCACGACGGCAGGGAGAAAACAGCACTCTTCGACGGTCGGCGGCGCTGGGTGCGCACGTTGTGGGAAACCCGGCGCGAACGCCTGCCAAAGCGCGTAGTGGCTGGCATGAGGGCCAAGGGCTTTGCCTACAAGGACATCGACGACAACGACAACTACGTGGTAGACACTGCCGACGGCCTGCTCTACGCCGTTCAGGCGCGCCGCTGGGACGACGACCCAAACCCGTAACCATGCCGCCCCACCCTGCCCCTACGTCCAAACACCTATTTAACAACAGCCAAAAAACAATGGGAAAAACGATAACCACAATAGCCGCACTCTGCCTTGCGCTCCTCTGCGGATGCGAGAAGGCCGTGTTTGAAGAAAGTGCCGCCACCGACGGCAAGACTGCCACAGAAGGCAAGAACATCATAAACGAAGACACGGCACAGATAGATTACCTCACGGTGGCCGAGGCGCAGGCCGCCAATATAGGCGAGGTGATCTGCGTAAAGGGATACATCGTGGCCTCGTGTACGCGGAGCATGGCCAACGCCGACTTCATGGAGCCGTTCGATGGGAGTACCGCCATAATCCTTGCCGACACACCCGTAGACTTGGACGACTTCATCTTCTTCAACGACGACCTGCTCTTCCCCGTTTGCCTCACCGACTACAAGGACGTAAGGGCAGCCCTCAACCTCACCGACAACCCGTCGCTGTGGAACCGGCAGATATTCATCACCGGCGTAAAGTCGAGCTACATGAGGCTGCCGGGGCTTAAGAAGATACTGCGATACCAGCTCGCCGATTGAGTGCCGACTGAGCATTGAATATATTAATGTACGCACACGCGCACGAAGAAAGGCAGCCAAAAGCGGCCAAAACGTTACATTTTCCACAATTTTCTGCCAAAACATTTGCAGATTAAAAGCAAATCGCTATATTTGCAAACAGAAACAACAAAACAACAACAAACATGAAACAGATGAACAATGCATGGTGGTGGCGTAACTCGAGATTTAGGTAATCGCGGGTAGCAGAGCCGTGCATAACATCAAGAGATAATCACACGAAGGCTCGCCGCAACCGCGGCGGGCCTTTTTTATTTGCAAACCAAATACACAAAAGACATGAAACAGACTTATTTAGTTGACAAAAACGGGTACTACGGAGAGTTTGGCGGGGCATACGTTCCCGAGATACTGCAAGCTCCGCTCAACGCCATCAAGGAACAATACCTCGACATCATCGAGTCGGAAGAGTTCCAACGCGAGTACATGGAGCTGCTACGTGACTACGTGGGCCGCCCCTCGCCACTCTACCGAGCCGCGCGCATGAGCCGCCGCTACGGCTGCGAGCTGTACCTCAAGCGCGAAGACCTGAACCACACCGGCGCCCACAAGATAAACAACACCGTGGGCCAGATACTCCTCGCAAGGAAGATGGGGAAGCGGCGCGTGATAGCCGAGACGGGCGCGGGGCAACACGGCGTGGCCACAGCCACAGTGTGCGCGCTGATGGACATGCCCTGCTTGATATACATGGGGGCGGCAGACATGGAGCGGCAGCGGCTCAACGTGGAGCGCATGAAGATGCTCGGCGCAGAGGTTAGGGCCGTGCATTCGGGCAACGACACACTGAGCAACGCCGTCGATGAGGCCATACGCGACTGGTGCCAGCACCCAGACGAGACGTTCTACATCATCGGCTCGGCCGTTGGCCCCCACCCATATCCCGACATGGTGGCGCGCCTGCAAAGCATTATATCCAAGGAGATAAAGGAACAACTGCAGGAGAAGATAGGCCGCAACCACCCCGACTACCTCGTGGCCTGCGTGGGCGGAGGCAGCAACGCCGCCGGAACCATATACCACTACATCGACGACGACCGTGTGAAGATAGTGCTGGCCGAGGCCGGGGGCAAGGGCGCCGACAGCGGCCACACCGCCGCCACCATCAACGTTGGGCGCGTGGGCATACTGCACGGCTCGCGAACGCTCGTGATGCAGACGCCCGACGGCCAGGTGATGGAGGCCGAAAGCATCTCTGCCGGACTCGACTACCCCGGCGTAGGCCCCATGTACGCCAACCTTGCGGCGCGCAACCGAGCCACGGTTTTCTCCATCAACGACGATGAGGCCGTGCGCGCAGCCTACGAGCTTACACGCACCGAGGGCATAATACCGGCCCTTGAGAGCGCCCACGCTGTAGCCGCCCTCGGCAAGATGGAGCTGAAGCCTACCGACGTGGTGGTGCTCACAGTGAGCGGGCGCGGCGACAAGGACGTGGAGACCTACCTCGCCAACAAGGCCATGGCAGGCGAATATGGCAACTTCTGATGCCCTGCCACACGCCGGGAATGACTGCAAAAAATACCGACAAAACACACATCGCCAGACCACAGCCGTAGCCCGGCCTTGCCAAACAGGCCGTTCGGCATTGCAAAACGGCCTGTTCGGGAGGCTCAAACAGCCCATTCCGCAGTGCGGAATGGGCTGTTTTGCAACTGCCTGAGGATGAACACATTGGCCAAAAGCACGTCCGAAGTAATATTGTTTTACAAACATTTGGAATAAAAAGAGCCATTTCAAAACTTGTGCCTGCACCTCCAAGCACCTCAAAATGAGCCTGCAAAAGGGTGTAAAATAGTGTTTTGTACTATTTTCGCCCACAAAAAGCACATTAAAAACGATAATCCCCCGCCCCGAAAAATTTATCCGCAAAATCACTGGCGGCTCCGGCTTGCAATCCAAAAACATTTCGTAACTTTGCAAACGGAACATAACCAAGACTAAAAGTACCAACCTATTTTACCATAGAAATCTACATAAATGCATTAAGAATGTTAGTGATAAAGGGTAATATAAGCATTCCCTCATTGTTTAGTAGTAATGTTGCAGACCGCGTCTGTGAAGATGCGGTCTGTTTTTTCACCAAAAGAAGAAACAAAAAACCTTTATAAACAATTTATGAAATATTTAAAGTTACTGCTCTTATGCCTGCTGTTCCCGGTGGCCATGATGGCCGATGGCTGGGACACCCAGTACAAGCAAATAGAGAAGAGCATCAGGCAACCCAAGTTTGCCGACCGAGATTTCCTGGTGACCAAGTACGGCGCAAACCCCAAGGCGTCTGCCGCCGACAACCAGAAAGCCATCAACAAGGCCATCGCCGCCTGCAACAAAGCGGGTGGCGGGCGCGTAGTAGTGCCTGCCGGTACGTACACCACAGGTGCCATCACGCTCCTGAGCAACGTAAACCTTGAGGTGCAGAAAGGCGCCACGCTCCTCTTCGCCTTCGAGCCAGAGCTTTACCCCATCGTGCCTACACGCTGGGAAGGCCTCGACTGCTGGAACCTCTCGCCCTGCATCTATGCTTACAAGGCCACCGACGTGGCCATCACCGGCGAGGGAACCATCGACGGCGGCGGCACCAACGAAACATGGTGGAAGTGGTGCGGAGCCGCACACTACGGATGGAAGGAGGGCATGATAAGCCAGCGCAACGGCAGCCGCGCCCGCCTCTTGAAGATGGCCGAGGACGGTGTGCCTATGGACGAGCGCCGCTTTGGCCCCGAGGACGGCCTGCGCCCGCAGCTCATAAACTTCAACCAGTGCGACGGCATCCTCATAGAGAACGTAACGCTGCTGCGCTCACCGTTCTGGGTAATCCACCCGCTGCTCTCGAAGAACATCACGGTGCGCGGCGTACACATCAACAACGACGGCCCCAACGGCGACGGCTGCGACCCTGAGTCGTGCGACGGGGTGCTCATAGAGAACTGCTTCTTCAACACCGGCGACGACTGCATCGCCATAAAGAGCGGGCGCAACAACGACGGCCGCCTCTGGGAACGCCCCAGCCAGAACATCATCGTGCGCAACTGCGAGATGCAGAACGGCCACGGCGGCGTGGTGATTGGCAGCGAGATCTCCGGCGGATGCCGCAACGTGTTCGCAGAGAACAACCGCATGGACAGCCCTAACCTCGACCGCGTGATCCGCATCAAGACCAACACGTGCCGCGGAGGCGTAATCGAGAACATCTACGCACGCAACATCACCGTGGGCCAGTGCGGCGAGTCGGTGCTCAAGATCAACCTCGACTACGAGCACAACGAGATTTGCTGCCGCGGATACCTGCCCACCGTGCGCAACATCAACCTTGAGAACGTTACCTGCCAGAAGAGCCGCTACGGCGTGCAGATCATCGCGTTGGACACCTGCGTGAACGTTTACGACATCAACGTGAAGGACTGCAAGTTCAACGGGGTGGCCGAGGGCAACACCATCAAGGGCCTTACGCGCAACATCAACTTCGACAACCTTTATATAAACGGCGGCCTTGCGCTGCAGCAAAAGCCATACAAGCACTACAGCCAGTGGATGACGGCATCCGAGATGAAGCGCGTGCCTAAGTCATACCTGCTCGATTTCTCCAAGAAACCCAAGTGGAGCTACGTAATGGGCATAGAGCTTGAGGCAATGCTCGACACGTACCTGAAGTACGGAGGCGAGGAAATAAAGGACTACTGCAAGCTCTACACCGACACGATGATCAACGAAAAGGGCGAAATACGCGGCTACAAGCTCAAGGACTACAACCTCGACAACATCCGCACGGGCCACTTCGTTACACGCATGTACGAGCTTTACCCCGAGAAGAAGAACCTCAAGGCCATCAAGACGCTCATGAAGCAGATGGAAGACCAGCCCCGCACCAACGAGGGCGTTTACTGGCACAAGGCAGTTTACGCCTACCAGGTGTGGCTCGACGGCATCTTCATGGGCCTGCCTTTCCGCGCCATGACGGCCAAGATGCTTTACAGCGACAAGAAAGCCGAGAAGATTTACGACGACGCTGTTGACCAGCTGAAGAAGACCTACGAGCGCACACTCGACCCGAAGACGGGCCTCAACCGCCACGCATGGGACGAAACGCGCGAGATGTTCTGGGCCGACAAGACCACAGGCTTGTCGCAGCACTGCTGGGGACGCGCCCAGGGATGGTACACCATGGCCCTCGTCGAGATTCTCGACGTGCTGCCCGAGGACTACAGCCGCCGCTCTGAGGTCATCGACCTGCTCCGCAAGGACCTCGACGCAGTGATAAAGTGGCAGGACAAGAAGACCGGAGTGTGGTACCAGGTGATGGACAGCCCCGAGCGCGAAGGCAACTACCTTGAGGCCACCTGCTCGGCTATGTTTGCCTACTCCATGCTCAAGGCATACCGCAAGGGATGGCTCGGCTCCAAGTACCGCGACGCCGGAATACGCGCCTACCGCGGCATCATCAACAATTTCATAAAGATTAACCCCGACAGCACCATCTCGCTTACCAACTGCTGCGCAGTGGCAGGACTCGGCCCGGGCACCAGCCCAACAATAGCCAAGTACGTGAAGAAGCCCAACCTGCGCCGCGACGGTTCGTACCAGTACTACCTCACGGAGCCGGTGCGCGACAACGACGCCAAGGGCGTTGGCCCGTTCATCTGGGCTTCGCTTGAGATGGAGGCACTGGGCTACAACACCGACAACTCCACTACCACCATCGACCGCCAGGCTGTCGTTACCCGCAACAACCCCATCGTTACCAAGGCCGACCCGCTGGCATCGCTCTCAGTTGGCAATGGGCATATAGCTGCAACGGTAGACGTTACCGGCCTGCAGAGCTACCCTTTTGAATACGAGGCAGGTGTGCCTCTCACCACGATGTCGGACTGGGGCTGGCACTCATTCAAAAACACCAAAGGCGTTACCCGCAGCGAGACTGAGAAAGCCTTCGACCTCGGCCACGGCCACAAGGAGGTTTACGCAGTGGAGTTCAAGAAGGCCGGACGCAACAAGGATGCAACCGACTACTTCCGCGTTAACCCGCACCGCCTTAACCTCGGCCTCATCGGCCTTGAGCTGAAGGACAAGGCCGGCAAGAAGATTGAGCTGGCCCAGCTGAGCGGCATTCGCCAGGAGCTGGCACTCTGGGACGGCACGGTGAACTCTAAGTTCACTGCCGACAGCACCGCCGTGGAGGTTTCCACATCGTGCTACCAGAACAAGGACGCCATCTTCTCGCGCATAAAGACCCCCATGCTCAAGGACGGTCGCGCCGCCGTTACGTTCTCGTTCGCCTACCCCACCGGCAAGCACGCCGACGCCGCTGCCGACTGGACGAAACCCGAGCTGCACAAGTCGGTGCTCACCTCTACGGGCAAGAACAGCGCAACGATAGAGCGCACAATTGACGACACCAAGTACTACGTAACACTGGAGTGGGAAGGCAACGCATCCATCAAGGAGACTGCGCCCCACTGCTTCACCCTCACCACCACCGACGACGTGCTCACCTTCTGCGCCGAATACAGCGAGAAACCGGCCAAGAAGGCTGCCAACGCCTACTCTTACGACCAGGCCATAAAGGCCGTGATGAAGAGCTGGCCCCGCTTCTGGAACGGCGGCGGCATGGTAGACTTCTCCGGCTGCACCGACCCGAGGGCAAAGGAGCTTGAGCGCCGCGTGGTGCTCTCGCAGTACCTCACGCAGATAAACTGCGCCAACACCACAGTGCCGCAGGAGACCGGACTCACCTACAATTCTTGGTTCGGACGCCCGCACCTGGAGATGACGTGGTGGCACATGGCCGACTTCGCGCTCTGGAACAGGCCCAAGACCGTGGCCAAGGTGCTCGACTGGTACAACGAGGTGGCCTACCCCGTGGCCAAGGAGATAGCCAAGCGCCAGGGTTTCAAGGGCGCGCGCTGGATGAAGATGACCGACCCTCAGGCAGGCGAGGCTCCGTCGAACACCGGCTCGTTCCTCACATGGCAGCAGCCGCACTACATCTACCTCGCCGAGGAGATGTACCGCGCCAACCCCTCGAAGGCCACACTCAAGAAGTATGGCGAGCAGGTGGAGGCAACGGCTGTGTTCATGGCCGACTGGGCCAAGGCTTGCGCCCCCAACGGCGGCGAGATAAAGCTCTTCGGACAGACTGCCATGCAGGAGTCTATGTCAAAGGACTTCTCTTATCACCATCCTTTTGAGCAGGCTTATTGGGTTTATGGCCTGAGCGTGGCTCAGCAGTGGCGCGAGCGCCAAGGCTTGGAGCGCAACGCCGAGTGGGACGACATCATCAGCCGCATGGCCCCGCTGGCCTCCAACGGCGACATCTACGCTGCCGGAGTGCCTTTGGCCGAGTTCGACTCCAACGCCAAGTCGGCTGAGTTCGACCCCTTCGTGGCTGCCGAGCAGGCCGGCCGCAAGCAGATTTCGGCAGAGGACTTCGCCCTGAAGTCGCGCAGCGACCACCCCGCAGTGCTCGGTGCCTGCGGCCTGCTGCCCTACTACCCTGCCCTCTACGACAAGGCAAAGATGGAGAAGACGCTCGACTGGGTTATGCAGAACTGGAACTGGCCCACCACCTGGGGCTGGGACTACGGCATGATAGCAATGTGCGCCGCCCGCCTTGGCAAGGCCGAGACCGCCATCGAAGCACTGCTCATCGACAAGGGCAAGAACACCTATCTCGTGAGCGGCCACAACTTCCAGGAGCCTAAGCGCCTGCGTCTCTATATGCCAGGCAACGGCTCACTGCTCACCGCCGTGGCCATGATGTGCGCCGGCTGGGAGGGCTGCTCGGAGCCGAGCAACCCCGGCTTCCCCAAGGACGGAAAGTGGAACGTGCGCTGGGAAGGCCTGCAACGTATGCAGTAAACCATAGTCACGTAAGGAAAAACCGGCAAGGACGCCCATGTCCTTGCCGGTTTTTTCATGCCTGCGCCTTGCTGGACGCCTTGTCTGGACACAGGCAATCCGCCATGCATCAGCAACAATTCTGCCACAAAGTCTAACGACCGATTCGGGTTAAAAACATAAAACGGAAGAAAACATCTTGGTTTTCAAAATAAATTTGTACCTTTGCGAAAAGTATGCGCACTTGACATGATGGCAATACGTATGCCACCACCTCCCGACCAAGACTCCACAAGCAAATACATCAATAAATAAAACATAAACAAACTGAATGAAAAAGAAAAGACTTACACTTACCATGGCCGCAATGGCGCTGGCTGGATGGTCTATGGCGCAAGCCCCGGCATTTCCGGGTGCCGAGGGCTTCGGGCGCTTCACCACAGGCGGGCGCGGCGGCAAGGTAATCCACGTAACCAACCTCAACGACTCCGGCGATGGCAGCCTGCGGCAGGCCGTGAGCGGCAGCGACAAGAAAATAGTTGTGTTCGACGTGGGCGGCATCATCGCTCTTGAGAGCGACCTGCACATCGGCGCAAACACAACCATACTCGGGCAGACGGCACCGGGCAATGGAGTCACCCTGCGCTACTACACCGTGAACTACGACGGCGACAACATCATAGTGCGCTTCATCCGCTTCCGCCGAGGCGAGGAGATGGACAAGAACGACGGCGCCGACGCCACCTGGACTCGCCACCACCGCAACATCATCCTCGACCACTGCTCCTTCAGCTGGAGCATCGACGAGGTGGCATCGTTCTACGACAACCGCGACTTTACCATGCAGTGGTGTACCATCGCCGAGGCCCTCAACAATGGCGGCCACAACAAGGGTGCCCACGGCTACGGCGGCATCTGGGGAGGCAAGGGGGCATCGTTCCACCATAACTTCCTGGCCCACCTCAACAACCGCTCGCCGCGCTTCAACGGTGCGCGCTACGGCTGGGACGGCTACGACCAGGACGTCTACCCAAACACGGTGCAGGCCGAGCGCGTTGACTTCCGCAACTGCCTCGTGTACAACTGGGGTACGGGCGGATGCTACGGCGGCCCCGGCGGCGGCTTCATCAACATGGTGAACAACTACTACAAGGCCGGCCCCGGCACAAAAAACAAGAACCGCGTCACCGAATGCTCCACTGCCAGCAGCGGCAACAGCGATGGCGCGCCCGCCGAACTGATAGGCATGAAGTCGCGCTACTACATCAACGGCAACTACGTGCATGGCTACGGGGCCAACTATGACTGGCAGGGCGTTACCTACGACAATGGCCGCAACACCTTCACCGACCCTGCCGGATATTACGGCGAGGGCGAGGGAGCAACTGTAAGCGTAAGGCTCGACGAACCGATAGAGGCAGGCACCGTTACCACCCACGATGCTGAGACGGCCTTCGAGAAGGTGCGCCAGTATGCAGGAGCTTCGCTCAGCCGCGACGCTCAGGATGCCCGCTATGCCGAAGAGGCAGCCCAAGGCATGGCTATATATACAGGTTCGGTAACCAAACTCCCCGGAATACTCGACGTTGTGGCCGACCAAGGCGGCTACACGCTGCCCTCGGCCACCCGCCCCGAGGCGTTCGATGAAGACGGCGACGGCATTGCCGACTCGTGGGAGCGAGTAAACGGGCTCAACCCAAGCGACCCGTCGGACGCCACCACCTACTCGCTCGACCCTGCCAAGTACTACACCAACATTGAGGTGTATGCCAACAGCCTCGTGCAAGACATCATGCTCGCCGGCAATGCCGACGCCATCAGTGCTGTGGAGGAGTATTACCCCGCCTACACCATGACCAACGGCACCCAGGTTGAAGCCATCAACCTGCCCGACGACCTGCCACAAGACCCAGAAGACCTGACCGACGTGGCCACCGGCACCATCACCTGGACGCTCGCTTCGGGCGGTGTGGAGGAAGCAACGGTGACTGGCGACCTGGCTAACCACATAGCATCTACGAGCATGGAGATAGGCTCCAACCTCACCACCGACGGCACACGCAACATCAACGGCACTACCTTCACCGAGCTGACCACGGCCAAGAAGCAGTCGACGGCTGCAAGCAGCAACCGCGTTAAGTTCACCGTGACACCTGCCAACGGCCTCTACTTCACGCCCACAACAGTCAAGCTGATGCTCTCACGCATCGGAACGGACAGCGGCGTGTACGACCTGGCTTGGCAGAACTCCACCGGCGAGACTGCCATCGTGACCGGAGGCGACATCAAGCGCAACAACGAAGGCGGCGGATGGTACTCCGACATCACACAAACCATCAGCGGCAATGTTGCTGCCATGGGCGAGCAGGCCATGCTCCTATATATATATAATGTGAACGACGGCAAGCAGACGGCCATCGCCAACGTAGTGATAGAGGGCAAGGTGCAGCAAATCGCCAACGGCATCAAAGATGCCTCCACCGCTGAAGTGGAGTCGGTAGAGTACTACAACCTGCAAGGCGTAAGGACGACAGCACCCGGCAAGGGTGTCTACATCATGGTAAGCAAGCATGCCGACGGCAAGCAGACCGTGCGCAAGGTGACGCGCAAGTGAGCCGCCACGCAACGAAGACCATGACCACCAACAAGGAGCGGAGTGGCGCAAAGGCACCACTCCCTCCTTAACACTTACAAAGCAAAGCATCAATTACACCTAAACCACAGTCTGCCACCATCACCGGCAGACGCAGAAAGCAAACACCAATAAACAAACCAAAACCTAAGCAAATGAGAAAACAACTACTCTCACTCGCCATGGCCACACTATGCGCCGCGGCGACGCTACCGCTACAGGCCCAGACCTACGACAAGGAACCGGCCACCGTGGCGTGGAACTTCAACTCCACATCCGACTACGGCACTGCAAACACCGTGACGCCCGAAGGCGGCTTCGCCACTGTATCCGTTAACATCGGCGACATCGAGGTGACAGGCACTGGCACTGGGCAGGCCACCGACGCCTCCGGCGAGAAGGTTACCTTCCTGAAGCTGCGCCCCTCAGGGTCTACAAAGGCAGTGCAGTGGACGGTTACGCCATCGCGTGGTTTTACGTTCACCCCCACCAAGGTGAGCGCATACATACAGCGTTTCGGCACCGACGCTGAGAACGGCGTCGCTGTCACGGCCTTACTTGCCGACGGCACGGCCGAAGACCTCGGCACTTTCACCGCCCCGCGCAACAACAAGTCGCAGGCTGACGACAAGTTTGGCAGCAGCAGCAACTACACTAACCGCTTCGAGATAGAGCTTAGCGCAGCCCAGCAGCAGGCGCTCGCCACCACCGGCAGCTTCACCCTGCAGGCCACCGTCGGCGTGGGCGAGACCAGGGAGGGCGGCTTCAGCGACGTGCGCATTGAGGGTACGCTCAGCGGAACGAAGGAAGTGGTGGAGATGTACGCACTCACGGCTGTGGCATCCCCAGCCGAAGGCGGCACGGCTACCATCAACCCGGCCAGCGACTCCTACGAGGACGGCAGCGAAGTGACCGTTAGCGCAGAGACAAACTTCGGCTACAAGTTCGTGAACTGGACCGATCAGGACGGCAACGAGGTGTCCGCCGAGCCCGAGTTCAAGCACACCGTGACGGCAAACGCCGCGCTCACGGCCAACTTCGAGGCCGTGAACACCTACTCGCTGACCTACAACGTAGAGGGCGGAGGCAACGACTACATGGTTGAGCTGGCCCCGGCGCCTACCGTCATCGACGGCAAGAACATGTATGAGGAGGGAACCAACGTCATGCTCACCGCCTCATCGAACAAAATCGTGACGTTCACCAACTGGAGCAACGGCGAGACAGCCTCGTCGATAACGCTCACCATGGACCAGGACCAGGAGATAACGGCCAACTACTCCGCCATAGACTACATCGTGGCTTGGGACTTCATAACCCCAGGCGCAGACAGCCGCAAGGCCGACTTCGCAGCGGCTGAGAACGATGCCGTGACGCTCATACTGCGCAACGCCGCCGGCGAGACCAGCGGCTGGCTCGACAAGAGCAAGCAGAACGGCGGGCCTTACGAGGGCCGCTACGGCGCAGTGAACTGGCGCACCACCGGTCTGGGCGAATACTACTGGCAGACCATGATAAACGCCGAAGCCTTCAAGGACATAAAGGTGGCATCGGCCATGCTCTACAACTACAACGCCTACACCAAGCAAGACCTGCAATACTCACTCGACGGCCAGGAGTGGAAGACCGTAGGCAGCTTCAACATCGAAGGGGCAAAGAACTGGCAAGACCTTGAGTTCACCCTGCCTGCCGAGGCCAACAACCAGAAGCAGGTTTACCTGCGCTGGATTTCCGACAAGGAGTCGCCCGTAGCAGGCACCACGTCAGACAACGACGGCATCTCGCTGGCCGACATCTACATCACCGGCACCATGGAGATGGTGAACGACGGCACAGCGCCCAAGCTCCTCTCAACCGTTCCCGCCGAGGGCAGCTCCAACGCCTCGGCCAACGGAAAGATAATCCTCACGTTCGACGAGAAAGTGAAAGTGAAGGAAGGAGCCGTGGCCACGCTCGGCCTCACGGAGCTTCAGCCCACGGTGTCGGGCCGGACGGTGATGTTCGAGTACAAGGGGCTTGAGTACTCCACGCCATACGTGTTCACCCTCCCCGCAGGAAGCGTGACCGACCTCACGGACAACGCCCTGGACGAGAACATAGTGATAAACTTCAGCACGAAGACGCGCCCGGCCATAACCAAGGCCCTCTTCGACTTCGTAGTGCCTGACGATGGAACCTTCAGCGAGGCAATCGCCGCAGCCGACAAGCGCGACGACACATCGAAACGCTTCCGCATTTTCATCAAGCAGGGCGACTACGTGATACCCGCCAGCCAGACCGAGACCATAGAGGGCTACGACGGAGTAATGTATCCCAGCCCCATCACCCGCATCACCACGCCTAACATATCTATCATAGGCGAGGGCATGGACAACACTTCCATCGTGAACACCGTGCCTGACGTTGAACTTGACAGCGACTACGGCCCGCAGAACCCCATCGAGGGCCTGCACAAGAACCAGACCATCGACCTCGGCAAGAACGCCACGCAGACCTACATACAGAACCTAACCATCCGCAGCGGCATGAAAGACAAGCGCGGACGCAACGGCGCCCTGGAGGATGCTTCAGACAAGACCATCTGCATGGACGTATGCCTCATGGGCTACCAGGACACCTACCTGTCCAACAACGGCAACGGACGCTTCTACTTTGAGGGCGGGCGCCTGCGCGGCAACACCGACTTCCTCTGCGGAAAGGGCGACGTGTTCTACAACGGCGTGGAGCTGATGATGGCCGGCAACGGCTACGTATGCGCCCCGTCGCAACCCAAGCAGTATGGCTACGTGTTCAGCGGCTGCACCATCAAGGGCGAAAGCCAGAGCATCGACGGCCAGTATACGCTCGGACGCCCGTGGGGCGACGGCACTCCCATTGCCCTCTACATCAACACCGTGATGGAGGTGCAGCCCAAGGCCGACGGCTGGAACGAGATGAGCGGCGGCTGGCCCGCACGCTTTGCCGAGTACAACTCAATGACGGCAAGCGGCACGGTGATAAACCTTGACAACCGCAAGAAGACCTTCGGCGACGGCCACGAGAACAACCCCGTGCTCACCGCCGCCGAGGCTGCCGGGCTGACCGTGCAGAACGTGATGGGCGGCAGCGACGACTGGGATCCCACGTCGGCCACCGAACAGGCTTCGGCACCCAAGAACGTAACGCTCACCGGCACCACCCTGGAATGGGATGCCAGCGACTACGTGCTCTGCTGGGCAGTTTGCAAGGACGGCAAGGTGATAGACTTCACCACCGAGCCTACCTACACCGTGACCGACACCGAGGCCACTTACTCCGTGCGTGCAGCCAACGAGATGGGCGGACTGGGCGAGGCCACCGTGGCCGACGTGGTTGACGGCATCGAAAGTGCTGCCAATGGCAAAGCCACCGGCAAGGCCGCCTACTACAGCCTCGGCGGCGTGAAGACCGACAGCCCGCAGAAGGGCATCAACATCCGCGTAAGCACACTCGACGACGGCACCACAACCGCCACCAAGGTGATAAAGTAACGCAGCCCGGCTGCCCGCACCGCGCAAGCCACGCAGGCAGCCCACGGCAACGCAAAACATGATAGCAAATCCCCGCAGGAAGCGCACCGCCGCCCACTGCGGGGATTTTCCGTATCAAAACATTAGTGCGAGAATTGTTTACAAAGACTGTGCCAATTACGCCCTCCCGCCGTTTGGCCGCGCGAAAGAGGCCGTTCGGGGCTGCAATACGGGCCGTTTGACAGCCCCGAACAGCCCATATTGCGGCGCAAAACGGTTGTTTATGCAAGTATTTGGTTTCCAAACATTTGGCAAGACCGACAGGAATCATGCTGCAATTGCGAAATATCACTACAAACTCTATTGTCCTGCTGATTGCCTGTCGCCTTGTAGAGCGTTTCGATAAAGAAAGTGGAAAAGCATATCTTGTTTAGGTTTTGCCGAACGTGATAAAATACATCCCACGTAACTCCCACGCTCATCCACGCTCCTTCCACGTTCCTTCCACGCTCTCCCCACGTTCCTCCCACGTTCAGGCGGGTTTGCAACCCGACTGCATCCTGTTGCGGGTTTGCAACCCGCGTCAGCCTCTTCCAAATAGGTTTTGTGCCTCACGAAAGCGGCACTCCTAAAGCCCCACCCCTTTCCTTTCCCCGGGTCACAGACCCGGCCACATAGGGCTGCGGGTTGCAAACCCGCAGCAACGTGGGTGCTTACATGAGAACTTTAGCCCAAACCATCAGACCACAAAACGATTTAACCAAAAATTAGAGTCATTAGACCGCCAAGTTGCTATTTCCTGCCTATTATCGGCTCTTCGGCCATCTTCCGCACTGCTGCCGCCATCTTGCTTTCCGCTTTTCTCGATGTAGCCCGCTACATCGTCTACTAAACCGAAAATCAATCTGCCTGACAGCAGCACGTAATCCGCCTGAAGCCAACGACAGTTCCATATTTAACACAAAGCGCAGCCATGCAGTCAAAATTCCACCCCAAACCAACAATTTTTACCCCATTGCAAGATTGTTACATACTAACTTTGCATCCAAGAAATTAACTAAATATGAATGTCCGCAATCAGCCAAGCAAATGGAAATATTGAAGTGGACTAGCATTTGTCCTCTAACTCCTTAGCGGAATGTAGTGATGTAGAGACGATGTGCACATCGTCTCTACTCCTTCGGATAGGAGCTTTGCGGATATTCAATTAACTAAAAGCCATTAAAATAAATGAACGGAGAAATTGCATCTATACTATCATTGCCCTGCCACACAGCCATGGAAAAATCCACGCTGCAAGCAGGAATGAAAGGAACATCACCAAATATCCATGTTAACAAATCATAAATATGGGTGTTGATGTCTACCATTACGAAGAAATTACATTAAATTTGCATAAGCCAAGGCCAATGACTAAATCCAAAAAACAGCAAACCATAAAAAGCCAAAGCTAAGACAAAGGACAAAAGCACATACCATGTGCCTACCTAAACGAAAATACTAATAATTAAAAACTGTATATGAAAGAACTTAAACTCACGAGAAAGCCAATATGGATATTATTGCTTTCGTGCTTTATGTTCCCATCGTGCCAGGACTTGGACGAGTACTACGAGCAGTCGTCAGACCTGAGCGGCTCCGGCTCCATATACCAGACGCTGGCAAACGAGGGCAACTACAGCATTTTCCTTAAGGGCGCCGAGATGGCCGACTACAAGCCGATTCTCGACGGCAAGTCAATCCTAACGGTGATGGCTCCGGACAACGATGCCATGACGCAGTACTTGCAGGAGAACTACGGCACCACCGACATTACCACGCTCGACCCCACCGAGGTGAAGAAACTCATCGGCTTCCACATCCTCTATTATTCGTTCGACAAGGACAAGCTGGTGAACTTCCGCCCTGAAGAGGGCGACGGGGCCACCGACGAGCAGCTAAACAAGAACGCCGGCCTGTACTACAAGTTCCGCACCCGCAGCCAGGACGCCATAACCACGGCATACGACGCCACGCGCAAGCGCAACGTGCAGGTGTACCACAACGAGCGCCTGCTGCCCGTGTTCTCGCACCGCATGTTCCAGACCAAGCTGATCGACGCCAAGGAGAACTACGAGTACTTCTACCCCGAGACGGGCTGGACTGGCGACGGCGGCTTCAACGTGGCCAACGCCAACGTCACCGAGTACGAGAAGATAGCCCGCAACGGCTATATATATAAGGTAGACCGCGTGCTGAAACCCTTGGAGACCATTTACCAGGAAATGAAGAAGGCTGGCAAGTACAGCATCCTGCTCCAGCAGTTCGACAGGAACGAAGTGTATTCATACGACAGCATACAGACCCGCGAGCTGCAAACAAGCGACTCGCTGTTCCAGCACTACCACAACGCGCCGCTGGTTAACATCGACAGCGAGTGGGGCAACGTGATGTCATACACGCAGATGAGCGCGCTGTCTTCGGTTGGCTACACAGTGTTCGCCCCCACCGACCAGGCCATACAGAACTTCTTCAACGAGTACTTCCAGTACGGCGGATGGACATGGGACGAGATACGCAACGACTCCGCCCTTATGACCGACATACTGCAGAGCAGCGTGGCCAGCATCAAGGACAACAACTCCATCTTGTTCCCCGGCGAGATAAAGAATGGCACCGCGCTCAACGCCTACGGCGAAGTGATAAGCATCGACCCCGACGGAGTGCCGCAGGCCGACCGCATAGTGTGCTCCAACGGCTTGCTCTACGGCTGCGACGAGTTCACGCCGTCGGCCAAGTACCGCGCCGTAACAGGCCCGGCCTACCAGTACAAGGACTACAGCAACTTCCGCCTGATGATGAACGCCTCCGGCATGGAGACCACGCTTACGTCTAACGCCGTGAGGTTCACCATGCTCTTCCCAAGCAACGAGCAGCTCTACACCAAAGCCGGCATAGAGCTTGTGGGCGGCCAGCTGGTGTCGTCGGCATCGCCAAACGGCATGGGCGGCGGCGCGCAGACGGCCTACGTAAACGGCCACGTGGCCAACCCCGTGGACGGAAACACCCAGCTGCCCGAGACCGGCAACAAGGTAATCCCCACCATGACCACCGACTTCAAGCTCTACTGGTACATAAAGGACGGCAAGATAACCAACAGCATACTGCACAACAACAGGCTGAAGTATGCAGCCAACACCGTAACCGACAACCAGATATGGACCACGTTCGAGCCACTGACCTACCTCGGCGACCCCAATGGCTGGACCAATGGCCACGCCTATACTTACGAAGGCCTGCTCTTCCCCGGCGACTACAGCGCCGTGAACGACAGCAGGATGGTACGCCTTATGAACAGCCAACGTTCAGATGCGAGCACCGAGTTCTTTGGGTGGATTAACCTGCTCGTCACCGCCAGTATTGTTGACCAAATAAGTGGTTCAATGAGCACCTCATTCACCAAGGGGGAAACCAGCCATCTCATGCTCATCCCAACCACACAAGTACTCGAGAACGCAATCATCGAGGGCAGGATACCGGGCATAACGGCCAACGGCGCAGTGGCAGGCTCAGCCGCATTCTTCGACAATGTGGAGATAACCGACGCCAACGCACTGACCGAATACCTCAAGCTATACTTCGTGCCGCTGTCCTCCGCCCCAATAACCAACTACCCGTACATCGGCTGGGGCGAGAACACGGCCGAGGTTGGCGGACTGCCCACGCTGCAGCAGGAAACCACCCTGGAGGGTGGCTCATACGTAATCACCTCTACCAACATGAACGTCTACGACGATGGCACTGCCCTCTATGTGGCCATCATCGACCGCAACACCGGCATCGACGGCAAGCGCGTCAAGGTGTCGGGCGCTTACGACTACTTCCCGTTCGTGTTTGAGGACGGCCCGGCTCACTTCATCGAGGATGTCTTCTGAAGCTGCGCCTACACAACGGAAACACAATAACTCATCAAAGAAGACAACATGAACAAGATAAGAAACATATTGGCAGTGTTGCTGCTGTGCTTGGTGCAGCAGGCAATGGCACAAAAAACGGTTTCGGGAACTGTTACCGAGGACTTCGGGGGCAGCGCCGAGCCGTGCATAGGCGTTAACGTGACGTTCCAGAACGCACAGAAACGTATCATCACCGGTACGGTGACCGACTTCAACGGAAAATACTCCATCAAAGTGCCTGAGAACGAGAAGGGTCAGCTCACGCTCGTGTTCTCGTACATCGGCATGAAGTCGCAGTCGTTCAAGTACACCGGGCAGGCCACGATTAACGTGAAAATGGCCGGCAACGCCACCGAGATAAAGGAGGTAACGGTGCAGGGCAAGCGCGGCAGTCGCAACGAGATGGGTGTAACCCAGCGCCAAATGGCCTTCGCCACGCAGAAGATAAACATGGACGACCTCACCGCCGTGCAGCCCGTTACCTCAATCGAGGAGGCCCTGCAAGGCCAGCTCGGCGGCGTGGACATCCTCGCAGCCGGCGACCCGGGAGCAAAGAGCACCATCCGCATCCGCGGTACCGCCACGCTCAACTCCAACGCCGACCCGCTCATCGTGATCAACGGTGTGCCTTACTCCACCGACATCGACGACAGCTTCGACTTCAACACGGCCAACCAGGAGGACTTCGCCCAGATGCTCAGCCTCAACCCCAACGACATAGAGAGCATCGAGGTACTGAAGGACGCTGCCTCAACAGCCGTATATGGCACCGGCGGAGCCAACGGTGTGCTGCTCATCACCACCAAGAAAGGCGCAATGGGCAAGACGCGCTTCTCGTTCTCCACGAAGAACTCGTGGAAGTTCGAGCCTGAGTCGATGCCCATGCTCAGCGGCAACGACTACGTGGCCTACATACAGGACGCCATCTGGAACTCAGCCAACGCACAGGGCTTGAGCGGACAGACCGGCTTGCTCGAATACCTCTACGACACACCCGAAATAGGCTACAACCCCGACTGGCGCTACTTCGACGAGTACAACCAGGACGTAGACTGGCTCTCGTACATCACCAAGAACGCCTTCACCACCGACAACAGCTTCTCGATGTCGGGCGGCGGCGAGAAAGCCACCTACCGCTACTCACTCTCCTACCTCAGCGAGGGCGGAACAACCGAGGGAACGGGCCTCACCCGACTCAACACGAGCCTCGACGTGAACTACAGCTTCTCCGACAAAATTTGGGTAGGCGCAGAGTACACTTACTCCGACTCCAAGAAGAAAGCACCTTGGAGCGAAAACCTGCGCGCCGAGGCAATGCGCAAGATGCCGAACAAGAGTCCCTACTACATCGACGACGAAACTGGCGCAATGACCGGCACATACTTCACACGCCAGAACGAGGAAGAGTTCCAGGGCGCATTCAGCAGCAAGGCTGATGGTAGCAATGCCACGAACTTCCACCCGTTGATAATGGCCGAGGACAGCTACAACAACCTTCGCACTCGCGAACAGAAGATGACCGTAAGGGGTAGGTATTATCCTTTGAAGGAGCTACAGTTCAGCGGCTATGTATCAATGAAATACAAAACGCAGCGCACCGAGACGTTCCTCCCGCAACAGGCCATAGGAATATCCACCGCAGTGGATGCTTCCGAAATCACAGAAGATGACCCCAACAAAGACCCAAGGACTTTCGCCAACCGCGCTGGCAACTCATACACCAACAACTTCTCGCTGCAAACCGAGATAAAGGGTATGTACACCAACTCGTGGAACGACAACATGCACCAATTCACCGCAACCGGCATCTGGCGCACATCGCAGAGCCGCAGCTCCACGTCGTCGTCCACACGCTACAACGTAGGGTCGGCAAGCCTTGCCGACCCGGCATCGGGCAGCGGCATACTGCTTGAGCAAGGCTCCGGCACGTCGGAGGTGCGCAAGCTCTCGGGCATCGCCAGCGTTGTATACACACTGCTCGACCGTTACACCATCAACGGAACACTCAACTACGAGGGCAACTCGAGCATCAGCCGCGAGCACCGCTGGGGTCTCTTCCCATCGATTGGTGTATCTTGGCAGTTTGCCGATGAGCCATTCATGGAGTGGTCAAAGGATGTGCTCACCGAGTGGAAGTGGCGCGTTAGCTACGGCCAAAGCGGCAACACACCGACAGGAACATCGCCATACGTAGGAACATACGTGTCGGAAGGCCTCTACATGACGGGCAACGCAATCACGGCCAGCACCATGCAGCTCAACAACCTTAAGTGGGAGCGCTCCGAAGAGTGGAACTTAGGATTCGACTTCAACCTGTGGAACGGCAAGCTCACCGGTTCGTTCGACTACTATAACAAGAAGACGACAGACTTGTTGCAAAAAGACTATGTAATTCCAAGCGACAACGGTTTCACAAACACTAAACTAAAGTTCTACAACGCCGGCTCGCTGCGCAACAAGGGCGTGGAGTTCCGTTTCGACTGGCAGGCCCTTAACCAAAAGGATTGGAAGCTGCGCTTCAACTTCAACGTGAGCCACAACGAGAACGAGATACTCAGTATGCCCGGCTATGCAGAGGAAAACTACACTCTCAAAAATGGCGAGTACGCAACACGCATCGTGAGCGGGGCATCAGTAGGCTCTTACTTCGGCTACAAGTATCTTGGCGTTTACCAAAACACCAACGACACCTATGCAAAGGATGCCGAGGGCAACACCATGTACGACATGCAGGGCAACCCCATCATAATGTCGAACGGCGACTACCGCTGCTACCCCGGAGACGCCAAGTATGAGGACATAAACAAGGATGGCAAGATAGACAAAAACGACATTGTTTACTTGGGCAACTACAACCCGCAGCTGCAAGGAGGCGTGGGCTTCAACCTGCGCTACAAGGACTGGAGCCTCACGGTGTTCATGCACTACCGTCTCGGACAGAAAATCATCAATGAGGCAAGGATGAACGCTGAATCGATGATAGGCAGCGACAACCAGTCTACAGCCGTGCTGCGCCGTTGGCGCAACGAAGGCGACCAGACCGACATTCCCCGCGCCCTCTGGGGCTACGGACTCAACTACCTCGGCTCCGACCGCTTCGTGGAGGACTGCTCTTTCCTGCGCCTGAAGACCCTCTCGCTGAGCTACAACCTGCCGAAGAAGTTCTGCCAGAACCTCGGCCTCACCTCAGCCAACGTCTACATAACGGGCTACGACCTGCTTACATTCAGCGACTACACCGGGCAAGACCCGGAGGTAAACCTGCCCTCAAAGGTAACTGACCTTGCAAAGGACAACTCTCAGACACCGCGCAGCCGCCGCGTGGCAATGGGCGTAACCATCAACTTCTAAAAAACCACCTACGAGTATGAAAAGTTTTAAGACCATCATAATAGCAACAGCCGCCGCGATGAGCCTCACGGCCTGCAACGACTATCTCGACATCATGCCCGAGAACTCGCTCCCGACGGAAAACATGTGGACGAAGAAGAGCGACGTGGAATCTGCCCTTTTCGCCGGCTACTACCACCTGCGCTCTTCAATCACGAGCCATCTCATCCCGCTGGGAGAGCTTAGGGCCGGATGCGTTAGGAGGTACAGCCCCAACGACCTCGACAAGTTGGAGATAAAGCCCACGAGCGGCGACTTCACTGACTGGAACATCTTCTACAAAATAATCGCCGATGCCAATGGCGTGATAGCCAACGCAAGCAAGGCACGGGGCAACGACGCCACCTACACCGAGGAGGAAATGAACTCACACCTCTGCGAGGCTTACTTCCTGCGCGCCCTGTCTTACTTCTACCTCGTGCGCAACTGGCGCGACGTGCCTCTGCGCCTCACGCCAGTCGAGAGCGACGACTCTGAGCTTTACCTCACGCAAAGCCCCGAGGCAGAAGTCATAGCACAGATAAAGAAAGACCTGCAGAGGGCCATAGAGCTTGGCGCCGCCAAGGAAACTTTCGACACTACATGGGAGACCAAGGGCCGCGCCACCATCTGGGCCATCTACGCCTTGATGGCCGACGTGTGCATGTGGAACCAAGAGTTCGACGAGGCCATACGCTATGCCGACATGATACTTGAAAGCAACTCGCCATACGCCCCGCGCTTCATGGCCACTGCATCGCACGCAAGCTGGTTCACCATCTTCAACCCCGGCAACAGCGAAGAGTCAATCTTCGAACTGCAGTACTCGGCCAACATGACCGACGGAACAAGCTACCAAACCAACGACCTGCCGGAGCTGTTCTACAACGACAACACAACGACCTACCTGCTGTCGCCCACACTGACCACAGAGCTTAACCAGGACGCTTACGACATTCAATCGTCCTCCCAGGGCGTATTTGACCCTGACAAGTACGTCCGCACACGCTACGGCAGCTACGTTGGCCAGGAGAACTCCGACATAGGCTACGTGTGGAAATACCTCGGGGGAACCACAACCACCGAGCCACGCACCACACAGTACTATGACCCCAACTTCATCATATACCGCGTGTCGGAGGTGATGCTCATGAAAGCCGAGGCACTTGTGATGAGGCAGATGGGCCAGAACATAGAAGACAACACAGCAGCGCTGGCCATCGTGAACCAAATACGCACCCGCACAAACCTGCAAGCTGCAACGGCAGGCCCCACTTCGGGGCTGTCGGAGATACTGCAGGCCATCGTCCACGAGAACATACACGAGTTCATCGGCGAAGGGCGCGCTTGGTATGACCTGCTCCGCGTAGCTCGATACAAAGACCCAACCGGTGCCGTAAACTTCGCCAATGAGTTCCTCATCAACAACGTGGTGAGCTACAACTTGGCAGCAAGCGACCGAGCACGCTCAGTGCTGCTCGATGAGGACGCATGGTACCTGCCTGTGAGTGCAGACCAAATACAGCTTAACGACAAGCTCAAACAAAACCCATATTACGAATAACATTAACCACGACACAACATGAAAAAAATATTTGCAACATTAACAGCGTTAGCGGCGCTCATCGTGGGATGTACAGACCCAAACGAGGGTGAGCTGTTCGTGCAGCCTACGAACATCGAGAACGAGATGTCAATGACTACCATAATGGAAAGGTCGCCGGAGACATACTCATTGTGGATTGACTTGCTCAAATACACAAACTACTACAACGCAGTAAGGGATGCCAATGCAAATGCACTGGTGTTCGCTCCCAACAACGAGGCCATTCAGCGATTCCTCGCCGAACGTGGATTGTCAGATGTAGAGGAGCTTGACTTAAACTACGCACGTGAAGTGGTGCAAAACCACATCATTGACTATACATCGGTGGACAAGCCTGACGTGGTGACTGATTCAAGCCTCGTGGAAAAGGCGAGGGGCGGACAATACATAACAACTCAAAACCTGTTCAACCAATACATCACACTCACCTATGGTTACAAGGAAACAGACGTAGACGATGACGAGCGCACCGACCAGATATTCAGCCCCGACAGCATCTTCATCAACAACCAGGCAAAGCTGGGCCGCTTCACGGGGGCAGTGGGCACTAACGGAACCATCTACATGATGGACGATGTTATTGTGCCTAACGCAGAGAACATCGTAGAAAAGCTACAGAGCCTCAGCGGAGAGGAGAATACGTTCAAAATATTTGCCGATGCCATAAAGGCAGACCCGGCAATCTACAAGATGGCCACCACCGAGCGCGACACCACGACCGGCATCGGCGGCGCACAAGTGATAACTGCCTATTCCTACACCTGCTTCGCAGTGCCTGACCACGTTTTCCAGGCAGCAGGCATAAACGATGCTGACGGCCTAAAGCAGTGGCTGTTAAACAACAGCAACGGCGAGGAAGTTGACCCCGACACGGCACTCAACCACTATCTCAAGTACCACTTCCTGCCCACGCAGTACACGATGGACGAGATATTCAACTTCACCGACCCGACCGAGACGCTGATTTACGACACGCAGTACACAGGGCAGGCATTCATAGCCAACCTCGTAAACAACAAGCGCACCATCAACACCAACATCCCCGTGCTGCGCAGCGACATCGAGGCAAGCAACGGACTCATCACCAAGGTGGGCGGCATAATGCCAGTTTACCACCCCACACCCGTGAACGTAAGATGGGACTTCCTCAACAGCGCCGACATCATAACCATGGTGAACAACTGGGGTGCCGCAAACGCTTACGGAAACATATTTACCAGCGCACTCACAAACCAGGAGCGACAGTTCGACCTCAGCGAGGAGCGCTACGATGGCGACTACGGCACGCCAACGTCGTTCACATACGAGCTTACCGAGACTTCGGCCTCAACGCGCAACTACCGCCGCATAGGCTTCATGAAGGAGGCTTACCAGAGCGCAGCCAACACCACCACGCCGCGACACGGTGGCTACATGAACAACTACCTCGTGCTCAACCTCGGCTTCGCCGGATGGGTAGAGTTCACCACTCCCACCATCATAGCCGGCAAGTACAGGGTGGTGCTCCACTACATCAAGGATCCACAGCTCACAAGCCTGTTCACCTCAGGCACGCTCGTGCAGTTCAACATCGACGGCGAAGACTACCAGACGCTGAACTACTTGTACAGAGGCATGACCTTACTGCCCCTCTACGGATCGGATGAAACAGAATTGTGGCGTGAAGTTGAGTTCGACGGTTCTGCAGTCCATAAGTTCCGCATCACAATGCGCGACGTGCAGGCAAAGAACCTGGCAAGCTACCACCTGCGCTTAGACTACGTGGAGTTCATCCCCATCGACTAAGCAGACATAACGCGAGAAAACGATTAATCAATAAAAAAGTTCGATATGAAAAGAATATATAAAGTTTTACCGATAGTGCTCGTGGGGTGCCTCACGGCCGCCTCGTGCTCGTCCGACTGGGACGACCACTACGACGAGTCGGGCATCAGCCTTGCCGAGGGCAGCGATGTAGTAATCTACAACGGCAGTGTGGCCGACTACATCGGCAGTGCCGCCGACTTGAACAAGATGGACGAGCTGTTCAAGAGCAACGACATATACACAACGACGCGAGCCGAGGGGCAGTACACGTTCATCGTGTGCCCCGACGACCGCTATGACGAAAGCAAGATAACCGACGAAAAAGCCTTCGCGGAGCAGTGCGTGGCCGACATGGCCGTAAACCCATCGAAGCTCACCGACGGCTCTAACATCAACACCCGCTCGGGCAAGAGCGTGTGGGTGTATGACGGCGGCAAGCAGCTCGACGACTACGCAATAACCAAGGTAGTGAAGACCACCAACGGATACATCTACTATGTAGACGGCACGATACCCGTGCGCCAGTCGGCCTACGAGCTGCTCAAGTCGCTCGGCGACGACTACTCGCGCTTCAAGGAGCTGGTTACATCATACGACTACCCATACTTCGACCGTGAGAACAGCCAGCCCATCGGAGTTACCGATGATGGCCGCACCATCTACGACTCGGTGATAGTCACCAAGAACACCCTCATGGATCGTTACGATGAAGACGGTACAGCCACGTGGAACATGAGGAGCGAGAGCTTCACCACCACGATGTTCATCCCCAACAACACCCTCATCGACAACGCCGTCAAGGCCGCCATGGATAGCATCCCGCTCTGGCTCAACCGCGAGGCAACCGAAGCCGACCGCGAGAAGTTTGAGGAATGGATAGTGAAGGCCTGCTTCGCCGACAAGCGCCTTGATCCTTCGGCTGTGAGCGCAGGTGCTCCCGACTTCAAGTGCGTGGGGGGCTACAAGGAGATAGTGGACGAAACGTCCGACCTCACCACCTACGACGACGTGGAAGCAGCATGGTGGCGCCCGTCGGTGCAGACGGTAGACGCGGCCAACCCCGTTTCGCTGAGCAACGGCGTAGCCTACTACTGCACCAACTTCAAGATACCCAACCACATCGTAATCTACCGCGTGAAGTCGCGCTTTTACGAGTTGTGGAATGCCATGGATAAAGAACCAGAACTAAAAAACACATACTTCCGTTGGACAAACTGGGTAGACCCATTAGTTGTCAACGACGCACAAGGGCAGTTCGACCTTGTGGCCAACACAGGTGGAACAGTTACCACAAACTCGCAATGGCCCAGCATCTTGTATAATGTGCTCACCGCCATCCCGAGCGAGTCGGCCATGGAGAACGGCGCAACGTGCAGCGTAGACTACGACGGGATAGTAGTCAGCAATGACAATAGAGTTCACGAGTGCCACCTGCCCGCAGGCGAATACTACCTGCGCATGGGCTTCAAGCACTCACTGCTCTACTCGCTGAGCATAGCGTTCAACGACCGCTGGCTCGTCAAGGACATGAACATGCACGCCACCGGCTCCGACTTCCACTTCGACCGCGGCGCGGCCAGCCCTGTGCCTCACTACGGCGAGGAGACCGGCGTGGCCTACCCCGAGGGCTTCGACGTAGACTACTGGCAGAAACTCAACGACAAGGCCATCGCCTACGACACCGACGGCTACACCGTGGGCGTGGTGACATTGGAGAAGTCAGGAAACTTCCACATCACCGTAGAGTCTACCGACATGGCCCGCATCTACAAGGCAGCGCTCGATAGCGGCGCAGTGCTCAACCGCGACAAGAACAACGTGAACCAGCTGATGATGTATCACTGGTGCCTGCGCCCCACTCACAATAACTATTAACACCTAAGAACATGAAGAAAGTCTATATATTGGTAGCATCCTGCCTCATGATGGCAGCCACGGCAACGGCTCAGAAAGGCGAGGTGCGCTCAATGATAAAGAGCACCGACGGGCAACCCGTCAGCGGCGCAATCATCTCCATC
Source organism: uncultured Prevotella sp. (assembly GCA_944320105.1). Taxonomy (GTDB): domain Bacteria; phylum Bacteroidota; class Bacteroidia; order Bacteroidales; family Bacteroidaceae; genus Prevotella. The sequence goes on along the minus strand of CALUGA010000001.1, from coordinate 173,596 downwards.
GTGGGCGACAGCGTAACGGCACTCTCCGACGAGCGTGGCCAGTTTGCCCTCAACACGGCAGTGAAAAACGCCCTGGTTACTATAAAGGCCGAAGGCTTCTACACCAAGGAGATGCCGCTGAGCTTCCTCCGCAAGAAGCAAGTCACCGTCACCCTCATACCCACTGGCGAAAGGCTCTACTCCGAGACTGCCAACACCTACTACGGAAGCATGGACTACAACAGCAAGCCCTCGTCGGTGTCGTCGGTTGAGAGCAAGGACTTCACCGAGAAGCTCGACCTCGCCACCGCCATGCGCGACGGCGTGGCCGGCCTCCAGGTGATTGAGAAGAGCGGCATGCCCGGCGAAGGCTCATACATGAACATCCGAGGCATCCACTCGTTCGTGGCCGAGAACAACCCCCTCATTGTCATCAACGGCGTGCCATACCTCGGCAGCCAGGAAGTGTCGGGAGTAATCAATGGCTACTCGCGCGACCTCCTCTTCGGCTACGACCCCAAGGACATACGCAGCGTCACGGTGCTAAAGGGCGCCGACGCCGCCATGTACGGCTCATTAGGCAGCAACGGCGTGATACTCGTGGAGACACAGCAGGCCACCTCGGACAACCTTGAGACGCGCATGACCTTCTCAGGCTCATACGGGTTCAACCTCCGCCAGTCGAGCCTGCCCGTACTCAACTCCACGCAATACAAGAACTACATGAAGGACATCGGCCTTACACGCTACCCCACCATGGAAGCCCTCACCGCCGACTATCCCTTCCTGCAGAACGGCAGCTACCCACAGGCATACCTCTTCAACGAGGACACCAAGTGGATGAAGGACATCCAGCACACGGGCTTCACCACCGAGAACCTCTTCCGCGTTGAGGGTGGCGACGAGATAGCCAAGTACAACATCTCGTTCGGCTACACCGGCAACCAGGGAACGCTGCGCGGCACCGGCACCGACCGCTTCCACACGCTCATCAGTGCCGACGTGCTCGCCAGCCGCAAGGTGGACATCTTCACCAACGTGGGTCTGGCCTACATCACCAGCGACCTGCAGAACATGGGCATGGCCATGGAGACCAACCCAATGCTCGCCGCTTACCACTCCATGCCGCTCATAAGCGCCAACGAGAAGCAGACCAACGGAATGACGCTGGGCAACCTCGCTTCCTATGACTTCTGGAACACCTCGTCGAACCCAATGTATGCATACGATAACGTGAGCAACCCTGAGGCTATCGTCTCAACGCTCGCAGCAAAGGACAAGATCTACGACGTGAACACCCAGATAGGACTGAACTTCCGCTGGAACGATTACCTCACGCTCACGGCCATGGCCAACCTCTACTACAACTACACCGAGGAGACTCTGTTCATACCCGGCATGACCGACAACGCCATCATGCCCCAGATCTACGGCACGGGCCGCAACAAGGTGGCAAACGGCGTTTCCATACTCGATGTCAACACGTTCACATTGCAAGGCAAGTACAGCCGCATCTTCAACCGCGTGCATGACCTCAACGTGTTCGCCTCTGCCCGCATGATAATGAAGGACTACGAGGTAGACATATCGGAGGGTTACAACACCGCCAGCGACGATTACCAGACGATGGACAACACCACCGACGCCAAGAGCAGCTTCGGAAGCCTCACCGAGTGGAACTACATGGGCTTCAACCTCCACGCCGACTACACCTACAACAACATCGTGCGTGGAGCCGTGGGCCTGGCCCTCGACGGAACGAGCGTATCAGGCGTTGACGCCCCCCGTTGGGGCTTCTTCCCCTCTGCCGGCGTAACGTTCATGGTGGCCAACCTCGGCGTGCTGCCCTCATGGGTCAACAAGCTCAACGTGTCGGTAGAAGGAAGCCTCACGGGCAACAGCCGCTTCTCCGCCAACTATGGCAAGAACTACTACGTGGGCGGCAACTTCTTCGGCATTGGATCCATCAACCGCTCCAACATGCCCAACACCAAGCTTGAGTGGGAGAAGAAGACACAGCTCGACGTGGGCCTCGACCTCGCCCTCTTCGCCAACAAGCTCAACATCGGCTTCACCTACTTCACCAACCACGCCTACGACCTGCTGCTCAACAGCAACGTGTCGGCAGTCTACGGCACGTATGACTACTACGAGAACTGCGGTACAATCAATACCAGCGGCGTAGAGGCATCGCTCCGCGTAAACGCCTTCCACACCAAGGACTGGGATATAGTGCTCGGCGCCAACATAGCCACGGCCAACAGCACCATCAAGTCGCTCGGCGACGCACAGCGCATGGTGATTGAGTACACCGGCTACAACAACGACGATGCAGAGATGATAATGGCCGTCGGCTCCGACCCATACGAGTTCTACGGCTACCAGACCAACGGCATCTACGCCACCACGGCCGAAGCCGAGCAGGCAGGGCTCGTAAACAGCAGCGGCGATGCCTACCAGGCGGGCGATGTACGCTTCGTTGACCAAAACAACGACGGCATCATCAACGAGAACGACAAGGTGAGCCTCGGCAGCAACATGCCCGACTTCTACGGCGGCATCAACCTCTCCGTGCGCTACCGCCGCTTCGTGCTCGATGCCAACTTCGCCTACTCCGTGGGTGCCAAGGTATACAACGCCACACGCCGCGAGCTGGAGTCGATGGACAACTTCTACAACCAGTCCACCGCAGTGCTCAACCGCTGGCAGGTGGAGGGTCAGCAGACTTCCATGCCACGCGCAAACTACGGCGACCCACTTGGCAACAACATCTTCTCCGACCGCTGGATAGAGGATGGCGACTACCTTAAGCTGCGCAGCGTCAAGCTGTCATACAACTTCGACATGCTGTTCAACTTCATCCGCTCTGGCAACATCTACGTGGCGGCCGAGAACCTCTTCTCGCTCACCAAGTACCTCGGCAACGACCCCGAGTTCGCCTACTCCTACTCTGAGCAGCTGCGCGGCTTCGACTACAGCAAGATGCCGCTGCCCATCACGGTAAGGATTGGATTCAACATCAACTTCTAACCACCATCATTAAACAGCAACGTTATGAACATCAGAAACATCATACCGGCGTTAGGCCTGCTCGTGGCTACTGCGGCTTTCAACTCGTGCGACGACTACTTCGACACCGACCCGAAGAACATCATCAACGAGGAGGACTACATAGCAGAAGAAAACGAGATGTACAAGGGCTTCCTCGGCATATTCAACCGGATGCAGGAAGCTGCCGACCAGGCCATCTTCCTCACCGACACACGCGGTCCTCTGCTCGAAACCACCGACAACGCCCCCACAAACCTCAAGGCCATCTACAACTACGACGAGACCGACGGCAACCCATACGCCGACCCGACGTGCTACTACGCCGTGATCGTGGCCTGCAACGACTACTTCGCCAAGATGGAGGCCTACCACCGCAACGTGGGCGGCATGACCGAGATAGCCGAGCAGAACTTCCCCGCGCTCGTCAGCAGCGCCATGCGCATCAAGGCATGGGCCTACCTCATGCTCGGCAAGATCTATGGCGAGGCTTACTGGTTCGACGACCCACTCACCGAGAAGAAAGACCTAAACGATGCCTCCGTCTTCACCCACTGCAACATGAAGGAGCTTGCCGACCGCGCCATCGCCCTGCTTGAGAACGGCATGACCATCGACGGCATACACGTGGCTGGCGACCTTGACGTGAGCTGGTACAAGTGGATAGACGAAGAGGAGCAAGACGCCTCGCTCTACCGCTACTGGGAATTCCTCGTTCCGCCAGCCCTCGTTCTCAACGCCGAGTTCCGCTCGTGGCGCGCCAGCTATGTAGATGAGGCATCGGCACAGGCCGACTGGCAGTGGATACGCAACAACCTCCTGCAGTTCATGTACGACTACCTCACCGGCACCAACGAGCGTGCGGCAAACCTCCTCACCAATGCCGACCTGCAAGGCACGTCAGACATCTACCAGCTCAACAAGAAGATGCAGAGCGACAACTACGGAGCCTACCAGAACATCTTCTACAGCGACCGCGTGGGCCTCATGACGCAGCTGCTCTGCGGCGTGATGTACGACTACGACAACAACCAGCGCAACCGCATCGTGCAGTACTTCTGCCCCGAATACCCCGACGCAGAGTCGTACTACCTCCGCCCGTCAGACTACGGGGTAGACCTCTATAACGAGAGCGATATCCGCGGCTTCACCCAGGGATGGACTATGCGCAACCTCGCCGGCCAACGCTGCGTAAGCAAGTACTACTACGGCTACAACTTCACCACCCGTGCCTACGAGTACCTCAACAACGAAGACATTTTCAAGATTGAGCCTACCATACCGCTCTTCCGCAGCCACGACCTCCACTTCCTCCTCGCAGAGGCAGAAACCCACCTGGGCAATTTTGAGAATGCCTACTGGATTCTCAACCAAGGTCTCAGCACACGCTTCCCCGACAAGAAGGTGCCTACCGACGACCCCACATGGGACTACCGCTACAACCCATGGGTTGAGGCAAGCAGCGGTGGCTACGGCAACCTCGGCATAGCAGGCACGGCAGCAGGTACCATCCACGACCTACCCCGCCCCTCCGACGACGACTGGAGCACCTACACCGAGGACCAGCTCAAGGAGATGTACGACTGGGCCATAGCCGACGAGAACCTCAAGGAATACATGGCCGAGGGCAAGTCGTACAGCTATATGTGCAAGATAGCCGAGCGCTATGCCAACAGTGCCTACCGCAACGGTAGCCAGGAGAAAGCCCGCGACAGCGTGGCCGTCCGCCTCGCACCCAAGTACTCAGCCTCGGGTCGCGCCCAGAGGGTGGAAAGCGCCATCAAGAGCCAGGGCTACTTCATCCATTGGCAGCTCAACGGCATCAGTAGCGCACAGGCTGGCAACCAAAGCGTAGAGTAAAGCTAACGCACGCCCAACTACACAAGGGTGAATCTACAATGAAAGCTAAATGAAAATCCGCACAGCGGGGCTTGCCGCCCAAGGGCAGCAAGCCCCGGCCTACCGGACAAGCGAGAACAAACATAACCAACATTAATCAACCAACTTAAAATTCAAAGCAATGAAAAGACTTACTTCAATGGCTCTTGCAGCCATGCTGCTGGCTCCCGCGGCATCGTTCGCGGAAAGCTGGTCACACGTGGTCACCGATGCTAGTGAGTTCAAGGACAGGTTCAACTCCATCGGCTCAGGCCAGGAGGGTGAGACCTACGAAATCATCTGCGATTGGGATCCCTCAACGGTAGTAAGCGTGGGCAAGCTCAAGCCTACCATGACAAAGGGCAAGCTCATCATCAGGAGCAACCAGCGCGACTTCGACCTCATGCCCCAGCTCCAAATCGCCTTTGAGTGGGCAGCCGATGCCCCCAAGGTGGAGGTAGGACAAGGCAAGGGTTCATCTGTAATCCTTGAGAACCTCAACATCGTTGGCACTGGCTCGTATGTAATCGACAACCGCCGCTCTGTGTTCATCGACACCGTGGCACTGCGCCGCTGCGACATCCACGACAACGTTCGCTCTGTGCTCCGCTTCGATGGTGACAAACAAACAGACGGCCTTAAACGCGCTGACATGCGAATCCACTGCATCGAGGTAAAGGAGTGCAAGATTCATGGCCAGGCTCAGGCTTCCGGCGACAACTGGTCTACCTTCCGCACGTTCATGCCGTTGGCAAAGTTCATCATCAAGGACAACATCTTCTACAATATGCCCTACAGCAAGGGCTTGTGGGAGACCCGCGACAAGAATGAAGCCCAGACTCAGGTTATATTCCAAAACAACATGGTGCTCGTTGGCGAGAACAAGGAGATGCACAGTGGCGGCTTCACTGTGCTCGGCGCCGGCGCCAACATCGCCCCCGGATCGCAGTTCTTCATCTACAACAACATCTTTGCAGGCCCCAAGGCCGGCTACAACATCTTCGACAGCTACACCGCCACGAAGATCACCAACGCAGTCGGTGCAATGGTTCTTGCCCGCAACAACGTGATAGACAACGAGAGCTACATGCCTCTCACCGAACTGCAGATGTACCTGTTGGGTCTGGAAGATGGCGCGACCAATCTTATATGGGGTGACGGCATCACCGATGACAACATCGCCCTCAGCAGCGTTACCGATTTCTCTTGGGCCACTGGTGCAACTTTCCAAGACCCCAGCCACAACCTCTACAACATGCTGAAGACCAATCCTTGGTACACCGCAGGCAGGTACGATGCCACAGACCCCGTTGGCATGGGTGGCACAGACCTTGGTGCCACATACATCGGCCCGTCCATCGCTTACGTTGACGAGTTCCCCACCCCGGCAGCAGTCAACGTTGCCATCGAAGGCCCGTCGTACATCTCGTACACCATCTCGCCCGAAAGGGATCTCTACTACCTCGGCGACGAAATCACCATCACCCTCAACAACGGCACAAACAACTACCTCACCGACCTCAACACCTTCGAGGGATGGTCTGACGGCGTGCAGGAGCTGAGCCGCACCGAGACGCTCACCGGCGACCTCAACCTCACGGCCAAGTTCACCGACAACCGCAATGTGGTTTCTGCCTTTACGCTCAACGGCATCACCAAGAACGCCGACCTCGCATCCTACTCTGCCGACGTTTACCTCGACATGGATCCGAGCTTCCAAAGCGTGGTTTACGCCGTTACCGTAGACACCACTTTGGCAACCGGCACACAGGATTCGCCGTTCCACTACCACAACGGCACGCTCCAGGCACGCTCAGAGAAGTTCGGCGAGGATCCGCAGGAGCTGCGCATGCCTATCCTCTCGCGCCGCACACCGGCCATAGCCAAGGGCGAGTTGCGCGACATGGCAGTGTTCGCCATCCCCTGCAAGGGCATCACCGACCTGCACGTGTCCTGCTACGTAGGCTCCGACAACAACGCCATGGGCAACCAGATTATGGAGTACTCCAACGACAGCACCACATGGACAAAGGTTGGCGAGCTTGCACCCGACAACCTGCTGGAAAACCTCAAGTGGAAGAAGCTTGAGGCCGACCTGCCCAACGATGGCAAGGACAAAGTATGGGTACGCGTGTATGGCGACGTCACCAGCGAGCCTGTCTGCACTCCCGACGAGGGCATCGGCATGGTTATCGATGGCGAAATCAACCACGAGGTTTACGATGTTACCGATGGCTTCGAGTACATCGGCAGCATCCTCATCACCGGCAACACCTCCAAGGCAGTCACCGGCATCAGCGAGGTAACAACCGATGAGCAGAAGTTCGATGAGAACGCCCCGATGTACAACATCATGGGCATGAAGGTGGCCAAGGGCACCAAGGGCCTCATCATCCAGAACGGCAAGAAGTACGTAGTGAAGTAAACTACCTACCCCATTCATAGAACAAAAGGCGCGCGAGGAGAAATCCCCGCGCGCTTTTTTATGATACGTGGGAGTGACGTTGGAAGCACGAGGAAGGCACATGGAAGCACGAAGATGAACTTGGAAAACACGAGGAAGACACATGGGAAGCACGAAGGTGAATATATGGGAAGCATTAGGATAACTACAACACAAACTTCCACAATTTCTTCCTCCATTACTTCCACGCCAACTACCACGTTCTGGCGGGTTTGCAACCCGCCAGCGACTGTGGCCGGGTCTCCGACCCGGGAAAACAACAAGCACAGTACACAAGCCATGCGCGGGTTGCAAACCCGCTACAGAATCCAGGCGGGTTGCAAACCCGCCAGAACGTGGCAGAATCGTGGGAGTGTCGTGGGAGGGCATGAGGGATTCGTGGAAAGTACGAAGCAGTTACGTGGTTACAAACCCGCCTGAACGTGGGAGGGTCGTGGGAGAGTCGTGGGAGACAAGTAAAAAACACATGGGAAGCGCAAGGGTAACTACAACACAAACTTCCACAATTTCTTCCTCCATTACTCCCACGCCAACTACCACGTTCTGGAGGGTTTGCAACCCGCCAGCGACTGTGGCCGGGTCTCCGACCCGGGAAAATAACAAGCACAGTACACAAGCCATGCGCGGGTTGCAAACCCGCTACAGGATGCAGGCGGGTTGCAAACCCGCCTGAACGTGGGAGAGTCGTGGGAGGACATGAGGGATTCGTAGGAAGCACGGGGCAGTCACGTGGTTGCAAACCCGCCTGAACGTGGGAGGAACGTGGAAGACATGTGAAAAGCAAACAGAAAGCACGGAAAAATGAACAAAAACACTACAAGAGTTCAGCATAAGAAGGCAAATAACGCTTTTTCCACCCTTTGCAGGAATATAATCCACCCTGCGTATGCACAATAACGGTAACTTTGCAACCAACAAACGAAACAATAGCTACAAACACTTTACCATGACGCTAAAACTATTTACACTGTGCCTAATGGCCATGGCGCTATGCACAGACATCAACGCAAAGACCACAGAAGACCAAAAGCTGCCCGCTTTCCCCGGTGCCGAGGGCTTCGGACGCTATGCCACCGGCGGGCGCGGAGGCCGGGTGCTCCACGTAACGACCCTTGAGGACACGGGCCGCGAAGGCTCGCTGCGCTGGGCCATTGAGCAGAAGGGGCCACGCACGATAGTGTTCGACGTGGCCGGAACAATATTCCTCAAGCGCGGACTGCGCATCAACAACGGCGACCTGACCATAGCCGGGCAGAGCGCGCCGGGCGATGGCATCTGCATAGCCGACTACCCATTCCAGGTGGAGGCGAGCAACGTCATAGTGCGCTACCTGCGCTTCCGCCTTGGCAACCGCCACGTAGACCGCCACGAAGGCGACGGCCTGGGCGGCTGCGACCACAAGGACGTAATCATAGACCACTGTTCGGTGAGCTGGAGCGTGGACGAGTGCCTCTCCATCTACGGCAACCGCAACAGCACCGTGCAGTGGTGCATAGTGGGACCGAGCCTCTCCAACGCCGGCCACTCCAAGGGAGCGCACGGCTTCGGCGGCAACTGGGGCGGCAGCGGCGCGTCGTACCACCACAACCTCATCATCCACAACACGTCGCGCACCCCGCGACTCGGCCCGCGCCCCGGCACCCAGACCGACGAGCGCATGGACTTGCGCAACAACGTCATCTACAACTGGGGCGGCCACGGCTGCTACGGCGGCGAAGGCATGAACGTGAACATAGTGAACAACTACTACAAGCCCGGGCCTGCCACCGAACTGCGCCCCACAACAATACAGCAACGCATAGCGGGCATAGGGATACGCACCTCGCGCTACACCGGCCACGACCGCAAGCGCCCCAACGTATGGGACAGGATGTGGCACGTATGGGGCAAGTTCTACGTTGACGGCAACGTAAACTCAAAGTATGACGAAGTGACGCGCGACAACTGGTCTTACGGAATATACAACCAGATAGACAACAGCTCTGTGGACAGCACATACACACAAGCCACGCGCGACACCATGCGGCTCAGCAAGCCCATCAGCTTCGCCGCCGTGACCACCCACTCGGCCGAGGATGCCTACGACATGGTGCTGAAATACGCCGGGTGCAGCAAGAGCCGTGATGCCTTCGACCACACACTCATCAGCGACACCCGCAACGGCGGTGCCACCTACACCGGCAAGGACTGCGCCCCGGGCATAGTCAACAACCAGGACGACTGCGGCGGATGGCCTGGGCTGAAGCCCGGCAAGCCCATCAACGACGCCGACCATGACGGCATGGACGACGGCTGGGAACGCCGCAACGGCTGCGACCCGACCAACCCCGCCGACGCCGCCATGACAGCCACCAACGGATACACCAACATAGAGAACTACCTCAACAGCCTCGTGGCCCACATAACCAACGCCCAGAATGCCCGTGGCAAGACGGAGGGACTGACGGAGTTCTGAGCCGCGATGGCCAATGGCCAACGCCAAGAGGCCCGCCGCAAATGTGAAATAAATGCAAAACATCGAGACAAATAAACTTTTTCCACCATTTGCAAGAGAAAAACGACCTTAAAGACATATAAAGTGAGTACCTTTGCAAGCAATTGAAACTATATCGACAACTAAAAATAGCTTTTTATGAAACTAAGATTACTTACTCTGAGCGCTCTTGCGCTCATGCTCGGCGCAGGCGGCATAAGCACAGCCCAAGCCCAGCAAAAGGAAAAGCAGCTGGCTTTCCCCGGGGCCGAGGGCTTCGGGCGCTACACCACCGGAGGGCGCGGAGGCCAGGTGCTCCACGTAACCACCCTCGAGGACACCGGCGAGGAAGGCTCCTTCCGCTGGGCCTGCGAACAGAAAGGGCCGCGCACCATCGTCTTCGACGTGGCCGGAACCATATACCTCAAGAGCGAGCTTAGGCTCAGGAACGGCGACGTGACCATAGCCGGGCAGAGCGCGCCCGGGCAGGGCATCTGCATAGCCGACTACCCGTTCCAGATTGGCGCGAGCAACGTCATCATACGCTATATGCGCTTCCGCTGCGGCAACCGCCACGTTGACCAGCACGAGGGCGACGGACTCGGCGGCATGGACCTTGAGAACGTCATCGTGGACCACTGCTCGGTGAGCTGGAGCGTTGACGAGTGCCTCTCCGTTTACGGCAGCAAGAACATCACCGTGCAGTGGTGCATAGCTGCCCAGAGCATGGTGAACGCCGGCCACTCCAAGGGCGCCCACGGCTACGGGGGCAACTGGGGCGGCAGCGGAGCGTCGTACCACCACAACCTCATGATCCACCACACGTCGCGCACGCCGCGCCTCGGCCCGCGCCCCGGCACCCAGACCGACGAGCGCATGGACATGCGCAACAACGTAATCTACAACTGGGGAGGCAACGGCTGCTACGGCGGCGAGGGCATGAACGTGAACATAGTGAACAACTACTACAAGCCCGGCCCAGCCACCGATAAGCGCAACGCCACCATACAGCGCCGCATAGCCGGCATAGGCATACGCACGTCTGAATATACCGACCACAACTCGGCCAACCCCAACGAGTGGGACAAGATGTGGCACGTGTGGGGCAAGTTCTATGTAGACGGCAACGTGAACTCCAAGTATGACGACGTGACACGCGACAACTGGACTTACGGAATGTACAACCAGATTGACAACAGCAAGGTGGACGGCACATTCACCGCCGCCACGCGCGACACCATGCGCATAGACGAGCCCATCGACTTCGTGGCCGTGACCACCCACTCTGCCGAGGACGCCTTCACGCAGGTGCTCGCCTACGCAGGGTGCAGCAAGGAGCGCGACGCGCTCGACCTCATCCTCGTCAACGACGCCGAGCTGGGTACGGCCACATACACCGGCGCAGGGCTTGATGAGGGCTTCATCAACAGCCAGGACGACGCAGGCGGTTGGCCCGACCTCGCCCCCGGCAACCCCAGGATTGATGCCGACGGCGACGGCATGGACGACACATGGGAAGACTTCAACGGCTGCAACCCTGCCGACCCCAACGACGGCAACAAGGTGGCCGCCAACGGCTACACCAACATTGAGCGCTACCTCAACAGCCTCGTGACGTCCATCACCATGAGGCAGAACAGGAACGGCACCGAACAGGGCTACATCATCTACGAGGATGGCAGCTCAAGCATCACGGGCATAAAGGACGTCAACGCCGGAGAGACCGCCGACCGCGCCGCCGACCGCAACATCTACTCCATCAACGGTAGCCTCATCAAGGCAAATGCCACCGCAGCTGACCTCGACAACCTGCCAAAGGGCATCTACATCCTCAACGGCAAGAAAGTGGTGGTGAAGTAGTAGAATAAGGAGTTAAGGAGTTGATAAGGCAAGGAGTTAAGACTCCTTTATCCAGCATACAATAAGGGCGGGCCAACAACCCGCCCTTATTGCGTTTACGCAGGTTCGGGGCAAGAAAACGTGGGGCAGGCTGGCTTGCAACCCGCCCCGGCTTGCTCTTGTTTCCTTTCCTAAAGGGTTAGCGCCGCACGGATGCGCTACCGCCTAAGGCCGCAGAAATATTTCCCTTCCCCGGGTCGCAGACCCGGCCACAGACGGCGGCGGGTTGCAAACCCGCCGCAACGTGGTAGCTTTCGTGGCTACCTCCACACTCACGTCCACACCCACGTCCACACCCACGTCCACACCCACGTCCACACCCACGTTCAGGCGGGTTTGCAACCCGCCTGCTATCTGTTGCGGGTTTGCAACCCGCTCCTTGTCAAGGCCACATGCAGGAATGGGAATGGCTCGCGCCTAACAACCATCCAAGGTCATGGCAAGCATTTGCCTTAACTCCTCAACTTCTTTTCCCACCAAGGCACGGAGTAAAAAACCGTTTCATTTCAGTGGATTTGCAAGTCCACGCAGCACAATGCATGATTTTTACCATCATTACGACAATTTATCCCCACAGGTAAAGAGCATTTTTCGTAACTTTGCATACAGAAAACAACCTGCAAACCATAACGAATTACCAACCGCAACAAAAATATGAAAAGAATACTCTTCATCGCCACACTGGCCATGGCGGCAATGGGCGCCGAAGCCAAGACCGGGCCGACGGATGGCAAGGCATCGTTCGACTACTTCGCCTACAACGGCAACGACGACTATTACCGCCAGTACCCGCTCAAAGACAAGAGCACATTCTTTAACCCCATAATCCCCGGATTCCACCCCGACCCCGCCCTGTGCCGCGTGGGCAACGATTACTGGCTGGTGACATCGACCTTCGGCTACTACCCCGGCGTGCCTCTCTACCACAGCCGCGACCTCGTGAACTGGACGCTCGTGGGCAACGTGCTCAGCCGCCCGTCGCAGCTTCCTGCCCTCGGCGGGCAGGAGGTGGGCAAGGGAGGCATATATGCCCCCAACATAAACTACGACCCGCAAACCAAGACTTACTATATGCTCACCACCGACGTGGGCCGCGGCCACTTCTACGTGAGCACCAAAGACCCCATGAAAAACGAGTGGAGCGACCCCGTATGGCTGACGGCCATCGACGGCATCGACCCGGCATTCTTCTTCGACGACGACGGGCAGGCATACATAATATACAAGGAGAGCACCGAGGGCAAACCCAAGTGGAGCAACCACCGCAGCCTGCGCATAGTGCGCTTTGACCGCAAGACGGGCCAGACCAAGGGCGAGCCGGTGAAGTTCCGCGAGGAAGGCGTAGGCCCCGAGGAGCGACTGGCGCGCAACGAAGGCCCGCACATTTATAAAATCCGTGGCAAGTACTACATCATAGCAGCCGAAGGCGGCACAGGCAACTTCCACTCGGAGGTGGCCTACAGGGCCGACTCCATATTCGGCCCTTACACCCGTTGGAGCCGCAACCCCATACTGACGCAGCGCGAACTGAAGCCCAACCGCAGCAACCCCGTAACCTGCACTGGCCACGCCGACATAGTGCAGACACCCGGCGGCGAGTGGTGGGCTGTGTTCCTGGGCTGCAGGCCGGGGCCGGGCGGCGTTGAGCAGCTGGGCCGCGAAACGTTCCTGATGCCCGTAAGCTGGAGCCGCGACGGTTTCCCGTACATCACGCAGGAGAAAGACACCGTGCCGCTCACACTCAAGATGAACGGCGCGGAGCGCAAGGAAGAGGTTACATTCGGCAACTTCAGTTGGCGCGACGACTTCGACGGCAAGCGGCCCGGGCCGGAGTGGCTGTCGCTGCTCGGCCCCGCCACCGAGTACACGGACATGGCCGACGGGCGGCTGAGCCTCACCCCAGCCGAGGTGCTGCCGCAAGACGGGCGCACGCCGCCCATGCTCCTGCGCCGCATACAGCACCATAAGTTCACCGCCGAGACGCGCCTCACCTTCAGCCCCTACCCCGGTGCCGAGGCAGGCATGGCCGTCTTCAAGAACGAACAACGCTACTACCGCTTCGGCCTGAAGCGCGGCATGGTGGTGGTGGAGCGCAGCGACAAGGGGCGCAGCACCACAGCGATAGCCACTGTCAAGGTGGCCGAAGGCACTGACAACGTAGTGCTGCGCACGGAATGCAGTGGCGACAAGTACAGCTTCAGCTTCTCCACCGACGGTGGCGCCACGTGGCAGACGGCAGCCAAGGACGTTGACGCCTCGTTCGTGAGCCAGCGCGCAGGCGGATTCACCGGCACCACCATCGGCATCTACGCCTACCGGCAGTACCTGTAATGTGGTAAACAATCGTTACAAAAGCACCGCCACAGGGGCGCAGTGGCCATCCGGCCTCGCCAAACGGCCTGTTTTGCAAGCTGAAACAGGCCGTTTGGGGCGATGAAACAGGCCGTTTGGCAATGCAAAACGGTATCCAACGCAACGCATTGGCTCACAGACGATTGCGCAAAGCCGACTTAAAGGTAACAAAACATTACAAAAACAGCACATCTGAAATATCATAACAAAAAACCTACATACAAACAAATATCATGCGGAAAAAAAGTGTTATATTTGCAATTGCAACCGCCGCAACGGCCATGACCGCCGCCACAGCAGTGGCACAAAACTATAAATATCCATTCCAAAACCCGGAGCTGAGCTTCCACGAGCGCGCCAAGAACCTCGTGTCGCTGCTCACGCTCGATGAGAAGATAAACCAAGTGGGCCACCAGACGCTCGACATCACCCGCCTCGGAGTGAAGGGCTACAACTACTGGAACGAGGCACTGCACGGCGTGGCCCGCTCGGGTCTGGCCACATCGTTCCCGTCGTCGAAGGCCATGTCGTCGTCGTGGGACCTCAAGCTCATCTATGACTGCGCCTGGGCCACGTCCGACGAGGCCCGCGTGTACAACAACACAAAGCAGAAAGGCCTCATCTACTGGTGCCCAACCATCAACATGAGCCGCGACCCGCGCTGGGGCCGCGACGAGGAGAACTACGGCGAAGACCCCTACCTCACCGGCCGCATAGCCGTGGAATACATCCGCGGAATGCAGGGCGACGACCCGAAGTACTACAAGACCGTGGCCACAGCCAAGCACTTTGCCGCCAACAACTATGAGCACGGGCGCCACAGCACCTCCTCCGACGTTGACGCGCGCAACCTGCGCGAATACTACCTGCCGGCCTTCGAGACGGCGGTGAAGGAGGGCAACGTGCGCTCGGTGATGAGCGCATACAACGCCCTCAACGGCATACCGTGCGGAGCCAACCACGAACTGCTCATCGACATACTGCGGGGCGAATGGGGCTTCAACGGATTCGTGACGAGCGACTGCGGCGCAGTGGAGGATGTGTACAACAAGCACCACTACGTGAGCACCCCGGCAGAGGCTTCGGCCGTGTCGATGAAGAACGGCGAAGACCTCAACTGCGGCACCACGTTCCAGGACTACTGCAAGGAGGCCATAGAAAAGGGTCTCATGACCGAGGCTGACCTCGACTCGGCACTCACCCGCGTGTTTGAGGCGCGCTTCTCGGTGGGCGAGTTCGACAACGCCTCGCTCGTAAAGTGGCGCAGCATACCCGACTCCAAGCTCGACTGCCAGGAGCACCGCGACTTGGCATACCGCGCCGCACAGAAGACGATTGTACTCCTCAAGAACAACAATTCGTTCCTGCCGCTCGGCAAGGACAAGAGCGTTGCCGTAATAGGCCCGCTCGGGAACACGGTAAGCCTTGGCGGCTACAGCGGCTCGCCAATAGACGTAACAACCCCGTTGGAGGGCATAGCGGCCAAGATTGGCTACGCCATCAACGACGGAACCGTGCAGTGCGAAGACTTCACCGACAGCAACGTGCCAAGCTCTTCGCGCCACCTGGCCAAGGAAACCAACGGCAGCGCGGGCAATGTGGGCTACATCTACCCGGGTGACTGGATATCGTTCGACGAGGTGGACTTCGGCAACGGACGCGAAAAGCTCGACGTTTATTCGGGCGCGAAGAACAACGGGGCCACCGTGATGAGCATCTACCTCGACAACATGGAGGGCGAGCCTGCCGCCACCGTGACGATGCCAGCCACCGGCAACTGGGCAAGCTACGAGACCGTAACTGCCGACATAGACCCCAACGTGTTCAAGGGCAAGCACAAGCTCTACCTCTCCTTCGCCAACGAGGGCGACCGCTACTGCAACAACTTGGACTGGATAAAGTTCTACAACACTGGCGACAACAACCCGCTTGAGACCGAAGGCCCGCTCTACTACTACAAGGGCTGCGCCGTCACCGGCACTGCCGAGACCAACATAGAGCGCGCAGTGGAGATAGCCAAGAAGGCCGACGTGGTGGTGTTTGCCGCCGGAACAAACCTTGAGGTGTCCGACGAGAGCAACGACCGGCAGTCGATAGCCCTGCCCGGCGACCAGCAGAAGCTGCTCGAAGCCGTTTATGCCGCCAACCCCAACGTGGTGCTGTTGCTGCAAACGTGCTCGTCGGTAGACGTAAACTGGGCAAACGAGAACGTTCCGGCCATAGTGGAGGCTTGGTACGGAGGCCAGGCGCAGGGCAAGGCAATAGCCGACGTGCTCTACGGCGACTACAACCCCGGAGGCAAGCTAACGTCTACGTGGTATGCATCGCAGGCCGACCTGCCCACCGATATGCTTCAGTATGACATACGGAAGAACAACTATACATATATGTATTACGACAAGACGCCGCTCTATCCATTCGGCTACGGACTGAGCTACACCACCTTTGCCTACGACAACATGGCCATGAGCACCAAGCACCTGGCCGCCGGCGACAGCGTGGTGATAACGGTTGACGTTACCAACACGGGCAACAGGGCCGGCGCAGAGGTCGTGCAGCTCTACACACACGCTGTGTCGGAGATAGAAAGGCCGCTGAAGGAGCTTAAGGGCTTCGCCCGCGTGGAGCTTGAGGCTGGCGAGACCAAGACGGTAAGACTGGCACTGCGCCACGACCAGCTAACATACTTCAACGACCAGACGAACACGTTCGACGTGGAGGAAGGCACCGTTGACGTGATGATTGGGGCCAGCTCGGCCGACATACGCCTCAGCGACAAGCTCACCACTGAGGCCGCCACGGTGAAGACTACGTACAAGAGCACGCCCACGGGCATTGAGAACGCGGTGCGCAACCCCGCCCTCGGCGGCGACAAGGTGTACACACTGCAAGGCACCTGCGTAGGCACAGCCGACAACATTGGCGCTCTCCCCGCCGGGATATACATCATGAACGGTGAGAAAGTGGCCGTGACCGAAAGATAACCAAACGACAACAAAACCATAAAAGCTACAAAACATGAGAAAAAGCAAACTGCTGCTGGCCGCCATGATGGCCTGCGCCATGGGCGCAACGGCACAGCAACTGCCTTACCAAAACCCCAACCTGTCGGCCGAGGAGCGCGCCGAAGACCTGCTCGGCAGGCTCACCCTCGACGAGAAGGCCAAGCTGATGATGAACAGCTCGCCCGCCATAGAGCGGCTGGGCATACCGCAGTTCGACTGGTGGAGCGAGGCCCTGCACGGCGTCGGGCGCAACGGCCTTGCCACGATGTTCCCGTCTTGCATCGGCATGGCGGCCTCGTTCGACGACGCATTGCTCGAAAACATATACACGGCGATAAGCGACGAGGCCCGTGCAAAGAACACCGCGCGGAAGAAGAAAGGCAAGGTGGGCAAGTACCAGGGCCTGTCGTTCTGGACGCCCACGGTAAACATATTCCGCGACCCGCGCTGGGGCAGGGGCCAGGAGTCTTACGGCGAAGACCCCTACATGAACTCGCGCATGGGCCAGGCCGTGGTGCACGGCCTGCAAGGGCCTGAGGGCCACAAGTACCGCAAGCTGCTCGCCTGCGCCAAACACTTCGCCGTACACAGCGGCCCGGAGAAGACGAGGCACAGCTTCAACATCGACAACCTATCGCCCCGCGACCTTTGGGAGACGTACCTGCCCGCATTCAAAGACCTTGTGCAGAAAGCCAACGTGCAGGAGGTGATGTGCGCCTACCAGAGATTTGAGGGAGAGCCGTGCTGCGGGAGCAACCGCCTGCTGCAACAGATACTCCGCGACGAGTGGAGATTCAAGGGACTGGTGGTCAGCGACTGCGGAGCCATAGGCGACTTCTGGCGCAAGGGCCGCCACGGGGTGTCGAAAGACGCCGCCGGGGCATCGGCAAAGGCCGTGCTCAGCGGCACCGACGTGGAATGCGGCGGCAACTACAAGAGCCTGCCCGACGCCGTAAAGGCCGGCGCGATAACCGAGAAGCAAATCGACGTGAGCGTGAAGCGGCTGCTCAAGGCGCGCTTCGAGCTTGGCGAACTTGACCCCGACTCGCTCGTGGAGTGGGCCAAGATACCCGAAAGCGTGGTGAACTGCGACGCCCACAAGCAATTGGCACTGCAGATGGCGCGCGAGCAGATGGTGCTGCTGCAGAACCGCGGCGGACTGCTCCCGCTGAAAAAGGACGCCGGGCGCATCATGCTCATGGGCCCGAACGCAGCCGACTCTGTGATGATGTGGGGCATTTACTTCGGCCAGCCGGCCCATACCGTAACGGTGAAGGAAGGCATTGAGAAGAAGCTCGGCACCGCGGTGAGCTACGCCAAGGGCTGCGAGATAACCGAGATTACCGACGCACAGAGCCTCTTCGGCAGCATGACGGCCCCCGACGGCAAGCCCGGCATGGAGGCACGCTTCTGGAACAACACCACGATGGAGGGCAAACCGGCCGTAGTGACGCGCTATACCAGCGCGCTGCAGTTTGACAACGGAGGCAACACGGCGTTCGCGCCGGGAGTGGAACTGACCAACTTCACCGCCAGCTTCCGCGGCTCGTTCACCGCAAACGAAGACGGCCGCGTGTTCCTCAACTACGTTAACGACGACGGCATACGCCTCATCGTAAACGGAGACACCGTGGCCGAGCGGTGGAAAGCCGAGGAGATGCGCAACAACAAATACGAACTGAAGGTGAAGGCCGGGCAGAAGTACGACCTGCAGCTTGACTACATGCAGCTCACCGACGGTGCCACGCTACAATTCAACGTGGAGACCATCAGGCCCATAACGGCTGCCGATGTGGTTAAGAAGGCCGAGAATGCCGACGTGATAATCTTCGTTGGAGGCATATCGCCCGACCTTGAGCGCGAGGAAGCCAAGGTAAACAAGCCCGGCTTTGACAACGGCGACCGCACGAGCATAGAGCTGCCGCAGGCCCAGCGCGACATTCTCAAGGCCCTGCACGAGGCCGGCAAGAAGATAGTGCTTGTGAACTGCAGCGGCAGCGCAGTGGCACTTACGCCCGAAACAGAGACCTGCGACGCAATACTGCAGGCATGGTATGCAGGCGAACAGGGCGGAACAGCCGTTGCCGACGTGCTCTTCGGCGACTACAACCCCGGCGGCAAGCTGCCCGTGACATTCTACAAGGACGACAGCCAGCTGCCTCCGTTTGACAGCTACGACATGAAGGGACGCACATACCGCTTCTTCAAAGGCGAGCCGCTCTTCCCCTTCGGCTACGGACTGAGCTACACCACCTTCCAGCTCGGCAAGGCCAGCTACGACAAGAAAGCCGGCAAGATAACCCTTAGTGTGAAGAACACCGGCAGCCACGACGGAACCGAGATTGTGCAGGCTTACGTTCGCAATGCTGCCGACACCGAAGGCCCCATCAAGACGCTGCGCGGCTTCAGTCGCGTGGAGCTGAAGGCCGGCGAGGAAAAGACGGTGACGATAGACTTCCCGCGCGAGAGCTTCGAGTGGTGGGATGGTTCTACAAACACCATGCGCGTAGTTCCGGGCAAGTACGAGCTTATGGTAGGCACATCGAGCATGGAGGAAGACCTTCAGACTATCAACGTAACGATAGACTGAACAGAGCGTAGAAAATTCTTACAAACACTGCCTTGAAAGGCCATGCGGCCCGTTTTGGCTTGCCAAACAGCCCGTTTCGCACCATGAAACAGGCCGTTTGGCAAGCTGAAACAAGCCGTTTTGGTAGCCAAAACGCCAGCCATCGCAACACGCTGAGGATGAGGCTGATAGACCAAACAGCCACAAAAGCGATAAAACTTTACAAAAACAACAGCGTGGCAAGGCTGGCGGCAGGCACAGCAAAAGGCCATTCAGCACACTTACAAGCAAACCAACAACCAACTATCATGAACAGAATAACACGACTAATGGCGACCGCAGCCATCTGCTGCGCGGCATCGCTTACAGCCACGGCCCAGACCACGGGCAGCACAAAGGACATTTACACCAACCTGCCCTTTGCCATGAAGGCCGTGGCTGAGCCACAGATTCCCAACTACAGCGTAAGCCTGACCGACTTCGGCGGCGTGGCCGACGGCACCACGATGAACACCCAAGCCTTCAGCAAGGCCATCGCCCACCTCACGGAGCGCGGCGGCGGCAGGCTCATCGTGCCGCGCGGCGTATGGCTCACCGGGCCGATAGAGCTGAAGAGCAAGATAAACCTGCACCTTGAAGACGGCGCGCTGGTGCTCTTCTCGGGCAACAGGGCCGACTACCCACTCGTGGACTCTTACTTCGAGGGAGTGAGGTCGTACCGCTGTATGTCGCCCCTCACGGCCAACAACGCCGAAGACATTGCCATAACAGGCCGCGGAGTGTTCAACGGCAACGGCCAGAACTGGCGCCCCGTGAAGCGCAGCAAGATGACCGCCGGACAGTGGAAGACGCTCTGCAAGAGCGGCGCGCTCAATAAGAAAGGCGACGTATGGTATCCCACTGAGCAGATACGCGACATTGACGCCGCCAAGGGCGAATACTACAAGCGAGCAACCAGTGCCGGCACAAAGGAGGCGTGGCAGGAGCTTCACGACTACCTGCGCCCCGCCCTGCTCTCGTTCATAGGCTGCAAGCGCGTGCTGCTGGAGGACGCTACGTTCGAGAACTCGCCCGCATGGAATGTGCATCCGCTGATGTGCGAGGAGCTTACGGTGCGCAACGTCACCATTCGCAACCCGTGGTACTCGCAGAACGGCGACGGCCTCGACCTTGAATCGTGCCGCAACGTGGCCGTGACGGGCTGCTCGTTCGACGTGGGCGACGATGCCATGTGCATCAAGTCGGGCCGCGATGAGGAGGGCCGCAAGCGCGGAATGCCCACCGAGAATGTGATAATAAGCAACTGCCGAGTGTACCACGGCCACGGCGGCTTCGTGATAGGCAGCGAGATGTCGGGCGGTGCGCGCAACATACTGGTGGACAACTGCCTCTTCATCGGTACTGACACCGGCCTGCGCTTCAAGTCTACACGTGGCCGCGGAGGCGTGGTTGAGGACATCTTCATCCGCAACGTGGGCATGACCGACATTCCCGGCGACGCCATAACGTTCGACCTCTACTACGGCGGCAAGGCTCCGCTTGAGGCCACCACCGGCCCCGACGGCAAGCCCGTGCAGCAGATTCCCGCCGTGGACGAGACCACGCCGAGCTTCCGCAACATAACGATGGACAACGTGATGTGCAACTGGGCAAAGCGCGCCATTCACCTGAACGGACTGCCAGAAATGCCGATAAAGGGGATAAAGATAAGCAACTCCATCCTCTCGGCCGAGCAGGGCGCAATGCTCAACTACATCGACGGGCTTACGCTGGATAACGTGAAGATAAACAACAAGACGGGCGAGACGCTCGACAAGCGCAACGGCGTTACCAACCTCAGCATAAAGTAACACCGCACGGAACTGGCTCAACGCCACTACACACAAACAGCAAACGAACACTCCGCCGCGCAGAGGCATACCATAGAGGTGCCAACTGTGCGGCGGAGTGCTTTTTATCGGCCAGAAGAAGTCAGCAGCCTACCAAACGGAAGTCGCACATCAGCGTAACCTTGCGCCCTTCTATCCTAACATCCTTGAAGAAACGGTAGCGCCCCGGACGGTTGTTGTTGACCAAGGGATGGAGCCGCCCGACAAAGACACGGCTGCCGCCGGGCCTCACCTCGATGCCAACGGCATGGAACACGCCGCCCGCAGGCAGCTCATACCACCGCCCGCCGCGCTCTACAGCCATGCTGTAGCTTTCGCCAGTCTGTACCACATGGCCGCCATCGTTGGCCAGCACGAACTCGGCCGTCTCGGCATCGGCAGGGAAGCCAGGGGCGGCAGGGCGCAGACTGACGCCCAGCGTGTCGGCAACGCCAACCTTCGTATACAGTTCCAGCCCCGTTGAACCGCTGAAGCTAAGCACGGGCGAGGCGCAGACATACTTACGGAACGCCCGCCGGGCAGCCTCGGTGTTGAGCCTCATTGACACGTTGATGGTGCCGCGCCCCACGCCCCACATATAAACATTGTCCCTGACATGAGGCGGGGCAGTCTCCATCCGCCTGTTGATAGTGTCCATAATGCGGCTGAGCTGCCGCTCTGAATAAGGCTCGCCAACTGCCGGTGCCTGTGTTCCACCCGGCGGCAGACTGTCTTTGGGCTGACCATCGGCCTGCACCAACAATAAGGAATCAACGTTGTTTGCGGCGGCAGGCGGCGCGCTGTCGGGCGAAGCCGCCCCGCGAGCCTTGCCCCCTGCACCACCCCTGCACCCCGCAAGGACAAAGGCCAGTGACAATGCGGCTAACATGAAAGAATGGCACATAGGCAAAAGACATTTAACCCACATCGGTCATTAGACCGCCTAACACATGTTTTTGTGCCAGTGGTCGGCTTTCCAAACGCTTCCATCCTCTTGCCGACATCTTGCCTGCCGCTTTGTCTCGACGTAGCCCGCTACGCCTTCGACAAAGGCGACAGCCAATCTGCATGGCAATAGGATGGAATCGTTTTGGACTCTAACGCCCGATTTGGGTTTAACAAGAAGCGGTCAGTCGGCATCTGCGCCGCCCTCGCCGGTGCCTCCACTGCCGCTCTGAGCCTCGCCCCGGTCGGCCTTGTCGCGGTATTCGGATGGCGTCATGCCCGTTTCCTTCTTGAAGCACTTGCTGAAGTACTTCGGGTCGGAGAAGCCGATGGAGTAAGCAATCTGCGAGAACGAGTAGTCGCTCTTGGTGATAAGCTCCTCGGCGCGCTGTATGCGGATGTGGCGCACGAAGTCGACAGGCGTCATGCCGACGATGCTCTTCATCTTGCCGTAGAACACCGAGCGCCCAAGGTTGACTGCTGCGGCCAGGTCATCGATCTTAAGTCCGGGGTTGGCGATGTTCTCTTCAAGGTAAGCCATGAGCCGCTTCATCATCTCCTTGTCGGCATCCACTATCTGCGGCGACTCCAACTTGTAGGTATCGGCACTGGCAGAGTCGAGCTGCGTTACGTTGTTCTGCTGCAACATACGCCTCTGGCCGATGATGTTCTCAACTCGGAGCTTAAGGTATGTGGCGCTGAAAGGCTTGGTTATGTAGTCGTCGATGCCCTCGCGCAGGCCCTGCAGGCGGTCGTCGAGCGAAGCCTTGGCCGAGAGTACGATTATCGGGATGTGGCAGATGTCCTTGTTCTGTTTAATGTGGTGAACCATGGTGAGTCCGTCCATGACAGGCATCATCACGTCGGTGATGATGAAATCGGGCATCTCCGCCTCGGCTATCTGCAATCCGCGCTGGCCGTTCTCGGCCTCAATCACGGTGTAGTCGCCACTGAGAATGCTCACGAGGAAAGCCCTGAGGTCGTCGTTGTCCTCCACCACGAGCAGCCTCACGGCCTTGTTCCCGGTGGAATTGGCGTCAGTCTGCAGCCCGGCTACAGCTTCGCCAGCCTGTAGCTGCGCCCCCGCGTTGCCGTCGCTGATGTATACGTGGTGGTCGATGCTGTAGCGCAGCATCTTGTTAACAAGCTCCAGCATCCGCGCGGCGTTGCGCTGCACCATCTCCAGGTGGCGCCGTGCTGAGTCCGTAAGTCCGCCGCCATTAAGCACTTCGGCCACGGGTCCACCAATGAGTGTGAGCGGTGTGCGCAGCTTGTGGCCAATCTCGGTGAAGAACTTGGTCTTCATGACGTTGAGGTCGCGTTCGAGCACGGCCTTTGCACGGAGCTTATATATGTATATAGCCACGTAAATGACGCCGCAGGCAAGCGCGATGTAGAGCAGCCACGCCCACCAAGTCTCCCAGAAAGTGGGGTGCGCGTAGATGTCAAGCTCGGCCACGTTGTCCATCCATACGCCGTCAGCGTTGGTGCTCTTCACGAGGAGCTTGTAGCGTCCGGCGGGCAGGCGGTTGAACGATGCGCTGTTGGCCGAGCCAACGAAGTTCCAGTTCTCATCGATGCCATCTATCTTGTAAGCATAGCGCACGAGGTACTTGTCGGAGTATTCGAGCGCGGCGAAGTAAATGGTAAGGTTGCGACTGTCGGCGGGAACGTCGAGTACATCCCTCCCGAGGATGGACACCATCCTGTTGGTGCTGTGGAAATGCGCCCGCGTGAAGACGATGCCGGGGCTGTACGAGCTTTTTTCGAGGTCGGCGGAACAGAAGCTCACGAATCCGCCACGGGTCGCAACGGAAATCATGTCGGTCTTGGCGTCGTGGGCGGGCTTGGCCTCCGACAGCTCCACGCCGTCGCCGATGTTGCCCGGCCCGTACTGCAGCAGCTCGCCTGTGGCGATGTCGTAGCGGTCGATGCTGCCCTCGCGCATAATCCAGAGGTGGCCGGCGTTGTCCTCGGTTACCGACTGCACCATGCCCTCGTCGGGCTTGGCGTTGGGCAGGTCGCAGAACTTAAGTCCGTTGGCGAGCAGGTTTGGCGAGTCTACGAGCTGCAGGCCGCCGCCCATGGTGACCACCACCACCCTGCCCGAGCGCGTGACGTGGGTCTGCAGCACGTCGGGGGCAAGGAGCGACGTGGTGTCGCCCACCACCTGCGGCGTGGTGAAGAAGTGTATGGCCTGCGGCGAGCTGAAGCGGTCGGAGAAAGTTACGAGGCCGCCCGTGGTGGCCAGCAGCACCTCGCCCCGGCCTGTGTGGGCTATGCGCCTCACGCGGCCATAACCTTTCAGAGGGTATTGCGCCATGAGGTTGCGGTGGTTTATGAACCTCATTCGCCCGCCGTTCTCGTCGGCGAGGTTTGGCCCGCCGTCGTAGGTGGCCAGCCAGATGCGCCCACGACTGTCCTCAGATATGTCGTAAACGTCGTTGTGGCTCAGCGAGAACTTGTCTGCCGGGTTGCTGACATAGTGCTCCACGCTGCCCTCGCCACTTATCACGTAAAGTCCGTTGCCCTTGGTGCCTACCCAGATGCGCCCCCGGCTGTCCTCAAAGATGGCATAGATGCGGTTGGAGAACGTTGCCGGGTTGTGGCCGATGCGCCCCTGCCGGTCCACGTAGCCGATGAGGCGGCGACGGCTGTCGAACACAGCGAGCTGCCCGAAGTTCGTTCCTGCCCAGGTGCGCCCCTTGCTGTCGTGCAGCAGCGAGCGCACCTCCTGCCCTGGAAGCACGTTGGTAAGCTTGAAGTGATGGTAGCGGAAGTTCACGAGGTTGATGTCGCGCGTGGCCGTGAACCACATATTTCCCCCTCGGTCGAACATGAACTTGTTGATTTCCGGCACATAAGTGTCCATGCGGCCAGCAGAGCGCAGCATATAGGGAACGAGCTTGCCTTCCTGCTCGTCATAATAACTGAAGGTGCCGCCGACAGGCACCGCCCACACCGTGCCGTAGCTGTCTTCGTGGACAAAGGGCCTGAGGCTCGTGGTGCGGTGCAGCGGCGAGTCGGCGTAGGCCATGAGCCAACGCGGCTCGAAGCCATGGCCGGAGAGCATTACGATGCCGTCGGAAGACGTGAAAGCCCACACGCGCCGCCTGCTGTCGACAAACAGCGACGTGGCCTCCGGCGAGGGCTGCGATGGGGTCTGCACAGAGTGGAGGCTCACCTTGAGGCGTGCGGCATCGCAGACAGCCACGCCCACGTTGGTGGCGAGCAGCAGGGTGTCTGCCCCAAGCATGGCAATGTCGTTGATGTGGGTCACGCCCGGGGGCAGCGCCACGGGGCGCATGGCCTTGCGCTTAGCATCGAACACGAACAGACGCCCGGCAGGCGAGGCGAAAAACAGCCTGCCCCGGGCCTCGGCCATGTGCTCCATCACCACGCCAAAGCGGAAACTGCCGTCGGCCAGGGCCACCCCACCGTCGGTGAACACCCACTCGCGCCCTTGGCCGTCAAGCTCCACCTTGTAGAGCTTGCTGCCCGGCAGGCCGCCCGGTTCCTTGCGAAACTCCTCTATGCCCCCGCCGGAGAGCATGAGGCTGTCGGCCACGCGGTAGCTGGGCGACTTGTCGTTGCTCACCAGCCAAGTGTGGCCGTTAGGCAGCGAATAGATGTTGCGCACCGGCATGTCGTGGCCGAAGCGTTCGCGTATCATGGCGCTCACATCGATGAACCGCGACGACCGAGTGTCGAAATAATACACGTGGCGGTCGGACGTGCTGCACCAGATGCCCCCCGATGCCCCCTGCTTAAGCTGCATTATCCTGTTGGTGGAGAGCACCATGCCCTGCTCGGGCGAGTTGCGGAACGTGGTGAAGCGGTAGCCATCGTAGTAACAGAGGCCGTTCCATGTGGAAAACCACATCAGCCCATCGTCGGCCTGCAAGAAGCCCGATATGACGTTGGCCGCCAGCCCGTCGCGCATGGTGAACGTGCGCACGTCGCAATAAGGCTGCGCAAAGGCGCGCAGCGCCCCCAAGGCGGCGGCAATGAATATAATAATCCTGTATTTCATCGATAGAAAGTGGTTGGTGACGGCAGCCGCCCGGGGCCACGCCGCCATGCAATGGCTCTCTTGCCACACGGCATCCCCGGCACAACTTGCCACTTGCAAAGGTATAACAAAAAAGCAAAACCGCCAAAGACCGCCCGCCCATTTTGCCGCACGGCGTGGCGCAAGGCCCTGTCCCAGCTGCCGCCGCCCACCGCCCGCGACTGCCGCAAAACGCCCAGGCAGTGGCAATACATGTAAAATATTTTCACGCCGCCGGCCTTTTTACGCAACGATTTGGCTGTCAGCGGGTTGCAGCACGCGCCATATTGCCTTGCAAAATAGGCCGTTTCAGCCTGCAAAACATGCCGTTCGGCGGTGCAAGACAGGCCGTTTGGCGGTGCAAAACGGCACATGGCCTCCTACAGCCACCCCTTTGTAAAACAATTTCGCAACTGCGGCAACAAGCTCCAGCCTACCCTGCCAAAGCCACATGCCCAAGCTGCGGCCAAAGCGAAATGCCGCCGACACCTCACATTTTATATTATTTAATACGCGCGCATGATGCATTTACAGAAAATTTTTAGTAACTTTGCGCCCGATAAAAGAAAGGAAAGCCAACCAGGGCATCCATTACGAATGGACATTACCCATTTCATGATGCATCCGGGAGGCAAGAAACGAATGTAAGCAGGATATATACAAACCATTCTTAAATATAATAAGTAAGATGACTAAAATTGGTATCAACGGATTTGGCCGCATCGGCCGCTTCGTTTTCCGCGCAGCTCAGACTCGCGACGACATTGAGGTAGTAGGCATCAACGACCTTTGCCCGGTAGACTACTTGGCTTACATGCTGAAGTACGACACCATGCACGGTGCTTTCCAGGGTACGATAGAGGCTGACGTAGAGAACAGCCAGCTCATCGTAAACGGCAAGAAGATCCGCGTGACTGCAGAGCGCAACCCCGCTGACCTGAAGTGGAACGAAGTGGAGGCTGAGTATGTGGTTGAGTCTACCGGTCTGTTCCTCACCAAGGAGAAGGCTCAGGCTCACATCGAGGCCGGCGCTAAGTACGTGGTAATGTCGGCTCCCTCCAAGGACGACACCCCCATGTTCGTATGCGGCGTAAACTTCGACAAGTATGAGAAGGGTACTCAGTTCGTATCCAACGCATCTTGCACCACCAACTGCCTCGCTCCTATCGCCAAGGTTCTGAACGACAAGTTCGGCATCGTTAACGGCCTCATGACCACCGTTCACTCTACCACAGCTACCCAGAAGACCGTTGACGGCCCGTCAATGAAGGACTGGCGCGGCGGCCGTGCTGCCTCTGGCAACATCATCCCATCGTCTACTGGTGCCGCAAAGGCAGTGGGCAAGGTTATCCCCGAGCTGAACGGCAAGCTGACTGGTATCTCGATGCGCGTTCCTACTCTGGACGTATCGGTTGTTGACCTGACCGTTAACCTGGCCAAGCCCGCTACCAAGGCCGACATCTGCGCTGCCATGAAGGAGGCTTCTGAGGGCGAGCTGAAGGGCGTACTGGGCTACACTGAGGACGCAGTGGTTTCTAGCGACTTCCTCGGCTGCCCGCTCACATCTATCTTCGACGCCAACGCCGGTGTTTACCTCACCGACACCTTCGTAAAGGTTGTGTCTTGGTATGACAACGAGATTGGCTACTCCAACAAGGTGCTGGAGCTGATCGCACACATGAAGAAGGTGAACGGCTAATCCGTTTTGCATGATTCGACGATAAAAACGAGCCGCCCGGCATTGCCGGACGGCTTTTTTTCGTACTTTTGCACACCACATACAGCATTCGGCAATCCGCAGCTATAGAGACGATGTGTACTTCGTCTGTAAGCTTTCCGCTCATTTGCATTGCCATCACAATGGCAAGCTGCATTTGGGAATAATCATAACAGCAGGATTCTCGTTTGCAGTCATTGTGTTTTGTAAAGCTAACTCAAATAATGTATAATTCGATTGAGATATGCGCCGGGGCAGGAGGCCAGGCCTTGGGACTGGAGATGGCCGGCTTCGAGCACATCGCGCTGGTGGAGCTTGAACAGGAATACTGCGACTGCCTAAGGCGTAACCGCCCATCGTGGAACGTGCAGTGCATGGATGTGCGCTCGTTCGACGGCACTCCTTACAGCGGGAAGATAGACCTGCTGGCAGGTGGCGTGCCTTGCCCGCCGTTCAGCATAGCCGGCAAGCAGCTTGGGCAGGACGATGAGCGCGATATGTTTCCGCAGATGCTTAGGCTTGTTGGCGAAATTAATCCGCGTACGGTGATGATAGAAAACGTGCGCGGGTTTCTTGGCTCTGCATTCGACGGATATAGACAATCGATATTCGAGCGGCTAAACAAGATGGGCTACAGCCTGCACGTAAGCCTCTTGAACGCCTCCGGCTACGGCGTTCCGCAACTGAGGCCGAGGGCTATTATAGTTGGCATACGCAACGACCTGTTCGACTCTTTCGAGTTTCCGCAAAAGCGCGTCAATCCAGAACAGACCGTGGGCAAAACCCTCCACGACCTCATGGCTGCACGAGGTTGGGAAAAGGCTGGCGCATGGCGCGACAAGGCTAACAGCATAGCACCGACGCTTGTAGGCGGAAGCAAGAAGCATGGCGGCCCAGACCTCGGCCCAACAAGGGCGCGACAAGCATGGGCAGAGCTTGGCATAGACGGGCGCGGGGTGGCCACCGATGCCCCGGAGCCTGGCTTTGACGGCTTGCCACGGCTCACGCCGCGTATGCTTGCGCGCCTGCAAGGTTTTCCTGACGAATGGGATTTTGGAACAAAAAAGACCGCTGCTTGCCGCATGATAGGCAACGCCTTTCCGCCGCCAGTGGCAAAGGCGGTGGGCTTGCAGATTAAAAAAGTATTGGAATATGGACTCATTGATAGCAAGAGCGAGACGGAAATACCATCAAGGGCTGTTGGATAGTGGTGTGTTGACGCTCGATGCCAATGGCATTGCCAGCAATGCTGACCGCAGCTCCCGCCTGTCGGTACGCATAGCCAAAGGCATTGCGGAACGGCTGGAAGCCGAAGTGCGCGGCAAGATAGTAGGCCAGACATCCGGTGCCAGTTTGAACAGCTTACGATGGAGTTCCTTTCCGAAACTTTCCCTGCATTGCAAGGCTTAAGGCCAGGCAGATGGCACATAGCAAAATTGGGGAACAACAGTTCGGTAAAGACAAGCGACTTTGTGCAATATGAGCACCTTGAGTATCTCTGGCAAACGACACGAAACGATGCGCAGCTTGCCGCTTGCATTGGCAATGACTATATGGTAGCGCCAGACGTGGTGATATACAGGGAGCCTGAGGATGACGCAAGCATTAATAAGGCAGAATTTATAGTTGACGCCGATGTTTGCGGTCTTGCAGATTTGCGCAAGTCCAGCAATAGTTTGCCTATTTTACACGCTTCCGTGTCTGCCAAATGGACTATGCGCAGCGACAGGGCGCAAAACAGCCGCACCGAAGCACTTGGCCTTATACGCAACAGGAAAGGGCATCTGTCTCATATAGTAGTCGTAGCGGGTGAGCCAATGCCTTCACGACTAGCATCTTTGGCCCTTGGCACAGGCGACATTGATTGTGTGTACCATTTTGCATTGTATGAACTGATGAAAGCGGTGAAAGAGGTTGAAGCCGAGGATGCCGAAGAAATGTTAGGCATATTAATTAATGGTAAGCGTTTGAAGGACATCAGCGACTTGCCTTTGGACTTGGCAGTGTAGCATTTTTGCGGGATTGTTTGTGGAAAGCAATTAGCTTTAGCAGGTTTATCCCCTAATCGTTTTCCGCGATTCGACGATAAAAACGAGCCGCCCGGCATTGCCGGACGGCTTTTTTTCAGTAACTTTGCAAACAGATGAGTATGCTTTTTCAATGAATAAGCGCACAATCCTTATGATGCGTGTGGCATTGAGGGTATTTGCCTTGAAATCACAGGCATGGCTCACATAATGTATATTAGACCATTGGCAATGACCAACAAGCCTTGGAACAGGGAGGAAACCATCATCGCGTTCAATGCATATTGCAAGATACCTTTTAAGGATTGCAGCAAGATGCACCCATTAGTCATTGAATATGCCAAATTGATTGGCCGTTCTCCGAGTGCTTTAAACATGAAAATAGGCAACATCGGGAGATTAGACCCCGACTTGCGGGCTAAAGGCGTAACAGGATTGGCACATGGAGCAAAACTTGAGCAAGATATTTGGGATGAATTTTATGATGATCCCGAACGGCTATCATACGAGAGTGAGAAGTTGATTGCAAAATTTTCTGGACAAAACATAGCGGTTTCTGCTTCTCAACAAACAAGCAAATTGCCGTTAGGACAAGAGCGGCAGGCTTATGTAAAACAGCGTGTTAACCAGTCTTTTTTCAGGGCTGCGGTGATGAGCGCATACAATTTCCGCTGCTGCATTTCTGGGATAGCAAACCCTATGCTGCTGGAAGCATGCCACATCGTCGATTGGTCTGAAGACGAGAAAAACCGAACTAACCCTAAAAACGGATTGTGCCTGAATGCTTTTTTCCACAAAGCATACGATAGTCACTTGTTGGGAATCACTCCTGATTTGCAAATCGTTGTGTCAGAAGAATTGCTTCATAATGCTACCGAAAAATCTTTCAGGAGATATTTGGATGAGATAAACAAAAGAAAAATCATGCTTCCAGACAGGTTTTTACCTCAAAGAGAATTGTTAGATATCCACTACAAGAAATTCTTAAATACATGAATGACGGAAATATTACATATTGGGACTTTATCGCTGAGTATTTACCTAACTATTATTCTGACAACAGAGTATTATGGAGCGATATTTGCTTAAGATATTTGGACGACGACGAAATATCAGAGGAGGATGTGGCACATATTGAGAAAGGATATAAAAACAAAATGGAAGTATTGGAAGAATTAAAGCGTATAGACAAAATACTTTTGGGAGAAGCCATCGATGCTTTTTATGAAAAAAAGTTCGAAGATATGCTAAAGTGGTGCAAAGGCACTAAATAAAATGGCTAAAAAATTAGAGGCAGCACATAATTCAATGCACGACTCTCAGCCTCCCTGACATTGAAAAGCTACTTTATGTTGCCTGTTTGGGATTTTATTGCTTGCATATTTACATTTGGTTGCAGATATTTTGAGAATATTGGCATAAAAATCATAACTGCAAAGTACATTTAAAGAGTTCTTTTTGTACATTTGCAAACAATTATGGCAAAGATGATAACTATACTCGGCCCCACGGCGAGCGGCAAGACGGCCGTGGCGGCGGCCCTCGCGGCGAGGATTGGCGGCGAGGTGATAAGCGCCGACTCGCGCCAGGTGTACCGCCGCATGGACATAGGCACGGGCAAGGACTTGGCCGACTACTGCGTGGGCGGGCGGCAAGTGCCTTACCACCTGATAGACATAGCCGAGCCGGGAACGAGGTACAACCTCTTCCAATACCAGCACGACTTCCTCAAGGCTTACCACGACATAACCCAAAGGGGCGCAACGCCTATACTCTGCGGCGGCACGGGCCTTTACATAGAGGCTGTGCTGCGGGGCTACAGGCTCGCCGCCGTGCCGGAGAACAAGGAGCTGAGGGCGCAGCTCGAAGGCAAGCCGCTCGGCGAGCTGGCCGAGATGCTGGCCGAGCTGAAGCGCAAGAACGGCTCGGCCATGCACAACATCACCGACGTGGACACGGCCAAGCGCGCCATAAGGGCCATAGAGATAGAGACGTTCAGCGGCGAACACCCCACAGAGGGGGCCGACCTGCCCGAGATAGAAAGCGTGACGGTGGGGCTGGCCATCGACCGCGAGCAGCGCCGACGACGCATCAGCCTGCGGCTGAAGCAGCGGTTGGACGACGGCATGGCCGACGAGGTGCGCTCGCTGCTGGCGAGCGGCATTGCCGCCGAAGACCTTATATATTATGGTCTGGAATATAAATATGTAACAGAGTACGTAATAGGCCGCATATCCTACGACGAGATGTTCCGCCAACTGGAGATAGCCATACACCAGTTTGCCAAGCGGCAGATGACGTGGTTCAGGGGAATGGAGCGGCGCGGCATAACCATCAACTGGATAGACGCAACGCTGCCAACCGAAGAAAAGGTGGACGAAATAATGCGTCTGGCCTGACTTTTGCAATGGAAAGGCTGAATACGGGAGGCTTGCCAACCTAAATGACAACAAGAAAAGACTGACTGCAATGGACAACAACATCGACGACAAGCGCTGGGGTGTGCTGTATTGCCCCAAGGGCGGGGCAGGCAAGGCCGCCGCGCAGTGGAAGAAGGTGCAGCGCGCGCTCGACGAACACAAGGTGGAATACGACTTTGTGCAGAGCGAGAACACCGAGAGCGTGGAGCGGCTGATGCGCATGCTCATGAACAACGGGTACAAGACGATAGTGATAGTGGGCGGCGACTCGGCGCTCAACGATGCCGTGAACTGCCTCATGGAGGCTCGCCGCGAAGTGAGGGAGAGCATCGTGCTGGGCGTGATTCCCAACGGACTGGTGAACGACTTCGCCCGCTTCTGGAACTTCAAGGAGAGCGAAGTGGGGCAAACCGTGGACTGGCTGCTTAAGCGGCGAGTGCGAAAGATTGACCTCGGATGCATCAGGTACACCAACAAGAAGGGCGAGCAGTGCCACCGCTATTTCCTCAACTGCGTCAACATAGGGCTGATAGCCGACATGATGAACCTCAGGAGGCAGACCCACCGGCTGTTCGGCTCGCGCACATTGTCGTTCGTGCTGTCGTTCGTGCTGATGCTGTTCCACAGGCTGGAATACCTCATGGACATAAGGATCAACGCCGACCGAGTGAACCGCAAGGTGATGACGGTGTGCATAGGAAACGCCTGCGGCTATGGGCAAACGCCCAACGCAGTGCCTTACAACGGTCTGCTCGACGTGTCGGTGGTTTACCACCCCGAAGTGATGCAGCTGCTGGCAGGCATCTGGCTGCTGCTCACTGGCCGCTTCCTCAACCACAGGAGTGTGCACCCATACCGCACAAAGGAAGTAAGGATAGAGGATGCTCGCCACGCCATGGTGGGCATAGACGGGCGCATGATGAGCACCCCGGTGGGGCCATACCGCATAGGCGTGGAGCAGGAGGTGATAAACTTCCTCATACCGGAGTGACCGGCAGCCGCCACACGGCGGCAAGCTGCGGCGCAGCCTCAGCCCCCGTTCTCTGATATCCGCAGCAAGCCTTGCTCGTCTATCACCTTTATCTTGCGGCCGTCGGTGATTATCAAGTTCTCAGATGCAAGCGAGGAGAGTATACGTATGGCGTTGCTCGTGGTCATGTTCGACATATTGGCAAGCTCCTCGCGGCTCAGGTAAATGCCGAGGGTGGAGCCGTCGTCCTCGTAGCCGTATTTGTTTTTGAGGGCAATGAGCGACTCTGCGAGCCTCCCCCTCATGTGCTTCTGCGTGAGGTTCACAGCAAGCGCGTCGGCCTCGCCGAGCTTTTGCGACAGCTGGCGTATGAAGAACAGTGCCAGCTCGTTGTTTCCTTTTATGAGACTTCGCATGACCGCAATGGGGATCATGCAGACGGTGGACGCCTCGAAGGCCGAGGCGGAAGTTTTGTAGTTCTCGTTGACGAACGCGGCGCGGTAAGCGAAGATGCCCATCTGCTCTATCATCCTTATTATCTGGATGCGCCCGCCCACCCCGTTCATGTACACCTTTACCTTGCCCTCAAGCAGGCACATGATGTAGGCCGGCGTCTCCCCCTCACGGTAGATGGCCTCGTTCTTCTCGAAAACGTGGACCTTTATGTTATCCACAAGATATTGCCGCTGCTCGGCAGTGAGCGGCTCCCACAGCACCGACATTGACTCTGCTATCTCTTGCCTGTCGAAATCCTTCTTTACAATCATTATCCCGCCGTCGTGTTTGTTGTGTTTGCAAAATTACAACATTTTGGCTTAATATGTATTTCATTTACCGCCGAATTGCGCTCCTTGGCACAAAATTTGGCTTTAATTATCAAATAATTCACCATTTTCTTTGCCGTGACGCCAAAAATCGCTAACTTTGAAAGTGATTAGTGCGCGCCGTCGCCAGGCGGTGCCACAGCAACCTAACGCCAATAACAAACAAAAACCTTAATACATGGACTATGAGTTATTTACGATTTGAAAAAACTGTAATGACTAACCTGGAGGAGTCCCTCCGCAAAGAATTGCTAAGGACAAATCGCTCCGGCGCGTACTCCTGCTCCACCATAGTGGACTGCAACACGCGCAAGTACCATGGATTGCTGGTTGTCCCTGTGCCTGAGATCGATGATGACAACCACGTGCTGCTCTCTTCGCTCGACACCACAGTGATACAACACGGGGCTGAATTCAACCTTGGGCTGCACAAGTACCAAGGCAACAACTACAGCCCAAAGGGACACAAGTACATCCGCGAGTTCTACTGCGACAAGGTGCCAACCACCATCTACCGCGTGGGTGGCGTGCTGCTGAAGAAAGAGGTGGTGTTCCAGCACTACGAAGACCGCATCCTCATCCGCTACACGCTGCTTGAGGCCCACTCTGAAACCACGCTGCGCTTCCGCCCATTCCTCGCTTTCCGCAGCGTGAGGGAGTTTACGCACGAGAACTCGGTGGCAAGCCGCGTGTACCACGAGGTGGACAACGGCATAAGCACCTGCCTCTACGCCGGATACCCTGACTTGTACATGCAGTTCAGCAAGAAGAACAAGTTCGTGTTCTGCCCCGACTGGTACCGGGGCGTGGAATACCCAAAGGAGCAAGAGCGCGGCTACGCATCAAACGAAGACCTCTATGTGCCGGGATATTTCGAGATGAACATCAAGAAAGGCGAGAGCATAGTGTTCTCCGGATCCACATCGCCAATCGACACTAGCGGGCTGAACGCACTGTTCGAAAAAGAAGAAAACGAGCGCACGCCACGCGACAACTTCTTCCACTGCCTCGTGAACGCCGCCCACCAATTCCACAAGCGCGAGAAAGACGGGCAAGACCGTTACCTCCTTGCCGGATACCCGTGGTTCAAGTGCCGCGCCCGCGACACGTTCATTGCGCTCCCCGGCCTCACTCTCGCCATCGACGAGCAAGACTATTTCGAGATGGTGATGAACACTGCGGAGCGCGGGCTGCGCGAGTTCATGGACGGGAAGCCGCTCACAGTGAGCATCTACGAGATAGACCAGCCCGACGTGCCGCTCTGGGCCGTGTGGGCAATGCAGCAATACGCAAGGCAGGTGGGCAACGCCAAATGCTGGCAGATGTACGGCAGCCTGCTCAAGAAGATTGTTGACTTCATCATAGGCAACAAGCACCCCAACCTACGCCTCGACGACAACGGCCTCGTTTACAGTGACGGGCGCACCAAGCCGGTGACGTGGATGAACTCCATGGCCAACGGACGCCCGGTGGTGCCACGCACAGGCTACATAGTGGAATTCAACGCACTGTGGTACAACGCGCTGAAGTTCTGCGCCGCAATGGCAACGGAAAGCGGCGACGCCGGAGCAGCCTCGCGGCTGGAAGCCCGCGCCGAGCTGTGCCGCAAGTCGTTCGTTGACACGTTCCTCAACGAATATGGCTACCTGCTCGACTATGTAGACGGGGGCAACATGGACTGGAGCGTTAGGCCGAACATGATCTTCGCCGTGGCACTCGACTACTCGCCGCTGTCGCTCGACCAAAAGAAGAGCGTGCTCGACATGTGTACACGAGAGCTGCTCACCCCCAAGGGGCTGCGCTCGCTCTCGCCCAAGAGCGGCGGCTACAACCCGATGTACGTTGGCTCGCAGGCGCAGCGCGACTACGCCTACCACCAAGGCACGGCGTGGCCATGGCTCGGAGGCTTCTACATGGAGGCGAGCCTGAAGCTCTACAAGCGCACACGCCTGAGCTTCATCGAACGACAGATGGTGGGCTACGAGGACGAGATGAACTACCACACCCTCGGAACCATATCCGAACTTTTCGACGGGAACCCGCCATTCCACGGCCGAGGGGCTATGTCGTTCGCCATGAACGTGGCCGAGATACTGCGCACATTGAAGTTACTTGAGAATTACACCTATCAGAAATAACAGGGGGACCTAAGACTATGAAAGTGTTAATGTTTGGATGGGAATACCCACCTCACGTGTTCGGCGGGCTTGCCACTGCCAACTTTGGAATATCGGAAGGGCTGCACGCACAGGGCGACGTGGAAATCACCCTGTGCCTGCCGCACCCCTTCGGCGACGAGTCGCAGCACGCGGCGCGCATAGTCGCCATGAACGCCGTGCCTATTGCATGGCGCGACGTAGACTATGACTACGTGAAGAACCGCGTGGGCAACATCATGCCGCCGGAGCTTTACTACAAGATGCGCGACCACATCTACGCCGACTTCAACTACATGAACGTAAACGACCTGGGCTGCATGGAGTTCGCCGGGGGCTACCCGGGCAACCTCCACGAGGAAATCAACAACTACTCCATCATCGCCGGAGTTGTGGCCAGGGCCGAGGAGTTCGACATCATCCACGCACACGACTGGCTCACCTTCCCAGCCGGCATCCACGCCAAGCAGGTGAGCGGCAAGCCGCTGTGCATCCACGTACACGCCACTGAGTTCGACCGCAGCCGCGGCAAACCCAACCCCACCGTGTATTCGATGGAGAAGAACGGCATGGACTGGGCCGACTGCATAATGTGCGTGAGCGAGCTTACGCGCCAGACCGTGATAAACCAGTACCACCAAGACCCGCGCAAGTGCTTCACCGTGCACAACGCCGTCTACCCGCTCAAGCCCGAGTTAGAGGCCATACCGCGCCCCGACCACACCGGGCGCGACAAGGTGGTGACCTTCCTCGGGCGCATCACCATGCAGAAAGGCCCCGAGTACTTCGTAGAGGCGGCCAACATGGTGCTCCACCGCACCCGCAACGTGCGCTTCTGCATGGCCGGCTCGGGCGACATGATGGACTCAATGATATACCTCGCCGCCGAGCGCGGCATCTCCGACCGCTTCCACTTCCCGGGCTTCATGCGCGGCAAGGAAGTGTACGAGTGCCTCAAGGATTCAGATGTCTACGTGATGCCGTCGGTGAGCGAGCCCTTCGGCATATCGCCATTGGAGGCAATGCAGTGTGGCACCCCGTCGATAATATCGAAGCAAAGCGGCTGCGCCGAAATCCTTACCAACTGCTTCAAGGTTGACTACTGGGACATCCACGCCATGGCCGACGCCATCTACTCCATCTGCGCCAACGACAGCCTGTTCCACTACTTGCAGGAAGAGGGCAAGAGGGAGGTTGACCAAATCACCTGGATCAAGGTGGGCGCATGGATACGCGAGCTGTACGAGCGCACGCTCGGCTGGCGCTGACAAGACTCAACCGACACCCGAGACCATCAATAACAGACAAACAAACCATGGCGGGGCGCCAGCCGCCAGCCGCCAACAAACCAAAGCAATATGAAAACAATTTGCCTTTATTTCGAGATACACCAGATAATACATCTCAAGAGATACCGTTTCTTCGACATCGGCGTTGACCATTACTACTACGATGACTTCGAAAACGAGCGCAGCATCAACGACATCGCCAACCGCTCCTATATGCCCGCGCTCAACACGCTGCTCGACATGATCAAAAGCAACGGCAATTACTTCAAGGTGGCCTTCTCGCTCTCCGGCGTCGGCATGGAGCAGCTGGAGATGCACGCCCCGCAGGTAATAGAGAAGCTGCAGGAGCTTAACGACACCGGCTGCGTGGAATTTCTGGCCGAGCCTTACTCCCACGGCCTCTCGTCGCTGGCCAACGAGGAGACCTTCGCCACCGACGTGAAGAAGCAGTGCGTGAAGATTGAGGAGTACTTCGGCAAGAAACCCACCGTGCTACGCAACTCGTCGCTCATCTACAGCGACGACATCGGAGGCCAGGTGGCAGCCATGGGCTTCAAAGGAATGCTCACCGAGGGCGCCAAGCACGTGCTCGGATGGAAGTCGCCCCACTACGTTTACAACTGCAACATAGCCCCTAACCTCAAGCTGCTCCTGCGCGACGTGGAACTGAGCGATGACATCTCGCTGCGCTTCAACAACAGCGACTGGGACCGCTACCCGCTCTTTGCCGACACTTACATCAACAGCATTGCCGCATTGCCGGAGGAAGAGCGCATCATCAACATCTTCATGGAGCTGTCTGCCCTGGGCATAGCGCAACCGCTGTCGTCCAACATCCTTGAGTTCATCAAGGCCCTGCCGGCCTGCGCCAGGGCTAAGGACATCACTTTCTCCACGCCTTCCGAGATTTGCGCGGCGGTGAAGAGCGTGGGCAGCCTCGACGTACCCGACACGCTGTCGTGGGTGGACGAGGAGCGCGACGTGAGCTGCTGGCTGGGCAACGCCATGCAGCGCGACGCCTTCAACAAGCTCTACAGCGTGGCCGACCGCGTGCGCATAGCCAACGACCCGCGCATCTGCCAGGACTGGGACTACCTGCAGGCAAGCAACAACTTCCGCTTCATGACCACAAAGCCCTCGAGCACGGGCTTCGACCGCGGCATCTACAGCAGCCCGTTCGATGCATTCACCAACTACATGAACATACTCGGCGACTTCATCAACCGCGTAAACAGCCTCTACCCCGAGGAGATTGACAACGAGGAACTCAACAGCCTGCTCACCACGATAAAGAACCAGGGCGACGAGATTGAGATGAAGGACAAGGAGATAATACGCCTGAAGACCAAGATAGAGAAGATGCAGGCCACCGAGGAGCGGCTGAAGGCCAAGGCCGAGAAGGCTGCCGCGCCCAAGAAGCCTGCGGCAAGGAAAACGGCGGCAAAGGCCACCAAGGCCGAGCCTGAAGACAAATAGCGCACGCAGAGCGCCAACAAGGCGCAGGCAGCGCAACAAGAAAAGAGCGTTGGCGGCAACCGGCTGGTGGCCGACAACGCTCTTTTTTCATACCCTCTGGCACACTGCATCAATAGCCGCAAGGCATGGCAAGAATGCCTTACGGGCAACAACAAATTCTTACAAAACAGGTGCTTGCAGGCCGTACCTGCCGTTTTGCATCGCCAAAGAGGCTGTTTCGCATTGCCAAACGGCCTGTATTGCGGCCCCAAACAGGCCGTTTTGAAGCGCAAAACATACCGCAACGCAAGTCATTGGCAACCAATTGGTTACGAGAAACGCGCCGAATTGCGAAAAATCACTACATAAAACCCAGCCTCAACCGCACAAGGCAATCCTGCCAAGAGTGGCTTCTGACAACGGCGTTTCAACAATTTCACACATCGCAGCTGCCGATTATCGGGCTATTTTCGTATCTTTGCAGAATGCAAGCTGCACTACCGGGCAACGGAACGGGCGCACCTGTGCCACACGGCGCTGCCTCGCTGGCGACTAACAACTACAAACCAACAACAAGCGATGGAGAACAACGAAGAACTGCAGATGGCGTGGGAACTGGTGGAAAAGACCGGGGCCAACGTATTCCTTACCGGCAAGGCCGGCACGGGCAAGACCACTTTCCTGCGCGAACTGCGCCGGAAGTCGCCCAAGCGCATGGTGGTGCTCGCCCCTACGGGCATAGCCGCCATCAACGCCGGGGGCGCAACGATACACTCTTTCTTCCAGCTGCCGCTCTCGCCCTACTTGCCGGGGGCCACGTTCGGCGGCAAGGAGCAGCGCCGCTTCCAGTTCGGCCGCGTCAAGCGCAACATCATCCGCACGCTCGACCTGCTCGTAATCGACGAGATAAGCATGGTGCGCGCCGACCTGCTCGACGCCGTTGACTCCGTGATGCGCCGCTACCGCCGCCACGACCGCCCCTTCGGCGGGGCGCAACTGCTGCTCATCGGCGACCTGCAACAGCTCTCGCCGGTGGTGAAGGACGGCGACTGGGAGCTGATGAAGCAGTACTACGACACGCCTTACTTCTTTTCGAGCAAGGCCCTGGCGCTCGCCCCCTGCCACACCATCGAGCTGCAAAAGGTTTACCGGCAGCAGGATGCCGACTTCATCGGCCTGCTCAACAAGATACGCTCTGGCCGGGCCGACGACGCCACGCTGGCCGAACTGAACCGCCGCTACGTGCCGGGCTTCGTGCCGCCCGCCGACGGCGACTACATACGCCTTGTAACCCACAACCACCAGGCGCAGGCCATCAACGACCGCGAGCTGACCTCGCTGCCGGGGCGCGCCGTCACCTACCGCGCCACGGTGGAGGGCGAGTTCCCCGAGCACAGCTATCCTGCCGACCAGGAACTTACGCTCAAGGAGGGCGCGCAGGTCATGTTCATCAAGAACGCGCCCGACCGCACTTACTACAACGGCATGATAGGCACCGTAGCCCTGGCCGACGACGAACGCCTGCGTGTGCGCAGCAAGGAAACAGGCGAGGTGATCGAGCTGCTCCCGGCTGAGTGGCAGAACACCCGCTACACCATCGATGATGCCACAAAGGAGATAACCGAGACCGTAGATGGAGTGTTCCGCCAGTACCCGCTGCGCCTGGCCTGGGCCATAACCATCCACAAGAGCCAGGGCCTCACGTTCGAGCACGCCATCATCGATGCCTCGCGCTCCTTCGCCCACGGGCAGACCTACGTGGCACTCAGCCGCTGCAAGTCGCTGGGCGGGCTTGTGCTCAGCGCACCGCTTGACCGCAGCGCGGTGATAAGCGACGCCACCGTCGACTCGTTCATCACCCGGGCCGAGGCCAGCCGCCCCACGCCCGAGACGCTCGGCGCGCTGCAGCGTGAGTACATCGCCCAAACGCTCGACGAGCTGTTTGGCTTCGCCCCGCTGTCGGGTGCCGTGGAGCAGATGGCCCGCACACTCTCGGAACACTTCTTCAACAAGCAGCACGACTTGCTCACTGCCTACACCGAGGCTCGGCAGACGCTTGCCGCCATGGCTGCCGTGGCCGACAAGTTCGGCTCGCAGTACCGCGCCATACTCGCCTCGGGGCAGCCCGGTGGCAACAAGCTGCTGCAAGAGCGCGTCCGCAAGGCGGCCACCTACTTCGCCGAGCAGCTCAAGCCGCTCGCGGCCCTCTTTGCCAAGACGCGCGTTGAGACGGGCAACAAGCAGGTGAGGAAGCAGTTCGACGAACGCCACACGCAGCTCGGTGAGGAGCTGGAGCTGAAGAACCGCCTGCTCAGCTACGAGGCGCAGCCCGCCACCACCTTCTCCACCGGCGACTACCTGCGCCGCAAGGCATCCATACTCCTTGGCCACGACGATGCCACACAGCCCAAGGCGCAGGCGCGCCAGCGGGCCACCACTTCCCACAAGCAGCCCGCCACGCCCAAGCCGCCAAGGGTGCCTACGCGCCAAGTGAGCCACGATATGTTCACCAAGGGCATGACCGTAAGCCAGATAGCCAAGGAGCGGGGCCTGGCCGAGAGCACCGTGTTCAGCCACCTTGCGCAATACGTTGAGGAAGACAAGCTGCCGCTCGACCAGCTCGTGCCGCAGGAGCACATCGACCTCATACGCAACCACTCGCGGATGCACCCCGACCTCACCCACTCCTCCGACATAAAGGCAGCCTTAGGCGACACCGTAACATACAGCGAGATAGCGCTCGTGAAGCGCATCTGCAACATTGCCGACCCCGCCACCGACGACCTGCCCTACTGACCCCTGCCTCACCCACCTACAAAACCTACCACACCTACCCCCCCTTACCACCCCTACAACACCTACACCCACAAAAAAACATGAAACGACTGCTCTTATCAATAGCCATAGCCCTCATCTCGCTGGCTGCCCACGCGCAGAACGGCCAGCTGGCCGCCATGCGCGGCGCAGTGGACGGGGGCTACAACTTCTGGCTCTACGCCCCGCGCGAATACCTATATGAAAACCAGCGCGTGCCGGTCATAATCTTCCTCCACGGCAGGAGCCTCTGCGGAGGCAACATGAGGCGCGTACGCCGCTACGGCCTGCTGCACGCCATAGAGAAAGGGCGCTACTATCCCTGCATAGTGGTGGCACCCCACAACCCCGGCGGGGCGTGGAAGCCGGAGCGCATAGCCCGGGTGCTCGACTGGGTGGAAGCCCACCACGACGTAGACACCACGCGCATCTACGTAATCGGCATGAGCCTCGGCGGCTATGGTACGCTCGACTTTGCCGGCACTTACCCCCACCGCGTAGCGGCAGCCATGGCCCTGTGCGGGGGCAGCACCCTGCGCGACATGAGCGGGCTTGGCCGCCTGCCACTGTGGATAATGCACGGCACAGCCGACCGCGCCGTACCCATAAGCCAGTCAAAAAAGGTGGTGGAGGCAATAAAGGAGTCGGCCGGCGACCGCCTGCTGCGCTACGACTGGGTGCGCGGGGCATCGCACGGCGACCTTGCCCGCCTGCTCTACCTCAAGCAAACCTACGACTGGCTCTTCTCGCACACCACCGCCGACGACCCGCGCGAGGTAGACCGCAGCGTCACCATCACCAAGGCCGACCTCAAGAACGCCTACTCCGACCTCGACCCCGAGGCCACGCGGTTCGACATCGTTAAGGAAATCAAGCCACGAAAGTAATACTGGTAGGCGTTTCCGTAATCCGATTCATGGCAAACTGAAGCCTTTTCCATACCTTTGCATAAAGCAAGCAGCACTCGGCTATCCGCAGTAAAGACGATGCGCGCATCGTCTCTACAAATCCCCGATCGTTTGCATTGCCGTTGCAAAAAAATAACCAAACCACACGAAACGATGAAAAAGGTAAAGATCACAGTATTGAAAAGAGAATTCAAGGAAGACCTTGCCAAGCAATACGGCTGCCCCGGCTTAGGCCCCTGTGGCCGACTGACGGACGGGCAGGTGTTCTACGCGGGCATCGACTGCCCGCCCGGCCTGTGCAACACGGCCTGGAAGTGCATGCACCAGTACGTCTTCGCGCTGCAGAACGGCGCCGAGGGCTTCTTCTTCGACAACTGGTGCCGCCACCCGCGCACGGCCATTGCCTGCTGCAACGACGGCTTCCGCCCCGTTTACTTCAAGCTCGAAGCCACCGACGAGGACATACCCAACCCCGAGAAGAAAGACTGAAAGCACCCACGGACAATGATGACAATAGAGAAATTCCAGCGGATGATAGCCCAAGGCGAGCCGCTGGCAGGCACCGAGATGATTACGTTCATGCGGCAACAGAGCGCAGAGACGCGCCGACTGCTCATGGACCTCAACACAAACTACCACACCGACGAGGAGATTGTTGACCTCTTCAGCCGCATAACCGCCACCGATGTCCACCCGTCGTTCCGTATGTTCCCGCCCTTCTACACCGACTTCGGCAAGAACATCCACCTCGGCAAGAACGTGTTCATCAACTCCGCGTGCCAGTTCCAGGACCAGGGCGGCATCTTCATCGGCGACGGCTGCCTCATAGGCCCGGGCACGATGATAGCCACGCTCAACCACGGCTTCGCCCCCGCCGACCGCCCCAACATGACCCACGCCCCCGTGGTGCTGGGCAAGGGCGTGTGGACTGGCGCCCACGTCACCATACTTCCCGGCGTAACCATAGGCGACAACGCCATCATAGCCGCCGGGGCCGTGGTGGCCAAGGACGTGCCTGCCAACATGATAGTGGGCGGGGTGCCAGCACGGGTGATAAAGAGCATACACGACGCAGCGCAGAAATAACCCATCTTGAACATAACCTTGCAAGCCAACAACATCCGCATCGACCCGCCCTACTGGTTCAGCGGCATGAAGAACGGAGCCTTGCAGCTCCTGCTCAGCGCCCCCGGCATAGGGCGGGCCGACGTCAGCGTGAGCCACCCCGGGGCCGCGCTCACGGGCATTGCGCGCCCCTACAGCCCCAACTACCTCTTTGTCTGCCTCGACGTGAGCCGCGCCGAGCCGGGTCTCATTCCCCTGCACATCAGCCTCGGCGGCACAAGGCGCACCGTAATGTACGAGCTGCGGCGGCGCGCCGAGGGCAGCGCCCAGAGGCAGGGCTTCACCCCGGCCGACGTACTCTACCTCGTCATGCCAGACCGCTTCGCACAAG
Organism: uncultured Prevotella sp.; assembly: GCA_944320105.1. Lineage (GTDB taxonomy): Bacteria > Bacteroidota > Bacteroidia > Bacteroidales > Bacteroidaceae > Prevotella. The sequence continues at coordinate 129,029 of CALUGA010000001.1, read as the reverse complement.
GACGCCACGGCTGCGCCCACGCCAGCGGGCTGAAGCCGTACAAGACAGACCGCTCCGAGCCGTCGCTGCGCCACGGCGGCGACCTCGAAGGCCTGCGCCGCCACCTCGACTACATAGCCGACCTCGGCGTTACGGCCATCTGGCTCACACCAATCTTTGAGAACAACAACCCCGACATCGGCCTCACCTCGTCGTACCACGGCTACGCCGTCACCGACTTCTACCGCGTTGACCCGCGCCTCGGCTCCATGGACGACTACCGCCGCCTCGTGGGCGAGGCTCACCGGCACGGACTGAAGGTGGTGATGGACCTCGTGTTCAACCACTGCGGTGCCTGCCACCCCTGGGCTGCCGACCCGCCGGAGCGCGACTGGTTCAACCACCCCGTGGCCACCATGCCGCCGGAGGCCACCGCAGCCAGCCCCGCCTACGTGCAAACCAACTACCGGCTCACGCCCACCGTTGACCCCTACGCCGCCGATGTAGACCTCGACGAAACCACCCGTGGGTGGTTCGCGCCGCAAATGCCCGACCTCAACCAGCACAACCCGCGCCTCATGGCCTACCTCACGCAGCAAAGCAAGTGGTGGATAGAGGCGTCGGGGGCCGACGGCATACGCATGGACACCTACCCCTACGCCTTTGCCGACGCCATGGCCGCATGGGCAAGGGAGATAAACGAGGAGTACCCACGGCTCGGCGTGGTGGGCGAGACGTGGGTTGCCGAACCGGCCTTCACCGCCGCCTGGCAGCGCGGCTCGGCCATAGCCCGCACCGAAACCCACCTCAAAAGCGTGATGGACTTTGCCCTCTTCGAGCGGCTCAACATGGCCAAGGGCGAGGAGACCGACGGTTGGGCCGCCGGACTGAACCGCATATACAACACGCTGGCCTACGACTACCTGTACCCCGAGCCGCAAAACGTGCTCGCCTTCATCGACAACCACGACACCGACCGCTTCCTCGGCACGGGGCGCGACGCCGCCACACTGCGCCAGGCTCTGGCCCTGCTGCTCTTCATACGCCGCACACCGCAGATTTACTACGGCACCGAAATACTCATGAACGGCACCAAGGCAAGGACTGACGGCGACGTGAGGCGCGACTTCCCCGGCGGATTTCCCGGCGACGGCCCCGGAGCCTTCACCCCCGAGGGGCGCACACGGCAGGAAAACCAGATGCACTCGTGGCTGCGGCGGCTGCTCAGCTGGCGGCGGGCAAGCCCCCTCATAGCCGAGGGAACGATGAAGCAGTTCATCCCGCAGGGCGGCGTCTACGTAGTCCACCGCGCACTCGGCAATCGCCGCGCGCTGCTCGTGCTCAACGGAACGAGCCACCCCGCCACCTACCGCGCCGCCCGCTACGCCGAGGTGGTGCCGCCCGGCACCATGGCCCGCGAGGTAACTACCGGCCGCACCTACCGCCCGGACCGCGACATAAAGCTCAGCCCCCGCCAAACGCTGGTGCTGGAGATAATTAAGTATTAAGAATTAAGAACGGCCTTTCCCGCAGGCCGAAACGTGCCGTTTTGGAGCGCGAAACGGCCTGTTTCGCAACGCCAAAAAGCCCGTATCGCAACCATCTGGAAGCCAAACGGTTGCGTCAGGCGAGCGGAGTTTGGCGACAAACCGACAAAAGCGAAAAATCATGACAGCAGCACCTGCACGAACTCAGCGCCCGCCCTTGCGGCGGTTGCAGTCGCGGCAGAGCATCTGGCAGTTGGCTGCCACGGTGCGGCCGCCGCTGTGCCAGGGCGTGATGTGGTCGGCCTCCATGTCGGCGAAGCAGAAGTGGCGGCCGCACGAGGCGCACACGCCCCGCTGCCGCTCGTAAGCCTCGCGCTTCATGCGGGGCGAGAAGGCGCGCAGGCTGAGGCTGCGCTCGTCGCCGGTGATGAGGTATGGGTAGATGCCTGGCTTGCTCGTAACGTCGTCGTCCATCATAAGCTCGGCCACGCGGGCTTCGAGTTCGGTTGAGCTGAAGTCGGAGTCCTTATACATATTATATAAGTCGCCCCACTCCACCTGCTTCATCTCGCGCCTCACCGTGGGGAAGAGCATCCGCACCCAGGCCACCACCTGCTGGAAATACTGCCACTCGCGGTCGGCATTGGGGTCGTGCTGGTGGCGCGCCATGTAGCCGGCCACGTCGCCGCCGCTTATCCACCGCAGCACCTTGTGGAGCACATCCTGGCGTATGGGTGTGCCGCCCACGTAGTCGCCGCCCAGTTTCACGGCCACGCAGCCCGTCTTGCTGAACTTACGCTTAAGGGCCGTCACCCACTCGCCGCAGTACACCGCATTGAGTATTTCCTGCTCCTTAAGCTCCTCGCCGGCAATGTTGATGGTCTTGAACCACGCAATGCACTCGCTGTCGGTGCCGTCGGAGCAGACGTATACCATCAGTTCGTAGTCGAGGAAGCGCTCGCGCTCGTCGGCGGTGAGGTTGCCGTAGCCTTTGAGCTGGCCGTCGAGGTCGATGAAAAACTCGCCCATGAAGTAGGAGCAGATGCTCAGCGTGCGCTGCTGGCCATCGAGCAGCTCGAAAGTTCCGTCGGCATTCTTCACCCAATACATCACGTTGAGGGGATAGCCCTTGAACACCGTGTCGATGACGGCTTTCTGCTGGGCTTCCTTGTAGACAAACGCGCTGGTACTTCGGCCTGATGTCCAACCGGCCGCCGTAGCCCACCACGCCCTCCTCGTCGTTGTCGGCGAAGCCGTCCACGAGGTCACGAATCTTGATTCTGTTGAGTTCTATTTTCATCTTGCCTGCGTTTAATGAATATCCTGCTGTACATTCGCTTGCCGTTGAGCACCGGGCAACCTCCCCTATCTTCCTTATGTGGAACGTACCCAAGCCTTTCGAGCACAGCCCGGGGCGCAGAGGCTCTTGTATTCCCACTTCCTTGCCATATAATTTCAAATTGCTCTGGATTGTATTTATCCATGAATGTGACGGGAACGCCAATGATTCCATCGTAATCAAGCGGTATCTCGGCTGTTTTGTTCACGTTTATGGCATTGTAATTGTCGTAAAACGGAAATTCAGCTTGACTGTATCGCTTATAAAGGTCAAGCTTTTCATGGCGCCGCTTGTGGTCGATGTTCGTGTACCAAACCACCCCAGAGACACGAATCATCCCCTCGCGATGGTCGCCTGCCGTTGCTGTATCCTCATAATGGGAGTAAAAATGAGCCGCCCCACCCTTGAACCCAATGCCAAGCCACACCTTGTTGGCTTGTATCAACGGGAAAAACTCTTTATTCGTAATTGCGTTCTGGCTTCCTATTATCAAAAACTTCTTCCCGTACTCCATCAGTTGCGCCACGTACTCGCGGAAGAGCGAGAAGGGCGGGTTGGTCACCACGACGTCGGCCTGGCGCAGCATCTCTATGCATTCGGCAGAGCGGAAGTCGCCGTTGCCGCTGAGGCGGGTGAGCACGTTGGCGCGGTTTCGGATGAGGCAGTCTACGTCGGCCATGTCGGTTGCGCCGTCGCCGTTCATGTCCGGCACTTCGGTTATCACTATTTTATAAGGTATGCGCAACTTCTTCGGCTCCTCCTCATCTGGAAACGGCAGCCGAAGCTCGCGCCCGGCCACGGGCGAGCCGTCGTAGCAAGTGGCCACGAGGCGGCGCAGCCCCCACGAGTTGAAGTTGAGGGCGAAGAACTTGAAGAAGTTGCTTTCGTAAGGGTCGTCGCAGTTGCAGAGCACCGACTTGCCGCGGAAGAAGTCGCGGTAGTGGCGCAGCTCGGCGGCGATGTCCTCCAGGCGGGTGTAGAACTCGTCTTTCTTGGCCACCTTGGCGGCATGAAGATTCTTGTTTGCCATCGCGATTGACAGTGGTTGAGCAATAGACTATCAACCGCTTGGCCGCAGGAAACGAAAAAAGGCGCAGACCATTCTTTCGCGTTCACGGGAAGCCTGAGAAACAAACCCGATACCTACCAAGAAAAGGTCTGCACCCATATCGGGTGCAAACATCAACTCAATGGTAGGTAACGGGAATGCCTCTGGGGCCTTCCGTGAACATCAGCGCTAATTTCCCGCGGTGGAAGAAATCAGTTTCTCAGGCTTTTTCTTGAACGCGAATAATAGCTAATGCTTGTTGTTAACAATGTTTTGCTGCCCCCGCCCCGGCCTCATGAGTCTCTCGCGGCTCCGTCGGCAGCCCATGGGCGCAGGGCTTCATTCTGCGCAGCAACTGCCCTCCCCGCCCATGCGGCCACGGAGGCACTACCGCCACGCATATGCAAAGATAGTGAAAGGCGGGCACAATGGCAAGAAAAAAACAAAGTTTTTTGGTGTGCCATTGCCAAACGGCATCCTATCTTCGTGAAGCAGAGGTACGAAACAATCGTGAGTTCGTGATAAACAATCACTGAGATTAAGCAGTGGGAGACCTCATGTAGAGACGCAAAATTTTGCGTCTAACATTGTCATTTGCATCCGTTTTATGACATTGACCACTGCGAGACGCAAAATTTTGCGGGAGCATAGACGCAAAATTTTGCGTCTCTACGAGGGGCAGACGGCAGGGGTGAGGCTTACATTTCTTGTTAGAACAAACGAAAATCCTTATCCCGAGCTCGCGTAAATAAAATGGAAACGGAACTGCCATGAGGGCGAAAAAAGCAAGGCTTTGCGCCGCGACCGCAACGGGAATGGCATGGAAACAAAATCTCCCGGCAGTGCGGGCTGCCGGGAGACTGATTGCCCGAATCAATGAATTGGGTTGTGAGAAGATGAGCTACGGCCTGAACTTCACCTCTGGGTTGAACGCACGGATAATCGGGCCGTATTTCTCTATCTCCTCGTTGCTCATGTAACGCGCCTCGCTGTTGCGGCGGGTCGAGCCATTGCCGAGCACGGAATATGTCTGCACGTGTACCGTTCCCTTTTCGAACACTCTGCCATCGCCATCATTACGATGCCGATGCCCCCAGTCGAAGTCGATGCACTGGCGGCGGTTCAAGTAGAGCTTCGCCTGTATCACCTTGCCTGTCCTGTCGATTCGGAAGTACATATCGGAAGTGTTTGAGTATGTGGGCAGTCCAAAATGGCTTCCCGTAGGGTCTGTGATAACTTTTACCACCTTGCCCCTAATACCACCTATTATCTTTGTTTGCCAAAGTGGGTGGTCGTCATACAGGTACTGGGAAAAGCCTGCTTGCGGAATATATTCTCTCTGATTTCCCATAACTCACATAACATCAAAATTGCGGTCATACCTTACGCCTTTATAGTCTCGCTCGCGAAGCCACTGGAATAGCGTGATGTCGCGGTCAAGCAGCCCCACGTCTTTTAAGTTCGCGCTTAGGGTCTCCGAAAGATTCATATAGTGCTGTTCCTCGATGACATCCTCTTTGCCGAGCATATACTCGCTGTATTCGCACCTTATCAGATAAAGCCGGTCTTCGTTGTCTGGCTCAAGAAGAAGTGCGTCATGCGAAACAGACAGCACATTCTCCTCCCTGTACTTCAACGTCTCGAAGAACTCGCGCTCGCGTCCGGACTGGTAGTTGCCTTCCATTGCGTGGAAGAGGGCTATGTCCTCTTTCCACATAAACTTGTTAATGGCCATTGTCTAAATCTCCTTTCCTTTGATTTTTTATGTTAAACAAATCGTTTTCTGTATCCATACTGGTTTTGCTTGAAATATTCTTCCGCACGATTTTCCTTAGCCGAGAGTGGATGAAATCCTGAATGAACACCACCGGGGCGTTCAGCGCAGGCAGACTTTCTTCCTCACCATAAACAAGGATGGTGGTGGGCTGCAGCTCCTCGTCCACCCGCCGCAGGCCGTAGTGCCACAAGTCGCGCTGCCACCAATGCCTGCCGTGGCCTGTGCCACATACGGCAATGACGCTGCCTGTGGGCAAGCCGTCGAGGCAATATCTGAACGAAGGTGCGCCAGCCCAGCTCGCAACAGGTATCACATTGAAACCGCATCGCTGCCAGAACGCGGCCACGAACCTGCTCTTGTACACGGCGAACCTGTTAAGCTCCTCCGGCATGTCAACGTATAGCGAGAAGTCGGGGGCGAACAGCGTGTCGAAGCCGAGCAGTGTGCATGTCGTCCGGTCCAAGTTTTTCCACACGGCGTTGTCAAACAGATGGTCATCGAGGAAGAAATGCAACGCCCGGCTCATGTCCGTCACCTTGCAATGCGCCGTAAACGGGCTGACGCTAAGGCTCGTACGTCCTTGATATGGGTCTACCATTGGAAAAACATTGGCCTCAGAAAACCTCATGCCCTCGGTTAGGTGCATATTGTTGTAGGTCAGTTTTCGCCTCCTGTTCTGTGCCATGCGGCTGAACTCTTGCAGTTTCCCAGTGGGCGTGCAGGCCATCCTGAACATCTCTTTTCTGCCAAATAGGCTTTTTACATCTTCATTATTTTTCATGGATACTACGTTCTTAATTCTTGATGTTGAAAAATTCGACTGGTTTCTTTCCATAAATCCAGCTTTTATTTTTGTTAAAATAACTGTTCACTTTCCCACTCCGGCAAGAGAAACGGCGGACATTCCGCAAAATTTCCGTAACTTTGCAGCGCAATCGTCGTTTCCGTTTCCCATACCTCCACATGAGACTTCGGGTCTCGCCGTGGGAACAACTCGACCCTGCCGCCCGCACAATCTTGCCCATCGTGCGGGCTTTTTCGTCTCTTTATCTGTTACTTTGCCATGTCTGCCTCACTTTCTTTTTGTTTGTTGCGGTAAAGCTCGCGGCGCACCATCTTGTAGACCCGCCCACCAAACTGGGCATCGAGGCTGGCTATGGGCGTCAAGTCGAACATCACCACCTTGTTAATATAGTCTTCGCCAAAGGCGTCGAACATCTGTTTGGTGGGCAGGTAGAAGTACTGCCCGGCCTTCATCACGCGGAAACTGTTGTCCACCTGCCCCTCGCGCAGCACCATGTAGAGGGCGCGGTCGCCCTCATCGTCGCGCGCAAACTGCACGTGCATCTGGTTTGTAAGGCTCAGTGCCTTGGCCGTTTCGGCAGTGAAGCCAAGGCGACCGGTTTGCTGTATGGTAGCCTTAAGCTTCACGCTGTATTGCCCTATGTCCAATAACGATATCATAGTTTTTCTTTTTAGCCGCAAATATACGGAATTAAATTCATTCAACAAAATATTTTCCACGAAAACACACGGCTTCTGTTGCAAGTCCTCCACAGCGTGTGTATGTGTTTATATGTAACTTCCCTTCTGGCTGTCTTGCATTTCTCTTTTGCATAGTCAAGCATTCCACAACTCGTTAGCAGCAAAACTTTCGCACGACAACATACACACAGCCCTCCCGAGTGAGAAATATCGCCACGCGCCTGTAGGTTTTCCGAAACATAATTAGTATCTTTGCATAAAACAAGCTGCACTCGGGCTATACGCAGTAGTAGAGACGCGGCGCGCCACGTCTCTACAGTGCCTTCGCTTGCATCATCTTTGCATCATCCCCAAGCCACTGGCACGGTGGGCCGGCCTTGAAGAAGTCAAACTCTGAAAAAGCGGCTAGCGGCGAACGGGCAAGGCGAACAAACAATACAACAAACCAAACAAGACACAAGAAAGGAACGAAAATGGCAGAGAACAAGAGCAACACAGAAGTGAAAGAGGAAATAATAGGATTGCTGAAGTCGACGGGGCGCGATGGCGTGGACGACGTGATAGGCTTCCTTGAGGAGTCGGGCTTCTTCGAGGCCCCGGCCTCGTCTACCAAGCACCTGTGCGTGGAGGGCGGCTTGGCGCGCCACTCGCTCAACACGTGCCGGGCGGCGCTGCTGCTTTGGGAGCACCTGGCCGAGATTGAGCCTACGCTGCACAATGAGGTGAAACGCGAGAGCGTTATCCTGGCCAGCCTGCTGCACGACGTGTGCAAGGCCGACATATACAAGCGGGCGGTTAAGAAACGCAAGGTGATGGGCATGTGGGAAGAGACGGAGGGCTACAAGGTGAGCTACAAGAACTTCCCGATGGGCCACGGCGAAAAGTCGGTGGTGCTGCTCTTGTGCGCTGGCCTGGAGATGTACGACGACGAGATGCTGGCCATACGCTGGCACATGGGGGCGTGGGGCATAAACCTGAACAGCTTTGAGGACACGCGCTCCTACGACGTGGCCAACAAGCAGTACCCTCTCGTTGGCATCATACAGTGCGCCGACAACATTGCGGCCAACATAATGGAGCGCACGGGGGCGGAGCTTGACGAGTATTGAGCCTGCGGCCTTGAAATGCATCTACGGCCTTGGGCATGGGCGATGTGCGCACAAACAACGTGCCGATGCATCCACTGCGGGTGCATCGGCACGTTTTGCGTATTGTCGTTTTAAATCGCCATGCGGCGCAGGCCGCTGGCATGGCGGGGGCTTGATCACTCCCACTCGATGGTCGATGGCGGCTTTGAGGAGATGTCGTAGCAAACGCGATTGACGCCCTTCACCTTGTTGATTATCTCGTTGGACACCTTCGCCATGAAGTCGTAGGGCAGGTGGGCCCAGTCGGCGGTCATGGCATCAGTGCTGGTCACGGCACGCAAGGCCACGGGGTGCTCGTAGGTGCGCTCGTCACCCATCACGCCCACGCTGCGTATGGTGGAGAGGAGCACGGTGCCTGCCTGCCACACCTTGTCGTAGAGCGGCTCGCCGTCGGGGCAGATGTAGTTGTGCATGGCCTCGATATAGATGTCATCGGCGTCCTGTAGTATGCGCACTTTCTCGCGGGTTATGTCACCGAGTATGCGCACGGCGAGGCCTGGGCCGGGGAAAGGGTGGCGCTTTATGAGGCGTTCGGGCATCTGGAGTTGGTAGCCCACGCGGCGCACCTCGTCCTTGAAGAGCCACTTGAGGGGCTCGCAGAGCTTGAGGTGCATGTCCTTAGGCAGGCCGCCCACGTTGTGGTGGCTCTTTATCACCATGCCGGTGATGCTGAGGCTCTCTATGCGGTCGGGGTAGATGGTGCCTTGGGCGAGCCACTTGGCATCGGTTATCTTCTTGGCCTCGGCGTTGAACACCTCAACGAAGTCGCGCCCGATGATCTTGCGTTTCTGCTCGGGGTCGGTGACACCCTCAAGGTCTTTGAAGAACTTCTCGCTCGCATCTACGCCGATTACGTTAAGCCCGAGGCCCTGGTATGCCTCCATCACCTTCGCGAACTCGTTCTTGCGGAGCATGCCGTGGTCAACGAATATGCAGGTGAGGTTATGCCCTATGGCCTTGTTGAGGAGCACGGCGCACACCGACGAGTCCACTCCGCCGGAGAGGCCGAGTATCACGCGGTCGTCGCCAAGCTGCTCCTTAAGCTCCGCAACGGTGGTCTCTACGAACGAGGCCGCGCTCCACTCCTGGCGGCTCCCGCAGATGTTGACCACGAAGTTCTGCAGGAGCAGCTTGCCCTGCGTGGTGTGGAACACCTCGGGATGGAACTGCACGGCCCACAGCGGGGCCTTGTCGCTGGCGTATGCGGCGAACTTCACGCTCTCCGTCGAGGCGATTACGTGGCAGTCGGCGGGCAGCGCGGTGATGGTGTCGCCATGGCTCATCCACACCTGCGAATTGTCATCGAAGCCCTGGAAGAGCGGGTTGGCAGCGTCGAACCACTGGAGGTTGGCGCGGCCATACTCGCGGGTGTCGGTCTTTTCCACCCGTCCGCCACCGCAGTTGGCAATGAACTGCGCCCCGTAACAGATGCCCAGCACCGGCACGCGGCCCACAAACTGGCCCAAATCAACCTTGAAAGCCTCGGGGTCGTGTACCGAATAGGGCGACCCGCTGAGGATTACGCCGATAACGCCCTCCGTGTCCTGCGGAAACTTGTTGTAAGGCAGGATTTCGCAGAACGTGTCAAGCTCGCGCACACGGCGGCCAATGAGCTGCGTGGTCTGCGAACCGAAATCGAGAATGATGATTTTTTGCATCTAATGTTTTTTATTTGGAAGTTATATAATTTACAGAAGTCAGGGAAGTTAAAACCAAATGCTTTACTACAACAAAACAATGAACGACGGGCCGCGAGACTTTTCTTTGTCTCCATGTTTGTCCATTATTCGCATGTTGCGACTACCTAACCTTAATAATAAAGATGTTGCAAAGGTACAACAAATTTTCAATATTACGGTCATAACGCGCTGATTTATGCTGTAAATTGCATGAACTCATATGGTAAGGCATGGGCATATACCAATGACGGCAATATGCTGTTTTGCGAAAGACGGCAAACGTCGTTGCAAAAGGCCATGAATTGCAACGCAAAAGGCCACCCTTCAGCGTGTAAAAGGTGGTCTTTTAGAAAACATGAAAATAACTATTAAAATCAATTACGGTGTATCTCTATTAGCTTTCCATTCTTAAACACAAGCATACGGGGCATCATCATAGCCCCCATCTGCATCACTGCACCAAAAATATTGTTGCCAAGCAAAGCGCCATAGTTGCGCATACGCCATACTTCCACACCGTTCGACCGTCTGCTGACACTGTAAACCTTCTTGCTATACACCTCGTTAACCATCGCCTTTGTCATGCCAAGCTCCAGCTGTTCGTTGGCAAGCAGCGTGCCGTAATGCTTGCCATATTTAGCAATGAGACGCTTGCGCCGCTCTTCTGCCTTCCGCTTCCTTTCCAATCTCTCCTGACGGTCACGCTCGGCAGCCTCGCGCTCCTTGCGCAGTTGCTCTTGCCGGGCGGCCTCGCGGGCGGCTTCCCGCTTCTTCTTCTTTATTAGCATCCGTGGAAAATCCGAAAGGCTTATGCTTCTACTATAATCATAATCAATCAACAATTTCTCACCGGATGCAAATGTGTATTCGCCTGAACTACACAATATATCGCCGCAATCCCTAGTAATGTCGAAGACATAGCCAAAGCCCATTGAAAGGCCATAATCTACACCGAGTGAATTTCTAAGACTATTAAGACAACCGTCAAACCTGTCGCCGTTACGCATGAGTATGGATACAGTATCAGCCCTTATAAGCCATTTATCCCAACTTACATCTTCGTATGACCAATATACCCATTTATTCTCCATTGACACATCCGGCATGGGTTGATAAAACCTAAACCGCCCGGTTCCTGATATTCGGGATACCAATGTGTCCTCAGATAAATCAATGATAAAATTCATATTATGTGTTCCTGGAATTTCCTTTGCACTAAAATTCCCCCAACTTCCGGTAATATTTACGTCCTTAATCTGCAACGGTACTACGCGAAATGAACGACCGACGCTTTTCTTAACGGACAGGTTACAAGGTTGAAAAGTTCCCTTAAAACTTACGCCGGGAGAGCAATTTATATAACCTGAAATCACTTCATCGTAAACCTTATCACCATACCACATACAAGAATATACGCCCGTAAAGAAAGTATCCGTCTCATTCTTGAACGCTGTTATTACAGTTCCGTCAACAAAATTTTTCTTGTACACATAACCTTTTATCTTATACCACCCATAGTCAATAGCTTTCAGTTTTGCCTTAGCTTTGGCTTCGTCAGGGTCATACTTTGCAAAAGTTCCGCTTGCAAACGCCCCAAAAACAACGGCAATCAAAGCCCATCTAAAAACGTTGTTTTTCATAATTTCCTCCAATTCTGATTTTCACTTTCATAACCTTTAATGTTTTCACTCTGCGCCCTACCGGCCTTCATGATAGCCAACACATCGGCATTTTCAGCCAAATAACGCACTAACATGGCATGTACGTCACGGAAAATCGCCTGTGAATCTTTCTGCGCATACAGCATCTCGACATACTCGCGCTCGTTTTCACGGATGAAACGTTCGATGAATTGGTGTGAATCAAACTCCTGCGGCATTGATTCAAGCACACGCTTTACAGTCTCTATTTTCATAGTCACAAATGTTTAAGTGCCTACAAGTCCCCTAAATTGGCGTTAAACAAGGATACAGAAAAGCGTGAGACTTGTTCCGTCCATCCAAAAGCGGGCATCTGGAAAAGCCTTGCAGAGACAGACCGAGAAACAATAACCCCACGCTGTTGTATGATGGACACGGGCACAGCGTTGGCTGTTCCATGCGCATATACAAACAGAATGAGCGTCACCTTGCTTCCGTCCTCCTGCTAAATTTACCAGATTTCGCTTTTAAGGACAAAGCGGAAAACGCTTTCTTTATGCCCGGGATTTCTCCCCGGACAGTGCAAAGATAGCGTTTTTCCGTCACAAGACGACACTTTTCGTGGGGTTTTGTTTCTCTAACTGCAAAAATAATGATTTCTGCCGACACCATAATAGCATACGCCCCAGCAGATTATCATAGAAAAAGATGTTTAGTTAATCAAATATTTTCCGAAAAAAAGCGTTCGGCCTCGGCAAGACTGTCAAGCTTGCCGACGTCGAGCAGGCGCAAATCGGGCTTCACGCAAGCCTTGATTACAGCCTTGTCACACACTTTCAGGTAAAAGTCCATGATGCCGAACTTGTCGGGAAAGGCATCCATCAAGGGGAACATGCGCGGCGAAAACACGTGTATGCCGCTGAAAGCGTACATCCGGCAGGTGGCAACGTCAAGGTCTTTGTACGGACTTCTCACCTCGCCCGTCTCAATGTTGGTCCAGCCTACGAGGCGCATTTCATTGTTGAAAAGCAGGTAACGCTTGGTCTTGCGCTCGCTTACGAGCAATGTGGCATCATTGCCTTCATGTCTCTCATACAGCCAACGCAAGTCCACGTTACTCAATATGTCAACGTTGTGTATAAGTATCGGAGCATCGGCGGCAAACATACCGGCGGCTTTCTTCAAGCCTCCGCCCGTATCAAGGAGCACGTCTGTCTCGTCGCTTATGCTTATGTCTGCCCCGAAATTGCCGTTTTTACGCAGGTAATCGACAACCTGCGACGCGAAATGATGCACGTTTACAACAATCTTTTCTACGCCTGCGTCTTTCAGCTTGTCAACTACATACTCAATCAACGGCCTGCCCCCTACCCTCACAAGAGCCTTTGGCATGGTGTCGGTAAGCGGCTTCAGGCGCGTGCCAAGGCCTGCGGCGAATATCATTGCTTGCATCATAACAGCTTATATTATTTTCGTTTGGCCTCCAATGTCTGGCTGAAGCTCTGCTCACGGTGGACGATACGCACCTCGACACCAAACTTTTCATTAATGTGCTCGGCCAAGTGCTGGGCACTGTACACGCTGCGGTGCTGGCCACCGGTGCAGCCAAAGCAGAACATGAGGTCGGTGAATCCGCGCTGGATGTAGCGGCGCACGTGGGCGTCGGCCAGGCGGTACACGCCGTCGAGGAAGGTTAGTATCTCCCCGTCGTCCTCAAGGAAGCGGACAACCGGCTCATCGAGGCCCGTAAGCTTCTTGTAAGGCTCGTAGCGCCCGGGATTGTGGGTGCTGCGGCAGTCGAACACGTAGCCGCCGCCATTGCCCGACTCGTCTTCCGGAATGCCGTTTTTGTAGGCAAAGCTGAACACCCGCACCACGAGCGGCCCACGCCCGTCGTACTTCGAGAAAGTGGCAGGGCCGTCTTGCGGGTGAGCCTTGTACACATTGCTCTCTGCCGTGCGGAATCCGTCGGCCCGGTTGAGTGCCGGTCGCTCTATCTGGGCAAACTGCGGCAGCTCGGTGAGGCGGCGCAGCAAGTCCATCATATAGGGGTATGCAAAGCACTTCAGCCCAAGCATCTCGCGCAGGTTCTGTATGGCCGGAGGTATGGAGTCGATGAAGTGGCGCTTTTGCTCGAAGTATCCGCGGAAGCCGTATGCGCCGAGCACCTGCAGCGTGCGGAAGAGCACGAAGCGGCTAAGCTGCCCCACGAAGTGGCGCACCGACGGCACCTCGGTGTAGTTCTTTAGCGACTCGTAGTACTCGTACACCAGTTCGCGGCGCAGCTTATGGGGATAGCGGGCCGATGCCTGCCAGAGGAAGGAGGCCACGTCATAATAGAACGGCCCGCGCCGCCCTCCCTGGAAATCGATGAACCAAGGGTTGCCATTGCCATCGAGCATCACGTTGCGCGCCTGGAAGTCGCGATACATGAAGCTGTCGAAGCTCTCCTCGGTGAGGTCTTTGGCAAAGAGGCGGAAGTCGGCCTCGAGCTTCAGCTCGTGGAAGTCAAGCTCGGTGGGCTTAAGGAAGCAGTACTTGAAGTAGTTGAGGTCGAAGAGCACGCTGTCCATGTTGAACTCAGGCTGCGGATAGCAATGGCTGAAGTCGAGCCCGCGCGCCCCGCGCATTTGTATGTTGGGCAGCTCGCGGATAGTCCTCACGAGCAGTTCGCGCTCGCTTAGGGTGTAGCGCCCGCCGGCCTCGCGCCCTCCGGCGATGGCGTCGAAGAGCGACACTGAGCCAAGGTCGGTCTGCAGGTAGCGCAGCTCGTCGCCGCTCACGGCGAGCACGCGCGGCACGGGCAGGCGGCGCTTGGCAAAGTGGTTGCTAAGGTAAACGAACGCGTGGTTCTCGTCGCGGCTCGTTCCTATGGCGCCTATCACGGTTGCCCCATCGGCGTCGGCCATGCGGTAGTACTCACGGTTGCTGCCAGCGGCAGGCAGCTTTTGCACTCTCGCCGGGGCCTCGCCCGCCCATCTCTTGTATAGCTCAATCAGTTTTTCCATCTCTCCAATGTGCTTTTTCAAGCCCCGCGCCGCCCGAGCGCAGCTTGGCTCCTGCAAAGTTAGCGCAAAAAGGCATAAAAAGCAAGCCATCGCCACTATTTTTGCATACAAAAGGAGCGCGCGGCCCGGCGCTCGGCATATTGAGGAGCGATGCACCTCAAAGTGTGTACCGCTGCGTTAACAGTCCGTCCACGGCTTGCCAAACTACAAGCAGTGCCGCCCCGGGGTGCGGGTGCGGCACTGCAAGCAATCTCCTATGGCAATCGATACGCTACTGCAGCGTGATGCCCATAAGCCCTATCACCACGTCGTTGGAGAGCGTGCGGAGCGTAAGCGACTTCAGCTTCTTCGCCCCGTTGAGCGGCATGCGCAGCATCTGGGCAGCCCCGCCGGGTATTGGCCTGCCGTACACCATGTTCAGCTTCAGCTCGCTGCCGAGGTCGCGGCTCACCTGCCCGGTGCCCAAGGCCACGCGGTAGGGCCGCGGCGAGGTGGTGTAGAACGCCTTGCCGTCAACGAAGTAGTCTTGCTCTATGGGGCACCAGTTGTCGGGGTTCACCAGCCTCAGCGTGTCGGTGGTGCCGTCCTGGTAGGTGGCCACCACTATGCCGTTGTCTATCCTGCACTGCATGTGGTTGGTAGATCCGGCCATGAGTAGGTAGGCCGAGGCGGCCTTGCCCTTGAGCGGCACCACGATGCTGTCGGGATAGTTGTCCCACAGCGATGTGTAGGCTATGTTATGGCCCTCGGCCGGGGTGCGGAACGGCACGCCAGCCACCACAAACTCGCCGCCCTTCACGAGCGTGCGGAACACGGAGTCGTTCACGTCGGCCGTCATGTCCGGGTGGCACCACTCGCCAATGCCCTGCTTAGGCAGCTCCAGCGATGTGTATGGCGGGCGCGGGCTGAGGTACTCGTTCTTGTAAATGTCGTCCACCTCAGAGTTGAAGTACTTGTCCATCTTCACCTTGGCAAACTTGCCCTGCGTGTCTGGCTCGGCCAATCCGTACTCCACTGCGTCCACGGTGCGCTGCCGTGGCTCGTCTATGGCCGGCTCTATGAGCATCGCCGGGATAGGGGTCTTTATCACCTGGTGCTTCTCCGCCGTGCCAGCTATCTCCTTGTACTTGCCTCCGCCTATGTTCTGGCGCACCACTATGCGCAGCGGGCGGGTGAAGTTCTGCGTGATGTCATACACGAGCGAGTCGCCCTCGCGGCGGAAGCTGTACTCCATGTAGGGCGTGCGCACCGACGCGCTGTCCCACTGCTGCGGGAAGCCCGGGCGCACGTAGCACCGCCCGTTGAGCGCGTCGGGAATGATGCCGAACAGCCCTTGCAGCAGCGTGCGGGCCGAAATGCCTATGCAGTCGCCGAAGTCGCGGTAGCACTCGCCCCGGGCCGCGTCGTAGAAGCTCAGCTGGCCGAAGTTGGCGGGGCTTTGGCCGAGATACATATTGTCCATGATGTTGGCCCTCATCAGCATGAAGGCCGCCTCGCTGCGGCCCGCCTCGAAGTAGGCCAGGGCCGTGTGCATCACCTCGGCCGGGGCCACATTGTTTATGCTCCAGGCGTATGGCATCCAGTTAGACGTGGCTATCGTCGCGCCGTAGAGCTTGCCGTCGGCCACCACAGGTATGTGGGGTATCTCCCGGTCAACGTAGCGCGTGGCACGGTAGAACTGCTCAGGCGTGCCTGCACCGCAGTCGATGGGCGTGTATATCGACCACACGGCGGCGCTCTCGTGCTTGCGGCCGAGGCCCATGCAGTCCTCGTACTCGGCCCAGTGGCCCTTGTCGTCGAGCCATAGGCGCTCGTCCATGGCCTTGAGTATGCGGCTGGCCTCAGCCCGGTATGGCGCGGGGTCCTCGCCTATTATCTCGGCTATGCGGGCCGCGAGCAGGTTGCCGCGGTAGTTGTAGGCCGAAGAGTGTGTGACCGAGCCGCCGTTGTAATAGAGCGCGTCGCTCGCCCAGATGCAGCAGTAGCCATCGTACAGGCCGTCGTTGTCGGGGTCGAAGTTGCGCTTTTCCCACTCAAGGTGCAGCTTTATCACCGGCCACATCTTGCGCATGTAGGCAGTGTCGGCATCGTAAGCGAAGTGCCAGAGCAGCTCGTCGATGTAGTTGAGGTTCATGTCATAGTGGTGCATCTGGTTGTTCCGCTCCGGGTTGCGGCATATATAGCCGTTGCTGTACATCTGGGTTCCCCACTTCTTCTCTGCGCGGGCAAGGTTCATATTAGGGTCTTGCGACGGATGCGGGATGGTGGGCGGCACGTTTGTCACCTGGCTCTTGGCGTAAGCGTCGAAGTGCGACACAGCCCTGTCGTTCCAGCCAAGCACGTCGCCGAGGAATCCGGCGCGCCATCCGGCCAGCGGCATGCGCCAGCCCACGCAGCCGTGGAGCCACGTCTTGCCGTCCCAGTCGCCGTCGGCCGCAATCACGAGCGCGCCTCCGAGGGTGTTGATGAAGGGGTCGGGCGTGTTGAACTCCACACGTGAGGCCATCGCCCGGTTGCGCTCCATGGTGGCGCTGAAGAGCCTTGCCGCCTCGTCCTGCCCAGCGGAACCAATCTCCGAGCCAGCCATGGTGAAGTAGCTCTCGCCCTGCGCGTTCCACTCAGCGGTCTTGAGCCCGGCATCGCTGGCAGCCGGGGCGAAGCATCCGGGTGGGTCGGCCCCGATGTCGCCGTTGCGCCTGAGCCTCGTGTTGGCAATGTTGCCCACCATGGCCTTCAGCTTCAGCGGGCCGTCGAAGCCCTCGGCGCGGAACTGCCACACGGCACCCTCGCTCTCGACAAGGGCCACCACATTAATATATAGGGCGGCGTCGCCCCACGCCTTGTCCTTTACCACGTACCGACGCGAACCGTCGGAATAGCGTGCCTCGCACCAGTCGGTTGACTCCAGGGCATACTCCTTGCCGCCGTAGATGGCGCGGAAGCGCACGTTGCGGTGGCCCCGCTTCTTGAACACGGCGAAGATAGGTCGGTCGCTCGTTTCGATGCGATACTCGGTGTAGCCGCCGTAGAGGCCGCGCGTGTACTCGTTGGAGCCGTTTACGCACACGAAGTCGCGCCCGTCGGGGCGGTAGTTGAGCGTCCGCTCGGTGCCGCGCTTGTCGTCGTTGTACGACCGCGACTCTATGAAGTCGCCAATGCGCTTCTGTGCCGGTGCGCTCACGGCGGCCAGCAGCAACGCGGCGAGCGCAGCCCTCCTGAGGTTTTTGTTGGTTTGTTTCATCATTACGGAAGTTTGTCTTTACAATGCTTGCAAAGGTAAACAATAATTCCCAACCCACCAAGAAAACCGTTCAAAAAGAAAGCGGCTGTCATCCCGACAGCCGCTTCCATAAAACAAACTACTTAAAAACTAATCTACTAAAACAAATCAAAAATATCCTTGTTCATAAAATTACGTATTTGACACGGCAAAGTTAAGCACTTTATCGCTCACGCCAAAACAAAACGGGCGAAAATTTGCGCCTTGCCACCCACAAAAAAGAAGTGGAGGGGCTTTTCATGCCTAAGCCCCTCCACTTTGATATGTTCAGTTTGCAATTATCACATCATTCCGCCCATGCCGGCACCGCCGCCCATAGGCATTGCGGGCTTCTCCTCGGGCTTGTCTACTATGAGGCACTCGGTGGTGAGGAACATGCCTGCTATCGAGGCTGCGTTCTCCAGAGCTACGCGCGCAACCTTTGCCGGGTCGATCACGCCAGCCTTGCGCATATCCTCATACTCGCCTGTGCGGGCATTGTAGCCGAAGTCGCCCTCGCCCTCGCGAACCTTCTGCACCACAACGGCACCCTCGCCGCCGGCGTTTGCCACAATCTGGCGCAGAGGCTCCTCGATGGCGCGCTCCACGATGTTGATGCCGGTCTGCTCGTCGGCGTTGTCGCCCTTGAGGCCCTTCACGGCAGCAAGAGCGCGGATATAAGTGGTGCCGCCGCCGGCCACCACGCCTTCCTCGATGGCTGCGCGGGTGGCGCAGAGGGCGTCGTCAACGCGGTCCTTCTTCTCCTTCATCTCCACTTCGCTGTTGGCGCCAACGTAGAGCACTGCCACACCGCCTGCTATCTTGGCCAGGCGCTCCTGCAGCTTCTCCTTGTCGTAAGAGCTTGTGGTGTTGGCAATCTCGTTCTTTATCTGGGCCACGCGGTCGGCTATGCACTGCTTGTCGCCGGCTCCGTTTACAATGGTGGTGTTGTCCTTGGTTATGGTAACCTTCTCGCAGGTGCCAAGCATCTCGAGGGTGGCCTGCTCAAGCTTCAGGCCCTTCTCCTCGCTGATTACCACTCCGCCCGTGAGGATGGCTATATCCTCGAGCATTGCCTTGCGGCGGTCGCCGAAGCCAGGGGCCTTAACGGCGCATATCTTGAGCCCGCCGCGCAGACGGTTCACCACGAGGGTGGTCAGTGCCTCAGAGTCTACGTCCTCGGCGATTACGAGCAGCGGCCTGCCGCTCTCGGCAGCGGGCTGCAGGATGGGCAGGAAGTCCTTGATGTTGCTTATCTTCTTGTCGTAGATGAGGATGTAAGGATTGTCCATCACGCACTCCATCTTGTCGGCGTCGGTCACGAAGTAGCCGCTGAGGTAGCCGCGGTCGAACTGCATGCCCTCAACCACGTTGATGTAAGTGTCGCGGCTCTTGCTCTCCTCGATGGTTATCACGCCGTCCTTGCTCACCTTGCGCATGGCGTCGGCCACGAGCTTTCCTATCTCGGGGTCGTTGTTGGCCGAAACGGTTGCCACCTGCTCTATCTTGTCATAGTTGTCGTCCACCTTCTCTGCGTGGTCCTTGATGTAGGCCACCACGGCAGCCACGGCCTTGTCGATGCCGCGCTTAAGGTCCATGGGATTGGCACCGGCGGTAACGTTCTTCAAGCCTACGTTGACGATGCTCTGCGCCAGGATGGTGGCGGTGGTGGTGCCGTCGCCGGCGTCGTCACCGGTCTTGCTGGCCACGCTCTTCACGAGCTGTGCGCCGGTGTTGGCGAAGCGGTCTTCAAGCTCCACCTCCTTGGCCACGGTCACTCCGTCCTTGGTAATCTGCGGGGCGCCGAACTTCTTCTCGATGATAACGTTGCGTCCCTTCGGGCCGAGCGTCACCTTCACTGCGTTAGCCAACTTGTCAACGCCTTCCTTAAGCATCTCACGTGCCTCAACGTCGAATTTTATCTCTTTTGCCATGATATTCTGTGTTTTAATGTGTCGTTAGTATGTTTGTCATTTCTCTATGATTGCGAGCACGTCGCTCTGGCGCATCATCAGGTACTTGGTGCCGTCATACTCAAGCTCGGTGCCGGAGTACTTTCCATAGAGCACTTCGTCGCCCTCTTTCAGAACCATCTCTTCGTCCTTTGTGCCTTTGCCTGCGGCAACGATGGTGCCGTGCAGCGGCTTTTCCTTGGCGGTGTCGGGGATGATGATGCCGCCTACCTTCTCTTCAGCTGGTGCAGGGAGTACGAGTACTCGGTCTGCCAATGGTCTAATGTTCATAGTTCTTTTATTTTTTAATTGTTGTTCCTTTTGCTTGCCGCTGGCCGCCTTGGCGACCGCAGCCACCCTTGGGATTGCCAAAACCGTGCCAAAAGGTGTGGGCTGACAATGTGTCAGCCATGCTGCGACAACGATGCGACACATTTGGCAGCCCCTAACAGCCGCGGAGCCAATATATAAATAATGTGTAGGGAAAGGGCTTGCAAAACTGCCCGAGTGCGGAAATGGCACAAAATACAAGCCGCCACATTTTGCCATTTGAGCGGAATTGCATAATTTTGCAACCGCCAAGGCGAAAGTCCAAGGCACTGCCGGACCGAAGCGCGGGACGGTAAAACATCTTGACACATACCGCACCGAAAGCCCCGCGCAACCGTTCGGCACAATGAAACAGGCCGTTCGGCACTGCGAAATGGCACGTTTGACAGCCCGAAACGGCCTGTTTGGCAGGCCAAAACGGCACCGCGCGCAACCATCTGGCCCACAGACAGTTGGCCGGGAGCGCACCAAAGGTAACGAAACTTTACAAAAACCGCGCCATGCAACGGCGCACTACACACAAGGAAACACATAATATTGTATCAGGACAATGCAACAGACAACAGACCAGGACATCCACAAGCAACTGAAGGAGGCCACGCTCTTCCTCGCCGAATACGCATCCACGCTCATGGCCGTGGGCGCGCAGACATCGCGCATACAGCTCAACACAGTGCGCATGGCGCGCTCCATGGGCTACCACATAAGCCTGCTCATCTTCCCAAAGACGCTCACCATCACCCTGCAGGATAGCGAGCAGAACCACTCGTACACATATATAAAGAAGACTCCGGCACTGCCCCTCAACTTCAAGGTGAACATGAAGCTGTCGCAACTGTCGTGGAACGCCTTCGACGAGCGGCTGCCGCTCAAGGAACAATGGGCGAGGCTGAAGGCCATCGTCACCGAACGGCGCGAAAGCCCGTGGCTCGTGCTGCTGCTCGTATCGCTGGCCAACGCCAGCTTCTGCCGCCTCTTCGACGGCAACCTCACCTCCATGGCCATAGTGTTCGTGGCCACGCTCGTGGGTTTCCTGCTGCGCCAGCAGCTCACCAAGCGCGGAATGAACCACCTGGCCGTGTTCACCCTATGCGCCTTTGTCTCAACGATGATAGGCGTCACCGACTACCTCTTCTTCCACGGAGGCACAGAGGACATCTCGCTCGGCACGTCGATGCTGTACCTCGTGCCGGGGGTGCCGCTGATAAACGGAGTGATGGACATCGTTGACAACCACGTGCTCGACGGACTCTCGCGCCTCACCGGGGCGCTGCTGCTCATAATCTGCATCGCGCTGGGCCTCTCCGGCACGGTAATCCTCTTCGGCATCGACCCCACAACGTTCACCTCCGTCACGCGGCCCGACATCGTTACGGCCACCATCGCCGACGGACTCTTCGCCGCAGTGGCAGCCATAGGCTTCGCCATCATAAGCAACCCGCCGCGCAAGGCCCTGCTCATCTGCGCCCTGCTGGCCTGCGTGGGCCACGGCGTGCGCTACTTCCTCATGCACAACGCGGCCATGCCGCTCGACCAGGTGACGGCCTCCACCATCGCAGGCTTCGCCATCGGCCTGCTCGCAGTGCCTTTCGCCATGCGCATCCACTGCCCGGCGGAGTGCTTCGCCTTCCCCTCGCTGCTGCCCATGGTGCCGGGCATGTTTGCCTACAAGGCCATCCGCGACCTGATAAACATAGTGCGCCTGCCCGATGAATATACCGTGGAGTACGTTGCCCGCTTCTTCCACAACGGCTCACTAACCGTGCTCGTAATGTTCGGCATGGTGGTGGGGTGCATCATCCCCATATTCATCTTCCACCGACAGTCGTTCTCCGTAACGCGAGGCTGAGGCGAGGCGGCAGCCACAAAGGCTGCCCCACCCACCCTTACGACCTTTGGTGAACCTCTGTCGGCAGCGCACGGAGCAACGCACCCGCACAAATGGCCACGAAAAAAAGCAAAAATTTAGAAATGTTTTCCACTTTTAAAAAAATCCAAGTGGAAAATTCTTTATTGAGGATTATGATTTTTAAATTTGCGGGAGATTAGGCTGAAAAAACATAACCCGTCATGAACGACAAGGAACAAAACACTCACCGCAACCTCATTCTGTCGGCATTTACCATGATTGGCGACACCCTGATCTGCGTTTTGCTCTATTACATGGCCTGCATGGCAGACGGAAGCCTGCACAACGGGATGTTCAGGCAAACCGCCGTCATCGTGGCCACAATATACCTCGCTTGCGTCATGAGCGGCGGAGTGATACTATACAAGCGCAACGTGCGCGACTTCCAAGTGCCGTTGCTCGTGCTGCGCAACATCATTATCTTCACCGTGGCAAGCCTCGTGATGCTCTCCATCGGCGGATTCTACATCCTGCCCGTTGGCCTTACTATCCTGTTCCTGCTCTCGCAGCTCGTGCTGGCGTCGGCGTTCCGCCTCGGCATACGCCAAATCATCAAGGCTTACCGCACCAAGGAGAGCCATAAGCACCACACGGTGTTCGTGGGCAGCGCCGACAACATACGCGCGCTGTACGACGAGATGACAAGCGTGCCTTACTTTGGATACGACGTTGAGGGATACTTCGACTACGAACACAACCCCGACTTCCCCGCCGAATGCCCCTACCTCGGCAAGCCCGGCGACGTGGAGGCCTGGCTGCGGAGCCACAGCGAGGTACACGAGCTGTTCTGCTGCCTGCCGTCGCGCTTCCAGAACGACATCGTGCCGATAATCCACTACTGCGCCAACAACCTCGTACACTTCTACAGCGTGCCGAACGTAAGCAACTACCTGCACCACAGGATGTACCTCAACATGATAGGCAGCGTGCCTTACCTAAGCCTGTATCGCGACCCGCTGGAGCGCGTGGAGAACCGTATGCTTAAGCGGGCGTTCGACGTTGTGTTCTCGCTTGCGTTCCTCTGCACCCTCTTCCCCATAGTGCTCGTCATCGTGACCATTGTCACCAAGCTCACCATGCCAGGCCCGGTGTTCTTCCGACAGAAGCGAAACGGCATCAACGGCAAGGAGTTCTACTGCCTCAAGTTCCGCTCAATGCGCGTCAACGCGCAGGCCGACACGCTCCAAGCCACCAAGGACGACCCCCGGAAGACCAAGTGGGGCAACATAATGCGCAAGACAAACATAGACGAACTGCCACAGTTCATCAACGTGCTCTGGGGCGACATGAGCATCGTTGGCCCCAGGCCGCACATGGTGAAGCACACCGAGGAGTACTCAAAGCTCATAGACAAATACATGATGCGCCACTTCGTGAAGCCCGGCATCACGGGCTGGAGCCAAGTGACGGGCTTCCGTGGCGAGACCAAGGAGCTGTCGCAGATGGAAGGCCGCGTAAGGGGCGACATCTATTACATGGAGCACTGGAGCGTGTGGCTCGACATCTACATCATCTACAAGACAGTGGCCAACGCCGTGAAGGGCGACAAGGAGGCATATTAAAAGGTAAAAAAGCATAAATGCAATAAGGTAAGCAAGGTTTGGCTGGCCACACAGCGCAACCTTGCTTTTTTGTTGCAAAGAGCCAAGAAGCAAGAGTCTGGGGGCTTAACATCATTTAACCACTGCGTTAAAGCAAGCAGGCAGCAAAGCTGTAACTTTGCAAGCCGCAAAGCGGAAGGCAGCCACAGCCTGCCATTCCAACCCGCATACGGCGGGCGGCAACAACTGACGGAAAAGAAAAAGGATAACAAAAAGGCGGCAACAACAGCCGCAGCACTATCAAAAACGATGAAGAAAGGACTTATAGCACTGGCCTTTGGCACTCTTGCCTTAGGCATGACGGAGTTCGTGATGATGGGCATCCTGCCCGACGTAGCCCGCGGACTGGGCGTAACAATCACGCAGGCAGGCCACCTCATATCGGCCTACGCCGTGGGAGTGTGCTGCGGCGCGCCCTTGCTCACGGTAGTCCACAAGTACAGTCCCAAGCGAATATTGCTCGTGCTCGCAGCAATGATGCTGCTCGGTGCGGTGCTCTGCGCCACCGCACCTACGTATGGAATGATGCTGGCAGCGCGCTTCGTGGCCGGACTTCCGCACGGGGCATACTTCGGAGTGGCCTCCATCGCCGCCGTGCGCCTGGCCGACGAACGCCACAAGGCGGGCGCGGTGTCGATCATGGTGGCGGGCATGACCATAGCCAACCTCTTCGGCGTGCCGCTGAGCACAGCCTTGAGCGAGAGCGTTTCGTGGCGAGTGCCGTTCGTTCTGGTGGCCCTGCTTAGCGTGCTCGTTCTCTACTACATCTGGAAATGGGTGCCTCACATCGACGCCCTGCCCGACCACGGCTACAAAGGTCAGTTCCGTTTTCTGAAGAGCGGCGCGCCGTGGCTCATCCTCGCAGCCACGATGCTGGGCAACGGAGGCATATTCTGCTGGTACAGCTACGTGTCGCCGCTGATGACGAGCGAGGCGGGCTTCCCGCCGGAGACGGTATCGCTGCTCATGGTTGCGGCCGGTTTCGGCATGGTGGTGGGCAACCTCACGAGCGGGCGGCTCTCCGACCGCTATTCGCCGGGGCGCGTGGCAGCCACGACGCAGGCCATCGTGGTGTGCGCGCTGCTGCTCATCTTCGCCTTCTCCACGCGCAGCTGGCTCGCTGCGGGGCTGATGGTGGTATGCACCACGGGCCTCTTCGCAGTGAGCAGTCCGCAGCAGTTCCTCATAATCAAGTACGCCCCGGGCGGCGAGATGCTCGGCGGCGCAGCCATACAGGTGGCCTTCAACCTCGGCAACGCACTCGGGGCATACTTCGGCGGACTGCCCATCGACCACGGCCTGCCCTACCGCTACGCCGCCTTGGTGGGCGCGCCGATGGTGGCCTTGGGCCTGGCTGCGATGGCCACGTTCGCCTACCGCTATGAGCGGCGGGGCTAAGTGCCTACTTACACACGAATAGCCGCATGGCCTGCGCGGCGCCATCGGGGCGCGGTGCAGGCCATGTGGCTATTCGTTTATCATTGCGGCCATGCCCGGCTGACCACATAACGGTTGCCGGGCATGGCCTTGCAGGCTTACTCCACCTTCTTGCCGTTGATGCGCAGGTTGTCCACGCGGCAGTTCTCGATGATGGTCTTGTCGAACGCGTTCTTCTGGTCGGTCACGTCGCAGTCCTCAAAGGAGAAGTCGGTGAGGCGGTACTTGTCCGACTTGCCCACGTCGAAGAAGTTCTTGCAGTCCATCTTTATGTTCCTTATGGTGATGTTGTTGCAGGTAGACAGCGGCATATCGTCGCGCTTCTCGGGCTTGAAGAACTGCGTCCAGGGGCGCACAACGAGGAAGCTGGAGCAGTTTCCCGTCATGTCTTCCACGGTTACGTACTCATAATGCTGGGGCGTGTCTGGGCGCATCTTGAGCCAGAGCACACGGTTGGCGTCGGTCACTGTGCAGCGGCGCAGTATCACGTTGCGGTCGTGCAGCGACTCGCTGCCAAGCGTGAGGCAGCCGTGTACCTTGCCGTAGGTGCAGTCCTCGATTATTATGTTGGAGCAAGGGCCGTTGTCGGGGTCTTTGTCCGCCCACGTTCCTTTACCGCCCTTAAGCACCACTGCGTCGTCGTTCACGCTCATGTAGCAGCCGCGTATGAGCACGTTCTTGCATACATCGAGGTCGATTGCGTCGCTGCTTGGCGCCTTGATGCCGCTCGTTGGCGCGTAGATATAGCAGTCGAGGTAGCGTATGTTCTCGCTCTTGTAGAGGTGGTTGGTCCAGAAGGGGCTGTTGATGAGGCGCACGTCCTGCACGGTAACGTTCTTGGCGTTGGAGATGTACACCAGCCTGGGGCGCATGGCCTCAAGGTTAGTACACTTGCGGTTGTACTTGCGGCGTATCCAGAACTCCTCCCAGTAGTTGCGCCCGTTGCCGTTGATGGTGCCATGTCCGGCGATGGTGAAGCCGTCCACGCCATCGGCGTTTACCAGCGCGGCAAAGTAATTGAGCGTCTGGCCCTCCATGCGGGTCTTGAGCAGCTTGAAGTCGCGTATGCGGTCGCTGCCCTTGAGCATGGCTCCGCGCTCAAGGTAGAGATGGGTGCCCTGCTTGAAGAAGAGCGAACCGCTGAGGAACGTGCCTTCGGGTATCACCACCACGCCCCCGCCGGCAGCCGCGGCCTTGTCTATCACGGCCTGTATCTGCTCGGTCTGGATGATGTTTGAGTCGTTCTTCACGCCGTGGTCGGTGATGACGTAGCGTTGCCCGAGCTTGTTTACGTCCACCTTGGCGGTGTCGCTGAACCACTCGGGAATTGGCGTACCGTCGGGAAAGAGTTGCCCGGCTTTCTTCTTGGCGCTCGTGGCGGCGCACACCAGTGCCACGGCCAAGGTCAATGTGAGTCTGAGTTTCATAAGTCTTATTTATTGGTTTCCGATAAGCTGAAGTGCGTGTCCGCCCCGGCTGCATGGCAACCTTGCGGCGGCTATCGGCCACAAAGTTAGCAAATAATCGCGAGCTGGGCAAAAAAAGAAGCGAACTTCACAGCCCGCTTCCTACTTTACCATAAAAAATTACTAACTAAAACTATATTATTTACTATTCTAAAAATCATGAACAAACCCTTAAACCATGCCCGGCAACATCGCGCGGCGAACTTAATGCACACGCGCCCCGCCACAAGAGCGGTGCCATCTACCGGGCTGAAATAATGCAAGCGGGTGGAGAGGAAAACCGTTTCCTGTATCCAGACGCAGCTTATCCGTTGGCAAAGATACAACACTTTCTCCAATAAAAGTGCTTCATTCGGCACATTTTATAGTGTTTTTATGTAAAAGTCGGTATTTTTTGCAGTTTTCCGCGCACCGAGCACACCATACGCCCGCCTTCCACCCCACACAGCTTGCCCCAAGCCTGCGCCATGAGGATTGCACCGGGCATAGGTTGGCAATGCACGGCGGCCTGCCACCAAGGTTGCCCCACGCACATTCCACCCCAACGCAAAACCCATCCGCGATGGGCGGCGCAGACTGTTCGCAACGGCAACATTTGTAAGAAAACATTACCACCCTGCCCTCATTGCGCAACAACCTGATGGCCAACACGTTACGAACAGTGCCGTTTTGCATTGCCGAACAGGCCGTTCGGCAGCGCAAAACGGCCTGTTTCAGGGCCTAAAACAGGCCGTTTCAGCAGGCCAAACGGCAGAGGGCATTCCGCCATGCCGCTTTTGTAAAGATAAGATACCACCCCTGCTATCCACCAATCACCCCTCCTACAAGTCGCAGGCAGCCGCCTCCCACTTGCCGCCACAAGCCCGGCACGACGGCACAAAGCAAGGCCCAAGCGATGCTTACACACAATTTTAATGGCATTGTTAACCGAAACGCCAAAAAAATCACTATCTTTGCAATTGATACGCCGCGCGCAAGCACCGGCAGCCACGCCGCCTTGCGCCCGCAATGGCAGCCGCCACGGGCGGCAAGCACCTGCACGGGCCGCCACGGCAAACCCCAAAACAACCAACAGCATGAAAGACTTCCTGAAGTACACCCTCGCCACCGTGACCGGCATCATAGCCGTGTCGGCCATCATGATGCTGCTCGGCATCGTGTCGCTAATAGGCATGCTCGCCTCCACGCAGTCAACGCCTACTGTAAAGGAGAACTCCGTGTTCGTGCTAACGCTCTCGGGCGTGATGCAGGAACGAGCCAAGGACGACGTGATAGGCCAGCTAACGGGCGACAGCAACCCCTACATAGGGCTCGACGACGTGCTCGCGGCCATACGCAAGGCCAAGGCAAACGACAACGTGAAGGGCATCTACATAGAGGCGGGGATGTTCGCCCCCGACTCGCCGGCATCGGCGCAAGCCATACGCAAGCAGCTTGAGGACTTCAAGGAGAGCGGCAAGTGGATAGTGGCCTACGCCGACACATACACCCAGATGAGCTACTACGTGTGCTCGGTGGCCGACAAGGTGTTCATCAACCCGCAGGGAATGCTCGACTGGCATGGCCTGTCGGCTCAGCCCATATTCCTCAAGGACTTGCTTGCCAAGGTGGGCGTAAAGGTGCAGCTGGCCAAGGTGGGCAAGTACAAGAGCGCGCCCGAAACATTCACCGCCGACCGCATGAGCGACGCCAACCGCGAGCAGGTGGCCCGCTACATAGGCGGCATCTGGCAAACGATGCTGGCCGACGTAGCCCGCAGCCGCAAGGTGAGCGTGAGGCAGCTCAATGCCTACGCCGACAGCATGGCCGCCCTGGCCCCAGCCGAGAGCTACCTGAGGATGCAGCTCGTAGACAAGCTGCTATACACCGGCGAGGTGAAGGACGAGGTTAAGCGCCTGCTCGGCATCGACAAGGGCCGCCACATAAACCAGCTCACGCTGGCCGACATGAAGAACCTGCCCGACACTGAAAGCCCAAAGGGCGACGAGGTGGCCGTTTACTATGCTTACGGCGACGTGGTTGACACCACGCCGGGCGGCATCAGCGCCGATGCCTGCATAGCAGGCGACAAGGTTTGCCGCGACTTGGAGAGCCTGGCCGACGATGACGACGTGAAGGCCGTGGTGCTGCGCGTAAACTCCGGCGGCGGCAGCGCATACGCCTCGGAGCAGATATGGCACGCCGTGAAGAAGCTGCGCGAGCGCAAGCCCGTGGTGGTGTCGATGGGTGGCATGGCCGCTTCGGGCGGTTACTACCTCAGCTGCGGCGCCAACTATATCTACGCCGAGCCGACGACACTCACCGGCTCGATAGGCATCTTCGGGATGTTCCCCGACTTCAGCGGACTGCTCACCAGCAAGCTGGGCATAAAGTTCGACGAGGTGAAAACCAACCGCCACAGTGCCTTCGGCACGCCAGCACGGCCTTTCAACGCCGAGGAGATGGCATATCTCAACGCTTACATCGACCGCGGCTACCGCCTCTTCATCAGCCGCGTGGCCGAGGGGCGCAAGATGACTGCCACGCAGGTTGACTCATTGGCACAAGGCCGCGTGTGGCTCGGCACCGACGCGCTCGACCGCAAGCTCATCGACGGCCTCGGAGGCTTGGAAGAAGCCGTGGACAAGGCCGCCAAGCTGGCCAAGCTCGGCGACTACCACACCCAAGCCTACCCCGCACTGCCCTCGTGGATGGACCAACTGATGGAGGCTTCGACCTCCGGCGGCAGCTACCTCGACGGGCGGCTCCGCCTGCTCCTCGGCGAATACTACGCCCCGCTGGAGTTCGTTGGGGGCATAGACCGCCACAACTGCATACAAGCCCGCATGCCGTTTAACCTCACGATAAAGTAAATGGAGGGCGATTTCATAAAGATAAACAAGTGGCTGCTGCCGCTGAGCTGGCTCTACGGGCTTGGCGTGAGGGTGCGCAACGCCCTCTTCGACGTGGGCCTGCTCAAGTCGGAGAGCTTCGACGTGCCGGTTATCTCGGTGGGCAACATCACCGTGGGTGGCACCGGCAAGACGCCGCACGTGGAGTACCTGATAGGCCTGCTGCGCAATATTTGCCACGTGGCAGTGCTCAGCAGGGGCTACAAGCGCAAGAGCCGGGGCTACATAGTGGCCGACAAGGGCTCCACGGCGAGGACAATTGGCGACGAGCCGTGGCAGATGAAGCAGAAGTTTCCCGACGTAACAGTGGCCGTTGACCGCGACCGCCGGCATGGCATACGCCGCCTTACGGAAGACAAGTCGGAAGCGGGCATCGACGTGGTGCTGCTCGACGACGCTTTCCAGCACCGCTACGTGAAGCCCGGCATCAACATACTGCTCGTAGACTACCACCGGCTCATCATCTACGACAAGCTGCTGCCCGCAGGCCGGCTGCGCGAACAGCTTTCCGGCAAGGACCGCGCCGACATCGTGATCGTGACGAAATGCCCTGCCGACCTTAAGCCGATGGAGTTCCGGGTGATAACCAAGGCGATGAACCTCTATCCCTACCAGCACCTCTACTTCACCCGGCTCGACTATGAACCCATGCGGCCGCTCGCCGGGGGAAAGCCACGCGCCATTGATACGATAGGCAAGGAGACCCACGTTCTGCTGCTTACGGGCATTGCGTCGCCGGGGCAGATGATGCTCGACATGGCTCCCCACTGCCCCAACATAACCCCGCTCACCTTTGCCGACCACCACGCCTTCACCCCGGCCGACGCCGAGCTGATAAACGGCAGGCTGGCCGCCATGCCCGAACCGCGCATCATCGTGACCACGGAAAAGGACGCCGCGCGCCTGGCCGGCCTGCAGGGGCTTAGCGACGAGGTGCGACGCGCCACCTACGTGCTGCCGGTGCGCATACGCTTCATGCTCGACCAAGAGGACAACTTCAACGAAAACATCATAGGATATGTACGAAAAAATTCAAGAAACAGCATCCTGGCTAAGGCAAAGGATGACAACCAGCCCAAAGACGGCGATAATACTGGGCACCGGCCTGGGACAATTAGCTTCAGAAATAACTGACTCCTACGAGTTCGCCTACAGCGAGATACCCAACTTCCCGGTGTCTACCGTTGAAGGACACGCCGGGAAGCTCATCTTCGGAAAGCTCGGCGGAAAGGACATAATGGCCATGGAGGGCCGCTTCCACTACTACGAGGGCTACTCGATGAAGGAGGTTACGCTGCCCATCCGCGTGATGTACGAGCTTGGCATCAGTACGCTCTTCGTGAGCAACGCCTCGGGCGGCATGAACCCGGAGTTCAGGATAGGCGACCTGATGATAATAACCGACCACATAAACCTATTCCCCGAGCACCCGCTGCGTGGCAAGAACCTGCCCACCGGGCCGCGTTTCCCCGACATGCACGAAACGTATGACCACGCGCTCATAGCCGAGGCCGACGCCATTGCCCGGGAAAAGGGCATCCGCGTGGTGCACGGCGTGTACGTGGGAGTGCAGGGGCCAACGTTCGAAACGCCCGCCGAGTACAAGATGTACCACCGCCTCGGGGGCGACGCCGTGGGCATGAGCACCGTGCCTGAGGTAATAGTGGCCCACCACTGCGGCATACGCACCTTCGGCATAAGCATAATAACCGACCTCGGGCTTGAGGACACGCCGGTGGAGGTGAGCCACGAGGAGGTGCAGCAGGCGGCAAACAAGGCGCAGCCGCTAATGACAGAGATAATGCGCGAGATGATAAGGAGGGCCTGACGGGGGAGCTGCGGATGACCGAGATAGCCAAGCTGGGTGAGTTTGGGCTTATACGCCACCTCACCGAAGGGCTGAAGCCCAACAACGCCTCGACGCTGCGCGGCGTTGGCGACGACTGCGCCGTGATGCACTACCCGGGCAGCGAGGTGCTTATAACCACCGACCTGCTCATGGAGGGCGTACACTTCGACCTTACCTATACCGACCTGCGCCACCTGGGATACAAGGCTGCGCAGGTTAACATAAGCGACGTATTTGCCATGAACGGCACGCCCCGCCAGCTCACAGTGAGCCTGGCCCTGAGCAAGCGCTTCTCCGTGGAGGACATGGAGGAGCTTTACGCAGGGCTGCGCGCGGCCTGCGACCGCTGGGGAGTGGACATAGTGGGGGGCGACACCACATCGTCGTTCACGGGCCTGGCCATCAGCATAACGTGCGTGGGCGAGGCGCAGGCCGACGAGATTGTTTACCGCGACGGGGCCAAAGACACCGACCTCGTATGCGTGTCGGGCGACCTGGGCGCGGCCTACATGGGCCTGCAGCTGCTCGAACGCGAAAAGGCGGTGTACTACCAGCAGGTGGACGAGGCCAAGAAGCGCGGCGACAAGCGCGCACTGGAGCAGCTGGCCCACTTCCAGCCCGACTTTGCCGGGCGCGAATACCTGCTGCAACGCCAGCTCGAAGGCATGGCGCGGGGCGACATCATCGCCCGCCTGCGCGAGGCAGGAGTGCGCCCAACGGCCATGATGGACATAAGCGACGGCCTTTCGAGCGAGCTTGCCCACATCTGCACACAAAGCCACGTGGGCTGCCGCATATACGAGAAGAACCTGCCGATAGACTACCAGACGGCGGTGATGGCTGAGGAGCTGAACATGAACGTAACCACCTGCGCCCTAAACGGCGGCGAGGACTACGAGCTGCTGTTTACCGTGCCGATAGGCGACCTCGACAAGGTGAACGCCATGGACGACGTGAAGCTCATAGGCCACATAACCAAGGAGAGCCTCGGCCGCGTGCTCGTGGCGCGCGACGGTGCCGAGTTTGAACTGAAAGCGCAGGGCTGGAACCCGCTCAAGGAGTGAGCCGCTGGGGCAAAAGGCGCGCAGTGCAGCCGCCACGCAAGCCAATTGGCGGCATCCAATATATGTAAGATTATTTCAATATCGGGGTCATGCTTCGCAACATCTTGACCCTCAGCGCGTTGCAAAACCGCACGGATTACAATGCAAAACGGCCCGTTCCGCAGTGCGGAACGGGCCGTTTTGGCCTGCCAAACAGGCCGTTTTGAAATTCGATACGGCAGGCATGGGGATATTCCGAAGCCTTTGTAAACAATCATTACCGTGCCTACGGCCATGTGCGGAAACCGCTTCGGGGGTCAGGCCAAACGCTCGCCGCCAAACAACCGGCGGGCTGCATCGGCAACAAAAGGCAACGCCCAAGCCACAACGGCAACCACCGGCAACGCCACATAGTCCTCCTGGACATAGTAGCCCAGCCAAAACACAAACACGGCGTCCATGAAACAACCCACGCGAGTTTCGCGCATGGCCTCGGCAGTGACCTGCTTCATACCGAACAGCAGGCCTAGCACCACGGCGAGCATGGCCACGGCGTATGCCAGAAGCCCCCACGACCACCCCGTGACGCCCCATACAGCGGCATAAACGGCTACCAAAGCCAGCACCAGCGCCACCAGCGCAAGGTGCAGGCGGAAAGTGAGCGGCGGCCTGCCCACAACATCCTCTGCAGCAACGCGCCCGCGCCTGTCGGCCAGCCACGTGAACACGTCGCCCAACACGAGCATAAGCACTACGGCTAATGCCGCGTTGAGCAATGGCTCCCACGGCACTCCATCAAAGCTAAGGCCAAACAAGATGAGACAAACAAACACGCCGTCGAGCATCAGCGTCTGCTGCGGAATCCTTGCAAGCAGGCCATGCCACGCAGCAAAAGCCAGCAAACCGGCACACACCACGAAGGCCACGGCCAGCAGGACATGGCAGCCATACAACGCCACAACGCCCGCCAAAACACACATCGGGGCCTCAATGGCCCATGAAGACATTTTTTTGCTCATATCTGTAATCAATAAATTAAAATTGTATATCTGCAAAGCTCCTATCCAAAGGAGTTAAACCCAAATCGGTCATTAGACTTCGGTCAGATTTCGTGCTGCTGTCAGGCAGATTGATTTTCGGTTTTGTCGACGATGTAGCGGGCTACATCGAGAAAAAGCGGAAAGCAAGATGCCGACAGCAGTGCGGAAGATGCCCGAAGAGCCGATAGTAGGCAGGAAATAGCAACTTGGCGGTCTAATGACCGATTTGGGTTAAAGGAAGCCCCCTCCTGTTCCCCCAAAAGGGGGAGAGCTTATCGCTCCGCTGCGCTGCGCCATGGAGTTAGAGAATGCTCCGTGGCCGTAGAAGCCACGGAGCACCACTCAGCGCAGCATGAGCGAGATGTAAACTGCATGCATATTGGCAAAGCCCGGGGTGCGCGCATCTACGTTGCGGTAGCCCAACTGGAAGCACGGCACACGGCGGTGGCGGGCGTTGTAGAACATGAATCCCACGTCGTAAAGGTTGTACTCCATGTCAGGATGCCCAAGGCTGTGAGCATAGCGCAGGCGAAGCTCCACGGAGAAGTCCTTTGCCCATATAGAGCTGCCGCCCTTGTTCTGCCAAAGTCGGTAGCCAAGGCTGCCGGCAATGCCGTTGGAGGTGGCGTAATACTTTTCGTCGCCGGGATGGCACAGGCCGAGGAACTGCACGTACGACACGCCCATGGTCAGCCGCTCCACGGGGTCGAAAAAACCTCCGACAAAGAAGAACCACGGCATTACATCGTGCTGCGGGTAAGTAAACGATGCCTCAACTTCAGCCCTAAACTTGCTCAGCCAGCTGTACTTATGCTCGTAATAGGCCGTAAGCGAGTCGCGGTCGGCAGCCTGTGTGTGGCCTGCCACGCCCTCTGAACGGGCTTGGCAGACCAAAAGTAAAGAAAAAAGTATAAAAAATAGTTTCTTCATAATATATATTTAAAATTTGATTTCTACCTGCATTGTCTCTCACTCTGATCCGCCATCGCCATCAGACTTGGCAAAGAAGAAACATAAACATCGCACTTGTCGCATTCGGCATTGGTAAGGACATTGCAATGATTGGCACGAGAGCCATCGTCCGGCCAACCGCTTTGCAGTTCAATAACATCCTGTGCATGAACTGCAATACAGCCTACCAAGGCTCCACATAATAAAATCAGTTTTCTATACATATTACTTTGCTGAGTTAGTTTTGGGATTTCCCACAGCAAAATTAACATCAACAAAGCAATATGCTGGTAAAATTCAGTTCACAAAAAGTTCACTTTTTAAGTCCGCCATATTCACAACAAATTCACATTGCGGCATAACCGATTGTTTCACAACGATTTAACAATGGCATCCAAATCAGCCGGACTACCGTCTTTTCCCGTAATTTTTAAATACAACCTTTTACGCGCTTGCGACACGGCATTGGGTGTTCGGCTGACAAGTGAGCTTATCTCATTGTTCTTGAAGCCCATTTTTATGAGCAAACAGATGTGATATTCCAACTCGCTCAACTCGTATGCTTGGTATAATATGGACTTAAAATCAGGCAAAACAGTGTCAACCTCTGCCTCAATCTGCTTCCATTCCGAAATGGATATTGGCTTTGACTCACACACTTTTTCGTGCAACAAAGAATAAGAAACAGACTTCAGCAAGGCTGCATCGCGCTCTTTCCGCAACTCAGCCTGCCGCCGGTTGCCCTCAATGGCAGCCATTAATTTCTCTTTTTGCTCATATAGTTCTTTCTCTAATTCAGACTTAGACTGAGTAACATCGCGCAGTTCATGCCTCACGTTGCCCAATTCTGCCATCATCTTGCTTATCTTGTTGTCGCTTTTTTCCCTGTATTCCTCTTCCAATCTCTGCACAACAAATATTTGTATCTTAAGCCGTTGCCGCTCATTCATCGACTTAACATCACGCACAATAAGCACTATGACAATAATGGAAAAAAGGATTGCAACGGCAAGAAAGGCCATGAGATAGTTGCGATTCTCGATTTTCAGCTGCAGGTTCTGCCTTTCACGAATCTGGTAATCGTAAAGTGCGTCTGCATTGGCCACAGCTTGCCTTGCATCCAACCGTACTATTGAATCGGAAAATAATTCATACCTATTTATATTAAGCAAGCCTTCTTCAATCCGCCCGCGCCGGAAACAAACTTCAGCCATGATTTTCGAGGCTGTCTGTTTTGCATAAACAGTTCCGACTTGCAACAACTTACGGCTTAAAATGTAAGCAGAATCCAACCTGCCGGTAGCAAAGCCTGCCTTTGCAGCCACACTCAACACAGCACTACTGTCAACATTCCGAACTGCGGCAAGCGGTTTCTGGATATATAGCCATGCGGAATCGGCCTTGCCACTTTGCAAGAAGATGACACTCATACGATGAAAAATCAAGAACTCGCTCTTCAAGCCGGCCTGGGCATTCAACCTCTGTGCAAGCCTCAAACACAAATAACAGTTTTCAAAATCGCCCATATCTTGGTAAGGAACCGACATATCACAAAGTGCCGCAACCATGTCGAACGTGTCTTTCCTAATGGAATCCAACCGGTAGGATTCGCGGAAATAGCGCATGGCATGGTCGTTGAGGTCTTGGAACATGAAGAGCTTGCCCATCTGGTTGTAGGCGTAGCTCTTCAGGCGGAGGTCGCCGTCATCGGGTATCGCGGCCGCAGCCTTGTGGAAATAGTCGAGGGCTTGGGGTGCGTCGTGCAGGTCGCGGTAGACGCTGGCGGCATAGTAATAAGCCTGCGGGAGCAAGCGGCGGTCGCCCCTGCCCTCGTAATGGTCAACAAGGAGGCGGGCGATGGAGTCTGACTTGTGCTCGATGTATGCCTTGTCTTCGGCCTTAAGCCGCAGCAGGCGGTAATACATAAGGTGGCTGCGGGGCATGGAGGCCGTGTCGCCGGCCAAGCCCCGCAGCTTGGCAAGGGCCTCGCGCGGATTGCTCTCCGCAAGGCTGTCGGCCTCAACGAGGGCACGCGGATAACGCACCCAGTCACAGGACGGCACCGCAAGCAGTACAGCCACTGCCGCCACAATGCCCCAAAAGAACTTAGCTACATTCGCCATAGCAGATGCAAAGTTAAGGATTTTTCACGAAAGCACCAAATTCAATGTTCTATATATTAAGGTAGGCAAACGAGAAACCGACACCACCAAACAGTTGGAAGAAACGAAACGGGAAAGCATATCATAGTTAAAAACCATTAACAATGCAAATTTTGTTTGCCCAAAATTTTGGTGCGAAGAAATAAATGCCTACCTTTGCACCCGCAAACAAGAAACGATGGTGCCATAGCTCAGTTGGTAGAGCAAAGGACTGAAAATCCTTGTGTCCCCGGTTCGATTCCTGGTGGCACCACCTAAGAAATTCCGAAGTACTTAATAATCAAGTATTTCGGAGTTTTTCTATTTGCCACAAAACGAGAAGTTCCCTATAAAGTTACCTATGAGTTGCACAGTTGAATGCTTATAAATGCGCTTAAACCGTTTTGATTAAATGCCATTAAACGAATGCTTTTAATCCTTAATCCGATTAAAGGTTGGATTAAATCCGCCTCTTTAATAGTAGTGACTACTTTTCCATCTGCTTCCTGTATAATCATGATTCAAAACCATCAGGCATTTCCTCCAATTCCTTTCTCGCCCTTTTCAATAATTTTGTGATTTCCCAAACATCAAATGACACGATGACATTTTGACATTATTGAACTTTTGAGCTTTCCCAGGGAAGTAGAGTTGCATAATCCGTTAAACAAGGGTTTCTCGTGACCCTGACTTTTATAACCAATAAATCATAGAACCATAAATCAACACATCAGGTTGCCGCATTGCCTATGTCCCCAACTACTCCAAGACATTGAACTTAGGATTACATGGTATTTGTTAGAGTAAGCCCGATATCCAAAGGATTTCGAACATTACAACTGTATTATTCTCCAACCAAGAGTTCCTAACATCAGGGGAAGCAAGAGCATCGGTAACTTCTCCTTTGATTTCGACATGAAGATTTTGCCTTAAACAGACCTGTCAGGATATGTTTTCAGTGTGCAGGATTTGCCAAGCAAGTTGTACTTTTGTGGCCACAAAACTCGTTTTGCCTCACAAAAGTTACTTGCCGACTGCTGTTGCAGCGGAGCGATTAATCGCAGTTCGCGAAGCGAAAAAAGAACATTTTCGGGAAAATGTGCCTTCATTTTAGTCTTCAAGAACATGATACTTGCCTAAATTAACTTGGTAAAGAATCATATTTTTGTTGATGCTTGTTCAACTGTAATAATGTGGTTTGCCATACAACAAACATTGGATACAATTACCAATATAACTTTGGTGTTTTAAAACATCATATCGAAACATTAAAAATACTCCCATGATAAATGATTTAGAACAAATCGCCTAAATCTTCTAATTGTACAGTCAATTTATCTTCAAATGCTTTATAATCATCTTTGCTTGTTATTGGGATTATCGCTTTAACATTTAAGGTCTTAACGGTCTTTAAACCGACAAATTTTGTAAGTCCATATTCTTTTTCTTCAACAATCAACCTGTTAGCTCCGAATATGTCATCTGGATACTCTGGGTTTGTAGGAAAATGCACAACTCCGACTACTCTTCTTAACTTAACGAACTTATCTAATGTATATTTCGAACCTCCATCAATCTTACTTTGTACCAATATAATACCTGAAGAAAGTCCAGCTTGAATTCGACTTGAAGTACTTCCAGAATATTGATCCTCTTTTTTCGTTGGCGGATATTCAGATATGATAAGTCCACCTGCTTTTAAAACATCTTCAACCACACGAATATGATTTTGCGAACAAGTTGATTTGTAGCATAGTCCACCAGATATTATACCGATTGCATTGGGTACTACTTTCCCATTTACGTATATAGAATGTTCGTCTATTCCTTCAACAAGTCCGTTACAGATTGCGAAACGTTGAGAGAAATATCCACCTAACCTCTCTGCGATTCTATTGCCCAATTCCGTACTATGCCTCGTTCCAATGATTGCAACAATTTTTTTGTTTATAAGCTCTTTATTGCCCTTTACATATAAAACAGCTGGAGGGTTAGAAATTTCTAACAGCGATGAAGGATATTCCCATGACGTTATATTGATAATTCCTATTTCTTCCTTTTGGCAAATTGAAATAATGCTCTCAGCCTCATTCTCATACGTAGGAATATTCTTCAACTCTTCGGGCTTGAGTTCTCTAATCAAATCGTAAGCGTTGATATCGCTTTTCAATCTATGTATATTCTTTTTAATGGTTGCTGGGCCTATGCCTTTTATCATGGATAAAACTAGGATTTCCTTGGTCTTCATAATTTGGTCTTTTATATACTCATCTAATTTGTCTAAGTTGTTCAATGTCCAGGTTATTACTTCTTCAGGCTCATCCCAATAATCATTGTTCATATGACCAATAGCCCATTCTTCCCAAATATTTTTTCGTAAAGGATGATTATCAAGAATAGCCTTTGCTTTTTCTCTTAACTTATACATATCGTCTATATCCTGATCACTGATAAACTCTCTAGGATATGTATGCATTTCAGCAATCAGCCTGATTTTATCTTTCGAATCTATTACATATTGCAACATATTTGGATTACAAAGCTTACGCCCCTTGATAAACTCCTTAAAAGCCCACTTATATTTTGAGACAATCTTCAGATATTCAGCAAAAGATGCATTTTTTTGGTAATCTACGATGTAACCGCATCCATCTCCCTTAAACTTAGGAGGGGTACATGAATAAAATTTGTATCCGTCTTTACGTCTTATTTTTATGAACATCGGTTTACCACAATTGGGACATAAAACATCGCTCTCCACAGGTAAGACCATTTGAAATAGGGCAATAAACAATATATTTTTCGCTCCTTTTGCCTTAAGTTTATGTATTACATACCAAGCTGTTGCACTTGTTGTAAGTTGGTCATCTATTACAACGATGTTCTTTCCGTTTATATTAAGTCTATTGTCATCCTCTTTCAGAAATAGCCCTTGTTCTTTTATATCAGCTGCGTCAATAGATAAATATTGTTCTAAGAACTCTCTTCGTTCATTGTAAAGAGTCCTACTGCGAAGAGAATCACTGACAGTATCAGACCATTTTATAAGCTGTACTTTAGGAATCTGAGTTTCTATCAAATCAAAAAGTTCTTTCATTTTGTTCCGAGGTACAGTTGTTTGTTTATCAGTCAAATAAGTGATATAATCCCAACCTTGACTAACCACAGCAGGCTGGTTAAGGTAAGAGCTTACTCCTTTTGCAAGATTCATCAATAATTCTACAGGTCTATCAGGATTAGCAATCAAATAATACTTATCAGCTCTTGCATATTTGTCACATACTCCTGATTCCTGCCTTGCAAGACACCTCAATGCAGCGTAAGAACCATCCATAAATCTATTTTGACTATACTTTATGGCTCTTGAAGATTCTCCTCCAGCAAATGTACTTTCTATTGTATAAAGATTGTTTATCGGATTCTCAAGAATCTGTTGGATCTCCGCAAAGGATTTTACTGCGTATGTTGGACCCATTTTAAGACTTGCCATTTCATCACCGATTTTATCCTTCTCGTTTTTAATCTCTTCTGTTACGATGTAAGGAAGAATCCAAATAGTAGGTATGCCCATCCTACGACCTAACTCTATGTCAAGCACTGTGTCTCCTATAAAAACACAGTCTTTAGACTCTACCATTCCTTTATAGTTTGGATGTGCATCAAGATAAGAAGACAACTTAACTTTATTAGGTTTGTCTGCCAAACTTACACAATCGCATTTTATGTATTTGCTGATAGGCTCAACATACTTTGGATGTGAATCCGAAACTATCAAGACCGTATTACCCATTTCCTTTTGCTTTTGAAGAAACTCTTTTGCACCAGGAAAAAAGGGTAACTTATCAAGATTATTATCAATACGATAATTACCTTGGCCATCCTTATACGGTTTCCATGTCGGATGTATAGAATTCAATATAGTTCCGTCTAAGTCTATTAGTATCAGCATACCATTAAATCATATTAAGCCAGACTTCGCATCCATATTAGAATGTTACACAACTCATACACACAGCTCCGAAGTAAATAAGGTGCCATTGAATGGGCAACATCGCAATCAACCTTAAACCTTTCT
Organism: uncultured Prevotella sp.; assembly: GCA_944320105.1. Lineage (GTDB taxonomy): Bacteria > Bacteroidota > Bacteroidia > Bacteroidales > Bacteroidaceae > Prevotella. The sequence continues at coordinate 88,495 of CALUGA010000001.1, read as the reverse complement.
TTTGCAGCTTTTTGACTATGAGAACCATCCTGCACAACTCTGTCTAATGTGTGAAAAGCGCGCTGTATATATTCAGGAACATTCATATCGCTATCAACGTAACGAGAAAGGTTGTTTAATGTTACCTTTTCTTTTGTTTCTAGAAAATAAGGATAGCCAAGTTGCTTTAGTCCTTCCGAGATATCCTCAAGAATTTTTCTCATATCATTGAATAAAGCAGGATTATTTTTTACATCGTTTATAGTTATCTCATACAAAACCTTCAAAAGTCTTTGCAGAGTTTCTTCTCCGCAAAAGTCATTTGCGATAGTTAAAACGTCTTTGTACAGTTCTTGGCATGTGTAAAGTTTAGATACGTTTTGTATTTTAAGTATATCTTCGAACAACAGTTTATAATCCTCTCCATTCTTGTCATAAATACTTTTAGAACAATAATCAGGTTTCCTTATAGTAGAATGTTCTCCGTGATATAGCTTATTACCAGATAAAATAAAGATGTAAGGTTCTTTTTGATGATTAAGAGCCTGTATGCTCTTAATTTCATCTCTTGCTGCATCAAAATCGTCCGAAGCCTTTCCTGATGTTGCTTTCTGATTGTGAATATCAAGAATCACAGCGCACCATTTATGAGGATTGTTTCTAATAGCACCAACGCCCTCCTTGTAAGTTTGCATTGGGGTTATCTTTATTTTTTGCTCATAAGCATAGTTCACAAACTCCTCTCCCATTGGAGATCGCTTACCGGAGTCTGTCATACACTCATCGTCTATCCAAAGAACTTCTATCATATAAAAAAAATTAAAGTGAGACAATAGGGAATTCCACACTGATAACCACAGGAAAACCTTCAATAGAATATGGTTCTATAGCCTTCCCATTAAATTCTTCGCATATTTCAAACACACGCGCTCCTCCGATACCTGTATGACCAGTTTTTCCTGCGAAGCTACCACGAACAAAATATTCACCACGTCCTCTTTCAGAGATTGGATTACCATTGTTGGCTATGTCAATTTTACAAAAACCCTTATCCGTCTTAGAAATAATAATAAGAATTTTATAATCCTCTCTCGTATCGTCTGTGAAGCCATGACGGACTGCATTTGTAAATACATTATCAAATAATTCCATTAAGGGTTTGCGTGAAATCTTTATCTTTAGCCCTTTATCCCTACAATCAACACCAACTCTAAAATGTCGACCAAATTTTGAAGCTAAATTCTCACAATACTCTCTAATGAAATGTTCAACTTCCAATGTTTCAAGTTGCTCTCCGATAGTTTCGCTCTTAGTCAAATTGTTTATCTCCATCTCAATATTTTGTATTGAGGTCTTAAGATTATTCAGCAAATCACCCACTGTTTGTTGGGTCGCTTGACCTATTATAGATGATAGCTTTATACCCTCAGAAGAGTTAACGAGGAAACGTTCTAGACGCTCTACTGCCATTCGTGCAGGCATTATTTCATTACTAAGTCGATGCTTGCTATTACGGATGTGCGTTTCATTCAACCATTCCTTTTGTTGGAATTTACGTTCTTTCTCTAACATTCGGTCAAGAATCGCTTTCTCCATCATTTTTGCGTCATCTATTTGCTGACGCTGTACAGATAGTAAAGGAATGAGATCTCCAGGGCGTATGCCATTTAAAAAAACAGTTTCAGCATCTATTACCCATTCTTCATTTCCATCAAAATGGCAATGACCAACTTCACGAAATCCCGTACAGAGATCATATTTTGCTGCTTCATCTATATGATGAGATATATTGCACCATGAGTTGTACTTTGACATATAGAAAAAGTACTCCGGCCATACATTGGGCATCAGACCAAACAGCATCGTGTACCCATCCTCTTTAATACGATTAAAGGATGAACAGAAATAAACAGGTGACATTTCTGTAGCCAAGATAAAAGCCATCTTGGGAGCATGAGATTTAAGTAAAAGAACCGGGGAAGTAACTTTACGCATGCCTTTTTGTGCCTTACCTTTCGGAAGATTTTCGGGATGAACGTCAATATCGTCCCAATTTGAAGCAAGATACTCGTCCGTGAATATATATCCATTTTCTGGTTCTCTCAATTCAACCCATTTTGCCCAATTAAGACACTTGCTAATAGAAATCATTTGAGAATCTGAAGAAAAAACATCCATCATGTGAATCAAAATTTAAAATTAAACATTGCTAACTGATTTCAAGTGCAAAGTTATACGCCATACGTTCAATCTATTTGAACCTATCGATAATTTTTCAAATTATTTTCGATTCTATGTTTGATTTCATCTCTAAGAGTTTCTGGTTCAAGAACCGTAACACGCTCTCCAAAAGATAGGAGCTGTTGGATTAATTCAAAATTAGGTATAACCTTTATTGATATAATAGCATCACCGTCTTGCATGAATTCGCGAACTACCTGTGTATGATGAAGCGGTTTGGTAAGCATATATGGAAGTTGCTCTGCACAAACTTTAAGAATTATAATAGTGGGCACATCACTTTTATTAGAACTCACACCTATTATGTTATCGAAATAATGTTCAAAGTCAACTTTATTATTCTCTATAAAGAGTCCAAATGTCTTTGTAAATCCCTTAATACGGTCTAATGGAAATATTGTAATATGTTGACATTCATTATTTAAAGCAAATAAAAACCAGCGCTGATTATACTCTTTCAAGTAATAAGGATGTATCACATAGGTTTTGGCAGAATTCTCTTTGTATGATTGATATTGAAGTTTTATAACTTCTTTTCTTGATATACACTCAAAAAGAGGAGTAAAATACTCCATACCCTTAAGCTGTTTGTTTTCATCAAACCCAACGATGTGTCTTAGTTCTAAGTTAATTGTAGATTGCAGATGAGCATTAAGTTCATCAACCCAATCAAAGCCAGGCATTCCTTCGAATCTTTTAAGCAAAGACACTGCTTGATTTAGTTGGGCTATTTCATTTTCATTTAAAGGAAAGTTAAATATAGAAAAGTTGGGATCTTGGTATCTATACCTGATATTACGACCAATTTTTATTGGCTCAACAACAACATTCCATCTATTTTCAATGGACAGAATGTCATTCCTAATTGTATTGGTGGCTGTAATCAACGGCTCACAACGACGTTCAAGAGCATCATTGCACTTTTTCATTATCTCCATTGTTGAGTATCCTCTTCTGCTCTGAAGACATCTATCTATAATTATTTCTCGAAACGCTCCGCTCTTAACATTAGCCATATCTATTTTATTTGATTAATTTTAGCGTTAAGTTTAGTCAAGTTCTCAACCAACATGTCAAATGGTTCTGACTCACCATAAATCATATGTAACCGCATATTCTCATAATCTATTTTCCACTGTTCAATAATAGAAGCCGGTGGAACGATATTAAGTGTTGCAGGATAAAGCGTGTCATAATCGAAGCCGCGCAAACCAATGAATGTACGGCGATGTTCCACTACTTGACGATAGAGATCTTTGTCATTGATGGCACGTTCAGCTATTGGAGTTTTCATCATCTGACCAATATCATACATATGTCGTGACATACGTTCCACTCTAATTAAATCCTTTGGCTTGGCAAACTCTTCATGAAGCAGAAACACCTTTTCAAGAAATGTGCGTTCCGGAAGAACTGCTCGTACCATGAACTTCTGTTCCGCAAAAGAAGCTTCAGGATATATTTGGTCTATCATAGAATTAAGTGCAATTTCTTTCACGGGTTCACTCATAGACCTACCACTTACTTCCACTTTCACTTTGGGCAAAATGTATTGATTTCCATGCAATCCATCTATGGAAAAGGGTAACACGGAATCATAGTTTATGTTTATTACTTCAGGGTCTGTTGTAGTGACAGGTGTTATATTCACATTTACTTTTAACTTTTCTTTTGATATTCCATATTGATATAATTGTGTCGTTAAATCGCTTTGCATAGTTTCTCTCACGAAAGTACAAGCTGCACGGCGCAACTTATCACTTATTTGCGTCTTTGATAAAGCTCCACCGAAACCAAGAAATTCCCTGTCAATAGCAATATCTATATCTTCAGAAAAGCGGTTAATAAGATGCCAGCACTTGCTTAGCGATGTCCCTCCCTTGAAAGACAAATGGTTAGCATACGGCAAAGAGAACATGCCACGGAGGACAGCCGTTACCCATAAGTCCTTCTCTACAGCCTGAACAGGCAAACCTGTCTTGTTAGCAGCTTGGGTAAGCACCATCTGCTGTTGTTCCTTGGATAGTTGAAAGTAATTATTCATACGCTTGTCTCGTAAAGGTTCTTATCCATGCCGGCATGAGTGCTTCATCCGCCAGCACTTTTTCCCTCTCTTCTTTTTGAAGCACATTCTTAATTTGTTTGGCAATATCATCCGTTACATTATCTTTTCCTATTTCTTTCAGGGCAAACGTAACAAGCATTGCAAGCGGATTGGTAAATGAGAGATTTTTGGGAGTCGTATATTTGAACTGTATCGAACGGCCATTTCCTAAGCTCACCTTGCGAGAAGCCCCGTCTGTCAGATAAACTATATTCATGGGCACTTGGGTAGATATGCCCAATCTGTTCAGAGCATATATACCAGTCGGCACAATTCGAGCCTTATCCCTACGGGCTATCGTTTCGGCAATTTGTTCGATGGATGGCATCAGTACGCCAAGTCCCAAGACTGTGTCAACCTCAGGATATGTGTATATGCCTCTCGCCAGACGGATGATGTCGCCTTTTGCAGTCAGTCGCTCAAGACTTTTGCCAACAGCCTTAACTTCTCCGTATGAAGTAAAATCCGAAGGAAAGAAGATACTACCTCTTCCTTTAGACTTAATAGCAGTCAAAATATTCTCTTCTATGCTTGCCATTACATCATATTTTGTCGCAAAAATACAAATTATTTGCGACACAGCCAAGATTTGAGCATGTTATAGGAGCTTATTTAGCAATTATTTGGCAATAAAGCGGTCTAAAACAGATAGCTTGCTCCCATGAAAAGAACAGCTATCTGTTTCTTACTTAAAGTAAAGTGTCATCATGTCAAAAAGGTCAAAGTGTCATTGACATTTCAGAATTTGCAGTAACGCCCATGCGCTTCTTTGCGGATGAACTCACGTGCGCCTTCTCGCAAGAACCTTTTGACGGTGGATTCTGACAGGCCGAGCTTCTTACCGGTAGCGACGGCTTCGGACGTGGTGAACGATTGAGACAAGAGGGAAAGCAATTCTGTATGCCGTAAATCCAATACGCCTGTCTCCATTTCGGGAGTTATGCGGCTTTCCATTGCACGGAAGTATTCTGTCAACCAAATGGCACGTTGGGCACTCTCTTCATCTATCTCGTCCATTCCGGCTTCCCCGCAGATGCCTCTCATTACTTGAATAATCAGACAGAAGCGAATAAGGTAGGTTTCCAGTTTGCCACACAGAGCTTTCTCCGTTTCGCTTTCCGAATCTGAATAGATACGGCTGTTCACCCCGTTCTTCCAGCTTATCAACCGATGTTTCGCCGCCGATGAAAAGGAAAGTTCAATGGAGTTTATTTTTCCCTCTTGTACAGTAGGCGGCTTTATGCCGTCTACCTTGCGGATGATATGCTCCCATTCCTCCAATACATCTTCCGGCATGGAAGTTTCATTCCAGAAAGGCATAGCTGAGATATGCGGATAGACCTTCAAAAAACGGGAAGAAAATCCATTCAGGGAACGTTTGCCACCGAACAGCGTGGAAAGCATACCGGGTTGTGTCGAACCGATAATGGAACAATAAGGCTGTGACAGGAAGATGTACTCATTGTTCGACTTCCGGGTATATTTGAATGGCGTGCCGCTGAACAGGCTCAGGAAATAGCTTTCATCCGAGCCGTTGTAACGGTTGAAGTTGGAAAACAGGCTGTCTATCTCATCATTATAGATGAGCACTCCACGGGGATTGTCACGCATGGCTGAAATAAGGGCTTCTATGGTAGAGTTGACCACCACATGGCACTTGCGCTGTGGCATCTCCATCTCTTCCGGCATGGATTGCTGCTTGCGCTGTCTGGCAGTAAGCCGTTCCCATTTACGGTACTGCCTGATTCCTTTTGCATAGACACGGTCATAGGATTCGTCCAGTTTCAAGAGAGGAGAAATGGCTTGGCGAAGTGGCGGTGTCTTGCCGCAACTGGGTGGGCCGACCAATACCATGTAGATGATGGGACGGCTTACCCACCCGGTCATGAAACGGGCCGACCACGTGTTGCCCATAGTAGCAGCAAACACGGTCAGGAAAGCAGAGGCGGTGAAATCCATTTGGTAATTCTCGTACTTATGCAGTGAGTCCACTATGTTACGAATGGGCATAGGGAACACACTGAGAGGGAAAATAATAGAGTTGTCCATACTTTTAGATGATTTGGTTACGTTTACCGAGTGCCTTGCGCACCTCATATTCGGGATAAAGCACCTTGTTGCCTGTCTTGACTGGTTTAAGAATGCCTTTCTTATCCCAGTGCCACAGAGTTGCATCGCATACACCGAACAAATCTTTCACCTCTGCCTTGGAAAGCATCCGCTCCTTACGGGCAGTTTCCACCATAGTGCCGAGTTCGTCCTTGGCACGGCGGATAAGTTCATCCGAGAATGCCTTCAGGTCTGCGGCATCCATTTCCACTTTCACATGGGCTTTGCCATCATTGAGGATATTGAATAAATCGTCCATAATATCTGATTACCGTCTGGGTTAAGGCCGGTTCTGCCGACGGATTGAAGACAGAAACGCCACCGCTCCAACAGGGAGTGATGGCGCAAAGGTATATGGCAATCAGCTGAATTAAAAATAAATAAGAGTTCGTTCGGTTCGCGACTCCGAAAACGAACTGAACGAATTGAAACGAATCGAATTCAGGTATCCGATGGTGTATCTATAAGCAGGACTTCTGCCTTTATCGCATTAATGGCAAAGCGGTGTTCGAGTTCGTCTTTGCCGTACTGTTTTCGGTTGGGCGAAAGATTTTGCAGGTAATTCACGCTTTTCTGCAACTGCCGTACGCCAACGATGGTGTGATTGGGGAACGATGCACGCATCGCATCCACAAACCGGGTCAATGGCATCTTAGGGCTTATCTCTCCGGTCTCAACAAGGGCTATATACAAGTGGGCAGTGCTCATTCCTGCACATTGGCGGCTTGCCCATTCCTCGATTCTTTTCACCATGCCCTCATCTTGAGAGGAAAGTAAAGTCTGAAAAGTATTGCCCATTGCTATTTGGTTGTTGGATTTACTGTGTTCACGATATTGCAGACAACACCTTTGGAAGAACTTATCCCAGAACAATTTGAGCAAGGAGGAAATAATGCCTCTGTACTTGCGCTTATTTTGCCCTACCATTGTCTTGTTCAATTCGTTGACAATCAGTTCTGGCGATTCACCATACTTAATCCATGCGGCCATAGCCATTTTGTCATCTTCTTTTCCCTTGAAGTAGTTGGCAGCGAAATCGGACATTGAGAGAATTTCCAAGAGAGAGGATGCCTCAAAATGGCCGACAGCAACCATCTTTTCTATTTCTTTCTTAAAGGCAGGCGAGGACAGAAAGGCTTCCTCGCCCAACTTTAAGATGCCGCCAATACCTTGTTCGTTCATCTTGGCCGCAAATTGGGCATATTCTTGTGGATGAGCCTCCATCCATGCCTTCACTTCATCTTTCCCCTTCATGAACACTTTATCGTCTTTACTCATAATTAATTGATTTGAATGTTTGAAAACGACAAAGGTAAAGGCATTTTTATGTGCAAAAGAAATGCACAACACTTTTCTGCACAACAGTTTTTATCTGAGCGCTTGGAATGTGCAAAATTCACAAATGTACAATTCCATTGAAGCGTATTTTTCAAAACACGTCCATTTTCGTCTGGTTGGCTATGGCATCAATCTCGTCTGCTATTTCATCTGACGAGAGCTTGATATAGTCCATGAAAGTCTTCTGCGTCTTATGTCCGCTTACGTGCATCATCTGCAAGATGGTGTATTTGTGCGTAAGATACATGTTGGTGATTCCGCTGCGGCGTGCCGTATGTGTTGTGACACAATTATAACGGGGCATCATCACCTCTCCCTTACTGTTACGTTCCACTGTGATTCTCCCGTCATCTTCCTGCTTTCTTTGCTTCATGGTCAACTTGGTCCGAACCTTTACTGCCAATGAGGGCACGGTTTCAGATAATTCTTTAAGGATTTCCTTGATGTATCGGTTGAGAATGACATCAACCACGGAAGGCAGATTATAACCGTATTTCTCACAGATTGCCTGTAAGTTGGGATTCATGATGGGGATTTTCACCTCCGTATGTGTTTTCTGCTGTGTAAGCCGGATGATGGGTGTGCCCTTGGCTGTCGTTGTGAAACTGTCAGGGGATATGTTGTTGTAATCACTCACGCGCTGGCAGGTGTAGCAGCCTACCAGAAAAATGTCACGTACTTGTTCCTGTAATCCGGTCAACGGCATTTCATACAACGCTTGAAGCTCTGCCGAGGTCAGATATATCTCAGCTGCTTTGTCCTTCTCGTCTATTTTCTTTTTTGAGAAGCATTGGGTGGCACGATTGTTATTGTGTACACCATCAGTATAGGCATAGCCGACAAGTGCCCGGAAAGTGACCAAATATTTGTTTTGCGCAGTTATCATATAGTTATGCTTTTCCATGTAAGCAAGGAATCTGGCCGTAAATTCACGGTTCACCATTTCCCATGTATATTGGTGCTTCTTGTCGAAGTCATCGTATAATCTCATGAAACTGTGCCAAGACTTGACTGTTCCAGTTGAGTACCTGTCATTTCCATTCAAACGCTTTCCTGACTTGATGTCGGCACAGAACCGTGAAAGATAATTCCATATCTTGGCCTTCTCTGCCTCGATGCCTTCCTGAATGAGCCGTTCCTGTTCTTGACGGATACGTTCTTCTTCCAGTCTCGCTTTCTCTTCTACCTCTTTTTGTGCCCGTTGGATTTCATATTTTTTCGGGTCGGAGATGGCTAATATTTCCGACCTGATATGCTGCCTGTCAAATTGAGAAGCGGACATTTCACGTTCCAACATCACTTCTATCCTGCCCAGCTTGTCATGCAGCTTGGGATTCTGTTTTCGGTGGCGTGCCAAAGAGTCTTCATCGGCAACGGCTGCCTTCCATTCCGCCACACCGACTTGAATACGTGTGGTAAACTGCACGTCAATCCTCCTGTTAGGAGCTTGCACCCTTACAAAAAGAGTGGCCTTTTCTTTGTTCTCGTCCTTTTTGAGAATATAGAATCTGGAAAGCGTTTTTGCCATAGCTCAATCGTTTAATGATGGATAATGTTACGACTGCAAAGTTACTATGTTTTTCCAAAAGTTACCTATAAAGTTACCTATAAAACTTGTGTTGAATTAAATCATGCTGTATTTAATAGAATTAAAAATGCTTGATACATAGTGTATTAGTAATTAATTCAATGAAATCTGTTTGATTGAAATTTAACTTTAATAGTACTGGTGGTACCACTCCTCCTTTCATTAGCCCTGTTCGCGCAAGCGGCAGGGTTTTATTTTTTACCCCATATAAACCCACAAGCAGCCCGGCACAAGCCCACAGCCGCCGCGCAATGCAGCAGCGGCCCCGCGCCCGCAAGCAACCAACGAAGATTCCATGGAAACGAAAAAAGGAGGCAACTTGCCTCCTTGATGGTGGAGCCTCTTGTCGGATTCGAACCAACGACCCCGAGATTACAAATCACGTGCTCTGGCCAACTGAGCTAAAGAGGCGGGTGGGCAAGCTACTTGCATCGCGCCGCTACAACCAACTACCTTTGCTACGTTCCCGTCCTGGAGGATTCGAAGGGAGCTGGCCGTGCAAGACTTGCCCGTGTAAAAGCGAGTGCAAAGGTACGCATTTTTTGCCACCGGGCAAAGTTTTATCACAAAAAAAATCAAAAAAGGCCATGCAATACCTTTATATATGTGATAAATTGAGTACTTTTGCACTTGATAAAGAAGAGAAGGAAAGACAATGACTCCCGAAGAATACCAACAGCTGAAGGCTTTCGCCCGCGTAGACGGGGCTTACCTCGGCGTGGTCTGGATAGCCAGCTTCGCGCTCTACATAGGCGGGCTTACGTCGCCGCTGATGGGGCTTGCAGGCGCGCTCCTGGCCGTGCTGTCGCCCGTGTTCGCCGCAGTGAGGCTCGCTAAGTTCCGCAACAATGCACGGAACGGCCTCATCTCGTTCCGCCGCGCGGCCGCCTACTACATCCTGATGTTCCTTTACGCATCGCTGCTCATGGCCCTGGCGCAGTACGTTTACTTCGCCTACATCGATGGCGGCCACCTTGTAAGCGCCTACACCGCCCTCACCGACACACCCGAGGCTGCCGCCATGCTCGAAGCCTACGGCATGAGCAAGCAGCAGATGCAGCAAGCCATAAGCGAGATGGCGCAGACCGACCCCATCTACATAGTGCTCAACATACTCAGCATGAACGTCACCTGCGGCATAGTGCTGAGCCTGCCGGTAGCCGCCATACTCAAGAGGAAGGCCCTGCCGGGCAGCAAGCAACAATAACCCCAAAGCAAACAACAAACCCAAATGGACATATCTGTCGTAGTACCTTTATTCAACGAGGAAGAATCGCTTCCCGAACTCTTCGCCTGGATTGAGCGGGTGATGAAAGAAAACAAGTTCACCTACGAGGTGATATTCGTCAACGACGGCTCCACCGACCACTCCTGGGACGTGATAGAACGCCTCAGCCGCGAGTCGGAGTGCGTGCGCGGCATCAAGTTCAGGCGCAACTATGGCAAGAGCCCGGCCCTGCACTGCGGCTTCGCGCAGGCACAGGGCGACGTGGTGATAACCATGGACGCCGACATGCAGGACTCGCCCGACGAGATACCCGAGCTTTACCGCATGATAAAGGAGGAGGGCTACGACCTCGTGTCGGGCTACAAGAAGAAACGCTACGACCCGCTCTCGAAGACCATACCCACCAAGCTGTTCAACGCCACGGCCCGCAAGATAAGCGGGATAAAGAACCTCCACGACTTCAACTGCGGCCTGAAGGCATACCGCAAGGAGGTGGTGAAGAACATAGAGGTTTACGGCGAGATGCACCGCTACATCCCATACCTGGCCAAGAACGCCGGTTTCAACCGCATAGGCGAGAAGGTTGTGAGGCACAGGGCGCGCAAGTACGGCAAGACCAAGTTCGGACTCAACCGCTTCTTCAACGGCTACCTCGACCTCATCACGCTCTGGTTCCTGAGCAGCTTCGGCCGCAAGCCGATGCACGTGTTCGGCTTCCTTGGCACGATAATGTTCATGATAGGCTTCATCTCGGCCGCCCTCCTCGGCATCGACAAGCTCTGCGCCCTTGCCAACGGTGTGCCGCAGCGTCTCATCACCGACTCGCCATACTTCTACATCGCCCTCACGATGATGATGATAGGCACGCAGCTGTTCCTCGCCGGCTTCCTCGGCGACCTCATCAGCCGCAACTCAACAAGCAGGAACGACTACCAGATAGAGGAGGAAATAAGGTGCAAAGACAACAGGAAAAACGACTGAATACGGCAGCAGGCAGCCCAAGCCACCGCAAACCGGGCCGCGGCGGCAGGCTCCAGGCGGCATTCCTCATGGCGGCCACGCTCACCGCAGCCGCCTGCTCGTCGGTAGACTGCCCCGTGCAGAACACCGTCTACACCTCGTATGGCCTGCACAAGGCGGGCGGCGAGCGCGACACGCTGCGCGACACGCTCACCATAACCACCACAAGGCGCGACGGCACGGACAGCGTATTGCTCAACCGGAGCGTAAACACCACATCGTTCGAGCTGCCAATAAGTTACACCGACCCGGAGGACACGCTCTTCTTCTACATCACCGACACGCTCCTCAACACATCAATCGACACGGTCTACGTAAGGAAAGACAACTATCCGCACTTCGAGTCGGTAGACTGCAACATATCGTTCTTCCACTACATCACTGCCGTGAGGTGGACGCGCAACGCCATCGACTCCATTGCGGTAAACAAACAACACGTTGACTATGACGCTTCGACAGAACATTTCCACCTTTATCTCAAGGCTCGCCCTTAGCGCCGCGCTGCTCATGGCAGGGCTGCGCGCCGACGCCCAGGGCAAGCTCTTCACCATAGCAAAGGACTCGGTGCCGCTGCTTAACGGTTTTGCCGTGTCGTTCGACGCCGCAGGCCCCGTGATACTGGCACTCAGCGACTACGGCGAATACGAGGCGGCGGTGCGCCTCAACCTGCACAACCAGTACTTCCCGATAGTGGAGGTGGGCTACGGCATGGCCGAACACGACGACGAAGTGACAGAGATATACTACAAGACGGAAGCTCCCTACTTCCGCATTGGCTGCGACCTCAACCTGCTCAAGAACAAGCACTCGGCCAACAGGCTGTACGCCGGGCTGCGCTACGCCTTCACATCGTACAAGGTAGACATATCCAGGCCCACCTTCCAAGACCCCGTGTGGGGCTGGGACGCGGGCTTCAGCGTTAGCGGCGACAAGTGCAACCAGCACTGGGCAGAGGTGGTGCTGGGGCTTGACACAAGGCTCTGGGGGCCGCTCCACCTCGGCTGGAGCGTAAGATACAAGATGCGCCTTGCCCACACGGACAGCAGCGTTGGCAACACCTGGTACGTGCCGGGCTACGGCAAGGCCGGCGACACGCGCATCGGCGCCAACTTCAACGTAATAATCGACATTTAAACCAAGCTATGGCAAGCACTCAGGCGCAAGACCCACAGAGGCGCAAGCGGCGCACGGCATGGCAGTTGGCCGTGCTGGCTGCGCTCGTGGCAGGCGTGATGCTCATCGTGAGGCACCAACCGTCAGCACCCTACCGCCACAACTCCGGCATGGTGTTCGGCACTGTTTACAACATCACCTACCAGTCGGACTCCGACCTCCACGCCGGGATAAAGGCCGAGCTGCAGCGCGTAGACGCGTCGCTCTCGCCCTTCAACCCCAACTCCATCATCTCCGCAGTAAACAGGGGCGAGCCTGTAGAGGCCGACGAGCTGTTCACGCGGGTGTTCCGCCTCGCAGAAGACGTGGCCCGCGAGACGGGCGGCGCGTTCGACATCACCGTGGCTCCGCTGGTAAACGCGTGGGGCTTCGGCTTCAAGCAAGGCACGGAGCCTACGCCCCGGGCCATCGACTCGCTGCGCAGCTTCGTGGGCTTCGACAAGGTGAGGCTCAGCGGCAGGCGCGTGGTAAAGGCCGACCCGCGCCTCATGCTCGACTGCAGCGCCATAGCCAAGGGCTTTGGCAGCGACGTGGTGGCGGCCTACCTGCGCAGCCGTGGCGTGGAAAACTTCATGGTAGAGATAGGCGGCGAGATAGTGACAAAGGGCGTGAGCGAGCGCAGGGTGCCGTGGCGCATCGGCGTCACCAAGCCCACTGACGACTCGCTCAGCACCAACCAGGAGGTGCAGACCGTACTCAACGTCACCGACAAGGCCATGGCCACAAGCGGCAACTACCGCAACTTCTACTACAAGGACGGCAAGAAGTACGCCCACACCATCGACCCCCACACGGGATATCCCGTGCAGCACAACATTCTTTCATCCACAGTGCTGGCCGACGACTGCGCCACGGCCGACGCATACGCCACGGCTTTCATGGTGCTCGGGCTTGAGAGGGCGCAGACAATACTTGCCGAGCACCCCGAGCTGATGGCCTATTTCATCTACTCCGACGACAAGGGAAACAACCAAGTGTGGTTCTCGCCCTCGCTGAGAGACAAAATCAGGAAATAGGCCGATGCCCACCCTAAGACTATTCGACACGCTGCTGGGCTTCCCGCTCTTCAAAGGCATGGGTCACGAAGAGCTGGAGCGACTGGCAGGCCACACCAAGTTCGACTTCATGAAACTGCCCGCAGGCACGGAAGCTGCCCGCAGGGGCGACGCCGGAGGCCGCCTGCTGATGCTGGCAGGAGGGCGGCTGCAAGCCGTCACGGCCTCTGCCGACGGGGCCTACACCATAAGCGAGGAGATAGCACCGCCATACATAATGGAACCCGAACGCCTATTTGGCCTCCATCAGGAGCGCATGGCCACGTTCACCACCCTCACCGACGCCAACCTCATAGCCATCGACAAGGTGGAGGTGGCGCGCCTATGCGAGGAGTTCATGGCCTTCAGGCTCAACCTGCTCAACCTCCTTGCCACCGAGGCGCAGCGCGCCGCCTCGCAGCCATGGCTCGCCCCGCCCGCCGACCTGCGCCGCCGCATAGCCCGCTTCGTGGCCGCCCGCTGCCTCACCGCCCACGGGCGCAAGGTGGTGAACATACTTATGGATCGCCTGGCAGCCGAAGTGAACGACAGCCGCCTCAACGTATCCCACGCGCTGAAGGCCATGCGCAGCGCCGGACTGATTGAGCAAGGCCGCGGCATCATCATAATTCCGGCACTCGAACGGCTACGCGAGGCCCTCGCGTAGCATCGCCGCAGCCCTCACGCAACCCTCGACAGAGTGCCGTTTCAAGCCCTTTCACACGCATTCCGAACCAGCCTTGTAACCCATTGATTTTCAGTGGCTTTACAAAACGTGCCGTTTGGGCTTGCAAAACAGGCCGTTTCAGGACGCAAAACGTGCCGTTTTGCAAGCCCAAACGGCACGTTTTGCAAAGCCACCCTCTGCGCACTGCCATTCACCAAGCTCCACCAAGACCTCAAAAGCCCCAGCTGTGGCAGCCGGAAACGGCCCGCAACAGCCGTCCGCTCCGTTAATCTTCGTGAATTGTTCGTTAATTACACCTTTTATTTTTATATTTGCATCTCCAAAGAAACCAACGACTTATGGGCGAGAACAACAACGAAAATACACAGCGCAAAAACCCTTTCTTTGAACCATACGGCACCCCACACGACACCGTGCCGTTCGACCGGATAACCATCGCCGACTTCGAGGAAGCGTTCATCGAGGGCATACGGCGCGACAACGAGCTGATAGAGAAAACCGTAAGCAACCCCGAGAAACCCACATTCGACAACACCATAATCAACACCGACGACGAACGCGAAGGCTACTACGACCTGCTCTCGCGCGTGTCGACAGTGTTCTTCAACCTGCTCAGCGCCGAGACCAACGACGAGATGGACGCACTGGCGCAGAAAATGCAGCCACTGCTCACGCAGCACGCCAACGACGTGCGCCTCAACCCGCGCCTCTTCGAGCGCGTGAGGCGCGTACACCAGTACCACCGCCGGCTCACAAGCGAAGAGAAGCGGCTGCTCGACGACAGCTACGAGGGCTTTGTGCGCAGCGGAGCCTTGCTCGACAACGAAGGCAAGGAGCGCCTGCGCAAGCTCACCGAGGAGGCCAGCATGCTCTCGCTGCAGTTCTCGCAGAACCTGCTGAAGGAGAACAAGGCCTTCAAGCTGCACATCACCGACAGGCAGCAGCTCGCCGGCCTGCCCGACTCGGCCATCGAGGCCGCGGCGGCAGAGGCCGCGCAGGAGGGCAAGGAGGGCTGGGTGTTCACGCTCGACTACCCGAGCTACAGCCCTTTCATGACCTACGCCGACGACCGCGAGCTGCGCAGGCAGATGTATATGGCCAAGAACACCGAGTGCCTGCACGACAACCCGGAGAACAACCTCGACATCTGCAAGCGGCTCGTAAACCTGCGCCGCGAGATAGCGCAGCTGCTCGGCTTCAGGACTTACGCCGACTACGTGCTCAAGCGCCGCATGGCCGGCAAGCGCAAGAACGTGTACAAGCTGCTCGACGACCTCATAGAGGCATACAAGCCGGCAGCACAGGAAGAGATGAAGCAGCTCACCGCCTACGCAAAGAAGAAGGAAGGCGTGCGCTTCAAACCCGAGCCGTGGGACCAAAGCTACTATTCGCACAAGCTGCAACTGAAGAAATACAATGTGGACGCAGAGATGCTGCGCCCTTACCTTGAACTTAAGAACGTCATAAAAGGCGTGTTCGGGTTGGCCACGCGCCTCTACGGCATAACCTTCAAGGAAAACCCAGACATCCCGACATACCACCCCGACGTCAAGGCATACGAGGTGGCCGACGCCGACGGTTCCTACCTGGCCGTGCTCTACGCAGACTTCTTCCCGCGCAAGGGCAAGCAGGGCGGCGCGTGGATGACCGAATACCAAGGCCAGTGGATCGACCGCAAGGGCCGCAACGTAAGGCCCCACGTAAGCATAGTGATGAACCTCACCAAGCCTACGCCCGAGAAGCCGGCGCTGCTCACCCTCGGCGAGGTGGAGACATTCCTCCACGAGTTCGGCCACGCCCTCCACGGCATCTTCGCCAACACCCGCTTCGAGAGCCTCAGCGGCACCAACGTGTGGTGGGACTTCGTGGAGCTGCCGTCGCAGTTTATGGAAAACTACGCCGTGGAGAAGGAGTTCCTGAGCACCTTCGCCTTCCATTACAAGACCGGCGAGCCTCTGCCCGAAAAACTCATCAAGGCCATTGTGAAGAGCCGCAACTTCATGGCCGCATACTCATGCATGCGCCAAGTGAGCTTCGGCCTGCTCGACATGGCATACTACACCCGCAAGGAACCGCTTACGGAAGACATCATACAGTTCGAGAAAAAAGCCTGGGCCAAGGCCATGGTGACGCCACAGCGCAACGACACCTGCATGACAGTGCAGTTCAGCCACATCATGGCCGGAGGCTATGCCGCCGGGTACTACAGCTACAAATGGGCCGAAGTGCTCGATGCCGACGCCTTCAGCGTGTTCAAGAAGGAAGGCATCTTCAACCCCAACACGGCACACCGCTTCCGCAAGGAGATACTGTCGAAAGGCGGCACCGAGCACCCCATGGCTCTCTACAAGCGTTTCCGGGGCGGAGAGCCAACCATCGACGCGCTCCTCAAGCGCAACGGCATAAAGCGAAACAAGCAGAAACAACAATGACACAGGAGGAGAAACAGCACCTGCTCGACCTGCGCTACCTGCGCATGGCGCGCATCTGGGCCGAGAACAGCTACTGCAAGAGGCGCAAGGTGGGCGCGCTCGTGGTGAAAGACAAGATGATAATAAGCGACGGCTACAACGGCACGCCAAGCGGGTTCGAGAACATCTGCGAGGACGAGAACAACATAACGAAGCCCTACGTGCTCCACGCCGAGGCCAACGCCATAACGAAGCTCGCCCGCAGCTCCAACAACAGCGACGGCTCCACGCTCTACGTCACGGCCTCGCCCTGCATAGAATGCTCCAAGCTCATAATCCAGGCCGGCATCAAGCGCGTGGTCTACGCCGAACACTACCGCCTCGAAGACGGCATCGAGCTGCTCCGCCGGGCCAACATCGAAGTAACTTACCTAAATCCGGACGACAATGAACAAGAACAGGTCTAACCGATTCATGCCCTTGATAATGGCCGCCTGCGTGGTGGTGGGAATACTCATCGGCACGTTCTACGCTAACCTCTTCTCGGGCAACAGGCTCAGCATCATCAACTCAAGCAGCAACAAGCTCAACAACCTGCTGCACATCATAGACGACCAGTACGTAGACACAGTGAGCATAAACGGACTCGTGGAGAAAGCCATGCCGCAGATCCTGGCCGAGCTTGACCCCCACTCCGTGTACATAAGCGCCAAAGACGTGCAGGCCGCCAACGACGAGCTGAAGGGTTCTTTCTCCGGCGTGGGCATCGAGTTCACCATTCGCAAGGACACCATACGCGTGCAGAACGTGGTCAAGAACGGCCCCGCCGAACGCGCCGGCATTGCCGCAGGCGACAAGATAGTGTCCGTAGACGGCAAGCCATTCGTGGGCAAGAAGGTCACCAACGACGAGGCCATGCGCCGGCTCAAGGGGCCAAAGGACACGAAAGTGAAGATAGGCGTGGTGCGCTACGGCGAGAAAGGCGTAAAGCAGATCACCGTTACGCGCGGCGACATACCTCAGCGGAGCATCAGCGCAGCCTATATGCTCGACGACAACACGGGCTACATCAAGGTAACGAAGTTCGGCGAGAACACCTACCCGGAGCTGCTCATAGCCCTGGCGCGCCTCTCGCAGGAACGCTTTGCCAACCTCGTGATAGACCTCCGCGGCAACAGCGGCGGCTACCTCGCCTCGGCCGTGCAGATGATAAACGAGTTCCTGCCCAAGGACTGCCTCATTGTCTACACCCAAGGGCGCAAGTCACAACGGCAGGAATACCGCAGCGACGGCCGCGGCAGCTACCAGCACATACCGTTGGTGGTGCTCATCGACGAAGGCTCGGCGTCGGCATCGGAGATATTCGCGGGTGCCATGCAGGACAACGACCGCGCCACCATCATCGGGCGGCGCTCGTTTGGCAAGGGTCTTGTGCAGCAGCCGATAGCCTTCAACGACGGCTCGATGGTAAGGCTCACCGTGGCGCGCTACTACACACCCTCGGGCCGGTGCATACAGAAGCCCTACACCGCAGGCGACGAGCAGAGCTACGAGGCCGACTTGCTCAGCCGTTACCAGCACGGAGAGTTCTTCTCGCAAGACAGCATCAAGCACTCCGGCCCGGCCTACCACACCGGCAAGGGTCGCACGGTGTACGGCGGGGGCGGCATAACGCCCGACATCTTCGTGCCTGAAGACACGACCGACCTCACCTCTTACTACAAGGAGGCCAGCATGAGCGGCCTTATCATACAGTTTGCCTACAACTACACCGACGAGAACCGCCCCAAGCTGAGCCAATACAAGGACATGGCCGAGCTGTCGGCCTACCTCAACAAGCAGAACACAGTGGAACAGTTCGTCCGCTTTGCCGCAAAAAACGGCCTGCGGCGGCGCAACCTCATGATACGCAAGTCGCACAAACTGCTGGAGCGTTTCATCAATAGCCGCATAATATACAATATGCTCGATGAGGAAGACTGGGTTGAATACCTCAACCAGGACGACCCCGCCATCAGCAAGACGCTAAAAGTGTTCCGCGAGGGAAAGGCCTTCCCCACCCCGCCGGCAGGCAAGGCGGGCAAGGCCACGGCCCTGGGCCGCACCCCGTGGAGCGGCTATGCCACGCACGGTTTCAACAAACCAGCAGGCCATGCGTAAGGCAGAGCTTAGGCAAGCCATGCGCGAGAGCAAGCGGCGGCACACCGGCGACGAGCTTGGGCAGCTGTCGCTTGCCGCCGTCACGAGGCTAATGACCCATCAGCACTACCTCGCCGCCCGCACCGTGATGCTCTACTGCTCCCTGCCCGACGAGGTGGACACCACCCGCCTCCTTGCCGAAGGCCAGGGCAAGACCATCGTCCTGCCCCGCGTAACAGGCCCCGAGACCATGGAGCTGCGCCTCTACCAAGGCCCGGCGAGCATGGCTAAGGGGGCTTTCGGCATAATGGAGCCTACCGGGCAGGCCTTCACCGACTACCAAGCCATAGACCTCGCCATCGTGCCGGGCATGGCCTTCGACCCTCAAGGCCACCGGTTGGGGCGCGGACGGGGCTACTACGACCGCTTCCTGCCGCTCATCCCGCAGGCTTACAAGATAGGGCTGTGCTTCCCGTTCCAGCTTGTAGGCAACGTACCTACGGAGCCAACCGACATTGCCATGGACGAGGTTGTATGCTAAGCCCAACCACTACGCCAAGCCGCAAGCCCACGAAAGCAAGGGCCACCGCAGGCCTCAACCACCCCGAGGCGGAGTGCCTGCGGCGCGATGCAGCCCATGCGGCAACGAAGCAAACGCAATAAAATCACATTAGACAATGATAGGGAAAAGGTATATTATACGCCCCTTGGCAGCCATACTATGCCTTACCGCGCTCTTTTCGTGTTCGGAAGACACGCCCAAGCCCACATTCCGCCACACGACCGTTGTCGTAACGTTTGGCGGAGACATAGAGGCCATGGAACCTTACGGCGAGTTCAGCGTAATGGCTTCGCGCACGTCAGACCTGTATATGGGCGACTCACGTATAAGTGAGTACTCAACTAAAGAACACGGAATACCCCGCGACAGCCTTGTTTTCCGCATAGTACACAACGCAGCCTACAGTGGCAGCGGGGTATGGTGCTATGCCGACTTCACGAAAGTGCTCAACAGCGAGAGTAACGAGCAAATAAGCTGTCGGATAAAAAGATACGTTGAAGGCTCGTTGTCAACCGACACGACTTTCACAATAAAACCCATCACCCCCTCAATACTCGACAGCCTCATCGCCATCTCGCCCGAGGCACTGTATGATTGGACTAACTTCAGCATACAGCTTTGAGCAGCCGCACTCAGCAGAAGCGTATGTCAACGATGACATGGCTGCCCACGTAGGCATTGAGACGCTGCACGAAGTCGCGCCGCCTCATGCTCAGGTCGGCCCTCAGGGCCGGGCTTGAGAGTTTTACGTGGAGCACCTGGTTCATGATATACGCCCCCTGCGTGTAGCGGGCAATAACCGGCCCGGCCACCAAGGGCCACGCATCCACGAGCCGTTTCTGCAAGAGCGGCGTCTCCAGACCTTGCTGCCGCAGGTTGCGCAGCACGAGGTCGCGTATTGACTGCACGTCGCGCTTAAACATATCCCCCCTCCTTTATTTCCCCGTCGCTTACGCGGAATATCTTATAGTCATGCGAACTGAGGCGCAGTATGCCGTCAAGGTGCTCGCGGTTAGTGTCGGTCATGAATATCTGGCCAAAGCCCTGGCCCGACACCAACGCCACGATGCGCTCCACGCGGGCTGCGTCGAGCTTGTCGAACACATCGTCGAGCAGCAAGAGAGGCGTGGTATGCGAGGCCGTTCGGCCGAGGAAGCCAAACTGCGCGAGCTTCAGCGCCACCACAAACGTCTTGCCCTGGCCCTGGCTTCCCTCGCGCTTCATGGGGTGGCCGCCAAGGGTAAAGGCGAGGTCGTCGCGGTGGATGCCGTGGAGCGAGTAGCCCACGGCACGATCCTTGGCGCGATCGCGGCGTATCACATCGAGCAAGGGGCCACGCCTGCAGTGCGACTCGTAAGCTATGCCCACACTCTCGCGCCCCGACGAAATCACGGAGTAATAGTGCTGGAAGGCCGGCACAAGCTCGGCCACGAAAGCCTCGCGCCGTGCGAAGATGGCCTCGCCCTCGGCCGCCATCTGCTCTTCGAGTATGCCGAGCAGCTCAGGGTCAGGCTCGGCCTCGGCGCGCAGCATGGCATTGCGCTGCGCCAACGCCTTGGAGTAGCGGGCGAGCGCGTCGAGGTAAGCGCGGTCGTACTGCGAGATAACAATGTCCATGAGGCGGCGGCGCTCCTCGCTTCCGCCGTCGATGAGCAGCGAGTCGGCCGGCGACACCGACACCAGCGGCACCAGCCCTATGTGCTCCGACAGGCGGCGGTACTCCTTGCCGTCGCGCTTGAAGTGCTTCTTCGTGCCGCGCTTCATGCCGCAGTAAACCGTCAGCGGCTCCCCCCCGTCGGTCTGGTAACGGCCCTCGATGATGAAAAAGTCCTCGCCGTGGCGCATCACCTGCGAGTCTACGGCGCACAGCGCGCTGCGACAGAACGACAGGTAATGCACCGCATCGATGGCGTTAGTCTTGCCGGCGCCGTTAGGTCCCACAAGGCAGTTAAGCCCGGGCGAAAGCTCTAACTCGGCCGCCTTGATGTTCTTATAATTCAGTATCGAAAGTTTTTGCAGGATCATCGGTCCTCGTCTAGCTATTTAAGTGCAAAGTTAAGCCATTTATCAGTGATAAACGAAAAAAGTGAACGATAAATTTCAGTATCTGCAATAAATTCCGTAATTTTGCCGCGCAATTTAAACTGAATTAAAAACAACAAGATAATGGCAAGCAACAACAACCAGAACGAGGCTTCCAACGGCGGAAGCACAGTCAACATCAACGAGACTTTCTTGGAAAAATACAAGAAAGCCATCATCTACGGCGCAATAGCCGTGATAGTGATCATAGCCGGAGTGATAATCTACAACAACTACGTGGCAGCACCGCGCGCCGAGAAGGCAAGCACTGCCCTGGCCAAGGGGCAGGAGTACTTCGGCATGGAGGAATACACAAAAGCCCTCAACGGCGACAGCATAGGCTACGCAGGCTTCATCAGCATAGCCTCCGACTACGGCAGCACCGATGCCGGCAACCTTGCCAACCTTTACGCCGGACTGTGCTACGCGCAGCTCGGCAAGTGGACCGAGGCAGCCAACTATATTGAGAAATTCGACCTTCAGGACGACCAGATGATAAGCCCCGCCGCCGAGGCAGCCCTCGGCAACGCCTATGCCCACCTGAAGCAGCTTGACAAGGCTGTGGAGTGCTTGAAGCGCGCTGCCAAGAACGCCGACAACAACAGCCTCTCGCCAACGTTCCTCATACAGGCCGGCGAGATTCTGGAGAGCCAGGG
Source organism: uncultured Prevotella sp. (assembly GCA_944320105.1). Taxonomy (GTDB): domain Bacteria; phylum Bacteroidota; class Bacteroidia; order Bacteroidales; family Bacteroidaceae; genus Prevotella. Next base: position 66,143 of record CALUGA010000001.1, on the reverse strand, counting down.
CAAGAAGCAGGAAGCCCTCGAACTGTACAAGGAGGTGAAGCAGAAGTACTTCAACTCCATGCAGTACCAGATGATAGACAAGTACATAGAGCGCGCCTCAGCTGAATAAACATGGCAACAGCACTGCACAACCTGTCGGACTATGACACGCAGAGCGTGCCCGACGCAAGCAATATGTGCTTCGGCATCGTGGTGGCCGAATGGAACAAGGAGATAACCGGCGCGCTGCTAAAGGGAGCGGTTGACACGCTCGAAAAACACGGCGCACTGCCCGAAAACATCCACGTGAAGACCGTGCCGGGCAGCTTCGAACTGATATACGGGGCGCGCCAGATGTCGCTCAACGGCAACTACGACGCTGTGATAATACTCGGTTGCGTAATACGAGGCGAAACCCCACACTTCGACTACATCTGCCAAGGCGTGACCTACGGCATTGCCCGGCTCAACACCACGAGCGAGATACCAATCATCTTCGGCCTGCTCACCACCGAAAACCTGCAGCAGGCCCAGGACCGCAGCGGCGGACGGCTCGGCAACAAGGGCGACGAATGCGCCGTGGACGCAATAAAGATGGCCAAGTTCTGAACAGGAACAAACCGTGATACATGGGCGGCGGTCGTGCCTCGGCATGACCGCCGCTTTCCTTTTTGCCGCGCTTGGCGGCACATCACTCCGCAAACATTATTAACAAACATAACGAAACAAGCCATGACGAAATTCATTTCATGGAACGTAAACGGCCTCAGGGCCTGCGAGGGCAAGGGTTTCAGCGACTCGTTCCGGCTGCTCGATGCCGACTTCTTCTGCCTGCAAGAAACCAAGATGCAGCAGGGGCAGCTCGACCTAAGCTTCGAAGGGTATGAATCATACTGGAACTACGCCGACAAGAAAGGCTACTCCGGCACGGCCATATTCACCCGCCGCAAGCCCATATCCGTGGCTTACGGCATCGGCATCGACGAACACGACCACGAGGGGCGCGTAATCACGCTCGAAACCGACAGCTTCTACCTCGTGAACGTTTACACCCCCAACTCGCAGGACGGACTGCGCCGCCTCGACTACCGCATGAAATGGGAGGACGACTTCCAAGCCTACCTGCGCCGGCTCGACGCCGTGAAGCCCGTCGTGGTGTGCGGCGACATGAACGTGGCGCACCAAGAGATTGACCTGAAGAACCCCAAGACCAACCGCCGCAACGCCGGCTTCACCGACGAGGAGCGCGAGAAGTTCACGCAGCTGCTCGCCTCCGGCTTCACCGACACGTTCCGCCTGCTACACCCCGAGGAGATAACCTACTCATGGTGGTCGTACCGCTTCAAGGCGAGGGAAAAGAACGCGGGCTGGCGTATCGACTACTTCGTGACCTCCCAAAGGCTCGACGAAAAGGTAAAGGAAGCCAACATCCACACCGAAATCTACGGCAGCGACCATTGCCCCGTGGAGCTTGTGCTCGACATCTGACGGCAGGCAAACCGTAACCAACCACATACCGAAGGCCGCAGCATACGTCAAGGCGATATGCTGCGGCCTTCGCTGTTCATGGAAAGCAACCTCACGGCCAGCATACTAATGGCGGGAACGCTGCTACGCAGCGGCTGGACTGCCACCAGCACATACTCGGATTTATCTTTACAAATGCCCTGTCAAAACCCCTTAGGTACCATTTTACGCTGCGAAATGGCCTGTTTCATACCATGAAACGGGCTGTTTCGCAGCGTAAAACAGCCCGTTTCACGCGTCAAAACGGCACATCTCGCAACACACTGAAAGCCAGGGCATTGCGTAAGGGGACGCGAACGGTAAGATTGTTTTACAAAAGCGGAGGTTTCACAAAGTTCCCAATGCCCAACAACAACATGGTCGCAGCAAGGCGCGCGACCCTCATCGAGAGGCAAAGCTGCCACCACACTTTCTGCAAAAATATAATAAATACAATGGCGTTGCAATTTATTGGCAATAAGCAGATGTTCAAAATTAACCGATATAACAAACCGTGCTGATGTTCTCTCCGTATCTTTGCCACCCTCTTGTGCGCTCTTCCGGGCTGCACGTCAAAGTCTCATCGGTCGCGTAGCCCGCTACACTCCCTCTTCGGACTTTGCCATGCATCTCCGGAGCAGCACACAATTTGATGGCAATTAATTTTGAACACCTACTTATTTTTATTAATTTTGCACCGTAAAAAACGAAAGCAAAGAAATGAAGAAACTCTTATCACTGATGGTTGTGATGGTCCTGGCCATCGCCGTGAAGGCGCAGATGGTGGACCCGGTTCACTTCACCTCGCAGCTGAAGATGCTCGGCGGCGACGAGGCCGAAATCGTGTTTTCGGCAAAAATAGACAAAGGGTGGCACCTCTACTCCACCGAGCTGGGCAGCGACGGGCCTATTTCGGCATCGTTCCACGCCAACAAGATGGACGGCGCTGAGACCGTAGGCAAGCTCACCCCGAGGGGCAAGGAGGTAAAACAGTTCGACAACATGTTTGGCATGGAGCTGCGCTTCTTCGAGGGCAGTGCCACATTCGTGCAGAAAATACGCTTCACCAAGCCCACATACGACATTGACTGCTACCTTGAGTACGGCGCGTGCAACGACGAGATGTGCCTGCCGCCGTCGCAAGTGGCACTCATAAAGAAAGGCCAGTCGCCCGCAGTGGCCGCCACAAAAATAGAGAAGCCGGCCGAGAAGGCCGAAGAGCAAGCCGCTGCCACTGCCGATACGGCCACAGCAAAGGCTGACACGGCCAAGGCCGACACCGCTGCCGCCGCCCCCGCACTGTCGGCGGCTGACGGCCAAAAGCTATGGGAGCCGGTGATCGACGAGCTTAACGCCTTCGACGAATCGGCGCAGAACAACTCCCTGCTCTACATCTTCCTTGCCGGACTCGTGGGCGGTTTCCTGGCATTGCTCACCCCGTGCGTGTGGCCTATCATCCCCATGACGGTGAGTTTCTTCCTCAAGCGCAACAAGGAGCGCAGCAAAGCCATACGCGAGGCCGTTACCTACGGCGTGTCGATAGTGGTAATCTACGTGCTGCTGGGCCTCGTGGTGACGCTGCTCTTCGGCGCGAGCGCGCTCAACGCACTGTCAACCAACGCCGTGTTCAACATCTTCTTCTGCCTCCTGCTGGTGGTGTTCGCAGCGTCGTTCTTCGGCGCGTTCGAGATAACGCTGCCCTCATCGTGGAGCAACAAGATCGACCAGAAGTCGGAGAACACCAGCGGACTGCTCAGCATCTTCCTCATGGCGTTCACGCTCACGCTCGTGTCGTTCTCCTGCACCGGCCCCATCATTGGCTTCCTGCTCGTGGCCGTGTCAACGCAGGGCAGCATCGTAGGCCCCACGCTTGGCATGCTCGGCTTCGCCATCGCGCTGGCCATACCGTTCACGCTGTTCGCCATGTTCCCCAGCCTCTTGAAGTCGGCACCCAAGTCGGGCGGATGGATGAACGTGGTGAAAGTGGTGCTGGGCTTCATCGAGCTGGCTTTCGCCTTGAAGTTCCTCTCCGTGGCCGACCTCGCCTACGGCTGGCACATACTCGACCGCGAGGTGTTCGTGGCCCTGTGGATAGTAATCTTCGGCCTCATGGGCATCTACCTGCTCGGCTGGCTCAAGTTCCCGCACGACGACCCGGAGCACCGCACCAACGTGCCGCAATTCTTCCTCGCAATGATTTCGCTGGCTTTCGCCATATACATGGTGCCGGGCCTCTGGGGCGCACCGCTCAAGGCCATAAGCGCATTCGCCCCGCCGATGAACACGCAAGACTTCAACCTGCACGAGATGTCGGTAGAGGCCAAGTACACCGACTACGACGAGGGCATGGCGGCTGCCCGCGCACAGGGCAAGCCCGTGATGGTAGACTTCACCGGCTTTGGCTGCGTGAACTGCCGCAAGATGGAGGCCGCTGTATGGACCGACCCCAAAGTGGCCGACATACTGAACAACGACTATGTGCTCATATCGCTCTACGTGGACGACAAGACGCCGCTCAAGGAGCCTATGCAGGTGATGGAGAACGGGCAGCAGCGCACACTGCGCACCGTGGGCGACAAGTGGAGCTACCTGCAGCGCACCAAGGTGGGCGCCAACACGCAGCCCTTCTACGTGCTGCTCGACAACGAGGGCAAGCCGCTCAACGGCAGCCGCTCTTACGACGAGAACCTGCAGGAGTACATAGACTTCCTGCAAAAGGGCCTTGACAACTACTCTAAGCGCTGACACACCATGCTCGACAACGAAACAATGAGCCGCATAGTAAGGCTCATGCACAAGGAGGTGGTGCCTGCCATAGGCTGCACAGAGCCTATGGCCGTGGCACTCTGCACGGCAAAGGCCGCCGAGACGCTGGGCTGCAAGCCCGAGGCGATAAACGTGCTGCTGAGCACCAACATACTGAAAAACGCCATGGGCGTGGGCATTCCCGGCACGGGCATGATCGGACTGCCCATCGCCATCGCCCTCGGCGCACTCATAGGCAAGAGCGACTACCAGCTCGAAGTGATAAAGGACCTTACGCCCGAGACCCTCGAAGAGGGCAAGGCTTACATCGCCGGAAAGCACATCGACATCAAGCTGAAGCAAGGCATCACCGAGAAACTATATATAGAGGTGTGCTGCAAGGCGGGGGGAAGCGAGGCCACGGCCATCATTGCGGGCGGACACACCACGTTCGTGTACGTAGAAAAGGACGGCAAGCCTATCTTTGACAACCGCCCCAAGACCGCCGCAGGAGAGGAGGACGACGACATAATGCTCAACATGAGGCTCGTTTACGACTTTGCCACAACAGCCCCGGTGGAGGAGATAAGCTTCATAACCGAGACCAAGGACTACAACATGCGCGCGGCTCACGAGGCCATAAAGGGCAACTACGGCCACAACCTTGGCAAGACCATCGACCGCCCGCTGAGCCAGGGCATCTTCGGCAAGAGCATATTCTCGAAGATTCTGGCACGCACGGCCTCGGCCTGCGACGCCCGCATGGGCGGTGCCATGATACCGGTGATGAGCAACAGCGGCAGCGGCAACCAGGGCATCTGCGCCACCAACCCCGTGGCGGTGTACGCGCAGGAGAACGAGAACACCGAGGAGGAGCTGATACGCGCGCTCACCCTGAGCCACCTCACGGCCATATACATAAAGCAGAGCCTCGGCAAGCTGTCGGCACTCTGTGGCTGCGTGGTGGCCTCGATAGGCAGCAGCTGCGGCATAACCTACCTCATGGGCGGCAACTACGAGCACGTTTGCCACGCCGTGAAGAACATGATAGCCAACATAACGGGCATGATATGCGACGGGGCGAAGCCGAGCTGCTCGCTGAAGATTTCGTCCGGCGTGTCCACGGCCATACTCTCTGCCCTGCTGTCGATGGAGGGCAAATGCGTGAGCAGCGCCGAGGGAATAATCGACGACGACGTTGACCGCAGCATACACAACCTGACCTCTATCGGCGCCGACGCCATGGCAAGCACCGACAACATGGTGCTCGACATCATGACGCACAAGTGCTGAACACTCATACGGCAACAAAGACAACATCATGCCGGCGGTGCTGCCGTCGGCATGATTCGTTTAACCCAAATCGGTCATTAGACTTCAGTTGGATTTCGTGCTGCTGTCAGGCAGATTGATTTTCGGTTTTATCGAAGATGTAGCGGGCTACATCGAGAAAAATCGGAAAGCAAGATGCCGACAGCAGTGCGGATGACAGCTGAAGAGCCAACAATCAAGTGGAAATGTCGTTTTGGCGGTCTAACGACCGATTTGGGTTTAAGAAACCTAAAACATAAACTACAATCATGAAAACAATGGCAATCCGCTGCCTGCTTACGCTCATGGCAGTGCTCTGCGTGGCATCGGCCATGGCCGGCACGCGCATAATCGACCGCCCGCAGTATGTATGGAACAGCACTGAGGGGCTGGAAGTGGAGAGCATCGCGCTCTCCGACACGGCCACGACTGTGGCCATCCTCTACACCGGCAGGCCGAAAGAACGCTTTTCCATCGCCAAGACAACCACACTCACCGCCACAGACGGACACTCATATCCTCTGCTGCGGGCCTACGGCATGGAGCCGGGCAAGAAGGTGCGACTGCCCGAATCGGGCCAAATGAGGGTGAGCCTCGTGTTCGCCCCCGTGGCCGAAGGCACACGCGAAGTGACGCTCTGCGAGACGGCCAAGCCACGCAAGCGCGGCAAAACCATTGCCGGGATAAGGCTCGACGGTTCGCTGCCACCGCTCGCCCTGCCCCAAGGCGTGGGCAAACTGGCGGCCGACACACTGTCGCCCCTGCCCTCTCCCACATTCAAATACGGCACGGCGACGGTAAAAGTACACCTGCTCGAATACCAACCCGCTATGGACGGCATCAGCGTAAGGTGGAAACAGGAGGGCATTTTCTTGCCAAACATATCGGTGATGCAGCCTGCCGACGTTGACAGCGCGGGCTGCTGCACCATAAGCCTGCCCGTAGCCGCCACCACGCCGATGGTTTTCAGGGTCAGCCCGTGGCCATACTACATCATCTGCTACGCCGAGGCGGGCCGCACAACAGATGTTTACGTGAGCCTGCGCGAACTCTCACGCCGCATCTCCGCGCTGCATAAGGGCGAGGGGAGCCACGGTCCGCTGGCCTATTTCACCGCCCCCCACGCCTTGCAGGCGCAGGAACTGACGGACAACCCCAACCATTGGTGGAGTCATTGGGATCAGGAAGGCATCGAGCACTGGAGCGCAGAGCAATACGCCGAGCACGTGAAGAACCTGCACCGCGAACGCGCCGGACGGTGGAGCAGGCTGCCGGTGAGCCGCGCCACACGCGAAGCAGAGACCATGACGAACGACTTCGAACTATTATCAAACCTCTTCATGGGTACGGCTGCGCTCAGAAACGCCCGCCTCTACAAGGGCGTGATGAGCCGGGAAGAAGACACCCAGGAATTCTACTACGGCCTACAAGACTCCATGCGCACCCACATAAAAAGCTGCGGCGCACTGAAATCGCTCAACAATCCAAAGGCATTGTTCTCAAAAGATTACTCTTCTGAAATAGGAGATCACTCCGACAGTATGCTCATAAATGCTTTCGGGGCTGCCGAAGGACCATACTTCAGAGACAAAAAGGCACAGGAGCTATTCCGCAAGATAACCTGGGAACACACCGCCCTTACCGCCGCCGACCGCCTGGCGATGGACTCGCTGCCTGCCAGCTACCGCGAATACCTGGAGGCGGAAAACGACTTGCTGCTCCGCGAAAAGGCCAACCGCGAGCGCAGGGCCATGGCCATGCTGCGCCACACGCCCGCCGCACCCGACTCGCTGCTGCTCGACTCCATCGTGGCGCGCTACCGTGGCAAGGCCGTAGTGGTGGACATGTGGTTCACAAGGTGCGGCGCGTGCATCAAGGGATTCATGGACACGAAGGCCATACGCAACGAGATGGCCGACCACGACGTGGTGTTCGTTTACATCGACAACACCGCATGGTCGTCAACCGATGCCTGGAAATACCTTGCAGGCGACTTGAAGGGTGAGCACTACAGGCTGCCGCTAAAGCAGTGGAAGCACATACTTGAAAACGACTACCACGGCACCGGCGCACCAACATACGCTTTCTACGACCGCACGGGCCGCCTGCGCCACGTACACAAAGGCTACATGGACGCCCCGCTCTACAAAAAGCAGATTACGAAACTGCTCGGAAAATGAGGCGGAACAAAGCGTAAAATTATCATAAAAAACGAGAACGGCACAGCCTTTCTCGTTTTTTTTGCTTACTTTTGCTGAGCATTCATAAGGAACAATGGCTAACAATCTACCTAAAACATAAGCGAAATGAAAGATCTCAAAATGTACATCAACGGCGAGTTCGTTGAGAGTAGTTCCGGCAAATGGATTGAAGTGCTTAACCCCTCAACCGAGGAAGTGATCAGCCGGCAGCCGGAAGGAACAGTGGAAGACGTGAACCGAGCCCTCAACGCGGCCCAAGCTGCGCAGAAAGCATGGGCAGCCACGCCCGCCATAGAGCGCGCTGCATACCTGCACAAGATGGCCGACGGCATACGCAAGCGCAAGGATCAGTTCATCGACATCATCATGCGCGAGCAGGGAAAGACCCTCTCATGGGCAACGACTGAGGTGAACGTTACGGCCGACTACTTCGACTACATGGCTTCGTTCGCACGCCACATAGAGGGCGAAGTGATCCCGAGCGACCGCCGGGGCGAAACCATAATACTGACCAAGCGCCCAATCGGCGTAGTGGCAGGCATCCTGCCGTGGAACTTCCCCTTCTTCCTCATCGCCCGCAAGGCCGGCGCTGCCCTCATTGCAGGCTGCACGATAGTGATAAAGCCATCGCAGCTCACGCCTGAAAACTGTACGGAGTTCGCCCACGTGGTGGCCGAGTCGGGCCTGCCCGCAGGCGTAATAAACATCGTGACAGGCCGCGGCAGCGTGATAGGCAACGAGATGGCTGGCAGCCCCAAGATAGGCATCGTGAGCGTTACGGGCAGCGTAGGCGCAGGCGAGAGCATCATGAAGGCAGCCGCCAACAACATCACAAAGGTGTCGCTTGAGCTTGGCGGCAAGGCTCCGGCCATAGTGTTCCCCGACGCCGACCTCGAAGCCGCCGCGCAGTGGATACTCGACAGCCGCATAGGCAACAACGGCCAGATATGCAACAACGCCGAGCGCGTTTATGTACACAAGGCCGTGAAGAAGGAGTTCACCGAGATACTGAAGCGCAAGTTCGACGCCGTGCGCGTGGGCGACCCCTGCCAAGACCACACCGTTGACATGGGGCCGCTCGTGGAGAAGCGCGCACTGGAGAGCGTGGAGGCCAAGGTGGAGAACGCCATCAAGCAGGGAGCAAAGGTGATAAGCGGCGGGCACCGCGTGGGCGACAAGGGCTACTTCTACGCCGCCACGCTGCTCGACGATTGCCGCCAGGACATGGACATAATCCACGAGGAAACGTTCGGCCCGGTGCTGCCCATCGTTGAGTTTGAGGACACCGACCAGGTGATAGCCTGGGCAAACGACGTGGAGTACGGCTTGGCATCGTCGGTGTTCACCAAGGACATCGACACGGCAGCCAAGGTGACACGCGGACTGGAGTTCGGCGAGACCTACATCAACCGCGAGCACTTCGAGGCCATGCAGGGATTCCACGCCGGAGTGAAGAAGAGCGGCATAGGCGGAGCCGACGGCAAGCACGGAGTGGAGGAATACCTCGTTACCCACGTGACTTACCTCGACACGCATTACGAGTAAACCGGGGCATTCGCACCGATGGCCATAGGCCATAAGGACAACACAAAAGGCCGCCGCACTCAACCAATCATGAGTGCGGCGGCCTTGCCGTTTGTTCTTAGTTGTCAGAAGTTCACGCCGAAGTTGAGATAGAAGCAGCCTGTGCGCGACGTGTCGAAGTCGCTGTGGCAGATGTTGGCAAGGCCGAAGTCGTAGCCCAACTCGCCGTAAATCATCTGGTACTCGGCACCGCAGCCAATGCGCAGACCACCATCGAAACGCTGAAAGAACTCATCGGAGAACGACGAGTAGACCGCGCGGTCGTCCTTCGACGTGCCGTAGTCCTTAACCTTGCCGCCCACTCCGAGCGCCAGGTATCCGCCCACGAATGGCTGAAGGCTGAAGTCCTCGGTGAAGTAATACTTGTACTTGGCCAGTATTGGCAGCTCGATGTAGTTGAGATCGTAAGTGAACTTGTTGCCATCCACGCGCCCCTCGCCGCCTTTCTCGGTGTAAGAGAGACCTGTTTCAAGGTAAACGGGGGCTGCCGGGGCAAGCTGGAAGCCGATGACGGCGCCAATGTTAAGGCCCGAGCGCGCGCTTCCGCCGTCGAGCACATCGTCGTCGGAGTTAACCGTGGCCAACGCCCAGCCGAGGCGCAAGCCGTAGTATATGTTGTGGTCTTCGGCGTATGTGGGGTTAAAGGGATAGCCACCCTGCGCCAACGAAGGCAGGGCCACGGCAGCGGCAATGGCCGAGAGGAGCATCTTCTTCATATTTCCGGTTTAGTTTCTGAATGTTTATATTTTGCAAAGTTAGCCCTTATTCCGCTAACGACAAAACGATTTGTATTAAAAAGTATTGCAGGGAGGAAGTCCTGGACAGTAAAGGCACCAACAAAAAAGCTGCGCCATTGTCCGCTGGCGCAGCTTTTCTACCTTTTTCCCTTTTATCTTTTTACCTTTATTTCAGCTTGGGCTTTAGCTCATCAGGCGAGTCGGTGGTGAACATATTCACCGCCGGAGCCTCTTTCTCGAACAAGTTGGTGATGACCTGCGGGTCGAGCGTGATGGCAGGGCGGAAGTCGTCGCCCGCCACGTAGCCGAGCATGGCCTTGCGCATCTGGCGCGCCACGGGGCGGCTGTCGAGGTTGCTGTCGATGTCTATGGTGGTCATGAGCAGCTTTCCGCCCAGCACATTGGCCTCAACCACCATGCCGAGCTTGCGGCTTATGTGCCACGTGTCGATGGGCTGAACGGGCGGCTGGTAGCCGGCGGGGAAGTCGCGGAGGTTCATCACCTGCGCCTTGTTCACCAGCTCCCACCAGTTGAGGTTGGCCCAGTCGTCAGTGGGGAACTCGCGGAAGAGCGGGTGCGCTGTGTCAATGTAGGCACCGGTGGTGTGGGGCGGGCGCATCTTGAACCAGCTCGTGTTCCAGAACACTGGCAGGTAGGTTTGCTTCACGTCGTTGCCAAAGCGCACCTTGCCCGCAGCGGTGATGAGCACGCGGCCGCCTTTCTTGAGCGTGGCGATGGCCTCGGAGCCGAGAGTGTCGGTAACAAGCACGCCCTTGGCCTCAGGCATCTGCGTATCGGCGGGATAAACCCAGAACTCCCAACTGTTCTCTACCCGCTGACCAACGTCGTTCTTGGGCGTTGCCGTAACGGTGAGGCGCAGTTTTGACGGTTCTGTGAAGGCCGCCAGAGGCAACGTAACGGTGCCGAGAGCGCGGTTCTTGCCCACGGTTATGTCGCCATTATAGAGTTGTCCATGCGCCACCTCCGTTCCATTGGAATCGGAAATGGTATATACGGTGAGTGCGTCGCGGAGTGTCTCGCGGTATGCGTTGTACATCTCCACGTCAACACGGAGCGTCTCGTCGTTGGTGTAAACAAACTTGGGGAACTTTGCCAGCGGCACTATGGGCGAGCAGAAGCGGCTCCACTGGTCGGCGGTGCAATAGCCCTTCTCGCGCCAGAATACATTGAGTACGCCCACGAGTGCCGTACCCTGGCCGCTGTAATCGTTGAGAGCGAGCATCTGGAAGCCTGCGTAGTCGGGCGTGCGGAGGTTGCGCTCCACGTCAAATTTATACGCGAGAGTCTGCAACTTACCACTCGACATAAGGAACTTCTCTGCCTGCGAGGCCATGCCGTTGTCTTTCAAGAGGTCGGCGAACACCTCGAAGTTGCGCGCTTTGTAAGCCCCGGTGTACTGCGAGGTCTCTTTCAGGTCGGGAAACGCGCACCACTGCCCAAGCTCGTGGCTGAGGTAAGGTTCGTTGACGTCGAAAACAATCGGCTTGCGGCCTTTCTGCGTCACCTGCATTATGTTGCGGAGGAAGTCGTCAGTAGACTGCGGGGCGCGTCGATCCCAATCGAGTCCGCGCGCTCCGCCCTTGACATGGAACTCGCTCTTGGGGTCCCAGGCCCATCCACCGCCCACCGATGCGCCGCAATAAACGCGGCGGCGGTCGCCGGTTTGCTTCCAGTGGTCAACAAAGCGACCCACCCAAGGCACCCAGTTGCCCGCTGGCTCGTTGCCGGCAGCCAGCATGCAGAACGAGGGATGGTTGCCATAGTGCTCCACCATGCGCTCTGTCTCCTGCAAAAGGTAATGGTCTATGTTCATGCCACGACCCAAACGCACCCCGTGGTTTGGCCATGAAGGCCCTTCGGGCTGCAAGTAGAAGCCCACCTTGTCGGCCGCACGGAATGCAGCCTCGGGCGGACAGAAAGAGTGGAAGCGCATCATGTTAAGCCCATACTCCTTGCACTTACGGAACACGCGGAGCCACGAAGCCTCGTCGGTGGGCGGATAGCCCGTGAGCGGGAAGCAGCAGTTCTCCACCGTTCCGCGCATCCAGATAGGCCGCCCGTTTAGGTAGAACTGGCGGCCGCGCACCTCAATCTTGCGCATTCCGAACTCGGTCGTCACGGTGTCTGCACCGAGCACCGAGGTGAGAGTGTAGAGATTGGGCGTGAACTCATCCCATAGCTTAACGTCGTTGCCCATTGGCAGCGTTGCCTTCACCACGCCGTTGTTGTCGGCAACGAGCTTCTTGCACTCGTAGTTGCGGCCAGCCACGTTGAAACTCACGTCGTACTTGCCCTTGCCGCCGCACACTTTGACTTCCACGTCGATGGTCTTCGCATCAATGTCGGGGTAAACCTGCACGTTGGCGATGTAGACCTCGGGGCGCGACTGCAGCTCCATCAGGCCCACGATGCCGTTCCAGTCGCCCTGCGTCTGGTCGGTTACGCTGTGCGAGTCCTGCCCCACGCATACGTTCTCTATGCCGTTGTAAACCTTGATGGCAATCTCGTTGTCTTGCCCCGGGAGCAGAAGCTCAGTCACGTCGAACACGTGCGGCACGCTGAGCGACGAGTCGCGGCCTGCCAGCTTGCCGTTAATGAACACCGTAGTCTCTATGTGCGGGCGTTCAAGGTGGAGCAACACGCGGCGCTTTTTCCACTCCGCAGGCACGCTGACCTTGCGCGAATACCATGCATTGCCCACGTAGTGCTTGTCCGGCGTGAGGAAGAACGGGAACTTCATCTTGCCCGGCTGGCGGTATTTAGCCATGTATGGGTTGAAGAAGAACGACGAGTCGTAGAGGCTGCTCACCCATTTTGTCTCCACGGTCACCTCGTTCCCCTTGCCGTTAGTGAGCATGGAGCCGGGCAGGGTCACCTTGTCGTTGTACTCGGGTCTATCCCCTTGGGCAAATTTCCATTCGCCCGAGAGGTCAATACGGTTCTGACCACTGGCCGCCAAGCAGGCCACCGCCGCCATTGTAAACAAATATCTCTTCATAGTCTGTTTACTACTGACACTTTAATCACCTCTTCGCCCGGCTCGGCAACGTCGGCCTCGCGGGGGAAATAGACAGGCATATCCTTCTGAAGCGGCAGTATGCGCAGCTCCAACCGGCGGCAGTCGGCAGGCAGACGCCACAGCCCCATGAGGAACGGACGGCCGTTGTAGAAGTTGTCGGCCACGAGCTTGCCGTCGGCGTAGAGCCGTGCCACGTCGCCGCGATAGTCGATTTGCAGCAAGCGGCCAGCGCGATAGCGAGGCTCCGGCAAGTCGATGGTGTAGACGGCAGCAGCGTCGAAGTCGGCATCAGATGGCTGCTCTGCCACCTTCATCGCTCCCATCTTTATCTGCCGGGGCGCGCCCGCCTCCCTCACCTTGGCCAGAGTGACACCCACAGCGAGGTCGTCAACACCGCGAAGAGGCAGGAAGAGCCTACCCGCATCGTCGGAATCAAGCAAATAGATATTGCCGTAGACAGGTTTTTCCGTGCCACGCGGCTTTACGTTTCGGAGCGTTTTGCCGTCAACGCAAATCTCCGTTGGCACTCCCTTTATCTGCTCCAAGTATATCTTTCCGTCGCGGCGGGCTATCAGCTGAGCCGTTGCATACCTCATGCCGGCGATGTTCACGGGGAAGATGCACGATGTACCGGCCGGTATCGTAATCGGTTTGCGTGGAAACTTTTGACCGAGCACGCTGAACTGCACGCCCTTCTTGGCGGTCAGGTTCTGCAAACGCTCGTAGTTGTTCACGAAAACAAAGCCGCTGTCACCCAGCGAACGGTATGACAAACGCAGGTGACTGTCATCACCTTTCTTTATGTCCTGCGGGCAAGGGAAAGCGGCATCCATTGGCGCGAGCGTCTCTCCGAAGTCGTGCATGAACAGGTGGAGCTTGCGCAACATATAATAATGAGGCCACCTCTGGCCGAATTCTCCCAGTGGGGCATAGTACTCATAGCTCTTCACGGGCAGGTCGTTGTGGTTGGTGGCGGGCGATGCCTGGCACTCGTTTAGGTGCGTCAGCTTACCGTCGGGGTTAGTTCCTCCGTGGTACATATAGTAGCCGAGCAGGTTGCTGCCGCTGCCCAGCTTCACCACAGCCATGGCGTAGGCATCCTCGGGGTAGACGTAGACACGCCTGTGGTACGACGGAATCATGCCGCCACCCAGCTCGCAGGTAAAATAAGGATACAGCTCGTCGCCCTTGCTGAGCCGCTCTTTCTGCTCGCCCAGCTGCTCGGTGGCTATCGCCGTGGAGCTGCGGAACGCCTTGAAGTTGAACGCCTTGTAGTAGTTTCCGGCTGTTTCCTTGGTGGAGCGGTCCCAGAATCCGTCGGCGTAGTCGCCGAAGAGAGGAATCATCTCGCCGAAAGGCACAGGCCGCGTAAGCTCCGGCCAGCCCGTGCGGGTATAGAACGGCAGGTCGAAGCCGATGGACAGAGCGAGCTTTTTGAGAGCCATAAGATAGTTGCCGTTGCGCTGCTCGTTGTCAAACTGCACGGCAATGACAGGTCCTCCGTCCTTCCACTGCATCCCGATTATCTGCGAATAGATTTGGCGATACAGCTTGTCTACATACGACATGAACTGCCTGTTGGTGTCGCGCGTCTTGCATCCCTTGGTAAAAACCCAGTCGGGAATGCCCCCGCAGCGCACCTCGCCATGGCAGAACGGGCCGATGCGCAGGATTACGGGCAGCCCCTCAGCCTTGCAGATTTCCAGGAAACGGCGCAGGTCGCGCTGCCCGCTCCAGTCGAACACGCCCTCCTGCTCCTCCACATGGTTCCAAAACACATAGTTGGCCACCATTGTCACGCCTCCCTCCTTCATCTTGCGCACCTCACTCTCCCACTCCTCTGCGGGTATTCTGGAGTAATGCACCTCGCCCATCACAGGCACCACGCGCCTGCCGTCGATGATAAGGCTGCGCGAATCCCACCTCACTTCAGGCACACCAGCCTGCATCGGCTGACCCGCCAAGGTCGCCGCCAACAGCAGGCCAATCAGCCTCGGCACTGCTTTTACCAAATACACCATATTCATATATATTATGTTTCAGGTTTGCTGTGTGCAAAATTACTAAAAAAAGCACGCAGATGCAAGCCCCGGGGCCATAAATCTTCGCCGCACCTTCCGCTACGCCGATATACGGAAAAGGCCGCCCCGCTGCACAGTGCGAGCGGGCGGCCTTTGCCATATAAGTGTGCGGCCTGCGGTCAGAGCGCCACCTTGCCCGACCGTGAGCCTTGCCTAAAGATGTAGATGCCCTTTTCGAGCTTAAGGTCGCGGATGCTGCCAAACGTGCCAACTTTCTGTCCGCCGATGGTAAACAGCTCTATTGGCCCGTCCGCCGGGGTAGCCTCAGCCGAAGAGATGCCCGTAGTCACCCTGTCGCCGGCTTCGAGCTTGATGCAGTCCCACATCACTCCGCCGTTTCTGCCAATGCCCGACATCTTGAGCGTCACCGTGTTTGTGCCTACGCGTAGCAGCGTAGCAGGAAACTCGCAAGTCTCCACCCTGTGCTTGCCGCCCAGCACCGCGCTGCGGTAAATGCCTGCGTCGTTCTGCCTCAACGACCACTTGCCCTTCTCCTCGCCGTTTACGAGAATAGTCACCGTGGGGTTGTTGGTCACGCCGGCCATCGATGCCGTGAGCAGAGCCTTGCCCTGCTGAGCCTCGGCCACGTCGAACGTCACCGTCCACGAGCCATTCTTTGTCTGCGCGAAATACCAGTCCTCAGCCTCGCTGCTCTCGCCAACAGTGAAGTTGAGGTCGGCAGGCGGCACCTCCCACAGGCCGTATGCGCGGCACGTGTCGCTGTGATGGAAGCCATCGGAGAGGCGATTGTTCTGGCCGATGCGCCAGAGCAGGTTCTTGAGGCGCATGGGAGTCCAGTCCACGGTGCCGAGGTCTACGTCGGCATCGCCAACCTCCACGCCTTCAAACTGTAGCTCGTCGGTCACGTCGCCCTTGGTGGCATAGCCGTAGAGCGTATAGTTGCCCTTGCGCACGTTGGGTATCTCGAATGAGCCGTCCTTGGCTGTGAGTGCCCAGAACATATAGCCCTTGCCCTGCGTATAAGGGTCGGAACCCGGCTCTGCGAGCACGAGCATCACGCTGTCGCAGGCCTGGCCCGTGGTTACGTTGAGCCTGCCGCGCACCGTTGCGCGCTCGCTTTGGTACAGTTCGTGCTCAAACCACTTGAAAGGCCACTCCGCCTGCTGCTCCGAGGCCATGCGCTTGGCGTCGGCAATCATTTCGTCCTGCTTGTAGCTACTGTTGAGGTAGATGAGGAATGGGCCGTAAATCTTGCTCTCGCCGTCCTCATAACTCTGGGCCGAAGAGCCGAAGTGCTCACCCTGCAACATCTGTATGGTTATGGGCGACTTGCTCGTTGCGTGTACAGTAAGCTCCTGGCGCATTGGCCCTCCGTTGAGCCATTCGTGGCTGCAAGGTATGTTCCACACCCCTACGTTGATGTTCATCAGTCCGTGCAGACTGTCTTTCACCACATACTGCGCCCAGTTGTACTTGGTGTAGATAGAGCCATCGGCCATGCGGTAGGTGGCGTCCTGGATGGTGTTCTCCTCCCTTTCGGCCACCTCCATCTCGCGGCAGGTAGGTATCTTGCCGCGCATCGTCTCGTCAACGTATCCGTTGGTGAACGACGAATTGAGGCGCGTACACACCCTCGCCTCCCTAACGTTGACGGCAGACGACTTTTCTGAGCCGTGGGCCACTACGTAGACGTACACTCCACTTATGCCCCTGCGCATGATGAACCCTTGGTCGATGCGCAGGTCGGCAGTGGTATTGCTGTACACCACCTCCGCGTAGTCGTCAGTTTGCTTCACTATGCGCGACTCCGTTGGGTTCAGCCCGGTGTTCGAAGCGGCGGTGTAATCGAAGTAAACGCCGCTGCTCCCTATCACGTTGGGCTTGCCCTTGAGGTTCATGCTGCTTATCCTGCCGTTGCTGCCTATGGTCAACTGTATCAGGCCATTGTCCATCTTGTAGCTTTCGCCGTCCTTTGTCACGGTCACATTGTCCTGAGCCGACGCTGCCATGCCAACCATGGCGGCAAGCGCAGCCGTAATGAGCAATCTTTGTTTCATACAGTAAAATGCTTTTATATTTATATTTTTAGTTAGAATCGCCTCGCGGGAGACGATATGCAAAGATATGATTTTTCCACGGAAACACAAGAGAATGGCACGAAACGGCACCTTGATTTTTGTTTTATTTCACACATACACACCCACATGGCTTACCAAACGATGCCGCCCACCCCCTTAACAGCAGTCCTCATTCCACGCTCTCCACCAGCTTCAGCAGCTTTTCAGCCTGACTGGGCCGTGGCACCTCACCTTTCACCGGGTTGCCATGGCGGTCGAGTAGCAGACTGAACGGAAAGTGCGGCACGCCGACGAAACGCTCCAGCGCGGCCTGGCGGTCAGCTGGCAGGTTAAGACTTACAGAGCCAGATGCATCGAGACCGTAGCGGCGGGTTAGCTCGCTAAACGCTTCGCCGTCTGTATCATTGGCAAGGAAGATGTACACAATGTCCTTCCCGCGCAGTTTGTCGCGCATAGCCTTTACGTGCTTAAGCTCAGCGCGGCACGGTCCGCACCACGCGCCCCAAAAGTCGATATAGACCATCTTGCCCCTGTAAGGGCTTACTATCTGCTCGAAAAGCTGAAGCCCGGCTGTCTCGGTGGAGTCGAAGCGCACCACGATGGGACGCTGAGCAGGGCAAACTTCAGCTGGGGTAAGCCCGGCATCGAGCACGAATTTAGCTTGCTTGTATATCTGTTTGAAATTGGTCAAGGCGTATGACGGCGGCACCTGCTGCGCCTTGTAGTCGTCGGCAAACTTAAGTATGGTTTCGCGGCAGATGGCGGGCATCTTGCCCGTGGCGACAAACTCGCGGCGCAACGGCCCTGCCTCGTCGAAGTTCAATGCCGACCACATGGTGTAGATGCTCTCAAAAGCGTGGTCGTAACGGCAGTAAGCCTCAATGCAGCGGCGGGTGCAGGCCGAAAGCGAGGGACGTGCAGCGTAAACGGAGTCGATGAGCCGCAGGCTGCGGGCATAGCTGCGCTCGAAAGCAGGCAGCGCAGAGTCGAGCGGAGCATCGTGCCATGGCGCCGACCATGCGTGGAGCGAGGCTACCCCTGCGGCCATCAGCTCGTTGTTGAGCCTGGCAAGGCTACCCATGCAGTAAGCGCGCCCGTCGATGTCGTCAACATAAAGCACTGCCGTGTCGCCCGGATTGCAGTACACAATGGCATTCGACCAGTTACCATGCGCCCCCACTGAGTCAGCCAGCAAGCGAAAACAGGCCACACCGCGCGTGGGAAAGCGCAGCACCACGCTCCCGTCGGCATTGAGCAGAGGGTCGCGCTGCGACGTGTTTTTCACTGAATCGTCAGACACCCCGTAATAGAAATAGAATTCGCGCCGACTGCGCGTGAGGCAGATGAGCGTGGCCGTATCGGGCAGCAGCGACCTCACAGCCCTGTAAGGTGTATCGTCTGGCGATGGATATTCGGGCAGGAACGAACCTGAAAGCTCGGAGCAACGATATCTGCGCCCGTCTATAACGGCCTTGCCGCGCATAAGCCTAACGCCCACCCTGCTATGCCCGTCATCCAATTGATAGCCTCGGCGCGAAGTCTTCTCGCACCGCCAAATGCGATTGTTGTAAACGGCACAGCTGTCGAAAATGCCTATGAGCCATTCGCCTGTGGCATCGTCGCGCAGGCACAAGCCCGCACCTGCGGTATTGGCAGCAACGTGCATGGCCGCCACAATACTGAGTAAAACAGCCAGAAATCGTTTCATACAGTCTATGTTTTTATGAATCAAATGCCTCGCCAACGGCACCAACAAAGCGCGCTGCATCTCACTTTCCGGCGCGCAGGCGCAGCTTGCGGCGCAGCTCGCGCTTGCGGCGGATGTGGTCGAGGCGCTCGTGGGCATGGCGGCGCGAAAGGATAATCTGGTGGCGGTAAACCGCGCAGGCCATGATGAAGTAAACGGCGGCCTGAATCCACAGCGCGCGGCACTCAAAGGCGACATCGCCGAGCGTCGCCCCCATGGTGTTTACCCTTACGAATGCCCGTATGCCAAAGGTGGAGGGGAAGAGCCACGAGAAGCTTTCCCAGAACCACGGCATGTTGCTGCCGGGCCAGGAAATGCCCGAGAGGAACAGCAGCGGCACGGAGGCGAACACCACGAGCAACATGACGTTCTCGCGGTAGCGCACGATGCACGACACCACCATGCCGAAGAAGATGCACCCAAGCACGTAGGGCAGCATCAGGGCAAGCAGCGCAGCCCCGTCGGCCAGCACCACGAAGCCAAACAGGCGCGGCACCACCATGGTAAGGTAGGCACCTATAAGGGCGTAAATCATCATGTAGCACATGGCCTTGCCAAGCACTATGCGGTACGTGCCTTGGTATGTTCGGCTGAAGGGAATAAGCTCTTGGTAGCGGTTGCGCTCGCGGGCGGTGCCTGCCGAGAGGCCAATGCCGAGCACAAGCGTTTGCTGCAGGATGAGCATGAGCACCCCGGGGAGCAGGAACGAGCCGTAGCCTCCGGCGGGATTAAACACCGGCACGTGCTTTATGTCAAGCGGACTGGCGGTAAGCAGGTCTTGGCGATCAGTGGTGTTGCCGGCCATGCGCACCTGCAGACCGGCGTTCATGTCGAGGCTCACGAGCATGGCAGTCTGGTAAACGGCCTTGTAGGTGAGCATGAGGCTCATGTCGCAATAAACGCCCACGGCTGTCTGCTCCATGCGCGCAGGGCGCGTGGCAAAGTCGGCGGGCAGGTAGTAGATGCCCTTCACCACCTGACGGCTGAGCAGCGCGCGGGCCTCGTCCATGTCGCTGGCGTGGCAGAGCACCCGCACGTCGGGCGTGGCATCGCACCGCCGCACGAACTCGCGGCTCATGGCCGAGCGCGAGTCATCGACCACGGCCACCGGCACGTCGCGCACCACCTCGTTGTTGTATATCCAGGAGTAAAGCAGCGGATAGAGCAGCGGCACGAGGATGAAGAATATCACCATGCCCTCGTCGCGCACAACGTTGCGCATTTCCTCCGCCCAAATGCGGCAGGCATCGGCCACGCCGCCGCGTATCTTCTGCAAAAGTCCTCTCTCTCTCATGGCTCAAGGTATGTAAACGTAAGTGAGCATGGCGTTCCTTATCTTGCGCAGCACCATCAGCGGCAGCAGCGCAAAGGCCACGAGGGCGGCTATGTGGAACCAGGCGTCGAGCATCTCGTAGCCGTTGAACACGGTGATTTGGTAAACCATGAAGAAGTGGCGCAGCGGAAAGAGCCACGAAAGGGCCTGCAACGGCGTGTCCATGCCCATTACGGGGAACGCCGAGCCTGCCATCGAGAAGCTGAGCACTGCCCACAGCGAGCAGACGCTCATCGACATACGGAGCGACGGCATAAGCCCGAAGGCAAAGATGCCGAAGCCCTGCGAGGCCAGCACCGACACCAGCCCGAGCAGTAGCAGGCGCAGCACGCCGCCCGGATGGGGGAAGGCCAGCACGCCGAACACATAATACATATATCCGTAGACCACGGCAAGGAAAATCAATGTCTGGGGGAGCATCTTGCCTGCAAGGGCCACGGCCATGTTGCCGTCGGCCATGGCGAGCCACTGGCGCGAACGCTTGAACTTAAGCTCAGTGCCTAAGGAGTAGGCCGTGATGAGGAAGATGAACAGCATAAGCACACCCGGCACGAACACGGTGCTGAGGTATATGTTGTAGTTGGTCCACGGGTTGGATATCTGGTGGAGGTCTATTACTATGGGCTGGAGGAAGGCCTGGATCTCCGCCGGGGGCATTCCCTTGGCCTGGAGCGTGGCCATGCCCACCGAGGCCGAGCCAAGCGTGGTGATGGTGGTGAGGTCGCGGTAGAGCAACGTGCCTGCCGCTATGTACGACATATTATAATAATACGACACTGTGGGGCGGCGCTGAGCCAGCAGCCCCTCCGACGTGCCGCGCGGGATGTGCAGGAATGCGTATATATCGCCCTGCTGCATGGCCCGGCGCGCCGCCGTCACCGACGGATAGCGGGCCACTACGCGGCTCGTCTGGAAGGCATCGAGGCGGCGCACTATCTGGCGCGACATGGCCGTGTTGTCGTTGTCTACCACCCCCACGGGCATATCGGCGGGAACGCCCTCGCCCATCATCGACGTGAAGAGGAACATCACCAACAACGGGAACACCACCATGCAGAACCAGTAGATGGGGTTCCGCAGCAGCAGGCGGCACTCGCGCCACGCTATGCGCCCTGCCTGAACAATATGGTTCCTTACACGCACTGCGATACGCTATTTCTCCTTTATCACCAGCGACATGCCCGGGCGGAGACCGTCGAGGCGGTCAACGGGGCGGGCTTTCACCTCAAACGTCTTCAGGTCGAACTGCCCGTTGGCCTTCGTTGCCTTCCATACGGCATAGCTGCCCTCGTCCTTCATGTAATACACCTTCATGCGTATGTCCTTGCCGAAGGCCGGCACGTATGCACTGAACGTGGTGCCTACGGCAAGCCCACGCAGCTGGTCCTCGCGCACATTGAACGTACCCCAGAGGTCGTCCATCACCGAGATGCTCATTATCGGCGCGCCGGTGCCTACAAGCTCGCCCACCTTGGGGTAGACCTCGCTCACCTCGCCGTCCATCTGCGCCACCTGCACGGTTTCGCTGATATACGAGCTTACCTCGGCCACGGCACCCTTGGCGCGCCTCACCTGGGCAGCGGCGGCCATTTTCTCCTCGCGCCGCGAGCCGTTGACGGCCATGTCGTACTGGCTCTGGGCAGCCTTTTCCTGAGCCTCCATCGCCTTGTAGTTGGCGTATGCCTCGTCGCGCTTCTGCTCCGTCATCACTCCCTCGTCAAACAGGCGCTGCACCCTCTGGTACGACTTGCGGGCAATCTCGTGGCCCGCCTTGGCCTGCTGCAGCAACTGGAATGCGCCCCTCACCTGCTCGGCGCGCGCGCCGCTGCGCGCCATCTCGTCGAGGGCGGCGGCGGCATCCTCCGCGCTGCGGGCCTGTGTGAGCTTGGCCTCCACGTCGGGAGCGTCGAGTATGGCGAGTGTGTCGCCCTTGCGCACGTAGTCGCCCTCCTTTACGCGCAGCTCAAGGATGCGCCCCGGCACCTTGCTCGACACGCGGTATTCGGTAACTTCCACCTGCCCTTGTATTAGCTCTGGCTCGCGGCCGAGGGCGAAATAGCCTATGGCGGCCACCACCGCTACCACCGCCGCGAAGCCTGCCACGGCGAGCAGGATGTTGTTATGCTGTGATTTTGCTGACATGATCAATCGTATAATGTGCCAAGGGCTTTCCTGAGGCCCAACCGGCTTAGTTTAACTTCAATCTCTGCGTCTATCTTTTGCGACTGCGCCTTGAGCCAGGCGGTCTGCGCCTCCATCACCGTGGTGCTCTGTATTACGCCCTCGCGGAAGCCGAGGTTGGCGCTGCGCAGGTTCTCCTCGGCCTGCTCGGCGCTGGCACGAGCCAAGGCCAGCTTCCTGTCGGCCTCGCCCACCTTGAACGACTCCTGGCTTACCTGCAGCTCAACGCCCTCCTGCGCCTCGGCAAGTTCAAGCGAAGCCATGGCCGTGGCGGCCTTGGCCGCCTTTACCTTATAGCCCACGTCGCCCCAGTTCCAGATGGGAACGCGCACCATCACGCCCACGCTCCAAACGCCGCCGAACTTGTTTTGGAAGCCGTTGAACACATTGGGGTTGCTGAACGAGTAGCCACCCATGAGGGCTACCTGCGGCAGCCGCCCCGCCTTCAGCAGGTTGGTGGCCTGCCGGCTTATGTCTACGGTGCTGCGGAGCATCTGCAATTCGGGCCTGTTCTGCATGGCCTCGGCAGCCCCTCCGTGCGCTCCGGCCTCATCGATGGCCAGGCTGTCGGCCCCCTCGTCGGCCAGCACTATGTCCGTGTCGAGCGGAAGGCCACATATCTGGCACAGCAGCATGCGCGCCAGGGCAAGCCCGTCGCCCACCTGCGTGAGCGACATCTGCGCCTCGTTTACCTTGACCTTTACGCTCAGACCCTCGCTGCGGGTGGCCACACCCTCGCGAATCATCTTCTGCACGTCGGCGTCGAGGCGGCTAACGAGCTTCAGGTAGCTCTCGGCCAGCCGCTGCTTGTGCCTGAGCGACACTATGGTCCAGTAGGCATTGTCGGCGTTGTAAACGGTTTGCTGCCGCTTGGCGTCGATGCCGCTGGCGGCCATCTGCTCGCCAAGGCGCGCCATCTTGTTCATGGCCACGATGCTGCCGCCCATGAAGAGCGGCTGCGTGAGCATCACAGCACCGGCAAAGATGTTGCGCGTGTCGGTGCGGAAGGCGTCGACCACCTTCTGCCCCTCGGCGTTGAGCGCCGAGGCCAGGCCGCTCACCTGCGCCCCGAGGTTGCCCATGGCCTGGTCGGTGGTGGTGCCAAACACCTTGAGAGCCTCGTCGAGGGCGGCCTTCTGCTCTGTGGTAAGGCCCGCGCCAAAGCCATGCAACGAGCCTGCCAGTCCCGAGGTGGCCGTGGTGCCTATGCCCGAGAGGGCGCGCTTCTGCCCGTCGTTGAGTATGGACAGCTCGCGGCTGTTGTACATATAGGTGCCCACCGCGCTAACCCGTGGCAGGTACTTGGTGCGCGCCGACTTCCTCATGTTTGAGGCTACGTCGAGCTGCAGCTCTGATATGGCCAGCTGCTTGTTGTTGCGCAAGGCCAGGGCGCGGCAGCTGTCGAGGCCCAACACGCGCTGGGCCGCCGCCCCCTGGACTGCCCCGGCGAGCAGCAAGAGCCAAACGAAACCTTTCATAGGCAGGGAGTTGTGATGCATTTACTTGCTGAACGTGAAGCTGCGCGAGCCTATCATGTTGCCGTCGGCGAAGATGCTGACGGTGTAGGTGCCCTTGCTGAGGAACTCGCCCACCTGCCGGTAGACGGTGACGGGGGTTTCCTCGCCGGTGTACTCCACGCTCTTCTTCATGGAGCACTCAAGGTTGCGGTTCTCGTAGGCAAAGGTGCCGCCACCACCGAGCACGTCGCCCGAGGGCGTGGTGATGCGGACGTAGAACGTGCGCACGCCGTTGGTGGCGGTGACGTTGCGCGTAATGCGGAACGACACCTCGATAGACTTGCAGTCCTTTATTCGGCGCACGGCCTTGCCGTTCTTCTTCTTGGCTATCATGTTTATGCCGGTGGCGTCGAGCTGGGCGGCTATGGCCACCTTCTCGGAGAGCGAAGCCTTCTCGCTGCTCAAGCCCGCTATCTGGCGCGTGGCCTCGTTGTACTGGCCCTTAACGCGCGAGTTCTCCTCCCTGAGGTCTTGGTTGAGGCGGTTGAGCGAGTCTATTTCGAGCACATAGCTGCGCAGCACGGCGCGCACTGTGGCCAGCTCCTTCTTCAGGCGGGCTATCTCGCGTGCGTCGTTGCTCTTCACCTGGCGCAGCTCTTCGAGCAGCTTCTGGGTGCGCATCTGCTCCTGCGTGAGCTGTGCCACGATGGAATCGTTGTTTATCTGCGTCTTCATCTCGCTATATTGGCGGGCAAACTGCTCGTACTCGTTCTCCATTTCCTTCTTGTCGAGGGCAGCAAGCTCCTCCATCTCCTTGTTGGCCTGGCGCTGCTTAACGAGGCCCACGCCAAGGTAGGCCACGCCTGCCAACAAAACTGCTATCGCCACGATGAGCGGTATCAACACTTTCTTGTTCATATACTTTTTTACATTTAAACAGATGCAAAATTAAAGTTTTATGGCGAAACGGCAAAAGAAATGCCAACGCCAATGGGCCTGCGCCACCTTTTTTAAGATAATTACGGAAAAAGAGAACAATTTTAGCACGCCCCCTAATGGGGCGGAAAAGCCTGTGCAGCCCACCCCGGAGCGGGCTGCCGGAGGCCGCCACAAAGGGCATTGCCAAGGTGAAGGGCGGCTCGCACAGGCGCAGATGGGCGGCCGTGGCGGGCGCGCCTCATGCTGAAATATGTTTACACTTGCAGCGTCACGTGCCGTTTGGGCTTGCAAAACAGCACGTTCGGCACCGCAAAACAGCCCTTTTTGCAGGCTGAAACGGCACGTTTTGCAGGGTAAAACGGCACTTACAGCCAACTACCTGGCAGCCAACTACTTGCGGACGGCACGCAAGCTGCTGCCCTGCGGTAAACATGTTTTACAGCGAAAACGAGAAATTTAAGCCCGCACCATGCGGCGGTATGGAAATAAATACGTATATTTGCAAGGCAAACCCCGCCGCATGGACAAGCAAAGCCTGATATACCGAATATACGACCTGTATGCCGACGGATTCAGGAGCATGACGCTCGGCAAGACGCTTTGGGCAGTGATAATCGTAAAGCTGCTCATTATCTTCGCCGTGCTGAAGCTGTTCTTCTTCCCCAACTACATAGAGGCAAACGCCCCCGAGGGCGGCGAGGCCGACTTCGTGGCCACGGAAATGATGGAGCGAGGAGCACAGGCAGGCAACGGGCAACAATGATACGAACCTAAAAACAAAGCAAGATATGACTGACTTACTGCTTAACGTAGACGCAGCGGCCGTAGACTGGGCCAGGGCGCAGTTTGCCCTCACGGCCATCTACCACTGGCTCTTCGTGCCGCTGACGCTCGGCCTGGCCGTCGTCATGGGCATCATGGAGACCTGCTATTACAAGACACGCAAACGCTTCTGGCGCGACACGGCCCGCTTCTGGCAGCGGCTCTTCGGGGTGAACTTCGCCATGGGCGTGGCCACGGGCATCATCCTCGAGTTTGAGTTCGGCACCAACTGGAGCAACTACTCGTGGTTCGTGGGCGACATCTTCGGCGCACCGCTGGCCATTGAGGGCATTGTGGCCTTCTTCATGGAATCGACGTTCGTGGCCGTGATGTACTTCGGGTGGAACAAGGTGTCGCGGGGCTTCCACCTCGCGGCCACGTGGCTCACGGGCATAGGGGCCACGCTGTCGGCATGGTGGATACTGGTGGCCAACGCGTGGATGCAGTATCCCGTGGGCTGCACGTTCAACCCCGACACGATGCGCAACGAGATGACCTCCTTTGCCGACGTGGCACTCTCGCCAATGGCCGTTGACAAGTTCTTCCACACGGTAACGTCGTCGTGGATAATAGGCGCGCTGTTCACCGTGGCCGTGAGCTGCTACTACCTCATGCGCCACCGCCACCAGCGCCTGGCCGTGGCCAGCATCAAGATAGGTGGCTCGGTGGGCCTCGTGGCCGCGCTGCTGGCGGCCTTCACCGGCGACAACTCGGCCTACCGAGTGGCGCAGGTGCAGCCCATGAAGCTGGCCGCCATGGAGGCTCTCTACGACGGTGGCCGGGGGCAGAGCCTCACGGCTGTGGCCTGGGTTAGCCCCTTCAGCCAGCCCGACTACGCCTCGGGCGAGGAACCGCCCCTGCGCATAGCCCTGCCCAAGATGCTCTCGCTGCTGGCCACGCGCGAGGCCGACGGCTTCGTGCCGGGCGTGAACGACTTGCTGCGCGGAGGCTACGAGCTGCCCGACGGCAGCAAGGCCATGTCGATGGACGAGAAGATAAGGCGGGGCAAGGGCGCGATACTGGCACTGCAGGAATACCGCCAACTGAAAGCCAAGGAGCAGAACGGATACCTGAGTGGCTCCGACTACGAGCGCCTATACATACTTGGCGAGACGCTGAAAGACGAGATGAAATTCTTCGGCTACGGCTACCTGAACCACAAGGAGCAGGCAGTGCCGTCCATCCCGGTGTGCTTCTGGGCATTCCGGGTGATGGTGGGGCTGGGCGTGGTGTTCATCGCCTTCTTCGCCGTAGTGCTGTTCTTCGCCTTCCGCCGCGACATAAGCCAACCGCGATGGCTCCACGTGGCAGCACTGGCACTGCTGCCCTTAGGCTACGTGGCCAGCGAGGCGGGATGGATAGTGGCCGAGATGGGGCGACAGCCATGGGCCATACAGGACATGATGCCCACGTGGGTGGGCGTGAGCGACATTGGCTCGGCCAACGTGATGGTGACGTTCTTCATCTTCCTGGCGCTCTTCACAACGCTGCTCGCCGTAGAGGTGAACATCCTGCGCAAGCAAATCAAGAGGGGGCCGGAAGAGGCACAGGGCGAAGTAAAAGCTGAAAATTAAAAGTTGAAGGAATTTGCCTGAGGCATGGCCTGCCCGCAATGCCCTCAATGGGAATGCGAGGTTAACGCCACTGCCCTGCCGCAACAACATCCAAACCATAACGGACTGATTATCATGACATACGATTTTTTGCAACATTATTGGTGGTTCCTCGTGTCATTGCTCGGCGGAATCCTCGTATTCCTGCTATTTGTGCAGGGCGGAAACTCACTGCTCTTCTCCGTCGGGCGCACCGACGAGGAGCGGCGCCTGCTGGTTAACTCCACCGGGCGCAAGTGGGAGTTCACGTTCACCACGCTCGTTACGTTCGGCGGGGCGTTCTTCGCCTCGTTCCCGCTGTTCTACAGCACAAGCTTCGGCGGGGCCTACTGGCTGTGGATGCTCATACTCTTCTCGTTCGTGCTGCAGGCAGTGAGCTATGAGTTCCAGAACAAGCTGGGCAACCTGCTCGGCGCACGCACCTTCCAGTGGTTCCTCGTGGCCAACGGCATCGTGGGGCCGCTGCTGCTCGGCGGGGCGGTGGCCACGTTCTTCAACGGGTCGAACTTCATCGTGGAGAAAGACAACCTCGTGCTGGGCGGCGCGCCCATCATAAGCCGGTGGGCCAACGCCAGCCATGGGCTCGACGCTCTGCTCGACCCGTGGAACCTCATACTGGCCTTCGCCGTGTTCTTCCTCGCCCGCGTGCTCGGCCTGCTCTACTTCATCAACAACATCGACGACGAGCACATACGCTCGCGCTCGCGCCGCGAACTGAAGGTGAACGCTGTGCCGTTCGTGCTCTTCTTCGTGGCTTTCCTCGTGCGCACGCTCGTCAAGGACGGATTCGCCGCCAACGCAAAGACCGGCGCCATCACCATGGAGCCGCTGAAATACCTCACGAACATAACCGAAATGTGGTACGTGGCTGCCGTGCTCATCATCGGCATTGCCCTCGTGCTCTACGGCATTGGGCGCACCATAGGCTCAAAGGCTTACGCCAAGGGCATCTGGCCGGCAGGCATCGGAGTGGTGCTGGCCGTGTGCGCGCTGCTGCTCACCGCCGGATGGAACGGCACTGCCTACTATCCCTCTACGGCCGACCTGCAAAGCTCGCTCACCATTGCCAACTCTTGCAGCAGCGAGTTCACCCTGCGCACCATGGCAGTGGTGAGCTTCTTCATCCCGTTTGTGCTCGCATACATATTTTATGCATGGCGGGCCATCGACAAGAAAAAGATAAGCAAGAACGAGATTGCCCGCGGCGAGGCATACTGACGCTCGCCCGCTACTGCCCGCTGCCGAGCCGACGCAGCGGGCTACAGGCTTTTGTAGCATAGAGATGCTTGCAGGTTCGGGATTTTTTCCGTAACTTTGCAGGCATCTTTAGCATAAAACACATGACACCAAAAGAAGCAAGGAACGAACGGCTGGCGCACCACCTGATGCGCCACCTTGAGCGCCGCAACATGGCGGCATGCTACTGCCCCACGGCAGCCGAGGCCGTAGCCAAGGTGAGCGAGCTGATACCCGACGGCAGCAGCGTTACATGGGGTGGCTCGATGACCATACGCGACATGGGCATACCGGCTGCACTCCACGCCAGGACATCGCTCTGCGTGATGGACCGCGACATGGCCGCCACGCGCGACGAGGCGCAGGAGATTTACCGCAAGGCTTTCACAGCCGACTATTACCTGTCGAGCGCCAACGCGATAAGCGAGGACGGGGTTATCGTCAACATCGATGGCACGGGCAACCGCGTGGCCGCCATCACCTTCGGACCTAAGCACGTGATATTCGTAATAAGCCTCAACAAGGTGGCGCAAACCACCGAGGCGGCACTGACACGCGCACGATCGACGGCCTCGCCCATAAATGCGGCGCGATTCGACATAAAGACCCCGTGCCACACCGACGGCGTTTGCCACAACTGCAACTCGCCCGAATGCGTGTGCAACTTTATCCACTTCCTGCGCAACTCGCCCGGACGCCGCCACACTGTGGTGCTCGTGGGCGAAGACTGGGGATATTAATGCATCCTGCACATGGTCGTTTGCATAGCCGAGAAGCCAAGTGTAGCCAGAGACATTGCACGCATCCTTGGGGCCACAGCCAGCCATGAAGGCTACATGGAGGGCAATGGCTACCAAGTGACGTGGACGTTCGGACACCTGTGTACGCTCAAGGAACCCGACGACTACACTCCCTTATGGAAGCGGTGGAGCCTCGGCGCACTGCCCATGATACCACAACGATTCGGCATCAAGCTAATAAACGACCAGCGCATAGAACGCCAGTTCGCCGTGATAGAGAGGCTGATGCAGGCCGCCGACGGCATAATAAACTGTGGCGACGCCGGACAGGAGGGCGAGTTGATACAGCGCTGGGTGATGCAAAAGACCAAAGCGACCTGCCCCGTGAAGCGTCTGTGGATATCGTCGATGACCGACGAGGCCATAACCGAGGGCTTCAGAACGCTCAAAGACCAGTCGGCATACCAACCGCTCTACCTCGCCGGGCTGAGCCGGGCCATCGGCGACTGGCTCCTCGGCATGAACGCAACGCGCCTCTACACCCTTAAGTACGGCCAGAACCATCAGGTGCTCAGCATCGGACGGGTGCAAACGCCCACCCTGGCGCTCATAGTCAACAGACAAAAAGAGATAGAGAGCTTCAAGCCGGAGCCTTACTGGATTCTCTCTACGACCTACCGCGACACGCTGTTCAGCGCTACCAAGGGAAAGTTTACGGCCAAGGAGGAGGGCGAGCAGTTCCTCGCCACCATCACGGGCAAGCCGTTCTGCATCACCGACGTGCAAAAGAAGAACGGCACCGAGGCTCCGCCGCACCTATACGACCTAACATCTCTACAGGTAGACTGCAACAAGAAGTTCGGCATGAGCGCCGAGATGACGCTCAACATCATACAGACCCTCTACGAAAGGAAGCTCACAACATACCCCCGAGTGGACACCCAGTACCTCAGCGACGACATATATCCCAAGTGCGCAGCCACGCTCTCGGGTCTCAGAGGCTACGAGACGCTGACGGCACCGCTGGCCGGCAAGCCGCTGAAAAAGTCGAAGAAGGTGTTCGATTCGAGCAAGGTCACCGACCACCACGCCATCATCCCCACAGGCGTACCGGCCATGAACCTCACCGATATGGAGCGCCACGTATACGACCTCGTGGCCCGCCGCTTCATCAGCGCGTTCTATCCAGACTGCAAGTTCGCCACAACCACCGTCATGGGCAAGGTGGAGAACATCGAGTTCAAGGCCACCGGCAAGACCATACTGGCCGAAGGGTGGCGCGCCGTCTACGCAAAGGATGTCGCGTCTGCCGCCGATGACGACACCAAGGGAGCCGACGAGGAGCGCACGCTGCCTCAGTTCGCCGTCGGCGAGAGCGGTCCTCACACGCCGAGCCTCACGGAGAAGTGGACAACTCCGCCCAAGTTCTACACCGAAGCCACCCTACTGAGGGCCATGGAGACGGCAGGCAAGTTCGTTGACGACGAGGAACTGCGCGCCGCCCTCAAGGAAAACGGCATCGGGCGGCCATCATCCCGCGCCGGAATCATCGAGACTTTGTTCAAGCGCCACTACATTAAGCGCGAGCGGAAGAACCTCATTGCCACGCCCACGGGCATCGAACTGATAGACACCATCAAGGAAGAACTGCTCAAAAGCTGCGAACTTACGGGCATCTGGGAGAAAAAACTGCGCGACATCGAGCACCGCAAGTACGACGCGGGGCAGTTCATCGAGGAGCTGAAACAGCAGATAACCGCCATCGTAAACGACGTACTGGCAGACAACACAGGCCACCGCGTGACCACGCTATCCGACGAAGACCTGAAGAAAAAGATGGCTCCAAAGGCCGCCCAAGCCCCCAAGCCCAAGGCAAAGCCCGCCGCAAAGGAAGCCACGCCGACGGCAAAAGCCGCAAAGGAAGCCCCCGTGCCGGGCGACTGGCTCATAGGCCAGCCCTGCCCAAAGTGCGGGCAAGGCACCATCATCAAAGGAAAGACGGCCTACGGATGCAGCCGCTGGCGCGAGGGATGCACCTTCCGCCTGCCCTTCACAGGCACTGCCACCAACGCACAATGACCACCACACCATACGGCAGGGTTTGCCCAACAGGCGCAAGCCCTGCCTTTTTGTTTCCTTCCGTCATGTTTCAGCACGGCAAGAACGCCCATTTCCGCATGCCACTATAATAATAACGCCCGTTTTGCGTTATATTTATGGTATGCGACACACATCAACCATAACCATCATAATGGCCGTGGCCCTGCTCCTTGCGGGCTGCGGTGCCGACTCGCACATGAAGAAAGGCGACAAGTTCTTCGCCCTTGGCGAATACTTCGACGCCGCCGCAGAATACAAGAAAGCCTATTCCGCCACCGCCCCCAAGGACAGGCCGCTGCGTGGGCAGCGCGCCCTGAAGATGGCCGAGTGCTACCGCCGCATAAACTACACACCGAAAGCCATCGCCGCCTACAACAATGCCATACGCTACAAGCAGGCCGACAGCCTCACCCACCTGCGCCTGGCGCAGCAGCAAATGAAGACCGGCAACTACAAGGAGGCGGCCAAGAACTTCCAGACCGCGCTCGACAGCCTGCCCGGCAACCGCCTTGCCGCCATCGGCCTGCGCTCGGCGCGCATGGCGCCCGGATGGAAGGAGCAAGGCTCGCAGTACACCGTGAAGCGCGAGAACTTCTTCAACTCGCGCCGAGCCGACTACTCCCCCATGCTCGCGGGCGACGAAAGCGAACAGCTCTACTTCACATCCACGCGTACCGACGCAAAGGGCGACGAGCTGAGCGGCATCACCGGCATGATGAACGGCGACATCTTCGTATCGACCAAAGACGAGAGGGGCAAGTGGCAGAAGCCCCAGGCCATCGACACCGAGCTTAACTCAGAGTTCGACGAGGGTGCCTGCGCATTCAGCCCCGACGGAAAGACGATGTACCTCACGCAGTGCGCCACCGACCCCTCCTATCCCCGCTACGCCACCATCTGCACCTCGGCGCGCTCAGACGCCTCGTGGGGCAAGTCCACCGTGCTCGAACTCACCAAGGACACGCTATCCAGCTACGCCCACCCGGCAGTATCGCCCGACGGCGAATGGCTCTACTTCACGAGCGACATGCCCGGAGGCATAGGCGGACTCGACATCTGGCGCGTGCGCCTTACCGTCGCAGGCACCGCCGGAGTGGAAAACCTCGGCGAGCCTGTCAACACCCCCGGCGACGAGATGTTTCCAACGTTCCGCCCCAACGGCGACCTCTACTTCTCCTCCGACGGCCATCCCGGCATGGGCGGACTCGACATCTACATAGCCAAGCCCGACTCCGCCGGAGGCACATGGCACATAGAGCACCCCGGCTATCCCCTCAACTCGCAGGGCGACGACTTCGGCATGACCTTCGAGGGATTGCACAACCGAGGCTACTTCTCGTCAAACCGGGGCGATGCCAAAGGCTGGGATCACATCTACAGCTTCTTCAACCCCGAGATAGTGCAGACCGTAAAGGGATGGGTTTACGAGCAGGAGGGCTACGAACTGCCCGAGGCCGTGGTCTACATGGTGGGCAACGACGGCACCAACCTGAAGCTCAGCGTAAAGGGCGACGGCTCCTTCACCCAGCAGATACGCCCCGGCGTTGACTACGTTTTCCTCGGCACCTGCAAGGGATTCCTAAACCACAAGGAGCAGCTGCGCGTGGAGCCGGTCACCGAGTCAGAGGAGTACGTGCTCCAGTTCCCCCTGCCCTCCATCACCGCCCCCGTGCTCATCGACAACATCTTCTACGACTTCGACAAGGCCACGCTGCGCCCCGAGTCGACAAAAGCCCTCGACGAGCTTATCAAACTGCTCAACGAGAACCCCAACGTTACCATTGAGCTGAGCGCACACTGCGACTACCGAGGCTCAGCCGAGTACAACCGCGCCCTATCGCAACGGCGCGCCGAAAGCGTGGTGAACTACCTCGTGGAGCACGGCATAGCCGCCGACCGCCTATCGCCCGTGGGCTACGGCAAGGAGAAGCCCAAGACCATACGCAAGAAGCTTACCGAAACCTATACTTTCCTCAAGGAAAACGACGTGCTCACCGAGGACTTCATAAAAGCCCTCAAGCCCGAAGAACAAGAGATATGCAACCAGCTCAACCGCCGCACCGAGTTCATAGTGCTCCGCACCACCTACGGTATGTTCGACGAAAAGGGCAACCTCAAGAACCCGCCGCAGCCCAAGCCAGAGGAGCAGCAGGCCCCCGCTGAGCCTGAATGGACTCCGTGGTAAAAGGCTAAACGCAACTAAACGATAACAACAACGTGCCGTTTCACAGTTTGAAGCGGCACGTTATTTTTAAACCAAATCGTCCGTTGGAACGCCTATCCTGCCAAGCACTGGCATCCACAACAACTCAGAAAACTCTTTACAAACACCATGCCACCAAGCCACCGCTGCCGTTTTGCCCCGCAAAACGGCCTGTTCCGCACTGCGAAACGTGCCGTTCGGGACTGTCAAACGGCACGTTTTGCAGCACAAAACGGCACATACCGTAATGCATTGTATGCCAGATTGTTATGCAAAATGGCGCACATTGCGAAATATCATGACAAAAGTTAACAAAAGAAAAGCCCTTTCCCGGACTGCAAGGCTGCTTGCCATGCAGCCCGGGAAAGGGCTTGGCTATCGGGCAGACTGATGCAATCAGGTGCCGTCACCACCCGGTGCGCTCGCTGCGCAACGCCTCGCTGACCACCCACGCCACGGCCACAGCCACGCAGGCGGCCATGTGAAGCAGCAGCGTTTCGGGCCGCCCCGCGGCTACCAAGGACTCGGCAGCTGAGGCCAGCGCGGCCAGTGCCCCACGCCACAGGCGCAGGGCCACGCAGATAACCACGCAGGCCACCACGCAGAAAGCTCGCCACAAGCGCACACGGCGCAGCGCATCTTCGGGCAGCGAGCGCATGACGCGGCGGCCAAAGCCGCCGTCGGGAATCTCCGTTTGGGCGGCCCGGCTGAAGAACCGCTCCAAAAGCTTATCGTCGTTGCTTGTCATATCCATTCTTTCTTAAGTAATCGGCCAGCCGCTCCTTGCCCCTGTGCAGGTGCGACTTTACGGTGTTTACAGGCAGGCCGGTTATCTGCGCAATCTTGTCCAGGGACTGACCGTCAATCAACTGCAGCGTAATGCAGGTGCGCTCCTCGGGGCGCAGCAGGGCCAGGGCGCGGTAGACATCGATGCCCAGCCCGGCCTCGGCTGAGTCGGCAGCCCGCTGCAAGACAGGGGCAGAATCTATGTCGAGCGTGGGGCGGCGGGAGCGCGCGTGGTCGAGCAGCACGCGGTAGGCTATGCGGTAGAGCCACGTGGAGAACGACGCGAGGCCGCGGAAGCCCGCCAATCCGAGCCATGCCTTGATGAAAGTCTCCTGCGCGAGGTCGTCGCTGAGCTGTTCGTCGCCCAGTGTCTGCCCAAGGAAGAAGCGGCGCAACCTCGACTGATACCTGCCAACAAGCAGGCCGAAGGCCCGGCGGTCGGCAAGCAAGGCCACGCGGGCCGCAAGTTCCGTGTCGGTGGGCTGCCACTTCATGGTCAGTCGCGCTGTGTTCCTGCCTCCTCATCGGCCTCGCCGCCCTTGCGCCCCTTTGCCGCCGACGTGCGGGCTATCACCATCTGGCCTCCGCCGTAGATGGCCACAAACAGGGCTATGCCTATGGCCCAACCCCATTCCATGAATGCGAAGAGGCAGGCAAGGCCCAAGCCTATGCTCACGTTCCTTATCCCCTTGCGCCAAACAAGCTCTACCGGCTCCAACCGACCGGGCGCAAGACCCTCGGGCAGGGGTTGCCCTTTCTCCATGGCCAGCTCGGCAAGGCGTGCTTTCTGCTTGCGGTTTTTGTAGATGAACCAGAAGAGCAGGGCAAGCGCGCCCACCGGGGCCAGGAAGAAGATTACGAGTATGGCCACGATGGCAATGAGAGCTTCGCCGGTGAAGCCCGTCATGCGGTCCACCATCTCCTCCATCGAGTCGCTGTCCATGCTCACGCTGTAGGTAGTGCTCTGCGGGATTATGGCCGTGGCGGTGTCGGTAGTGTCGGAGTAGGCGTCTATGCCTGCCGTGTCGGCGGTGGCCGAAGCCGATGCCGGGGGCAGGGCGGCGGCGTTGGTGGCCGCCGATACGGTAGTGAAGCCGAGCGCCAGCAGGGCGCAGGCGGCCAGAGCTGTGATTTGTCGTTTCATGTTTCGCATTTTGGTCGTTGTTCTGTCTGTTTGACGCATCGTGCGCCCGTGAAGTTGCAAAGGTGCGAAATTTTTCCTAATTTTGCAAGCGTAAAAACCCAAACGATGACTCTGCCCGAAGCATTCACCGACCAAACGCGCGCCCTGATGGGCAGCGAAGTGTACGAACGGCTGTGCGCCGCGCTGGCCCTGGAGCCGCCCGTGAGCATACGCACCAACGCAGCCAAGCTGCGGGGGCGCGTGGCCGGTGGCGAGCCTGTGCCGTGGTGCGACGGCGGCTTTTACCTTGAGGGGCGGCCCGCCTTTACGTTCGACCCCCTGCTGCACGCCGGGTGGTACTACGTGCAGGAAGCCTCGTCGATGTTCCTTGCCCGCGTGCTGCGCCAGCACGTGCATGGAGCCGCGCTCGTGCTCGACCTCTGCGCCGCGCCCGGGGGCAAGTCTACCTGCGCCCTCGGCTCGCTGCCCCCGGAAAGCGCGCTGTTTTGCAACGAGCCTGTGCGCCAGCGGGCAGCCGTGTTGGCCGAGAACATACAGAAATGGGGGCGGCCGGAGGTAATCGTAACTAACAACCTGCCGGAGGACTACGCCCGCTCGGGCCTCATGTTCGACGTCATCCTGTGCGACGTGCCGTGCTCGGGCGAGGGTATGTTCCGCAAGGACGAGGAGGCCATAGCCCAGTGGAGCGCAGAGGGAGTGGCGCGCTGCGCCGCCCTGCAGCGGCAAATAGTAAGCTCGGCGTGGCAGTGCCTCAGGCCGGGCGGTCTGCTTGTGTACTCCACCTGCACGTTCAACGCCAGTGAGGACGAAGACAACGTGGCATGGGCCTGCCGCGAGCTTGGCGCAGAACTGCTGCCCGTAAGCTGCGACGAGGCATGGGGCATAAGCGGTTCGCTCTCTCCCGCCCTGCCGGGGCCTGCTTATCGCTTCATACCGGGACTTACGCGGGGCGAGGGTCTGTTCATGGCTGCCATGCGCAAGGGCGGCAGCGGCGAGCCTTGTCTGCCCATGGAGCGGCGCAAGGGGCGGCGCCAAACGGGGCAAAAGCCATCGTCACAGGCCGCCGAATGGCTGATTCATCCTGAAGAATACATCGCATTCGCAAGCTGCGGAAGCATCATCGCCGTGCCAAAGCGGCTTGCACCGTCATACGAAGAGGCTGTGGGGAAGCTGCGCGTGATGCACGCCGGAATCACCATAGGTACGCCAAAGGGGCGCGATATAGTTCCCTCGCAGTCGCTGGCCTTGTCTACCGAGCTGCGGCGCGAGGCATTCCCCTGCGTGGAACTAAGCTACCAAGAGGCCATAGCCTACCTGCGCCGCGAACAGCTGGCCCTGCCCTGCGGCACTCCGCGCGGCTTCGTGCTCGTAAGCTACCAAGGGGCACCGCTCGGATTCGTAAAGAACATAGGCACAAGAGCCAACAACCTGTACCCGCAGGAATGGCGCATAAAGAGCACACACACGCCTAATGAGGGCGAACAACCGGCGGTCATCGCAACCGACTGAGCATTCGCAGGGTGTCAAACATCACAAAAGAAACAAACAAAGAAGAAATGAAACAATACTTAGACCTGCTAAGCCGCATCCTCAACGAGGGCGCACGCAAGGACGACCGCACGGGAACAGGCACGCTGAGCGTGTTTGGCCACCAGATGAGATTCAACCTTGCCGACGGCTTCCCGCTGCTCACCACGAAGAAGCTCCACCTGAAATCAATCATCTACGAGCTGCTGTGGTTCCTCAGGGGCGACACCAACGTGAAGTTCCTGCACGACCACGGGGTGAGCATCTGGGACGAATGGGCCGATGCCAACGGCGACCTCGGCCCCATCTACGGGCATCAGTGGCGCTCATGGCCCGACTACCGCGGTGGCACCATCGACCAGATAGCCAACGTTGTGGACCTCATTAAGCACTCGCCCGACTCGCGCCGCATGATAGTTAGCGCGTGGAACGTGGCCGAAGTGGAAAGCATGGCACTGCCGCCATGTCACACCATGTTCCAGTTCTACGTGGCCGACGGACGCCTCAGCCTGCAACTGTACCAGCGTTCGGCCGATACCTTCCTCGGAGTGCCGTTCAACATCGCCTCCTACGCGCTGCTACTGATGATGATGGCGCAGGTGACCGGCCTGCAGCCGGGCGACTTCGTGCATACCACGGGCGACACCCACCTCTACCTGAACCACCTCGACCAGGCCCGGCTCCAGCTCACCCGCACTCCGCGACCGCTGCCCCGGATGATCATCAACCCCGATGTGAAGAGCATCTTCGACTTCAGTTACGACGACTTCCGGCTCGAAGGCTACGACCCTTGGCCGCACATCAAGGCCGACGTGGCGGTTTGACACGACGCAGTATGGCTTAAACCCGCCATCAATACAAACATACAGGAAATTCAATACAGCACACTGTGAGGATAAACATCATTGCCGCCGTGGCGCGCAACCGCGCCATAGGCAGGGAGAACAAGCTGATATACTGGCTCCCCAACGATATGAAGAGATTCAAGGCACTTACCACCGGCCACACCATAATCATGGGGCGGAACACCTACCTGTCGCTCCCCAAAGGCGCACTGCCCAACCGACGCAACGTGGTGCTGAGCCGCACGGTAGACAGCCTGCCGGGATGTGAATGCTACCCATCGCTCGACGAGGCCCTGAAGAGTTGCCCGCCCAACGATGATGTATATATAATAGGTGGCGCAAGCGTCTACAACCAGGCCATGGAGCGGGCCGACCGCCTGTGCCTCACTGAGGTGGACGACACGCCCGAAGGGGCCGACGCCTTCTTCCCCGAGTACGTGGGATGGCGCGAAGTGAGCCGCGAGGAGCATCCGGCCGACGAGAAGCACGCCTTCGGCTATGCATTCGTGGACTACGAAAGGTAAGGAAGCGGAAGATTAAAAGCGGCAGATTAAACCACAAAGGTGGCCATCCGTCATATAAGCAAAACCCCAACGCTTATGAGGAAGTACTTGTTTTATATCGCGATTGCCGCTTTCCTGGGCTTCAGCACCACGTCGTGCGTAACGCGGCCTCCGCACCGCCATGGCATGATAATAGTGGAAGAGCCACACCACGGCAGGCATCACAAGAAGCCGAAACCACCCAAGAAGCACAAGAAACCAAAGCCGCCGCGCAAGCCTACGCCACCGCCGCCAGCCCCGCCACACCGCAGGTGATGGCCATGGGGCAGCCCGCGCAAAGCCCATGCCGCCCACAAAGACCGTCATGAGGCGGCAAACCAACACGCACAGGCGAAAGCGGCAGACACAAAAATCCCCGCCAGCATGGCTCCACTGCGCATTGTCAGTGTGCTCAAGCTGGCGGGGATTGCCTTTCACCAGGCAGCGGGCGGCCTGCTGCGCACAGTCAGCTGTTTGCTGCCGTCAGGCGTTCCGCCCTGCCACATCATCAGCCTCGTCCATGGGCAAGTCAACAATTGGCGGCTGGCGGTCAATCGCCGTGTTGAACGAAATGATCGTTTCGCTTCGCGAAAGGCCCAGCGGCTGCAGCTTGTCGTGGATGATGTCGAGCAGATGATGGTTGTTGAAAGCGTATATTTTTATGAAAAGGTCAAAGTCGCCGGTAGTATAGTGGCACTCCACAACCTCCGGAATCTTCTTCAACTCCTCCACCACTACATCGAAACTCTCTGGATTCTTCAAGTTGAGACCTATGTAGGCACACGTCTCGTAGCCTATCTTCTCGGGGGCAACCAAGAACTGCGACCCCTTGAGAATGCCCATGTTGTTGAGCTTCTGAATGCGTTGGTGGATGGCGGCACCGCTCACATTGCACACACGAGCCACCTCGAGGAAAGGTATCCTTGCGTCTCCAACGATGAGACGCAGAATCTGCTTGTCTAACTTATCCAATCTTTGATATACCATTATTAAGTTCTTTTATGGCACAAAAATACTACATTTTCCCGATATATCAAACAAATTTATAAGCAAATGTGCTTATTCTGAATCGGAGTATCAGTGTTTTTGCCCCGCATCGGCAGAAAAAACCACTCTCTGCACGTTGGCTGCGCGCAAGGCGCGGGTTACGTCGTCGATTATGCCCATGGGCGTGTCGCGGTCGGCCTTGATGCTCACGGCCATGTTCTGGGCGTCTGACGGCGACATGGCGGCGCGCTCACGGGCCACGAACTCGGCCACGTCGTCCACCGTGGCAAACTTGTCGTTGAGCTGTATGCACACAGTGTCGGCCCCGGGTGAGCCTGCCCGGCCCAGCGGGCGGCCTATGTAGATATAGGCAGTGGCCGACTTGCGGGTCAGCTTGGTAAGCTGGGTGCCCTCGGGCGTGCGGTATTCCACCTTGAGCTGCGTCTCGCGGATGTGCGTGACGATCATGAAGAAGAAGAGAACGGTGAAGATCAAGTCGGGCAGCGAGGCCGTGTTCAGCCCTGGCACCTCGCGCCTCACAAGGCGGAAACGGCTCATCTGGCACCCCCTTCCTCCACTATCTCGCCCTCGGAGAGGCGCATGGGGTAATAAGCCTCAACGGCCCGGCGCTCAGCATCGGAGCATTCGGCATAGCCATGGCCAAAGCGACGCATGGCCAAACTGTCGCGCAGGTCGCCGTAAGCGGCCATGATGGCGTCTTGCACGCCGAAGTAAGCATCGTAGGTGGCAGCGCGGTCGGCACGGACAAATATCTGATGGTTGGCCGTTACGGAGCATCGGCCGAGCAGGGGAATGTCGCGCGCCACCTTCTCGGGCATGGTGGCAAGGCCCCGGGGGTTGTCAACAAACTCAGCAACCTTGGCCCGCAGCCCCTCGGCGGCCACCTGCTCGCCGTTGCAGGTTATGCGGTTGGCGGCGTCGATGCCCACCACAAGCACGTCGCGCCGCTTGGCCTCGGCCACTTGCTCCTGCTTTTCCTGCGGCATGGGCGGCAGTTGCCGATGTATGCCATTGTCGCTGTCCATCGACGTAGTGACGAGGAAGAACGTCAGCAACATAAACGATATGTCGGCCGTTGAAGTGGTGTTAAGCTCCGGCACGCGGTGCCTTCTCTTGCGTTCCCTCAGCATCGACCCCTCCTATCTTTCCTTGCGGTTCACCCGCCTGTTCATGCCCGACACGCCAAAGGCCACCACGGCCACAGCCACGAGGCCGAGCACGGCGGACGTCCAAATGAACATATCGGTGAGCTTGAGCCACAGCGCGTCGGCAAACACCTTGCCGTTGACCCGCAGAGGCTCCGAAGAGCCGAGGGCAAACGTAACAGCCAGCGTAACGACGAGCAGCAACGCCACACCCAAGGCGATGCGCCCCGAAGGCACGCCGCCCACACCGTAGCTACTGCCCCCGCGCATACGCACGCCCCTAACCACCGACACCAAGGCCACGGCGGCGGCCATGGCGCAAAGCACATAGGTGAAAACGAGCAGGGCATCGGTGAGCAGCGGCGCATTGAAAGCCTCGTCCTCGAAATACGGCATATCGTAGCCCACGAGGAAGAACGCGCCAAACATCAGCGCGGCCAAGGCTATGAGCAGGGCCAGCACACGGCCCGCCAGCCTGTCTGCCGAAGGCAGCTTACGCCCCTTTTTGCCCGTCTTGCCCATTGCCGGTAAGCTTATACTTCATTATAGTGTCCAGAAGCGTGATGGCAGACTCCTCCATCTGCGAAGTGATGTGCTCTATCTTGGACAGTATGTAATTGTAGAATATCTGCAGGATCAAGGCCACTATGATGCCGAAGATGGTGGTGATGAGTGCCACCTTCATGCCCGCAGCCACGATGGTTGTGTTGATGTCGCCCGCAAGGCGTATCTGGTCGAAGGCCATCACCATGCCAATTACCGTGCCGAGGAAGCCCAGCGACGGCGCCATGGAGATGAACAGAGTTATCCACGAACAGCCCTTCTCAAGGTTGGCCGACTGCACCGAGCCGTATGACACTATCGAACGCTCGATATTGTCGATAGACTCGCCTATGCGGGCCAGGCCCTGGTAGCAGATGGAAGCCACGGGGCCGCGCGTTGTGCGGCACAAGTCCTTGGCTCCCTCAATGTCGCCTGCCTCCACGCGGCTGCCCACATCCTCCATGAACCGCTTGGCATTGATTTCCGAGAGCGTGAGGTAGATTATGCGCTCTATGCAGAAAGCCAGGCCCAGCACGAGCGCAAGGGCCACCAACGACATGAAGCCAGCGCTGCCCTCGATGAACTTCGTCTTGAGCTGCTTGTGGAAACCGGCACTCTCCTGAGGCACCATCTCATCGTCGGATGCATCCGAGAGGGCTGCATCGTCCACCATGTTGGCAGCCGCAGAATCGGCAATAGCATCCACAGTGGTGTCGGCCATGACTGTCTCAGTAGTGTCTTTATTGGGAATCGCCTGCGCCATAGCCACCGGGCTATAAGCAAGCAAGGCCATAATTGCGCACAGGGCAATTAACTTCTTCATAGGCGTTGCAGAACGAATTAGTACGTCTCAGCGGAGAGAGGGGGATTCGAACCCCCGTGACGCTTTTGGCGTCTACACGCTTTCCAGGCGTGCCTCTTAAGCCACTCGAGCACCTCTCCTTGCGTTTTGCGGTGCAAAATTACTTCATTTATGTGTATTTCCCGCAACAACGGTTTCCCTTTTATGTTTCTTTAACCTATGATTGGCAATCAAGCGAGCCGAAAATGCGGCGCACCGT
Organism: uncultured Prevotella sp.; assembly: GCA_944320105.1. Lineage (GTDB taxonomy): Bacteria > Bacteroidota > Bacteroidia > Bacteroidales > Bacteroidaceae > Prevotella. Next base: position 23,948 of record CALUGA010000001.1, on the reverse strand, counting down.
GGCGTTGGTGGCCTCGGCAAGCTCAGCCTGCTCCACGCCATAGCACTGGGCGGCGCGCTCCAGCACATGGGCAACAAAGGCACTCTCGTTGCGCTTGCCGCGCATAGGCACAGGTGCCATATAGGGCGCGTCGGTTTCGAGCACTATGCGGTCGATAGGGATGTGGGGCAGCACTTCGGGCAGGTGCGACTTCTTGAACGTGAGCACGCCGCCTATGCCGAGGGCGAAACGGTCGAAGCGCAGCAGCTCGGCAGCCTCGCGCTCGTTGCCCGTGAAGCAGTGGAACACGCCCCCCGGCAACTCAGCCTCGTAGCGGCGCAACAGCGCCACCATCTCGTTTTGCGCCTTGCGGCAGTGAATCATAAGCGGCAGGCGGGTCTCCACCGACCAGCGCACCTGCTCCTCGAAGGCATCAAGTTGCTCCCGCTCGTACTCACGGCTCCAATAATAGTCAAGCCCCACCTCGCCGATGGCTATGAAGCGGCCCGGGAGCAGCCCGCGCATCTGGGCAAGCACGCTGCGGAAGTCGGCGCGCACCTCCTCGGGGTGCAACCCTATCATGGGGTGGGCAAAGCCCGGGTAGCGGTCGCACGTGGCGATGACCGACTCCACCGACGGCAGGTTGATGGCGGGGATGAGCACGTGGGAGATGCCGGCGGCCTTGGCGCGGGCCACCACCTCGTCGCGGTCGGCATCGAACTCCGGGCCGTCGAGATGGCAATGTGTGTCTATGTAATCCATAAGTATCTATTCAAAATTTATCGATATCACAATATCTGCAGATGTCCTTCATATCTTTGCCACCACCTTGTGCTCTCTTTAGGGCTGCATTCCAAAGTCTCATCGGTCGTGTAGCCCGCTACACTCCATCTTCGGACTTTGGAATGCAGCCCTAAATAGCACACAATTTGATGGCAATTAATTTTGAACATCTACTTAAATGGCTATTGTTTGTATTCAGGTTTTAGCCGCAAGCACAGGTCTGCGCGATGCATTCCACAGGCTGCGGGCGGCAGCATTATGTAATGATTTTTTCTTGGTTGGACATTCAAACGGGCGCAGGGTGCAACAAACTGACTGACAATGAGTTATCCATACCTACCGTTTTGCGTCGCGAAACAGGCCGTTCGGCAGTGCCAAACAGGCCGTTTGGGGAGGCGAAACAGGCCGTTCGGCAGCGCAATACGGCAGATGCCACCTTGCGGAACGAAACTTGTAAACATTCTTCGCCACAACCCCAGCCCCTGCGGCTGGCAGCAGCGAGGTAGCGGAACAGCCGGGCCGACGGTCAATATAGGTGGGGTTCCTTACGCCGGTAGTAGTACACCACACCCAGCTTGCGGCACTCTGCATAGCGCACTTCGGGCGGCGAAGAGGCAAAATGGGCCTCTATCTGGTTCCAAAGGTCGAGCAACACGGCATCCACCTCGGGCCTCAGCCGCTGCATGGCGGCAAGGGCGGCCTCGGTGTGGCGGCGGCGTTGCAGCTGCTCGCGGTAAGCATCGCGGAATATGTCAACGTGCGTGGCCACCTTGCCTATCGTGGGATTGTAGATGGGCAGGCCGCCGGCGCGCAGCCGCTCGCGCTCCCCCTCGGCCACCTTTTGCCCCCACTCAATCACGGCCTCGGCCGTCTTCAGCGGCGGCAGGGCCGTATCGTCGGGGCCGAAGCCGTAGAGCTGCTTGTACTTGTGCTTTATCTCGCCCCGCTCCATGGCCAGGAAGAGCACCTGGATGAAGTGGCTCACAAACATGGCGGCGTTGCGTTGCAGCTTTTCCACCTGCCCCGTCTTGCGCTTCTGCGCCGCCATGCACACCTTGTACTGCTCGCAGGCAGTGAGCAGGCGGTCGTAGGCGGGGCGGCAGCGGTTGAGCACCTGCCAGTCCACCACGCGGTTGCGCACGGTGTAAATGTCGTTGCAGTCGAGCACGGTCTTCAGTGCCTTGAGCCTTGCGGCGTCGGTCTTGGGCAATCTTCGGTAGGGCATGGAGGTGGATTTTCAGATTTTTGTCACGGCGATACGTTCAGTCCGATGGCATGGGGCATGGCACGGCAAGGCGGCATAACGGCCCGACAAGCCGCCAACGCCCCGATGCCGACCTTCAGCGCGCAGTGGTCACAGCTTCCGGTGCATCATCTCTTGGGCGTATGCGCGCAGCTGCTGCTTGCGCCCATCGGCCACACTGACGGCCGAGAGATAGTCGTTGGCCCGGCCGAAGTAGCTGTTTATCCGCTCCTCGCAGAGGGTGCGGATGCCCAGTTCGTCGTAGAGCCGGGTGACGGCGGCCACCTTCTCGGCGCGGTCGAAGCTGGTGGCGGTCATCCATCGCATCAGCTCGGCGCGCTGCGCCCCGTCGGCTCGTTGGTAGGCATTGATGAGCATATACGTCTTTTTGTTCGACACGATGTCGCCTCCGATGGCCTTGCCGAACACGGCGGGGTCGCCGTAGACGTCGAGCAGGTCGTCCTGCAGCTGGAAGGCCAGCCCTATCTGCTCGCCAAACTTGTAGAGCGCGGCGGCATCGGCCTCGGGAGCATCGGCCAGCATGGCGCCCATCTTGGTGGCGCAGGCCAGCAGCACACTCGTCTTCAGGCGTATCATCTCTATGTATTCGGCCTCGGTCACATCGGTGCGCCGCTCAAAGTCCATGTCGTACTGCTGCCCCTCGCCTATCTCCAGGGCCGTTTCGGTGAAGAGGCCAAGCACGGAGCCGAGCTTTGAAGGGTGGCACTGGGCCATGCGCTGGTATGCAAGCACGAGCATGGAGTCGCCCGAGAGGATGGCCGTGTTGGCATCCCACTTGCGGTGTACAGTGGGCATGCCCCGGCGCACGTCGGCGTTGTCCATCAAGTCATCGTGCAAAAGGGTGTAGTTGTGATACGTCTCCAGTGCGCAGGCCTGCATAAGTATGCTCTCGGGATCGTCCTTGTAGAGGTTGTAGGCGAGCAGCATCAGCACGGGGCGGATGCGCTTTCCTCCGATGGAGAGCACGTACTTTATAGGCTCATAGAGGCCCTGGGGCTTGCGGTCGTAGCTCAGGTTGGCCAGGAAGTCGTTGACCTTGCCGAGCAGTTCGGTTGATGTAAGCATATATTATGTTCTTTTTCGGTTTCGCTGGCAATGCGTGGCTGCGCGAAAAGAGCAGTGCGCCGCGCCACGGCCAAAGGGAGGCTATGCCCCGTGCTCACAGCTTGAACACCACGGGTATGCACACCATGGTGCGGCAGGGACGGTCGTTCTGCACCCCAGCAGTCCACTTGGGCATCTTGCGCAGCACCCTGAGGGCCTCGCGGTCGAGGTAAGCGTGGGCCGGCTTAACCACCTTCAGCCCGGTGATGGAGCCATCGCGCTCCACCACGAACTGCACCACCACGCGGCCCTCTATCTTCTGCCGCTCGGCGGCGAGCGGGTAGCGGAGGTTGCGCGTGAGCCACTTCATGAACTCCACCGCCCCGCCGGGGAACTGCGGCAGGCTCTCAACCACGCGGAAGTCGAGCGGCTTGTCGTCCATGAGTGCCGCCGCCGGCGATGCGGGGTCGGCGGCCTCCGGCTTTGCCTCCATGGCTGCGGGCATCGTCTCGCGGTCGGCTTTAATCGCGTCAAGTATGTCGTCAAGTATCTCTTTCTCCTCAGCGGGCCTGTCATCGTCCACAAGGCGTGTCTTCTGCGGGGCCTCGCTGCCTTGCTCCGGCACGTCGATGAGGCGCAGGGTGGCGTGGGGAAGCATCATCGGCACGAGGCCGTCGTCGTGCTCGGGCAGCTCGCTGAGCACGTCCTCGTCGGCTTCCTGCCCGGCGGGCGGGCTGTCAGTATATTCAAAAACGACGAAAAAGACGGCCAGGACAAGTATCAGCCCGAGCAGGAACCACGTTGCCCTGCCCCGCTCCAAGTCGGCCGCCTTCGTCTTCTTTATCTCCATTTACTGTATAATATTCGCCACCGTTTCACGTTATAAAACAGTGACGCCATCATTTGCAGCTACAAAAATAGCTCAGATATTTGAAAAAAGGCGTAACTTTGCCGACAAAATCAATGGACGAGATGAAAAAAGTTGTTTTTGCATTGCTTTGCACCGCCATTGCAACAGGAACGCAAGCGCAGGAAAGCCAGACGGACTACAACTTCCTGCGGCTGCCGGTGAGCGCGCACGTGGCCGCCCTCGGCGGCGACAACATAACGATAGTGGAGGACGACCCCACCCTCGTCTTCCACAACCCGGCACTGATTACCGCCGTGAGCGACATGTCGCTGAACCTCAACTACATGAACTACATGGAGGGAACAAACACGGCCAGCGCATCGTTCACCAAGGCATGGCGCGAGCGCGGCACGTGGGCCGTAACGGCACAATACATGGACTACGGCAAGATGCGCGAGGTGACGGCAGACAACATAGAGACCGGCACGTTCTCGGCCAAGGACATCGTGGTAGGCGGGGCGTTTGCCTACGTGTTCAACGAGAGGCTGGCAGGCGGCGTGGCGGGCAAGTTCATCACGTCGACCATAGCCGGATACAACTCGCTCGCCGTGGGAGTTGACCTCGGGCTTAACTACTACGACGAGGACAAGGGGCTGTCGCTATCGGCCGTGGCGCGCAACCTGGGAGGCCAGGTGAAAGCCTTCGACGATGACTTTGAGCGCATTCCGTTCGACCTCCAGGCCGGCATCAGCAAGCAGCTCGGCAAGGCCCCACTGCGCCTCTCGGCCACGATGACCAAGCTGCACGACTGGAACGAGGTCTTCATCAGCCACCTTGTGCTGGGCGTAGACGTGCAGCTCTCAAGCAGCATCTACATTGCCGGGGGCTACAACTTCAGGAAAGCAGACGAGATGAGCATCGACGACGCGGAGGGAAGCAGCAGCCACGGGGCCGGGCTATCGTTCGGGGCGGGCCTACAGCTGGAGCGTTTCAAGCTGCAGGTGGCCTATGCCAAGTATCACGTGTCGGCGGCATCGCTGTCATTCAACGCCACTTATACATTATAACATATGAGGAAAATCACAATCGCGATAGACGGATTGTCGTCGTGCGGCAAGAGCACGATGGCCAAGGACCTTGCCCGCGAGGTGGGCTACGTTTACGTTGACACAGGCGCCATGTACCGCGCCGTAACGCTGTTTGCACTGCGCAACAACATGTTCGGGGCCGACGGAAACATTGACGCTGCCGCGCTGGAGCGCAGCATGGGCGAGATATGCATATCGTTCTGCCTTAACGAGGCCACGGGCCGCCCCGACACATACCTCAACGGCGAGCGCGTGGAGGACGACATACGCACCATGGAGGTGTCGGCGCGCGTTAGCCAGGTGGCAGCGCTGCCATTCGTGCGCAGCGCAATGGTTGCCCAGCAACAAGCCATGGGCCGCGACAAGGGCGTGGTGATGGACGGCCGCGACATCGGAACCACCGTATTCCCCGACGCAGAACTGAAAATCTACGTAACCGCCTCGCCCGAAGTGCGCGCCCAACGACGCTTCGACGAGCTTAAGGCGAAAGGAATGGAGGCCGACTACGCCGAGATTCTGGGCAACGTGGAGCAGCGCGACTACATCGACTCGCACCGCGAGGTGTCGCCGCTGCGCAAGGCCGACGACGCGATAGAGCTTGACAACAGCCACATGACGATAGCCGAGCAGAAGCAGTGGCTCATGGCGCGCTTCCGCGAGGCGTGCCAGACTAACGGCTGAACAGGCCAGGCTAAGATACATACTGCAAGAAACGAGAATCTCAGGAAGCGCAGAAGGAACGGTTATTCCGGCGCTTCCTGAGATTCTTTTGGATTGTCATACATCTTTCTGCAAGACCCTCAACATCTTGCTCCAAGACCATCCGTCAATAGACGGTGAGCTTGCAACGCTTCAAGCGGCGGCTGTCGGGTCCGGTCATTATGCTGAACTCGCCCGGGTCGAGTCCGTAGCGCAACTCGCTGTCGTAGTATTTCAGCATGTCGGGCGTAATGGTGAACTCCACCCTACGGGTCTCACCAGCCTTTACGTGTACACGGCTGAAGCCCTTAAGCTCCTTTACCGGGCGGCTTACGCGGGCCACAAGGTCGCGTATGTAGAGCTGCACCACCTCGTCGGCATCGCGCTGGCCGGTGTTAGTCACATCGACGCTGACCTTCACCGAACCGTCGATGGCCATGCTGTCGGCACTGAGCCTGGGGGCAGAATACTTGAACGTGGTGTAGCTAAGGCCATAGCCAAAGGGATAGAGCGGGTCATTGCGCACATCGAGATAATTGCTTTGGAACTTGCGGTACGACTTTGCGCCTTCGGGAACAGGCCGCCCCGTGTTCAAGTGGTTGTAGCAAATGGGTACTTGCCCCACCGCCTGCGGCATGGTCATCGTTAGCTTTCCCGACGGAACGCGGTCGCCGAAGAGCACGTCGCAGATGGCATCGGCAGCCTCGGAGCCTCCGAACCACACGTTCATTATGGCCGGCACGTGGGCTTGCTCCCATGTCATGACCGTTGGTCGCCCCGAGAAGTGGAGCAACACGAGCGGCTTGCCGGTTTCCAAGAGCGCGGCGAGCAGCTCGCGCTGCACGTCGGGCAGCTCAAGGCTTGCGCGGCTGGAGCTTTCGCCAGTCATTTCGGCGCACTCGCCCATGGCGCACACTATAACGTCGGCCTCGGCCGCAACACGCAGGGCCTCGGCCTTCATGGCAGCGTCGTCGCCGCGTGGGATGGTCTTGCCAAACTCCGCAGCTTTCTGCAGTGCGGCGTCGCGCGTAAGGTTGCAGCCCTGCGCGTAGAGCACTGTGGCCTTGTTGCCAACAGCCCGCTTAAGCCCCTGGCGCAGCGTGGAGTAACGCTCCGGGGTGAAAGCCACGCACCAGGTGCCACACAGGTTGGCGGCGTTGTCGGCCAGCGGCCCTATCAGCGCTATCTTGCCCTGCTTCTTCAGCGGTAGCAAGTCGCCCTCGTTCTTGAGCAACACGAACGTCTTGGCAGCCAGCTCGCGCGCCTCGGCCCGGTTGGCGGCAGTATACACGTCGGCGGCGTGGCGGCTTTCGTCACAATACTTGTAGGGGTCGGCAAAGAGACCGAGCTTGTATTTCGCCTCAAGCACGCGGCGGCAGGCACGGTCGATGTCGCCATCAGTTACGCGCCCTTGGCCGAGCGACTGCTCCAGGGTCTTGTAGTAGCCCTCGGAACACATCTCCATGTCGGTGCCGGCAGTGAGTGCCTGCACCGACACCGAGGCGAGGTCGCCCACCCCGTGGCGCGTCATCTCCATGAGCGACTCGTAGTCTGTGACCACAAAACCGTCGAACCCCCACTGCCGGCGCAGCACATCGGTGAGCAGCCAGCGGTTGCCCGTGGCGGGAACGCCGTCCACGAGGTTGAACGAAGTCATGAAACTGCCGGCCCCGGCCTCAACCGCCGCACGGTAAGGCGGGAAGTAGCGGTTGTACATACGCAGGCGGCTCATGTCCACCGTGTTGTAGTCGCGCCCCGCCTCCGACGCCCCGTAGAGCGCGAAATGCTTCACGCAGGCCATTATGTTCTCCCGGCTCGAATAGTCGCCCTGGTAGCCCCGCACCATGGCCCTTGCTATGCAGGAGCCAAGGAAGGGATCCTCGCCCGAGCCTTCGGCCACTCGCCCCCAGCGGGCATCCATGCTAATATCGACCATGGGGCTGTAAGTCCAGTTCACGCCGTCGGCACTTGCCTCCTTGGCGGCTATGCGGGCGGAACGCTCTATGGCCAATGTGTCCCAGCTGCACGAAAGTGCCAGCGGTATGGGGAAGATGGTTTCATAGCCATGAACCACGTCCATGCCCACCAAGAGCGGTATGCCGAGGCGCGACTGGCGCACGGCGATGTCCTGCAGCTGGCGTATCTTGGCCGCTCCCTTTACATTGAACACTCCTCCCATGCTCCCCTCGGCGATGCGCCTGGCTACAGGCGACGACTGCACGGAGCCGGTGGTTATGTCGCCGGCCACTTGCAGCGTGAGCTGCCCTATCTTCTCCCTGAGGGTCATGCACTGCATGAGCGAGTCGATGAACCCGTCCATCCTGCTGCCTTGAGCCGTGGCAAACGATGCCGCGGCGGCAAGCACTGCTGTCAACAATACTTTATTCATAATCCTGTAGGCTTGGTTTCTGATTTTCCGCCGCACATCTTCACAAGGGCGTCGCGGCACTGCTCCATGAGCCACTTGGGCGTGCTCGTGGCCCCGCAGATGCCCACCGTATCTACGCCTTGCAGCCAGCCGGGGTCGATTTCGCCCGGGCCTTCAACCAAGTGGCTGTTGGCGTTGACGCGCAGGCACTCGTTGAAGAGCACCTTGCCGTTGCTACTCTTGTGTCCGCAGACGAAGAGTATGAGGTCGTGGCGGGCGGCAAAGGCACTGACGTTGGGCATTCGGTTGGCCACCTGGCGGCAGATGGTGTCGAAACTGCGGAAGTTTGCCCCCGGGGCGATATGCCCCTGGATGTAGTCTATGATGCGATGGAACTCGTCGAGCGACTTCGTTGTCTGCGAGTAAAGGTATATGTCGCGGCTGAAGTCGAGCTTCACCACGTCGGCAAACGTCTCTATCACTATGGCGCGGCTCTCCGTCTGGCCCACCAGGCCGAGCACTTCGGCGTGGCCGTTCTTGCCGAAAATCACTATCTGGGCTTCGGGATTGGAGTCGTACTGCCGCTTTATGCGCCGCTGAAGCTGGAGCACCACGGGGCAGGTGGCATCGATAATCTCTATGTTGTTGCGCCGTGCAAGCTCGTAGGTCTGGGGCGGCTCGCCATGGGCGCGAAGCAAAACCTTCACCCCGTGCAGGCTCTCAAGGTCGTCGTGGTTGATGGTTATCAGCCCCATGCGGCGCAAACGCTCGCACTCCATGCCGTTATGCACGATGTCGCCGAGGCAGTAGAGCGTCTTGCCACAGGCCAGCTCTTCCTCCGCTTTCTTTATGGCCGTGGTAACGCCAAAGCAGAAACCACTGCCGCTGTCTATCTCAATCTGCAATTTCAAGTTAAAAATTAAAGGTTAAAAATTAAAAGAATATGCATTGGGGAAGTAAGAATTAAGAGTTAAGAATTAAGAAAATGTGCGATGTGGCCGCGCCCTTTGAGATGCGTTTTTTGTAAAGTTGCTTTACGATTAGCGCGGAACGGCGCAACTCCCTGAGCGGCAAGACTTTGCTAAAGCGGCGAGATTGCAGTGCAAAACAGGCCGTTCGGGGCTGCAAAACGGCCTGTTCGGGGGCGCGAAACGGCCTGTTTCAGGATGCCAAACGCCACAAGGGGTTGCACAAGGCTGCTTTTGTAAGGATGTTTCGCAAGCCACGGCGCAAACAGAAATCCCCCCGCCACCACCTTTACGAGGGCGGGAGCGAGGGGAACTGTCATTTCTTCAGTCCGTCGAAGTAGGCATCGAGAAGTTCGCCTGCGGCGGCAAAGCTCGTCTTGCCCCCGGCAAGCACCATGCGCTCCTCGGCGGCGAGGCGCGCGCGTATCGTCTCGTTGTTGTAGAAACTGGCGCGCAGGTGCTCGTTGATAGTCTCATACATCCAGTACTTGCTCTGCTCGTTGCGGCGGCGGTCAAAGTATCCGTTGGCCTTAACGAAGTCGATGTACTGGTACACCATGTCCCATATTTCCTTGATGCCCGTGCCGTAGAAGCCGCTGTAACACATCACCTGCGGTGTCCACCCGCTCTCGGGCTTGGGGAAGAAGTGGAGCGCGTTGCGGAAGTTTCGGGCCGCAAGGTGGCACTTGTCCACGTTTTCGCCATCGCACTTGTTGATTACTATGCCGTCGCTTATCTCCATGATGCCGCGCTTGATGCCTTGAAGCTCATCGCCGGTGCCGGCGAGCTGTATGAGCAGGAAGAAGTCGACCATGGAGTGGCAGGCCGTTTCGCTCTGGCCTACGCCCACTGTCTCTACGAAAATCTTGTCGAAGCCGGCCGCCTCGCAGAGTATGATGGTCTCGCGGGTCTTGCGGGCCACGCCCCCGAGCGAGCCTGCCGTGGGGCTAGGACGTATAAAGGAGTCGGGGTGCTGGGCCAGCTTCTCCATGCGGGTCTTGTCGCCCAGGATGCTGCCCTTGGTGCGCTCGGAGCTTGGGTCGATGGCCAACACGGCCAACTTGCCGCCACGTTCACTAAGCACATGGATGCCAAACTGGTCTATCGACGTAGACTTGCCCGCGCCCGGCACGCCGCTAATGCCTATGCGCACGGAGCGCCCGCTGTGGGGCAGGCACTTGTCTATCACCTCCTGCGCCTTGGCCTGGTGGTCGGGGTTAACGCTCTCCACAAGCGTCACGGCCTGGCTCAGCACCGTAACATCGCCTTTCACTATGCCCTCCACCATCTCTGCGGTGCTCAGCTCGCGGTGGCGGCGGCGAAAACGCTTAAGGTACGGGTTGACTATCGAGGGCTGCTCAACGCCGCCGTTCACCTTTAGGCCTGCGTATTCTGCATTGTTCTCCGGGTGTTCCATAGCTCACTTGGTTTTAATTTTCACTACTACCTTGGCCCTGTCGGGGTCGTTGGTTATCATCAGTATGCGTGGGCGGCTGTGCGCCTTCAGCAGTTCGTCGCGATAGGCGGTAACCTTCAGCGTGGTGCTCTCGCCGGGGTCAAGCTCGCGCTTGCCGAGGGTGACGCGCAGACCGCCGGTGAACATCTGCAGCGAACGGATTTTCAGCGCAGTCCGCCCGTTGTTGGTTATCTTTATCTCGCCTTTCTTCCGGCTCTTGCCCTCGAAGTCGAACACGAGCGAGTCGGCCGACATCGCCATGCGCGGAGCCGAGCGGCGCGCCTCGCCAGTCATGCCGTCGAAGCCCGGCAAGAGCACCGCCGAGACGGTGATTTCCTTTTCCTGGCTCACCTCCTCGCCCGGATTGCCGGCCAAGTATACCGAGGTTTGCGTTAGGCCGTAGTCGTGCAGCTTCTCGGAATTGAGCGATACGCTCACCCGCCCGGCGTGACCGGGGCGCAAGTTCTCGGGAGTGACGGCGGCAGAGAGGTATGGCGGCAAGTGCATGATGTTGGGGCGGAGCGTCTTTGTGCCTGTGTTGCGGATGTAGATTTCAAGCTCCGGCGTGTCGCCCTTGTTCACATCGTCGAACTCAAGCACGTTCTTGTCGGCGCGCAGGCTGCCAAAGTCGTAAGGGTAAGAGCCGGAGTAATCCTCAAGCTCGGCGCGCACCACGCCGCGCATGGTGAGGTATATGGGTTCCTTGGAGCCGTTGCTGTATATCGCGGCCGACTTCTCGAAGTGGCCGAGCTGGCGCGCGTCATACGTAAGGCGCACCTTGAAACGGTCGCCCCCGCCCACTTCCTGCTTGGGATAGTCAACGCCTATGCAGCCGCAACTAGTCCTTACCTCGCTTATCATCAACTTGCGCGCACCCTTGTTGCGCAACTCAAACACCGCAGTGACGGGCGCATCGTAGGCCACGCTGCCGCAGTCTACGGTCTCTTTCTCCACGGTGAGCCGCTGTGCGCCGGCCTGAAGCGAGGCCAAGGCCATGAGAGCGGCCATCAGTATCTTCTTGTCCATGTCTTTGTCTATTTCGTTTGGCAGTCACACCGTGGCCGCCCCATGCTGTTTATCGTTTCACTTTTATGGCCATCGAGGGGGCAGTGGCCCTGTACTCGGGGGCGTAAGCGCAGCCTGCGGTACACGTGCCGGTTGAGTAACGGCCTGCGCGGTCGATGTAATACTCAGTCTCCACCACGTGCGTTCCCTTGGCCATGCGGTCGAAGTAGTAGTAGGTGGCGTTGTCCTTGGGCGAGCGGTAGACGCCGCCACGGTAGCCGCTGAGCTGCTCCACCGGCTCCATGCAGGCCGCACGGCGGTCGGCCACCTGCACGAAGTCCATGTCGCGGTCGGCCTTTATGGTTATGCGCACCTTGACGCGGCTGCCCACGTGGAGCGCGGCGGAGTCGGTTATAAGCTCGCGCTTTATGCTGATGCCGGCGCCGGAGGCCTCCACCGCTGTCACTTTCTGCATCTCCTGGGCATAGAGCGCGCCCCACGACGTGCCGCCGGAGGTCTTCGTGGCGGTGAACGTCTTGCCCTTGGGGTCGGCCACGGCTGCCTTCACGTAGCCCAGTCCGGCGATGGAGGCCGGGCGGTCGATAGCCTTGCCGTCGATGGCGAGCACGCTCTCGGCCTTCGGGGCAAGCAGGGAGGAGCCGTCGGAGAGGAAGGCGTGGATGGCGTTGACGCTGTTGATAGGCGTATCCCAAGCCTGTGCGCGCTTCTCGTGGAGCAGCCATCGGCGCATCTCGCCTGCCGTAAGGCTGTCTTCGGGCGTTATCATCGCGATGGCCTCGATAGCTGCCACCACTGTGGGTATGCGGTAGTCGCGCCACGAATAGCCGGCCCTCGGCGTGTCGTAGTATCGCCCGGCACCCTCAGAATACACCGTGTACTCCTTCAGGCTCTGTACATACTCGCGGCTCTTCTGCCGCTCGCCGCGCTTGGCAAGCACGATGGCGGTGAGTGCCTTGTCGTATATCGACTGGCCCTTAATGTCTTTCTTGAGCAAGTTAACAAGGTAATCGGCATCGGCAGAGGCAGAAGCAGACATCTTCCGCCCGTCGATGGCGCGCAAGTAGAGGTAGCTCAAGGCCGTGCCGCCGGGGAAAGCCTGCGGCCTGCCCTCACGTTCGGCCTTCTTCATCTCGGCCACCTGCCGGGCAATCTCCTTCTCCATGAAGCCCAACGCCTTGGCCAGCATGCCATCGTTCTGGCCCTGCCGGCCTGCAAGCAGGTTGAGCCGCGCCATCATCTCGGCCACCTCAACGGTCATGTAGAGGTTTCCGGGCATATCGGGCCACCAGCTCCACGAGCCGTCGGGGTTCTGCAGGTCGCGCAGCTTGGCCTCGGCTGATGCAAGGCGGCCCTGCATCAGCGTTTCGTCGAAGAAGTCGGCAAGGCGTTGCTTCTGCTCCGTCTCGCGGTCGGCATCAGCCACCCATGGCGTTTCGCTCATCACGATGTCCTTCAGCTCCGCGTTGGCGGTCAGGCTGCTCGCCAGTGTCTGGGCTGCGGCCTGCTCCATCCGCCAGCTGCCGAACACGGCCTTGATGCGCGGCGAAGACGTAGCGAGGTATTGGCCGAGGGCATTTGAATAGTAGGCTGCAGCCTGGTCGATGGCGTTGTTGTCGCGCGGCGTACCTACGTATGGCAGTGCCTGAAGCACGAGCCATGCGGGGTTGTTGGTATATTCGATGGTGAGTTTGCGGTCGGTAGAGCCTTTGTGGAACATGGTGTCGATGCGGACGGACTTCACTCCCGGCCCGTTTTGCACAAACGGCACCGTTGTCGTGACGCGCTCGCGTTCAGGCAGCACTGGCAAATAGTGCTGCTCGCCGTCAGAGAAGCCATTGCCCGTGGCCGTTATGCGGCAGATGAGCAGATGGTGGCTGCCGTCAGGATTATAGTTGAAGGCCACGTTGGCCGTGGCATCGGCACCAACGGTGAACTTCTCAGTGCGGCTGAGCACCGTCTCCTCGGTCATGGGGTCGATGAGTTCCATGCTGGCCGTGCCACTGATGGGCGCAGCCGTGGTGTTGAACACGCGGGCGTTGATTTGCGCCTTGTCGCCCGTGCGGACAAAGCGCGGCACGTTTGGCAATATCATGATGTCCTTGCTGGCCACCACCTCGCCGGTGATTGCCCCTACGGACATATCCTTTGTGTGGGCAATGCCCATGAAACGCCACGTGGTAAGGCTCTCGGGCAGCGTGAACTTCAGCGTAACGTTGCCCTCGGCGTCGGCAACGAGGGCGGGCATGAAGAACGCCGTCTCGTTAAGGTTCACACGCAGTTGATCCGGGGCGGAGGCCGCATTGGCTCTCCCTCCTGCCCCATCGGCCTTGGCCTGGGGTGCGGGTGTGCCTGCATTGGCAGATTCCCCGGCCACTGTAGCTAAGCTCTTGGCCGCCTTCATCTCGTCGGCGGCAACGTTGGCCGCACCCGTCTTCATTGCCCGCATCATAGGACGGGCGGGTACCACGGCACTCTCCACGCAGCAGAACACCTTGTAGTGATACCGCGGGAAAACGGAGCGGTCGAGCCGGTTAAGCTCCAGCTCGCGATAGGCATACGACTTCCACGCCTGCTCGGCAATCTGCGTGAAGCCATAGCGGTAAGGAACTGACCAATGGGCGTATGGCATCGGCAGCCACGTCTGCGGGTCGAGCGACCACGTGTGGGGCGCAACCTGGTCGAGCGACATATCATACAATGTGGCCATGAGCTGCGCCTTGGCTGGCGTGCCGTCGGGATTGAGTATGCTCAACCGCCACTCTTCCTCCTGCCCTGGGGTGAGGCGGTCGCGGAATGTGGCCCACTTCAGCTTCAGGCTCTTGTCGGGCAACGGGCGGCGGATGGTTGCGCTGTGGGTGTAGCACTGCCCGTCCTTCACCCAAGCGTATGTGAGCAGCAGGCCGTTGCCGTAGTCTTCGCTATACGCAAACTTGCGGTTTACGAGCTTGTTAGTAACATCGGTCGCGCCGCTCTCGATGATACGGTCGCCCGAAGAGATGCAATAAACAATGTGTACTGCACTGTCTGACGAGCCTACCTGCACCGTTACAGGTCGCCCATCGGCTGGGAATGCCTCGCCGGAGACGTAGAACCAGCTGCGGGTGGGGGCGCACGGCACTGTGTCGGCAAGCGAAAAGACGGTGAACTCGCGCTCTATCGTGTCGGTCTCGCACACTGCAAAGAGGCTGTGGCGGCCAGACTGCAGCTGCCTGCCTATGCGAATCGGGGTTGAAGTCTTGCCGGAGAGCCACTCGCCCGCACCGTCGATGCGGAAGCGCACGTTGGCCGTAATTGGTTCGCCAGAGGCGTTCTGGAGCTTGAATGTGACGGCGCGGAGACTGTCGGCCAGTTCCTTGTCGTCCACATCGCAGCTGAAAGCCGTCGGACGGTTGCCAATCGGCACGCTCAGACTGCCCGTGCGGGTTTCGCCGCTCACGTCGGTAACGTCGGCGGTGGCCACGATGTTGTAGAACATCCGCATGCCTTTGGGCAACGACGGGAGCGCCATGGGCATGAGAACGGTGAACGAGCCATCACCGGCAGTTACGGCCTCGCCCTCCATCAGCTCTGCCGCGCCCATGCCATGTACAGCTTTTCGCAAATCGCACATGGCCAGCCAAGGATTCCACCACAACGCCTGCCGCCTCTCAACGGTGTATTTCACCCTTGCCCCCTGCACGGGAACCCCAGCGTATGTCAGCGCCTTGCCGCGCACTTCGAGCGTGTCGCCGGCCTCATATTTCTTGTTTATCTTGGGGAATTCCACACGGAATGTGGGCCGCTTGTATTCCTCCACGCGGATGCGAGCCGACGAGTTGTTTATCATTATGGTGAAAGTGCCGTTAAGGCTGGCAGCCGGAAGCACGAAATCAGCAGAGCAAGTGCCATACTCATCGGTAGTTACCTCCTTCTCGGCCACCACCTTAAAGTTGGCGTCGCGCAGCAAAGCCTTCACCCGCTTACCGCCCACAACGCCGTTACTTACCCCATCCTTATTTTCATAGACCACGGCGGAAGCCCTCACCGTCTGCCCCGGGCGGTAGATGCTGCGGTCGGTGAACACGCGCGTCAGCTCCCTCCGGGCGTTACCGGCGTAGTAAGAATAAGTGCTATAAGCCGACGCCTCAGGGCAAAAGCGGTCGGAGTCGGTATAGGCAAAGGCACGGTTGGGGGCGCGCTTGGCGTAACTGTAAACCACCTCGCCCTGGCTGTTGCAAGTCAGCGTGGTTGCCAAAGGCTCGCCGCCGCGCACTGCCGGGGCCTCCACGCGCACCTTTGCGCCGGGCAGTGGCTGCCCCGTGGTTGAGCTTACGGCCACGTAGCGTGTGCGGTTGCTGGGCAGCCCATGGCTCAGCAGGTAAACGTCAGTGACAAAATAGAGCCAGCGCACGGCCTCAGTCTGGGGCGATGTGGTCAGTTCCAGCATGTAAACGCCAGCCGGGAGACCACCTATTACGATTGAATCCTCAAAGAACTGGTAGTCAGGATGGTTGATATAGCGGCGGTCTACGGCCTTGTCGCCAAGTTCAGAAAGCCGTTGGCGCAGCCGCTTGTAGTCGCTTTCCACAGACGGATTGAGCCGCGTGTCGCCCTCAACGTCGGCGCGGTAGATGCGCAGGTGGAGCGAAGAGACGTTGCGCAGCTCATGCAATCGGATGGTGTCGGCCACGCCCGGCCTTCCCACACGCCGCTCCATTTCCACCCTGACACGCGGCGCGGTAAGCCCGCGCTCAGCGTTGCGCAGCTGCCCGGCGTTCTGCCAGCTGCCCCATTTGTCCAGTGCATAATGGATGTAGCTTATCTTCTGCTCAGCCGTCACGCCAGGGCACTGCTCCATATAGCGGTATCTCTCGATGGCTGCCTCGCAGGCCACGTCGATGTCGGAGTAGACATGGATGAGCGAGTCGAGCCAGTTGATGTATTCCGACTTGTTCACGCACACCTCGGCCTCGCCCTTGTGCTGCCTTATCAGCTCCAGGGCCGTGAGGCAGGTAGCCTCGCGGTTGCCTGCCGCGTGGTAGTAGTCATAAAGCGTTTGGAAGTCCTCCACCTCATAGCCCACCACGCTCAGCATATCGCCGCCGAATATCTTGCCATTGAAACCGTTTACAACCATCGGTTCAAACGCATCGGCCCTTGCCGCAGCCAAGGCTTTGGGGTTGTCCATTGCCATGCGCTTATAGATAGCGGCGATGGCTGCCGACGAGTCGCTGAGCGCGGCATTGTCCGTGTATACACGGCTGAGCACGGCAGCGTACACGGCCTTAAGCACCGGGTCGGCAGCGGTATTGCACCGCAGCCCGAGGCGTTCCACCGCAGGGCGGAGCGAGTCGGGAGCCACCTCAGCCTCCACCCGCGCCTTCTTCAAGCTAGCCTTTAGCAGCTGTCCGTAAGCTTTCTCTGCTTCGGCCTTGGCTTCTATCTTCTCCAGGATTTCTATCTGCGTCTTTGGCAAATCCTTGCCCGCCGCCTCATCGGCCTGCTTCCACAATGCCGAAAAGCTTTGCCCAAACAGCTGGCAGGGCAACATGGCCAACGCCACGGCTATGACTGATGCAAACTTCTTCATGACCTTAAATTACAATTCTTTGTCCACAAACGCCGCCCACCAGCAGAACCACAGTTGCCACACGGCCTCGCTGGCGCGGCATATCTTATGCAAAGATAGTGATTATCGGCTGCAATCCAAAATAAAACTGCCGTTTTTTGCGCCCCTGTTCCGCCGAAGGCAGTGCGCCCAAAGGTCTGCCATAGCAGTTGCAGGCCCTTGGGCGCACGGTTGCAGGGTCAATAACAGCCCGTGGCAAACACCCCGACCATGGTCCCGGTGAAGCCTCCTGCCGTGCGGGTGCTCAGCCAGTCGGCCGGAACGGGGTCGCCAACAGGCTTCCACTCATCGCTGCCAGCAGGCGCATAACAGAAGCGGTAGGCCACGGCTCCGGTGGCGCGGTTGCGCTCTCCCCTAACCCTCAGCCTCAACTCCCTGCCCGCATCGCCCGCCTTCAAGGCCACAGTGCAGCAGAGGGCAGTTTTCCCCTTGCGGCGCGCGGTGAGCCGCAGGCACGGGCCGCCGTCGCTGCCAATCACCTTGGCAAGGCTCACGAAACTGTTGTCATCATGGAAGAGCATCAGCCCGGCAGCGTCGCCATCGGCCTGCGGAACGAAGTCGAGCGTGGTGCAGGCCTCAAACTCAAAGTGAGCGACCCACCTGCCCACGGCCGAGGGCTGCCCCATGTCGGCCAGGCCCACGCTGCCTGCGGTAAGCACAAGGCTGCCATCAGGGTCAGTGGTGCAGAAACCAGCCTGCGGGGTGCGTATGAAGAAAGCGTCGGGCGCCAGCCCGCCGGCAGTCCACAGGGGCGTTGGCTCCACGGGGCGGTCGGCATACGATAGGGCTTCGCCGTGCGGCAGGATTACGGGTTGGCCGCCCCTCCACTCCACCGGCAGCATAAACGTCTCACGGCCCATCACGTCGTGGCCGTCCTTATATGGCCTGACGGCCAGGAACACCGCCCTCCACTGCCCGTCGGGCAGCTGCACAAGGTCGGCATGGCCGGCGCAGGTCACGGCCTTCGGCCTGCCTTCAGGCAGTCCGCGCTGCGTCAGTATGGGGTTTACGGGGCAAGGCGCGAACGGCCCCATGGGCGAGTCGGCCACGAACACCACCTCCGAGTGCCAGTTGCCCGTGCCACCCTCGGCCGCCATCAGGTAATACTTCCCGCCAACGCGATACAGGTGCGGCCCCTCTATCCACGACGGGCGGGCAGTTATGTCCACGCCGCCGTCAACCGCCACGCGCTGCTCGCCCACGGTGCATCCTCGTTTCCAGTCGAACTCCCTTATCCAGATGGCACGGTGGCCGTCGTAGAGAGGTTTGCCCGCAGGCGCATCGTTGTTGAGCAGGTATGCCTTTCCGTCGTCATCGAAGAAGAGCGACGGGTCTATGCCGCCCACGCCGGGGAGGAACACCGGGTCGCTCCACGAGCCTCGCTTAGGGTCATCGGTGGTCACGAAGAACGTGCCGCGCCCATCCACGTCGGTGGTAATGAGATAGAACAACTTGTTGTGCTGGTTATACTTAATGTCGGGGGCGTATATCCCGCCGCTTATCCTCAGCCCCTCCCCGAGCCTGAGCTGCGACGGACGGTTGAGCACATAGCCCAGCCGGCGCCACGAGCGCAGGTCGGTGCTGTGCCATATCGGCACGGCGGGAAAGAAGGCGAAGGATGAGTTTACGAGGTAATAGTCGTTGCCTACGCGGCAGATGCTCGGGTCGGGATAGCACCCCGGGAGAATGGGATTGGCAATTGCCGAGGTGTCGACATAGGCATCGCCGGGCGCGGAGTAGGCAAAGCTGGCAAACCGCGCCTGCTTGGGCGCCACAAGCTCGCGCACAAAAGGCTTTGGCCTCAGGCTGCGGTCAAAGAGCAGCGGGTAGTCAGTGCGCCCGCTGACGGGGAAGTTGTTCTTCCACGAGTCGCCGTCAGCAAGGCCCCACACCGTGACGCGCGTCACCGCCGGATGCCTTTGGAAGAGCCTGAAGAAAGCCATCATGCGGCGGTTCCATGCGCGGCTCACCGAGTCGGGCAGCCCGCCGGGATAAGGGTTGAGGCGCGCCTCGTAGCCAGCAGTGTCGGCCACGTTGGCGCTTTGGCTTGCCGTGGGCAGCGCGCTCATGTCCCACTCCGTCACCATAACCTTGCAGCCTGTGGCCGCAAAGGCATCAATGCTCCGCTCAAAGTCGGCTATGCCCGGGTAGTCCATGCCCATGTGCGCCTGCATCCCTATGGCATCGATGCGCAGGCCACGCCGCTTCAGCCCCTCCACCATGCGCACCACGGCCTCGCGCTTGGGCTTTCCGGCCATGCCGTAGTCGTTGTAGTAAAGCTCGGCCTCGGGGTCGGCGGCATGGGCGTATTCAAAGGCCAGGGCAATGTATTCCTCGCCCAGTATCTCGTAAAACGGGGTGTTGCGGTACGAGCCATCGTCCATTATGGCCTCGTTTACCACATCCCAGCCCTTCACGCGGCCACGGTAGCGGCCCACTACGGTGGAGATGTGCTCCTTCATGCGCCGCTTCAGCACCTCGGCACTGACCTTGCGCCCCAGCGAGTCCTTGCAGAACCAAGGCGCAAGCTGCGAGTGCCACACGAGGCAATGGCCTATCACGGCCATCCCCTCGCGCTCGCCAAAGTCAACGAATGCGTCGGCCTCGCGGAAATCGTAGCGCCCCTCGGCGGGGTGTATGTGCGCGCTCTTCATGCAGTTCTCGGCCACTATGCTGTTGAAGTGGCGCCGGATTACGGCCACGGCGGACGTGTCGCGCCCGCTTACCTGCCGCGAATTGAGGGCCACGCCCACGAGCATCTTGCCCCCTGCGGCATCCTTCAGCCCTTGCCCTTGGCCCTGCCTGCCCTCAGCTGGCACCGCGCCGAGGCTCAAGGCCACAGCAGCAAGCAGGCTTAAAATGATTGTCTTTGGTTTCATTATCATAGTTTTTAGTGAGTTTGCATAAGACACATGGGAGTTATGGGAGCCTGACCATTCATCCTTGACCCTTAACCCTTGATTACGAACCGGTAGGCCACAGTTTCGGCCATGCCGCGCATGAAGAGGTAAACTATCATGGCGAGCCACAAGGCATGGTTGCCCATGAGGCCGGCGAGAGCAAGGTAAGTGGCAAAGAAGGCCGCAGCGGCCACCACGAGCGACAAGAGCATGGCCCGCGTGGCGGTAATGCCTACGAACACCCCGTCCCAGATGAAGGCCAGCACACCCGCCGCCGGTATGGCCACCGCCCACGGAAAGTATTCGGCCGAGGCCAGGATGACGCTCTCGTCGGTGGTGAGCAGCCTCAAGAACGGCGTGCCGCCGATGGCGTAGACGGCGGTGAAGGCCACCGTCATCAGCCCGCCCCAAAAGAAGAGGCGGCGCAGCGTGTCGCCGAAAGCAACCCTGTTGCGCGCACCGTAATACCTGCCGCAAACGGCCTCGCCTGCGTAGGCAAAGCCGTCCATGACGTAAGAGAAGAGCAGGTAGAGCTGCAAGAGCAGCGTGTTCACCGCCAGTATCACCGCCCCCTGTCTCGCCCCTGCCGAGGTGAAGTAGAGGTTTACGGCCACGAGGCAGAGCGTGCGGAGGAATATGTCGCGGTTTACGGTGAAGAAGCGGGCCATGGCTCCGCGCACAAGCACGCCGCCAGGGCGGAAGTGCCTGCGCAGCCTGCCATAGCGCAAGGCAAGCAGCCATAGGCCCACGAGGAAGCCCGCCCACTGCGCAATGACCGTTCCCAAGGCCACGCCCTCTATCTTCAGTCCGCCCACAACCACGAGCAGCAGGCTGGCGGCTATGTTCACCACGTTCTGCATGATGGAGATAAGCATCGGCGCGCGCGTGTTCTGCATGCCTATGAACCATCCCATAAGCCCGTAGAGGCCCAGCATGGCGGGCGCGCCCCACACGCACACGTGGAAATAGCGGGCCGCCAGCGGGGCCACGTCGGGCGTGGGCTTGATAAGCAGGAGCATCAGCCACAGCAGAGGCTCGCGCAGGAGGAGCAGCAGCAGGGCCACGCCCATGGCCACGGCGAGCGAGCGGGCAAGCAGGAGCGTAACCTCCTGCAAGTCGCGGCGGCCCAAGGCCTGCGACGTCATGCCGCTCGTACCCATGCGCAGGAAACCGAATATCCAGTAAACGAGGTTGAATATCATGGCCCCCACGGCTATCGCGCCTATGTAGACGGCATCGCCCACGTGGCCCATTATGGCCACGTCGACCAGCCCCAAGAGCGGCACGGTGATGTTAGACACTATCGAGGGCAGGGCAATGGCAAGGATCTGCCGGTCGCGCTGTTTCAGTTTCATGCCGCAAAGTTACGCATTTTCGGCCACAAAGGCAAGAAAAGCGCGCCCCGGCTTGGGGGTTAGCGGGCAATGGTGTATCTTTGCAAAGAGAAATGTACTGCAAACAGCACTGTTCATATTGCCACAACCAAAACCACAAGATATGCAAAAAGGAGACAAGGCCCCGGAACTGCTGGGGCGCGACGAGAACGGAAACGAGCTTAGGCTGAGCGACTTCGCGGGGCGCAAGCTGGCCCTTTACTTCTACCCAAAGGACATGACTTCGGGCTGCACGACCGAGGCTTGCAACCTGCGCGACAACTACCAAGAACTGAAAGCGGCCGGCTACGAGGTGGTGGGCGTGAGCGTAGACGACGAGAAATCGCACCAGAAGTTCATTGCCAAGCACGAGCTGCCCTTCCCGCTCATAGCCGACACGGAAAAGAAATTAGTTGAGGAGTTCGGCGTTTGGGGCGAAAAGTCGATGTACGGGCGCAAGTATTTCGGCACGTTCCGCACCACGTTCATCATAGGCGAGGACGGCACTGTGGAACGGATAATAGGCCCCAAGCAGATAAAGGTGAAGGACCACGCCGCCCAGATACTAGCGGCTGACTGACAGCAGCGCCACGCCTGAGGGCCCGCAGGCGGCCAATGTGGAAGCCGCACTGCGAACGCCGGCACACCGTCCGGCAGGACTCGCCGTGGCCAAAGCCACGCCAAAGCCCTCACCACAGACATGCTCACGCCCGCAGCCGACAAGTGACAAAGGTCAGCAAAGGCAACAAACACGCGCCGCCCGGCACCAAACGATGCCGGGCGGCGCGCGGCTTAATTGTCAGGCAGGCACCGCCGACACGGCGCGAGCCCCCGCCAAAGGCCATTGCACCCGGGACACGCCACCGCTCCTGCCGCCGCACAACACTCCCATTGTGCCTTACCAACAGAGCGCCATGGCCCGGGGACGCGCCCCGTCAACGGCGAATGGCACGCCGCGGGGCGCTTGCCGTCACCGCTTCAAGCGTGAACTTGGCTCGAAAACAAAGCGGGCTGCGTCGGCCAAAAACGGCAAAGACCACAATACAGCCGCCCATACGGGAATTCCAACCAGCCCCGACCAGCCATCAGAGGCTAAGGGCAGGAACGTCACGGCCATGAACACCACATCCATGAACAGCCCCACGCGGCTCTCGCGCAACACTCCCCCAGTGGCGGCCGACGGCCTCAGCAGCAGCACGAGCGACGCCACGAGGGCGGCGACGAGAAACAAAAGGAACAGCCATCGCCAACCGCTGCCGACCGTGGAAAGCACCCACATCACCGACACGGCAAGCAGAACGGCTACCAATGGCCTCACATCACAAGCAGCCTCGCAGAGCGTTCATGGCCAACCACTTGCGCCAAACCATGGCTGACGAACTGGCAAACGGCACCACAACCTCATCAGCACCGCCCAGACACGCCCACAAGCCAAGGCGCGCGGGTGACCCGCGCTTCCCTCCCTACATGGTTGAGAGAGTTCCAAAATTCCTGCTTTTATTTAAAACGCGACAAATAAAAGCAAAGCTAGTACAAACAAATGCTTCTGTTTCATCTTCATAAAAATTTAAGTCAACAATAAATTTTTACGATGCAAAAGTATGAAACAAAAGAAAGGTTACACAGAAAAACGATTGAATTTAAATTGAATTCGCGCGTTCAATACTTATTCAACCGCTATACCACAGAAAGAAACATCTTGTTTCTCAACACATTACAATGGCAAGATAAAGTTCTCCAAGTTCTTGTTGTCATGGTCTCCGCCAAGAAACCTTTCCTGCAATTTCCTTTTTGCCTTGGAGACAGCGCCGTCTGTACGTCCCAGTAGTATAGCCATTTCCTTGCCGGAAAGACCTCCCAGACGCATCAAAAGGCAAAGTCTGTAATCCTGCTCGCTTATCTCGCTTATGCAATATATATCATTATTGAAGTTTGGCACAAGCTCTCTGACGAATGAATCCACCATTTCCCAGTCACTACACGACAATATACGATTCTCCTTTGCCATCCGATGCACATTGGCATACACCTCAGAAGTCACTATCCGCTTTTTTGTAGCATCGCTCATTTCCCGCTTTTGGTTCGCCATCGACACAAGCAGTTCCAACTGTTTCTTCTGTTGCACCAACTGTGCCAGCTGCTCTTCGCTTTGCTCCTTTGCCTCCTCAAGCTCCACTTCAAGCATCGCTATCTTCCGCTCTTTCTCCTTGATGCTGGCTTCACTCACTTCCTGCATGTCGTGCTGAAGTGAAATCCAGCGTAGCTCGCGCTCCTTAGCCTGGCGGCGCGACACCTGTAGATGCCTGAAATAAAGCCAGACTACCATGACAACAACAAGGCCGAGAGTACACATGACCACAAACGCCCAAGCCTTTCCTGCCCTAAGTTCAGCATTCTCTACCTTATAATTATTGTAATTATAACGTGAGTTCGACGAATTCAAAACAAAGCGAGCTGTGTATCAGGAGTTCTCGTAACATTGATACACGGCTTTTTCGGAAAGCAACAGTATGCAGCAATTGCACCCAATAGGTTGACGATA